>JAFGSJ010000123.1 GCA_016934675.1 bacterium | reverse complement strand
TTTCACTTCGACAAATGGCTCTGCCCCTGGCTGACACCTGTCACCACTTCGTGGTGAAGAGAGATGTAGGGACAGTCAAACTCGAACCACCGATTTTCATCCGCGACATCTGCGGACATGTTTTCATTTCCCCGAATATATAGTGCCATGCATGTGTGTCCCTGCTCCTCTTTCACTTTTCTCCGCGACTCTGTGTTCTCTGCGTTACAACCCCAACGTACTCCGGTAGATGCCCATAATTTTACCAGAAGGTAGAGGCAAAAAAACGAAAGGTGAAGGATTTGAATTCGGATGAACAGGGTCAAAAAAATATCCAATACTTCCTGTTATCCTGTCAAAAATAGCATCCGACTATTATGCGATCAAGAACGATGGCACGGAAAAATAATGGATTAACAGTTTTCATCCTTATGTGTTCCTATTGTGTGTCCCTGTTCCTCTTTCTTAACCTAAACCCTCTCACTGACGGTATCGCAGTCTAAAAATCATGAGCAGAATTGACTGAAACGTCATACTAATAAAGGATTATTCCACTCACTCTTGAAAGTTACTTCCTTTTTAAAACGCTCTATCAGTTCTTCTTGTCGGTCTTTATTCTTTGGCCAGGACCAATTCAATCGATAAATGAATATCTACCTCATTACTGACCAAAAGCCCTCCCGCTTCCAGGGCTTGATTGAAATTGACCCCGTATTCGAGCCGGTCAAGGGTTAATTCGGCTTCAAGGGCCATTCTCTTATTTCCCCAGGGATCGACAATTGTGCCGCTGATACGAAAGGGGACCTGGATTTCTTTGGTTACTCCATGCATCGTGAATAAACCTGTGGCGAGATAACTATCGTCTTTTTTCACTATGTTCTTGCTCTTGAAGGTGATCTCTGGATATTTCGCCACATCAAAGAAATCAGGGCCGCGCAAA
Organism: bacterium; assembly: GCA_016934675.1. Taxonomy (GTDB): domain Bacteria; phylum CSSED10-310; class JAFGSJ01; order JAFGSJ01; family JAFGSJ01; genus JAFGSJ01. The sequence goes on along the minus strand of JAFGSJ010000123.1, from coordinate 4,304 downwards.
TGAGCGTCACGTTTGGCCTGGTTCGTGTCGATACTCGATACTTGTATGGATCCGCTGATATCCCAATGTGAGGGATCGGTCTGATCATACATGATCGAACCACTAAAATCGGTGAATTCACCCTGGACTTTCGCAATGATCAGATGTCTCACGGTGAAAACGACATTGGAATGGTCTGGATCAACAACATATTTTTCCAGAGCGAAGGCCGGTTCAATGAGGCTGAATCCCAACACAATTACCAGAATAAGACTTTTAGGTGACATAATCGTCTCCTCCTTTTTCTGAAATATACATGAATCTTTTGTCTTACACAAGACAAAACAGGATAATATCCCTTTGATTTCCACGACTGATTGCTTCGTGGTCACGCTCTGTTGGCTGGTACGGAATTGTATACCGGGCTCCTTTATCGATGAAGAGAGAACAGGACTTGGTGGTCTTCGCGATCGAGCCGGATCGAGAGCGTATCGATGAGATTGAGATCTGGTCTGCTCAGTTCGAGGTTTCGGGCGTGCCACAAGGCCTTGATCAGTCCGCCGAGAATACCGACGGCTTGCTCGGTCCACAGGTCGATGATAGTTTCCTTCCTGCTTCGAACTGATTATTGATAATCGATGAAAAACTTAATTGTTTGATAGCAACTCAACCTGTCTCCCTCGACATAGCCATCAATCTGGACCGTTGCCTCAACTCCTCCACATCCGCTTCCGCTACCCATAAAGGTAATCGTATTGGGACCCGGGTAGCCTGAAGTGGGGTCCACCGTCCCATTTTCCGCGGTTGCCTGCCAGTAAATGCCATTGACTTGGGTGAAGGTGATGGTCGCAACTGCCGGCTGTCCAGCAGCAGGAATATACACTGTACCTCCGTCATATGCTTCACCGTTGACACACACATCGACGAAGGAGCAATACTCAACGTAAACACCTTGGACATCACTGGTCTGGTCTGTGAAAACTTCAACAGCTCTCTGATCAGGTGTGAAATAACCTGAAACATCACCGAATGATACGGTATATATTCCAATATCAACCGATTGCGTCCAGTCCCCATTGCCTACAGATTCACCGTTCAGGAAAATCTCACCCGCTATCGGTGTCGTCCAGATATGCAATGTACCTTGTTCTGCACCAGGAGTTTCGGTCGGAGTGGGCGAAGTCACTGCGGTCGGAGTGGGCGTAGTGTCATCATCATCGTCACTACAGAAGGTAATACAAAAAGCGAGTAGAAGTGAAAAGGGGAGTAGAAACAGAAAAATTGAACTGATTTTTGGTAAGAACATTGCCATCCTCCTTTATTTATGTATTTCCACCTTACAGCACAGTACTATGGTTCTGGTAACTAACTGTCAGGTCTGCATCAGTATAATCCAGCTTGTTTAATAAAGCAAATGAAATCTCAAGCGGGAAAGCACTTCGATTGGCTGGAAGAATATGAGAAAAAAAATCCGATCAAATGCTGGGTCTGATTTGTCTGGTTCGACTCTTCATAAATCGCAAGAAATAACATTTCCCGAGCCGATACCGCGAGCGATCATGCACATCTTTACAGTTCAGACAGAAAGGTCTTTTCCAGACCGGATAGTGCTCGCGAAGTCATATACAGAGTGTTTCCTGCAATGATTGCTTTCCCGGTTAGACATTTTTGAATGGGGATAGTTTTCTCGTGCTTGAGCGTTGACCGATGCCAGACTTTGATTTCTCCGCAGGCGTAACTCACAGTCAATATTCTATCTTCTGTCGTTCCGACCAGAGTAAATGCTTTACTATGGGTTTTCTTAAGCGTTTCGACAATTTCGAATTTTTCCAAATCCCAGACGTGCAGAACCAAATCCTGGCCTGCGGTTAACATATAATTATCAATAATATAGATGCCTTTTGTATTTTTCTTATGGGCCGGTACTTCTTTTTCAACTTCGAGATTTCGAGGCTCTATGACGAGTAATGAACCCCGAACAGTGCCGGCAATCAATTTCCGGTTATGAACAGCCATGTCCCAGATACTGGTTTCGGCAACCTTGTTGGTCGTGATCCGCTCGAAATTATTCTTTTCAATACTGACAAGGTCCCCATTCCTGATACTGATATAGATATTGTCTCCATCTTGCGTCAGGGCACATATGTCATTTTTCAGGTCTGTACCGAGTCGGATTTTTGTGATGATTTCGAGTGTCTTCCGCTCAACAATCAAGAGAGAAATGAAATCCTTGATATAAAAATTATATTGATCGGCGATGAAATCGCGGTTGAGCCCGTCTTTTTCAAAAAGCTTTGTCTCCTTTTCCTTTTGATAATTCCTGCTATTATGGATCTGCAGCGAGTTCCCGGTTAAGAGGACCAGTTCATGGTCATAATGAAACGAATGTATGAACGTGGATGTTTCGATCACTTTCCTGAACATAGACACCTTTCTTTCGCTTTCGGCCAACGAAATGATTGGTACAAAAGTGAGTCAGATACAAAAGCCCGGAGAGAATCAAGATCAGTACACTCAGACCGGCATTGGACAGAGCGGGCACATCTATGGATTGGAGTCCGGCGACTTCGGCCAAGGTAGCGGCACAGGCTTGACTGATTTCGAAGGCAATAACGGATGTTGATGCAATATGTTCCCAGTTGTCCTGTGAAGTATGGTAATAAGGGTAATCTTCATAATCCCATTCAATGGCCAGAAAGGCCGGTATACCAGCCTGTTGAAAAGGAACATGGTCACTGCCCCAACTATAGTAGTCCTTACGACTCGTGAGCGTGGTGTACGTGGCCGTACTCTCGGCCATGATACTCATAAGCGTTTCCCATTCAGGCTCTCCTTCGATGATGACGCCATAGTTGTTATCGTAATAACTGACCATATCGGCAATGATCGCTGATACGATCGTTCGCCCTGAGCCGACCGCTTGTTCCACGAAATAGTAACTGCCATTCAGGCCTTGTTCTTCCGAATCAAATAAGACGAACTGGATCGATCTCTCGAAGGCACAATGTGCGGCCATACGGGCGATTTCCATGACCAGAGCCGCCCCCGAACCATTGTCATCTGCTCCGGGTGCCAGGGTCATTGCCTGCTCGCTGATCGAGTCGTAATGACCGCCCACCACGACATACTCATCAGGAAATGTGGTGCCGGTCAGGGTCGCTACGACATTACGGCAGGTAACGTTCCCTACGGAAAAGGTTTCATATTGGACCTCGTATCCGTATTTACTCAGTTTGTCACCGAGATAGCTCGCGACTAAAGTCTTATCCGAGCTGCTATAATAACGAGTATGAACCGTGTGGGGATTGCCTTCATAAGTGAAAGAAATGAAACCGGATATTTCCTGGATCACGTGTTCGAGCAGTGCCTGGTCGCCACTCTCGAGAAAAACCTCGATTAAACCCTGATGTGCCGGTTTCTTCGATACTACTCCGGGCTGATTCAAATAATTTCTGAGTCCCTGGGAATAACGTTCAGACCCCAAGGGCGGAGGTCCTTGGGGAATCCTGAGTTTCTTCAGCGAACAGGCAGCAAATTGATTCAATTTTTCCGGAGCGACTTCCAGGACGACAAATATGTCATCTGAGATGTGCACCCAACCATAATCAGTTAATGAAAAAGCACAGGAATGGAAGCCAATCCCGCCAGTCCGTACCAGGAACCACTCACTTCCAGGCGTATGGGGTTGCAGAGCAGTCCCAAATCGACTGGAGCCTGCAGGCGTCATCCGGTCTGCCAGCAATACCCCGCTGGGCAACTGCCAGGCCAGGACTGCCAGCGAATACTCCACTCGCAAGGTCTCTTTTACCTCGAGACGAGTCTGGCCGGGGAAATAGGTTAGACCTGCCTCACACCGGGTTCCGGTCCCAAAAAAGAACAAAACACCCAAAGCCACGACCACCGTACCCAACACCCCGATCTGATACTCATTATACAACCAACAGTTTCTGATTCGCATCACCCAACTCCTTTACCGTGTACAATAGACCAGAAAGTCAGCATTTGACAATCTCTTTCTTAAGAGATTGTCGGTTGAGAAATAGAGTGCAATCAATACTCTGCCGAAAGCTCTATGCATGAGTATAAAATTGAGGTGACATTTCAGAATAATGAAAAAATTTTACTGCACCTGTTTTAATCTACTCTTTCTGAACGCTGGACGATTATCAGAAAATTTAGGAAACACTTGAACAGATCGTATCATCCTGAAAAAGTGAACGCTATCGGGATCGCTATCGGGATCGCTCTCGGAGACAAGAAAATGTCTTTCGGACATGAACAACGTGATGTCTCTAAAGTATCCTTGTTGTCTGTCAAATCGAAAG
>JAFGSJ010000122.1 GCA_016934675.1 bacterium | reverse complement strand
GCGAGTCGTATGTCCTGCCTGTCCTGAGCTTCTTTGTCCTCCAATTAGCGAAGGATGTCGCGCCGAAGCCCCTTGGGCAAAGGCGGACCAAACCGTACCAGTACGGAAAAGCTTCTGCTTCCGCCAAGGCTCCGGCTGGAAAAGAATACTCCCGACCCAGACGGCTCGTCCCAGTCGTCCGGGACCGATTCACGCGAAGATACGAATGCCATCTCCTGAAAGCACCAAAATCAACTCCGGGCCACACTGCCAGATGACTATGTCGACCGTACTGCCCGGTCCGCTGTTTTTGCTTGATCGCGTTTGGATTGAATTTCATGCTGTATCGTCACTCTTGTCCAAGAGAGGATTTGAAGAATACGAATCATTTCAACAAAACGAGACCGACCATGATGGCGGGATTGATTTCGAAAGACGTACCGGATTCGGGATCGCTATCGCAATCGCTTTCGAGCTCTTCCACAGAACATAGTTGCCCACGTTGATTAATGAAACGAAAAGCACCACCGATTTCACAGAAGCTACAGGTCATTTTTCCAATTCAAGTGCGTAGCGCTGCAAAAGAGGATAGATACGAGCAAGATTCTTCATTGTCCCTCACAAGAATCAACCGGAGATCCGCCTCCTGCTACGAGTGCATTTTGAAAAAATGATTTTCACTTTGCTAAAACAGTGATTTTTTAATATCATAGTAGCCAAGTCTGTCCTGTTTTGGACAGCAGTGATTCATGGTGACATTAAGCAGGAAGGATGTGTATGAAAAACACGGTATTCATCCTTAAAAAATGCAATTGTGGTTATGTGTTGCCAGGCACCAGCACGACCTACCTCTCACCGGGAGCGACCTATCGCAGCAGTTTTAGATGCCCCAAGTGCAAGCAGAGGACAAATATTGCAATCCAGTGTTCACGATAATCGTGGTTGTATCTATCACCAGGAAAGCGGGATCAGCGGATGAAGTCAGGTCGGATGGACGGACCGGTTTCGAACCGACATGTGCTTTCATTGTCACGAACGGTACTTGATCTTGTCTATCCGGTACTGTGTCCCGGGTGTGGGAACATGGTCAGGACCTGGGCACGGAGCCCGATTTGTCCCGAGTGTTGGTCACTGATCAGGGTCCTGCCATCCTGGGTCTGTCATTGCTGTGGCGTACCCATGCCGGCCCTGAAGGACGATCCGCACCATTTGGCAGAGGAGATGGCGGATTTGTTCTTATGTTCTTCATGTCGTGATATCCGGCCCTGGTATTGTCTGGCCCGGTCCGCGGCGATATATAACCGCACCAGTCCGGTCAGGGCGGCGATCCTGGCCCTGAAACACGGTCGGAATATATCTTGTCTCAAGCCCTTACTGGCCCTGCTGCTCGAACAATTCCCCCGTCAGATGCCCCGGATCGAGAACGAGCTGGTCATTCCGGTCCCGCTGCATTGGGGCCGTTTTCTGGGGCGTGGTTTCAATCAATCGGCATATCTGGCCGGCATGTTTGCCCGGTCCCTGGGACTGGAATTCCGGACCGATGTTTTAATCAGGCACAGGAATACTCCGCCCCAATCCGGAGATGCCTCGGCCCGAATGAAAAATATCGCCGGTGCTTTCAAGGTCCGAAAGATCATGCGGATCAGAGAGCGCCCCATCCTTCTGATTGATGATGTCATGACCACCGGGTCCACCTTGAATGAATGCGCCCTGATATTGAGAGAGAAGGGGAGCGGTCCGGTCAGGGTTTTCACTGTTGCCCGGGTGACCTTTTAATCGGCTCAATCCTCGAGCAGCAATTCGGTGACTTTCAGGAGATCATTAGCTGTAAACGGTTTGAAAATATAGGCCTGGGCCCCGGAAAGGTAACCAATCTCCATATCTTCTCGCTTGTTCTTGGCTGTGACCATGACCAGGGGAATCTTTGTAAGTTCCTTGTGCTTTTTGATCTCTTCGCAGAACTGGTAACCATCCATGATCGGCATCATCAGATCGAGAATGATAAGGTCGGGTTTGTCCTTTTGGATAAGTTGCAGAGCCTGTTCGCCATTTTCGGCGGTCAACACGGCGTAGAGGTCTTCCAGAATGGCCTTTTCGAGCTCGAGCAGGCTGAGATCGTCTTCGATTACCAGGATTTTCTTCATAATTCACCTTTTGTTGTCCCATTATAACTGTTTTTTCCGGCTTGGTCAAGAACAAGAGTGCCTCGAACTGAATTGACACCGCATGTGTTTCTTAATACACTTGAGGGTGGAACGATCAATTATCACACGAAATAAGGAGTATCCGAGTGTATCCTGACTATCAAAGAGGGCGAAGAGATGTCCTCTCTCTGATCAAAAAAGCAATCGAGGCCGTGGAACCGACCCGCTTGGTCCGTCAGTATCTCGATGAGTTACAGGCCGGCGAGCCCGATTTTTATCTGAGTTATTTCGGTCCAAACGATCGTCCTGTGCTGGTGTTGGGCGCTGGTAAAGCAGTCACTGGCATGACTGCGGGCCTTATGGCCCGACTTGACCATCGACCGGTCAGCGGGGTCATTATAGGCCCCGAGAATGCTTCAAACCATGAATATGGGACGATAACGTATTTTCAAGGCGGACATCCCCTACCCGATGAAAATGGTGCAAGTGGCGTTCAACGGATGATCAAGACCATCCGGTCGTCCGGTCCCGAGACCGATGTTATCGTCCTGATTTCGGGAGGTGCTTCGGTCCTGATGACTTCACCCGTTCCACCGTTCAGTTTCGACCATATCCGCAGGCTCAATCGGGAGATTGTCCTGAGTGGCGCACCGATACATGAGATCAACACGATCAGAAAGCACTGTTCCGTGCTGGCTGGTGGTGGATTGGCCCGTCTGCTGTATCCGCGAAGGGTCCTGACCCTGATCATTTCCGATGTCATCGGTGATCCGGTGGAGATGATCGGCTCCGGTCCCACGGCCGATGACCGGTCGAGCATCGGGGATGTGTTCGAGATCGTCAGGAAATATGGCCTGCCCCAAAACCTGCCTTTTCCGCTGGTGACCTATCTCGAGCAGGCGTCCTCGAAGCGTGCCGCGCCCCGGGCGGACCTTTTTCAAAACGTGCGCAACACGATTATCGCTAGCAATGAAACAGCCGTTCGGGAAGTACTCGATCAGGCCGGTTCAATGGGATATCAACCGATCAGGCTGATGGGCCTGGAACAGGGTCCGGTCTCTGAGTTGGCAAGGGCGCACCTGACCGAGTTGTTCCGTTATCGTGAGTCACACAGCCGGCAAAGCGGGCCGTTTTTGTTTGTATCGGGCGGTGAAGCCACACTTAAAGTGACCGGACCGGGCCAGGGCGGACGCAATCAGCATTTCGTGCTGGAACTGGTCCCGGAAATTGCCGGATTACCCTTGGTCGCTGCCAGTATCGGGACGGATGGAATTGACGGTAACAGTGAAGCGGCCGGCGCAATCGCCGATGGACTTTCTCTGAGCAGGGCCTGCGAGCGGGGACTCGATGTGCATAATGCGCTGGGCACCTTCGATTCGTACCACTTCTTTCAGGCGCTTGATGATCTGATAATCACGGGCAGAACAGGCACAAATGTCATGGACCTGCGTCTCTTCGTCTTATTACCCAACTAGGTGGTGGACCCAAAAAGCAAGATTCAACGCAGCGGTTTGAAGTATGAGCCCAGCCAGCGCATCAGCAAGGCGGGGTAGGTCCGGAACGAAAGAGCGATATTCATCTGGACCGCACATTCCCAGGCACAAAAACAGGACGTATCTTGAATCCATTGTACTGTTTTCCGGAATTCGGGGGCTCGGCACAACGCTTCGAGCTTATAATCATAATCCTTGATATTGCCGAGTGTTTTGTGCAGAGGCTCACAAGGGTACATTATGCCTTTTTCGTCCAGGATCAGCATCTTGCGTCCGGCTTTACAGGGCAGGACCATACTGTTGTGTTCAAGTGTCTTTTTCATGACTTCCAGATTATACTCGTAGATCGCGCGAAAAAGTCCTGAAAACGGACGCTTTTGTGGTTTCAATGCATGTCCAGCCCGATAGTCCATCCAGGCGAAATATGGGGCGGATACGTCCTTGGGGTCCAATGGTTGCCGGCTGTCTGTTCGGGGCAAGGCCAGAGTATGATTGTCAATATCGAGTTTGTCCCGGACGAATTCGACCAGGGCCATGGCCTGATCGGCACTCTCGGGGTAGAGCACGGTCGAAATATCGATATTGAAACGTTTTGACTGTTTCCGGATGGGCAAAAGAGCATGATACGTTTCCAGGACCTTGTCGAAGGTGCCAGTAACCCCACGCAATCGGTCATGCGTTTCGCGGAAGGCATCGAGTGAGAGCTGGACCTTCAGGGAAATCCGGGGGCATTTTTCAAGAATATCGGCGACGGTCCGGGAGATTCTTTCAGGCATCAAGCCATTGGTTGGGATGACCAGAAACTGGCTACCACAGTATTTATAGAACAATTCGGCTATTGCAGCGAGGTCATTTCTGAGAAAGGGTTCGCCTCCAGTCAGGGTCAGGTAAGGAATGCTACCCGCATGACGGCAAAAACGGTCAATCTGATCAAGGTCCAATTCCTGTTTTTCATCAGCCCGCACGATATTCTGCCAATAGAAGCAATTCCGGCAACGGGCATTGCATCGGGCCGTGACGAAAAAAATCAGATAGGAGGGTCTGTTTCGGGCAAAGAGGTTCCGGAGGAGACGGAACAGGGAACGGGGCAAGCCTATTCGACTAAAGAACGCGTCAGTCTTGGCTCCAACCAACCTGAATACTTCCCGGACAGCACCGGCCATCCAGGCACAGTTTCGAAAAAAAACAAGCGGAAAGAGTAGCAGGAAGAAGGGTGCTGTTTCAGCGGCGGCGATTGCATCTTTGACCAAGTTTCTCTGCAGGAAGAGAAAGGGCAGAAAACAGATGAGGGCCATGACTGGCATTCCGTAGAACAGGCAGCACAGTGCCAGTCCGAGAAGGCAGGTACTGCCGATCTGGATCAGAGCATTAGTGGCCGAAACTGTTGGCGGGTGACCCTTTTCAGACTTGTTCATGAACGACATCCGTGTTCTGCTTCGACCGCGTCTGTATTGCTGATTCAAATACTTGGCCAGGGTCGGTCGAGTATGGTGCCAGACAAAAAAATCCCGATTGTAATGTAAATCGCCGAATTTCAATAATGCCTGGGAGAGCATGGTATCGTCACCCGAGGTAAGATCACTAAACTCAAAGCCGGTAGTCCAGACCTCGGGTCCAAGATATTTTTTCCAGACCGCACCGCAACCGGTGGCTATATGGTGAGTATGATCGGGCATATTCCTGTACCAGGAGTCCAGGAGCGATCTGGTCTCGAAACGGGCTATGAGGGGCAGGTGATCGGGGATGCGGTATTGACCGCCCAGTCCAACGACAGAGCTGGACAAGAGTTGAGCGATCAGACGCAACCATCCGTTCGGGGCTTGACAATCGGCATCAATGAAAGCAATTATCGGACCTGCGGCCAGGGTAACTGCTCTGAGTCGAGAGCGGTGTGCCCCCAGTCTCGAACTGTTGTTTATTATGGTCAGAGACGGACCGGATTGATGCTGTTCAGCTATAGATTGCATATAGGCCAGCGAGTCATCGTCGGAACAATCATTGACCGCGATGATTTCAAAATCAGGGTAATCCTGATCAAGTAGGGCCTCGAGACAGAGTGCGATTGTCCTTTCTGCATTGTAAAACGGCAGGATGACACTGATGAAGGGCAGCATTGTTGACATCTCATGGGTTCCGGTCACGGTAATCGGGCCGGGCCGGTCCAGGAATGAACCGACTGCAAGAACGGCGGGTTCCGTGTATTTGACTAACTCGAACAGGTTTTACGGATACTGGCATAGACATTGTGATTGTGAATGCTTTCCTGGTTTTCAGACTCGACTTCATACCAGTTTATTCGCCCAAACCGGTCCAGGTTATAGGCGATCTCCCGGACAACGTCCTCGACGAATCGGGGCTTATTGTAGGCTTGTTCGGTCACGTATTTTTCATCTTCACGCTTGAGCAGGGAATAGAGGGGAGATGAAGCACAGCCTTCGACCAGGTCGATGATGTCTTCAATCCAGATCAATTTTCGTGAACAGATTCGGACCGTGACAATACTACGCTGGTTGTGTGCGCCAAAACGGCTGATTTCCTTCGAGCAGGGACAGAGATTCAAGACCGGCACATTGACCTCGAAATACTGCTCGAAAACTTTTGTCTGATTTAAGGAGGCAAAGAAACCGCACTCATAGTTCATCAAGCTTTTCATACCTGAGATAGGGGCTTCCTTTTCGATAAAATAGGGGAAACGTATTTCGATCTGGGCGGATTGGGCCTGCAATTCAAGCATCATCTCTTCGAGTAAGGACTTGAGAATGTCCTGAGTAATCAAGCCCCTGTGCTTATTCAAAATAATGAAGAAGCGACTCATATGCGTGCCCCTGAAAATGCCGGGCAGGCTGACATACATACTAATCCGGGCGATAGTGGGTTGTACGTCGCGTGTTTTATCTCTGACCGAGATCGGATACTCGATGTTACGGACACCTACCCGATCAATATCGATGATCTGTTGCGGCGTTTCCATCTGAACATCGCTCAATATTTCAGCCATGATTGACTCACCTCAATGAGGGGAAGGCGGCCCTCCTCGCGTCATTTCCGTATCCAGTTGCATTCGAATCCTACACAGGACTAGAACGGTCCGACTATGTTGTCAACGCTTGTGTATTGCCTTCACGAGAAGTCGACCGTTTTGGCCGGTCGAGACGGAGAGTCCTAGCGTCGTTTGTGTTTCTTTTTGTTGTGATGATTTGAAGAGAATGGCGGATCAATCACATTAAGGGGCAATTGCTCATTGTTGGGTCCCGCATCGGACAAAGAATTACTTTTCTGGTTGTCGGTATCCGGTCCGGGTCCATCCTGATCGTTTGATTCGCTCTGTGTATTCTCCGGTTCCGGACCTGGAACGGGTTCCATAGACGGTCCTGGCTGGGCCGAGATATTGGTGTCGGTCACGGACACTACGTTGTTCTGATCGAGTGTTTGCAGAGAAGGGGCGAGTTCGGATTGACCTTGTGTTCTATCTTTGATCAGAGCACGACCTCGAGAAGTGGTCATGGCTCCTTCAAGAGTTGCTCCCTCAGAAACGATAATGCGTGGGGAGGAAATACGCCCGGAAATATCGCCCGTTGCAGCTACTTCAAGTTTATTGATCGCGGTGATATCACCCAAGACCTTACCGGATATCTTGATTTCCTGGGCTTCGATTTTGCCCTCGACCTTGCCGGTAATACCCACACCGATGCGATTCAGGACCACAATATCGCCATCGACCCGACCCTCGATAAAAACCTCTTCCCCCCCGGAGATTTCACCCGTCACCACGACGGTCTTGCCGATGGTCGTTTTCGAAGCCGGGGGTGCTTGACTGTTTTTGCCCTCAGTCGATTTCTTCAAAAAAGGCGAGAACAATTTTGGGTTTTGCGATTTATCCTTATCCGGAGCAGACTCACGTTCAGGTTCGCGTGCGGGTTCCGGAAACTCCTTAGTCTTCTGGTCCTTGATAGAGAACTCACCTGTTTTGACAATATTGTCCGGTTTTGGCTGTTCACCGGTTTTTGATTTCTTGAAAAAACTCATAAATGTGTCCCCCATAATAGAGAAGCGGGCAACGGGATTCGAACCCGCGACCCCAAGCTTGGGAAGCTTGTACTCTACCAACTGAGTTATGCCCGCATATCGTGCAATCGGTCCTGATGATCAGTGGTATCAGATTCCTTGTGCTAGTCCACTGATCAGAAAAGAGTAATCATTCTATGAAACATGGTCATTCACACATACGAAACATTACCACTGGAACCGGGAGATGAATTGGGGTCTCTCGGTTTTACCAGTTTACGTAAATCCTTAATTTTGGCCGATACTTCCCTGAATTTGGCATCGAGTTCATACACCTTTGAAAAGGAAGTAAAGGCACCTTCATAATCCTCGATTATTTCCTGACATAAGCCGCGATCATACTCCAAGCCAAGATAATCTTCCGGAGCATAACCCGGGGTTTCGATCCCCTTGGAAAATTCCGCGATAGCCGAACTGTAGTCACCGCCTTCCATATGGCACAAACCGATCATACTGCAACATTGCAGAAACATATCTTTAGAGCGGGCTGCTTTTTCAAATTCCGAGATTGCTTCTTCGACCAAGCCCATTTCCTTGTAGGCAATGCCCAGATTATAATGTGTTTCATAATCTTCACTCGAAACCTGTTCATCGACGCCTTTTTTAAATTCATCAAAGAGGTCTTGCAGGCTGTGCTCGGTGCTCTTTTCCTCGCTCTCGCTCACATCTGCAAACAGGTCAATACCCTCATCGTTCGAATCACCGTCCAGATTGAAGAAATCATCGCCTTCATCGTCTTCATCAAAGGTCGATTTGACCCCTGACATTTCCTCGCCCAGGCCAAAATCAAGATTGCTACTGCTTTCTTCATGTTCCAGTTCGGATTCAGCCGACTCGTCAAACAGATCGTCCCGGGCCTGTTCCTCGACAAGTTCCTCGCCCAAACCCGAGATCTCGGCTTCTTCCCCAATTTCCTGGTCCGGACTGAGGGCTTCGAGCTTTTCCCTGATATCATCAGCACCAGGATATTTCTTGAGAATGAGTGAATATATCCGCCTGGCTTCATCAATAAGTCCCTGTTGAATGTAGAAATCAGCCTCTTCCATCTCTTGACTGTAATCGTCGGGAGTGACCTCTTTGGTTTTTGCCGGTGGTTTCTCTTTGACAAGGTCTTTTCCCGTTCTGGTGGCAAGTTCAGCCACTGAGACCGGTTGTGATGGAGTGATTCCCATCTTTTTCTTGGTCACGCCCACCAGACTGGATTCGAGTTCGGATAAAGCGTCTTCCGTTGCTTTGCCCGCTTTAGGTTTTTTACCTGGCTTCAAGACCGAAGCAGCTAAAGAATCAAGACGACTGAGCGATTGTGCGGAAGCCTTGATCTTTTTCGAGGCCAGTTTTTCGAGATCGGATAGCCCCGGAACCGGTGTGGTCGATTTCTTCGCTTTTTTCCCGGTTTTAATAGAATCGAGAAAATCCATGGCCCCGACTTTGGTTTTGGATGGCGTTACCTTAGGCCGTTCTGCGACAGGTTTGGAGGCCGGTGCAGATATGATCGCAGGTCCAGAACCCAAGTCCATATCACTCTCGAGGTCAACATCCTCTTCAAGGGACAGATCAACGGAACCCTCGAGATCAGATGCCATGCCCACGGGAAATTCCTGCTCAGATACCGCAGCCTCTTGCTCAGGCATGACTTCCTTAACTCTACTCGCGGCCTTACCTTTCTTCGAAACACCGGTCGGCACAGCCGGATGATCGGGTTTCAATTCAGCGAGTAACTCAAAATACTTGGTCGCTTGAGCCTGATCTCCTTCTTTTTCGAATAGTTCTGCCAGAAACAGGGCTTCTTCAGCAGCTTTGTCTGCATTACCCTTATCTTTATGCAGTTGGCACATCTTCACATGTGCGTCTTTGTGAGAGGGAGAAATCTTAACAATCGAGTTTAAATGCTCGATTGCTTTGTCAGTCATGCCATATTTGATATAGACTTCCGAATGATAGAGATGGTCCTCGATGATCTTTTCGTCGGTCAGTTCTTCTTCCGGAGCCTCTTCCGGGGCAGCAGACTCTTGATATGTCTCAATTTCAGCCTGATTAACCACCGGAACATCGATATCCTCGTCAGCTTCATCAGCTTCTTCTATCGGAATGTCAATATCGGGATCGAGCGTCTCGGACATTTCTTCGGATTCATCAACTTCTTCTTCGATCGGGACATCCAGGTCATCATCCTGGTCCATGGTCCCGGCTTCGATCAGGTCGATCTGATCGCCGATCGGGACCTCGACTTCACTTTCACCCTGATCTTCATCAAAAACATCTTCGGAGAATTCAATATTCTGATCTTCGATTTCAGACCCCAGATCAAGCTCAGTCTCATCAATTTCGAGATCAATATCCTCGACTTTGGTTGGTTTCTCGTCCTGGACCACGTGGTTGAGATCAACGTCCTCGATTGAAGCATCCACGAGTGGCACATCGATATCCTGATCAAGCGAGACCTCGATCCCGCCCTCAGACATCAGGTCATCGACACTGATATCGTCAAGTTCCTTTTCAATCTCCTCTTCCAAACCCTGGGGCTGTTCAACGACGAAATCCGACTGCTTTTGCTTTTTCAGTTTTTCCAACTGTTTTTTCAGGTCCGGATCATCAGGAAAATGCTGGACCAGATTGTCGTAAACATTGATCGCCTTGTTGATTTCATTCTGGTCGATATAGAGTGTGGCCAGGGACTTATATTCTTCAAGCATTCGGTTTTCATCACCCATTTTTTGGTAAATTTCGACCAGTCGTTCTCGGATTCTGACATTGTCCGATTTAAACTGGATCAGGCGATTCAGCAGATTTTTGGCCAATTCATACTCTTTTTTCTGGATAAAATTGTCGATCACCAGATCAAATTGGAATAAAGCACTGTCATACTCGCCCTTCTGGAGATAAACCCGGCCCAGGTTTTCCCTAACGCCAATCTGGCTCGGATCCATACTCAATATTTTTTCGAATGCAGCCTGGGCTTGTTCGTAACTGCCCGCTTTGAAATAGGCTTTCCCGACGAGAAACAGGGTCTGGGGATTGTCGGGGTCATTTTCGAGCATGAC
This sequence comes from bacterium, assembly GCA_016934675.1. Lineage (GTDB taxonomy): Bacteria > CSSED10-310 > JAFGSJ01 > JAFGSJ01 > JAFGSJ01 > JAFGSJ01. The sequence continues at coordinate 24,178 of JAFGSJ010000122.1, read as the reverse complement.
TTCCAGGGAATTGACCGCTTTCTCGAAAACACCCTTATTAATATAAAGTTTAGCCAAACCTTTCTGTGCTTCGAGATGTTGGGGATCAATCTCGATAATCTTCTGCAGGCAATGGAAACTTTCCTCGACTGAGCCCTTTTTATTGAGCATATCGGCAATAGTCAAATATTCGGTAATGGCCTGATCTTTCAAACCCTCTTTATTGTACAATTCAGCCAGTCGTATCCGGACCTTCAGGTTGCTGGGGTCCAGATCGGCTATTTGTTTGTATGTATCTAGGGCCTTTTTAACATTGCCCTTCTTGGTGTAATGGTCGGCTACGATCTTAAACTGGGCGATCGCTTCACGGGTTAAACCCTGGTCCGAGTACAACTGGGCCAGCTTCGAATAGACTTCGACCCGGGAATTGTCGATCCGTAAAATCTTGCGATACAGGGCTATGGTTTGCGGAACAAAGCCATCTTCTTCAAATGATTTGGCCGCCTGCTTGTACTCTTCGATCGCTAACTCATTATCACCCTTTTTGGAATACAGATCACCGACAGTGTTGTGCAGATTACGGTCCTTGGGGCTGTCCTCGATCAGTTTTTTGTATTCATCGATAGCGGCATCCCAGTTGCCTTTTTTGACATGCTTCTGGGCTATCTTCAAGACCTTTTTCTTGTTGATTGCAACCATATATACAAATCCTCTCCGGACAGTGTTGCCCGGCTACATAGCGGAAACCATCTTCATGTTCAACTGTGCTTCTATATACTAACATAATAGCCCCTATCTGTCAAGCTATAATTTAGCTGATAAAGCATGAGCTAGACTTCCGGCGCACATAAGGAAGCCCTTTGATCACGGTCAACTTGACGAATCGGGATCGACCAGCTAAACAGATAATCAGAGACAATTCACGTCACATCACGTTCAGCCGCAGCGGACCGGTAAGGAGCAGGGATGGGGAATAGAGGGAGGATGAGTAGCCAGAAGCCGGCTGTTTTCCTGGATCGGGACGGAGTGATCAATCACGATTCGCCGGACTATGTTCGGGCGTGGTCCGATTTTGCATTCCGGACGGGCAGCTTGGAAGCCCTCTCGATCATGGCCTCATGGGATATTTACCTCTTTATCGTCACGAATCAATCCGCCATCGCTCGTGGCTATCTGAGCGTATCCGAGCTCGAGCAGATTCATGCTCTCATGCTCGAGAGCATCCGGGGTGCAGCCGGTCGTATCGACCGGATTTACTACTGTCCCCATCATCCCGATCAGGGCTGTTTCTGCCGAAAACCGCAGACAGGATTGTTTCTCGAGGCTGCCCGAGACTATACGCTCGATCCGGACCACCTGTTCATGATCGGTGATTCAGCCAGCGATATGGAGGCCGGGAAACGTTTCGGCTGTTTCACGATCATGCTGGAAAGCCCGCGATTCAACGCGGAAATGACCAGATTGATCGGGACCGGCCCAAGACCCGATGCGATCGCACCTGACCTTCTTGCCGCCCTGCCTTTTCTCGAACAGAGATTATCCCAATGCAGGTAAAGCAGGAGTATTCATTTGATACTACTCCAGTAACCGGTCAATCATCACGATGAAAAGCGGTCGAAGAAATTCTGGTTTTTGACCACTTCCATTTTGCTCTTGCGCTGTTCCAACCAATTGTTATAGAATTTGCTGCCGTATTGGGTCAGATGCTGCTGTTTGAACGTAACCTTCTCGTCTTCGAATGTATTCCAGTTCGGTTCCTGTTTTTCCTTGATTTTAAAAATATAGAGCATTTGCCTGATTTCTTTGGGACCGATCATATCGCCGATGTTTTTCTGAAAGGCTTCCTGGATCAGTTCTTCATCACGGCCGACACCCTTGATTGATTGTTTGCGAGAGAACAGGCCCGTATCGCCCAGTTTGACCGTTTCGCCCTCGGTAAGGCTATCCCAACTTTTACCGGCCTCGATGCTTGATAGCAGGTCATCCATTTTTTTCTGGGCTTTTTGCAGGCCGAGCTGTTCGATCAATTTGTTTCTGGCCTGGTCCTTGACTTCGGTAAACTGGGCCTGATGACTTTGGACCCGTTCGTTCAGCACGCACAGATACAGTTTTTCCTTTTCCTTGATGATCGGGCTCAACTCCTCCGGTTCCAGTGTGAAAGCTGCCCGAGCGAGTTCGGGCATCCAACCGAGATCAGGGATCATTTCCCGTTCGGCAAAAAGCTCTGTCGTCATAACGGTCAGATTAAAACGCTTGGCCAAGGCCTCGGTATCATCCGTGGGTGGAGCGAAACGGTCGCGGATACGTTCCGCTTTACTTTCAGCGATGAGCATCGCTTTTTGATCGACGAGCGTGTTCTTGATGTCTTCCTTGACGTCATCAAGTTCTTGCAGGCCCGCTTCCTTGATCTCATCGACCCGGATGATATGGTAGCCGTATTGGGTCTTGACCACATCACTCAATTCGCCCTCTTCGAGCGAGAAAGCGGCATTGGCAAACGGCTCAACCATGCGCCCTCGCCGGGGAAAGAAACCGACATCGCCACCCCGGGCCGCACTGGTATCCTCGGAATATTTCTTGGCCAATTCGATAAAATCTGCCCCTTCTTTTAACTGGGCCAGAATATCATCAGCTTTTTTCTTGGCGGCAGCATCCATTTCAGGATCGACATTCTCCGCCTTGAAAAGAATGTGCCGGGCCCGGACTTCCTTCTCCGTGGCAAACTTGGTATCATTCTCGTAATAATAGTCCTCGATTTCCTCTTCACTGACCGAAAGCTGGTCCTGCACGCTTTCATCAGATTTGATCGTGAGTGGATCGATCGTGATTAATTTGACCGAGACTTTATCAGGAATTTGAAAGTCTTCGGCATGCTCGTTAAAATAGTTCTCGATAGCAGTATCAGCCGGTTCGATCGTATTGGTGAATTGCCGGGCATTGATCTGGAGATATTCGAGTCTGACCATTTCGTTTTCGAGCTGATAGAGTGATTTCAACTCAGCATCGGATAGCCAGATCGCATCGGTCAGTAATTGCTGGATCCTTTTCCGGGCAAGATCGGCTTTCATCTGTTCGATAAAATCACTTTCGGCAATGTGGTTATAAGCCAACAAGCGGACGAAACGGTTCCGACTGAATCGCCCCTCTTCCTGAAATTCAGGCATGGCTGCAATGGTCTGTTTGACCTGGTCCAGTGAAACAGAAATACCCATTTCCTCGGCTGCCCGGCTCTGAGCCTCCATTTGGATAATCTGTGACAGGGTGGCATCCGAGAGTTGCAATCGTTCTTCAAACTCATCAAAACGTTCACCATAGATTTGTTGATACCAGTTGCGTAAACGCTGACGGGTTTCATAGAACTCAGCGCTGCTCACCGGTTTTTCATCTATCCAGGCCACGATATCCGCATCGGCCTGGCCGCCTCTGCCCCCGCCGCCGATACCCCATACGGCAAAAATGGTCCCCACAAAAGTAGCGATAACGAGCCAGAGGACCCAACTCAATTTTTTCAGGTTCTTCCTCATTGCATACAGCATATGGTATATCCTTTCTTTCCAGCATGCAGTGTTCGGGTTTTGAAGCACCACATAAAAATGTATCGGAAACTAGATCAATGTAACGAGTGTAACGACCAGGTTAATAACGAGATACAATGGCACCAGTGCAATGAACAAAACGTATGGCAGAACGTAAAGAAACAGGGCCTGGCCCGAGGAAATCCGGTACAGGACCTGAACGGCGGCGACCTGTATGACCAGGACCCAGGCCAGCAGAAAGAAGAAGGTTATGGTATAGGCTGTAGCGGAGAGTAACACTGCGGGCGAGGTGAGGATAAATGGGGCCAGAGAGGCCATAAACAGCAGATATAATCCGCCAGCACTCGCAGTCGAGCCCATCAAATCAGCCAGAAAATGTATAAGAGACACCAGGACCAATAAAGCGATTAAAATTCCTACGATTTTGACGAAAAAACCAAAGGTAAAATACATAGCCAAAGCATGAAAACCAGGCTGATAGGAAACAGCAGCAGCGATGTGCCAATTGGCCAGAGCCAGCAGAAATATGATCAGAATAAAGCCAAGCGGCGGCTCATCCAGAATGAGTTTCATGGCTTGACGTGGTTGTGAAAAAAGCATGAAGAGCAGATCGGTTTTACTTTTCATTGGACCACCTCATTGGACAAAGTCGAGCGCATGAAGTGGCAAAGGCACGGAACTGTAATAGAGGACCGGGACCTGGTTCGTCGCCACCAGTCGCATGAAATTGACTGTCTGATCAGAACGTGCTTCCTGGCCCAACATTTCAAAAAAACGCTGAAAGCTGTTTTCAGGCGTCACAATGAGATTCGGATTATCCGGATCGAGTCCGACCTCGGTAGCTGCAATTTTGACGGCATCGGCAAAACCGCCGAGCGTATCGACCAGTCCGACCTCGAGGGCCTGTTCGCCCGTCATGACCCGGCCATCAGCGATCTTGAGCAGTTCCTCTTTGGGTATGTTACGTCCCTTGGAGACAATTTCGAGAAACTGGTTATAGGCATACTTGCCCAAATTCTCGAGAATCTGACGTTCCTCCGGTTCCATATCACGCCAGAAGGCCATCAAATCCTTGTTTTTACCCTGTTTGATGACATTCATCCGTACACCGTATTTCTTCATCAGCTCGGAAAAATTATAGCCTGCGGTCAAAACGCCGATACTGCCGGTAACCGTGCCCCGATTGGCCACAATTTTGTCGGCCATGGCGGCGATATAGTATCCTCCCGAGGCGGCCATATCACCCATGGATACAATGACCTTTTTGCCATCTTCCTTGAGCCTGATGACCGCATCGGTGATTTCCTGGGAAGCCCCGATGGTTCCACCGGGCGAATTGACCCTCAGAACGACCGCCTTGACCCGTGAATCCTTGCGAAATTTTTCAAGATTTCTGACAATTCCGTCTGCGCCTTGATCGGGAATGGCAATAAAAGACGACTCCGATTGGGTGAAGATCGGGCCATAGACCTTGACAACGCCGATACCGGGCCCCTTGTTGAGAAAACTGGAGAAGAAGGGCGAGGCGATCTCGGTCGTATCGACGGCTGGTGAGGTCTCAGTCCGGAATAACTTCACTAATCCAATCACAGAGGCAACGATACAGAACGCAAGAATTGCCATCATGATACCATTACTTTTTTTCATTATGCGAGCCCCCCTTATGGGCAAAAGGTGTTATTTCGCTATTCTGCAATGATATATGCTTATTATTCGATGCTCGATCATCAATCTGGTCTAGCGGAAAACAGTCCTGCATTTCATCTTTCCAGATACAGATTTCAACAGTATCACCACTTTTCAGACTCCTCGAGAGTGAACAGATCCGATCATTGACCTTGGCAAAAACCCTGTCCCGCTGAATCGGCAGGTTCAGATATTCGGCAAAATCCTTGGCCGTGGCTTTGACAGGCAGGTAAATCACCTTGCCCAGATGATCGAAGACAATGAGGTTTTCCTCGAATACATCGCTTTTCAAGGCTTGAACGAACTGGGCGTGATGCTCAAATTTATCTCGCAACATGATCAGGCTCCGTATCCAGCGTTTCTGTTCCTCTGAGTCCGTCTCCAGAAATTCCTGGTCCTTGTAACGCCAGTGAGCGGCGGCGCCAAATTCGGAATCCTGGTTCATCTGCTCGGTCCTGATCTGTATCTCGACCGGCTTATAGACTATGCCCTTGATCGGATATATGGCCGTATGGAGACTCTGGTAATTGTTTGATTTGGGCGAGGCGATATAGTCGTCGAATGTCCCTTGTATGGGTGTGAAATGGGTATGGATGATTCCTAGGACCTGGTAGCATTCCGGGACCGACTGAACAATGACCCGGACCGCCAGCTTGTCATAGACTTTTTCCAGGGGAATATTCCGCTTGACCATCTTGCGATAGATCGAATAGACACTCTTGATACGTCCGACGGTCCGGGCCTGGATTTTCTCCTTGACCAGCAACTCACCGACACATTCTTTGATATACTCGAGATAATCGAGGTCTTCTGCTTCAGTCCGAGCCAATTGTTACTGGATTTCCTGATACAATTCCGGAGAAATGATCCGAAAACACAGGTTTTCGAGTTCATTTTTCAGCATATTCATCCCGAGCCGACCGGCCAGAGGCACATAGAGATCGATCGTTTCCGTGGCCAGATAAAGCTGTTCGTCCGAACCGACAATCTTGGCGTTACGCAGGTCATACAAACGGTGCATAAGCCGAATAATAGCCACGCGAATGTCGTGTGACATCGTGGTCAGCATGTATGTAAGGTCTTCCTGCTGTAAGGTTTCATTGTCCGTTCTCATGCGGCCCATACGGCGGATATCGCGGGTCAGGGCCGTCATGACCGGGCCGAACATCTGTTCGATCTCAGAATATGAAACCGGGGTGTTGCCGGGCAGATCATGGAGCAGGGCCAGAATGACCACCGAGGGATCGGCATGGATATCGAGTAATTGGTCGGTCAGATTGATCACATGGACCATCAAGGGGATGCCGGATTTATGGAGCAGCGAGCCATAACCTGTCGCGGCAAATTCCAATGCTTTCATGATGGCTGCTTTTTCCCGGGAGGTGAAATCGCGGTGTTTGCGCAAACGTGCCAGGAAATCGCTTTTCTCGCGATAGGGAAAGTCGCTTGGAGCCTTACTTTTGGCCATATGATGATTTCTCCTGATCTGGCTTAATACGTCACTCTATAATATCTCTCTTAAGAGAAAAGTCAAATTTAAGCCCAGTTGTGCTCAGTCAAGCCCGAACAGGGTCGGACTTGAATTTTATCCACGGATACATAATACTAGAATTTGTTTAAGGATTGAACTGATAGATCAAGTGCATTCGACCGGAAGACAGGGTTCTGGTCGGCAGTGTTCCCGGATTTGCACCGGAGTGGAGAGGAAAAATCATGGACACGTTCGAGAGCATACGAAATCGGCGGAGTATCAGGGCTTTCAATGATCGTCACGTATCAGACGAGTTGATCAGTCGCTGTCTCGAGGCAGCCCGCTGGGCACCGTCCGGCGGTAATACGCAACCCTGGTCTTTTGTCGTTACCCGAGATCGGGAAAAAACGGTCCGTTTTGATCCTTACCATCATCAGCCCTGGGTCGAGAAAGCACCGGTCTGCATTGTCTGTTGTGTCGATCCGAGTACCAAGCGAAAAAAATATGATGAATCCATGGAAAACCTGTTCATCAGTTACCTGGACTTGGGAGCCGCGATCCAGAATTTTCTTCTGGCTGCCTGGGAGGTTGGCCTGGGGACTGTTTGGGTTGCTGCGTTCAGCCCCAAGAAGGTCCGGGAGCTCTGTCGGATCCCCGATCAGATCATTATCGCCTCATTAATCTGTGTCGGTTATTTTGACGAGCAAGCCGAGCAGACCTACAAGGAGAGGCAGTTACGCAATCAGGACAGACGGCCCCGTCATGAGCTCGAAAAGTTTTGTTTTGACGAACTGTATGGCGCCCCCCGGGGAAACGGTCAGCCATGAACATATTCCTGACCGTGCCATTCCATTCTTTTCGGCATTCGCATCCGCCCCTGCCCGATCTGGGGCTGGGCTATCTGGCCTCCGCACTTCTTGCAGCGGGCCATTCCGTCATGATCAACGACTGGAACGATCGCTCGAACCCGGACCAGATGGCCCACAAGTTGCGGTCCTTTCAGCCGGACCTGGTCGGACTGAAATTTTTCACGCTGAACGTCCGGGCCGCCCAACGGACTCTGGTCCAGATCAGGTCGGTCCTGGGTGATGAGTGCATGATTGTTTTGGGCGGGCCACATCCTTCTGCCGAAGAGGCACTGTGGCTGCACCAAGACTTTCCCGAGGCACAGGGCCGGTTCATCGGCGAGGCTGAAGAAGCCCTGCGGCTGCTCTGTGATCAGGTTGTGGCCGGATCGGCCCGAGCCTCATTTCAACCAGAACAGCCGGTCCCTGGTTTTGAACCGCTTGGCCAGCCCCATCATCAGCCTGTTGCCGGTATCGTGATCGACCAACTCGACCGACTCGCACCGCCCGCCTGGGACCTGATCAAACCCGAAGCATATCCCGCGTTCAAGATCGATGGCAAGAACAGGGTCCTGGCCCCGCTCATGGCCACACGCGGCTGTCCGTTGGGCTGCCGGTTCTGCTGCACCGAGCTGATCAGCGGTCGCCGCATCCGACATCATTCACCGGAATACCTGCTCGATCAGATTAACTATCTGCGAAAATACCATGCGGTCTCGGCACTCTCCTTTCTTGATACCAATTTCATGACTGACACGGCCTGGTTGCAGACCATGTTGCATAAACTCGGACCGCTGGGTGACGAGCTCGTCTGGAATTGCGTCTGGGGACTCAACCCGAACGCAATCGACCAACAGCTCCTGGTTGAAATGCGACGGGCGGGCTGTACAACCATCATCATGGGTATCGAATCCGGCAACAATCAGATCAGGTCCGCCAGTGGTAAAAAAGATACCATCGATACGATCAGAGAACAGGTCGATGTCATCCGGCGGGTAGGCATCAATGTCCACGGTTTTTTCATGCTCGGCTTCTTCGATGAATCGCTGGCCCAAATGCTCGAAACCATTGATTTGGGTTTTTCACTCCCCCTCGAAGCCCTCTCGTTCAGCCTGCTCTTTCCCTTGCCCGGGACCGGCTATTATCAAGATTTGAAATGTAAATACCAGATTTCCAGGATCGATTGGGCACACTTCAACATCTACTCCTCACCTTATCCCTTAAGTCGATTGTCATCGACCCGCCTTTCCCTGGTCAGACGCTATACCCAACTCAGAAACATACTCTCACCGCGAAGATTCAGGGCTGAAATACGTCGTGGTATACTCTCCGGCCAAGTCATCAGAAGCAAGTTGAAACAACTGCTGTCCCATTCCGACGAGAACTATTCCTGAAATGAAGGTCGTGATTTCCAGTTCAGCTTTTTTCCTCTTATAAGGATTGAAAATCAAATCACCGGGGTATAAAGCACATATCTTACTTCGTTTTTAATTTGTCAAGGGAAAACAAGATGTTTTTCAATGCACGCATTCACTGTTTCCAGGAAAGGGGAAGAACCATGGTCAGCAAAGGGATACTGTTTCAAATCGTTGTTTGTTGTATGTGTGTTGGAATGTTAATACTGTTACCTGTTAACTCTCTGTTCGCGGACGATGAACAGGATTTGAATACCCAGCAGAAAGAGCAGAAAGAAGAAAACCTGATTGTCTTCGATCTGGGCCGAATCGAGGTGGTCGGACAAGCTGAAAAGATTGAACCCGCTGCCCGGACCATCGTGCCGGCGGAATATTTCGATGAGAAATTGAAGGAGGACATTCTCGAAGCAGTCGAGCAGGTCCCCGGAATATTCAACTCGGTCGGTCAGAAAAACGAACCCGAGATTTTTTTACGCGGCTTCCGCCAGGGTCGAATTCTGATGCTCTATGATGGTGTGCCACTCACGACGCCCTATTATGGCGATCTGGACAGTTCGGAACTATCGCTCGAGAACCTGGCCGAGATCAAACTGGTCCGGGGGAATGCTTCGGTACTGTATGGTCCCAATGCGATCGCAGGCTTGGTCTCCCTTGTTTCAGCCAAACCGACCGATCAACCCAATTTTCGCTTTGTCGGCAGTATCGATCAAGAATCGAATTACTCAGCCCGGCTGAGTCATGGTCAGAAAATGGGCATATTTTATTATCAACTGTCAGCAGGTCTCCGGGAATCCGAAGGTTGGCCCATGTCCGATGATTTTAAAACAACCTATGATGAAGACGGTTATCTTCTCGAAGATGGCGATATCAGGGAACACTCGGCCTTTAACCAATGGAGTGCCGGTTTGAAACTGGGACTGGACTGGGGTAAGCATGAACTCAGCCTGTCATCGACCTATACCGATGCGGAAAAAGAGATACCACCGGCTACCACAGACGAGGTCAGTGTGCGTTACTGGGATTTCCCGGAATGGAAAAAAACCACCAACGTCCTGGCCGGGCGGAGTCAGCTCACGGAAACGGTCGATTTCCGGGCCAATTTTTTCTACCATACCTATGATAACGTGCTCCGAAATTACAAAGACGACACCTATGACGAACTCCGTTGGGAAAGCACATACGATGATTATTCGGCTGGTTTAATCTCCCGCCTTTCCTGGCAGTTGAGCGAACAGGGCGCCATCAGGGCCTCGGTCCAGGGCATCCAGGACAATCATCGCTCACAGTCCGACCTCGGCGAGCCCTGGGAAGAGTATCAAGCTCACACCTATTCCTTCCTGAGTGAGGGAGAATGGCACCCGACCCAACCCTGGTCAATCCAGTTAGGAGCCGGCCTGGAAATGTATGATTTCGATACGGTCGAGAATTTTCCCGCTGACGATGAGGTCATCAAGGACCGGACCGAAGATATCAATGCCCTGACCTGGAGCCTTGGGGCCATCTATCTCTATCAGGAGCAGCATTCCTTCAGCGGTGCGATCAGCAAGAAAAACAGGTTCCCAACCATGAATCAGCTTTTTGCCAATATCGACGAAGTCGACCCGTCTGAGGTGGAGATTTCCACGCTGGATACTGAACAAGCTCTCGAATATCAACTCAGTTATCAGTATCAGCCCGATCTGTCCTTCAGTCTCGGGAGCGCGGCTTTCTATTACGATTTGAACGATATGATCGATCGACCCAACGGCGATGCTATTTATGACAACATCAGCAAAGCTTCGTTCAAGGGGCTCGAACTCTGGGGCGATTATCAGCATGGAAGCGGCTTCCAGGGCAGAATGGCCTATACTTTCCTCCAGGCACGCAACGAGAGTACAGACGCCGAATTCGACGAGCTGCCCTATACACCCGAGAACGTTCTCCATCTCGAACTCGGTTATGCCTTTGCCTTTGGCACCAGGTGTACTCTGGGCTACTCTTACAAGGACTCCGTTATCCAATATGACAATGATTATAACGAACTCGAGATACCTTCATATTCACTCTGGGACCTGACTATCCGCCATGACTTCGATTTCGGACTCAGCCTCACCCTGCAGGGACTCAACCTGCTCGACGAAGATTATTACCAGGAAATCGGTTACGAACGGCCCGGACGGGTCCTCAAACTCGGTCTGCAATACATGATCTAAGCGAAAAATCACCCTGTTGCCGGCTGTGCGTCTTTCGAAATATTGGCACGTTTCTTGATATAAAAAGATGAGGATCGTAAAGTCGGAAAGGAATAGTATTCGAAATGGCAGAGACTATGAGACCAGGATTGATCAATCTCAAAGGGGTCATTTTTGATGTCTATGATACCCTGGTGTCACGGACCTATTCCGATGAGCAGAAACTGAGGCTTCTGTTACCACCCGATGCTTCTTTTCCGTCACCTGAACATCTGGAACATGCCGCGACAACGGTAGCCACATTCTATGCCGAAAACAGGCATTTACCCTGGGCACTCGATAATAACCTGCGTTTCTGGAAAAAGTTCTATGATGTGTATCTGGATGTATTGAAAATCCATGATCCCGATCAGGGTATGGCCTACGAACTGGCAGCCTGGTCACGCTCCCCGAACAGTTACGTGCTTGACCCTGACGCCATCACGGTTTTGACCGCTCTGCGCCAACACGGCTTCAGGCTGGGACTCCTCTCGAATTGGGATACCAGCCTGACCGAATTGTGTGCAGACCTCGGCCTGGCCGATCTGGTCGACCTGGTCCTGGCTTCGGATGAAATCGGCATCAGAAAACCAGACCGGCGGATTTTTATCATTGCCGCCCAGCGACTCGGTCTGCCACCACAGTCATGTCTTTACGTGGGCGATAGTTTAGGTAAAGATGTGGGCGGCGCCAAAAAGGCAGATATGAAAGCGGTCTGGCTCAACCCGACCCGCCACGAGCTCGATTGTCCTCCAGACCGGGAACCGGACCTGATTATCACCCGTTTGCATGAACTGCTCGATCATCTTGTCGCAGTGAAGGAACGGTCTCGGGTGCAACAATGAACAAACCTGTTCATCATGGTCTATTGCTTTTCTGTTGTTTCCTGATCGTGAACAGTCCCCCATTCTCTCTGGCCGACCAGCAGGAACCGACCCCGACCGGTTTTGTGGACCGGGACCAGGACGGGATCAATGATCTTTTTCGTGACGCTGACGGAGACGGCCTGAATGACCTGAACGGCCAGGTTTATAACCTGTCCGTAACCTTTGTAGACCAGGATGGCGATGGCAAGAACGACTACTTCCAAGACGCCAATGGTGACGGTCTGAACGACCTGTATCAACAGTTGGTGAACGATGAAATCCCCGATCCGCTGTTCGCACTCGATGCCAATCAGGACGGACACAACGATATTACCAACGAACTCATCACAAAACAATTCCAACAATTCAAGAAAAACCGGCACGCCAAGACGGACCGCTTTATCGATGAGGACAACGATGGTCTCGATGACCGTCGGGCCTGGCACCAGCATCGCGGAGGCCGAAACTGGGGCGGCAAAGGCAGGGGAAAGGGAGGAGCTTTGACTCCCGGTCGGTCCGGCAACCAGAAAACAGGCGGGCAAAGACGCCAAAGCTCATCCAAGAATTCCGCACCAGCTCTAAATCAAACCGGCCAATACCAAATTTCCGCTTCGAACAAAACCACTCTGCTTGGCCCGATTGCCTCCCTGGCCCGGACAAGCTCTCCGAACAGAACAGAACTGGAAATCCAACTCATCATCTCAACCAATGACGGTCCCAGCCGCGTAATCCTTGGCCCGGAATGGTTCCTGGCCCGGCTCAACCTACCCTTGAACGCCGGAACACCGGTCACGATCAATGGCTGGACCTCTGTTGTCGAGGGACAATCCGTCCTGATCGCCAGTCACATGACCGTGGCTGATCGAAACATCATCCTCAGAAACGAAGATGGCTCTCTGGCCTATTAGTTTCTTTCCTCTTTCGTGCCTGTCGGTCCAACACCCTCGACACTTTTGTCGAAAATCGGACTGAATTTGTCGAGGGGAGCAGCCAATTACCCCAAACCTTGTTCGGCTTTTTGCGTCTGACGCATTCAAAATAAACGTTTTTCACAACTTGGCACGAAATATGCTTCTGGCAGGGACAGGTTGTTTGAACACATTATTCATACACATGGACCCTTACGAAGGAGGTAGAAGCCATGAGTGGAAAGATGATCAGTGTAGTTGGGGTAATGGTGGTTGGTTTGGCTCTGGTGGTTGGTGTCTGGGCTGCGGATGAAACCGATGAGACGAAGACAGAGGCGCAGGCGGTGGTCCATGGTCCCGGCTTCGTCGACAACAATGGGGACGGGTATAATGATAATGCGCCGGACCATGATGGTGACGGCATACCCAACGGTCAGGACAGTGATTGGAGCCGAAAGCAAGGCCAGGGCAAGGGTAGTGGTTGGGGGCATGGTCAGGGGAATGGTGCTCAGAAGGGCAAGATGAGCCGGGGTGCTGACCGGAAGGCTGCGGCGGACCACGATGGTGACGGTATTCCCAATGGTCAGGACCCTGATTTCACTCAGGGTACGGGACAGGGTCGTTATGCCGGAAAAGGTCCGAATTTTGTCGATAATGATCATGACGGTGTCTGTGATAATCGTTCATCCGGTCAATCACGGGGTGGACATGGAAGAAGAGGGAAATAGGCCATACCTGAGCAGGCTGATCCAGTACTGAGACAAGAGGCAGGATGCGTGAGTATCCTGCCTCTTTTGTCCGAACGGACAATTTCAGTTCTTGTTATATCGGTCGAGCAGGGTTTGTGCTTTTCGGGCGGCACTGGTTAATGATTCTTCCGGGGGGACGTGTCCGATCATGCTCTGTTCGAGTGCTTCGATGAGAAGTTCCCGGCCTTTTGCCCAGGCCTGGTGTTTGGGTGAAGGAACGGCGTAGGGTAATTGGACCAGTGAGGCTTTGATCCGTGGATTTTGAGCGAGGGCTCGTTGCATGTGCGGGGAATCGATAGCACTCTGGCGGACCGGCAGGTACCCGGTGAGCAGGCTCCAACGGAGCGTGACATCGGGGCTGATGAAGTAGCGGACAAAACGCCAGGCCCCTTTCAACCGGTTTTGATTCGCCTGTTTGAAAATGAGGATATTGGTACCGGACACGGTTACGGCCGGTTGTTGTCCACGTGGCAGAGGAGCAGTGCTCCAATCGAATTGGAGGACCGGTTCGAGATAGATGCGGGAAGCGCAGGACGAGGAGATCAGGGCCACTTTACCGGCGGCAAAATCGTTCTGATTATTGAAACCGGTCGAATAATAAGCGACCCGTTCGGGTTCGATCAATCTGAGGATGAAGGCCAGTGCCTTGAGTCCGGGTGGTTCGGCGAAGGTGATCCGGGTTTCAGTCGGGTCAAACTCGGAGCCACCATTCTGGTGGATGAGGCATTGGAACAACCATTCGGTCAGGGTATTGGCATAACCGTATCGGTCAATCCGGCCGTCCTGATCGTGGTCATCGGTCAGGAGGTGGGCATAATCGATAAAATCGTCCCAGGTCCAGTTATCGGCTGGGGGTCCCAGTCCTTTTTCCCTGAGCAGGTCCAGATTATAATACATGACCGGAACGGATTTGTTAAAAGGCATGGCCCACAAATCACCCTTGTAGGTATTGGCCTGCCGCAGGACAGGCACGATATCATCGATCCAGGTCCGGGACAGTGAGTCGGATTCATCCAGGAACGCGCTGACAGGCATGATTTTATCCGCTTCGACAAATTTGCTGGTCCAGGTTTCGAAGGACTGGGCCAGATCGGGGTAATTGCCTGCTGCAAGGGAGGCAATGATTTTCTGGCGGAGTGAGCTGTAACTACCCATATATTCGGTTTTGACGGTGATGTCCGGATTATTCCGGTTGAAATCAGAGACGATATCGGTTAAAGCCTGCCCCAGCCGACCACCCATAGCGTGCCAGAACACGATTTCATTATCCGGGCGCTGGTCAGGTCGGGAGCAACCGATGGGGGCCAGGATCATGAACGCGGTCATGACCAGCGGCCAGATCGGCCTGAGAGCGCACCGGTCTGCCGATGAAGGCCTGAACATGCATGAAATACTGGATCGATACGCGTGTTGTCTTGGTTTGTGTATCTCGGTCATAATCGAATCCAGCCCTCCTGTTTCAACCTTTCAATCCTGACCGGGCGAAACTCTCGATCAAGTGTTTCTGAACAAAGAAGAAAAGCACGATCAGGGGGATCAGGCTGAAAGTTGAAGCAGCCATCATCAGGGTCCATTGAATACCGCTTTCTGATTGCAGCGATGCCAATCCGACCTGCAGGGTCCTCATATCGGGAGAATTCGTTACGATCAGGGGCCACATGAAACTGTTCCATGAACCGATAAAGGTGAACAGGGCCAGGGTCATCAGTATGGGCTTGGCCAAAGGGACCATTATCTGCACCAGTATCCGAATGTTGCCACAACCATCAATCCGGGCGGCATCGAGTAATTCTTCCGGGATGGTCAAAAAATACTGACGCAGCAGAAAAATGCCGAAAACATTAGCCAGCCAGGGCACAATCAGGGCGTAGAACGTATTGAGCCAACCGAATTTTGCCAGCAGGATGAAATCAGGGATCAGGAGGACGGGCTGGGGGACCATCATCGTGCCCAGCAGAATCGTGAAGATGATGTGGTTTAAAAAGAACTTCAGGCGGGCAAAAGCAAAAGCGGCCAAAGTCGAAGTGATCAATTGTCCCAGCGTGGTCAGCAGGGCCACGATCGTGGTCACATAAAAATATCGGCTGAACGTCACTTCACGTGATATTTCGCTCCAGGCCCGGGGATAATTACTCCATAAAAAACGCCGGCTCCTCAGGTCCGTCCTCCCGATAGACCACTTCCGGCCCTGGTCCGGGCCCGGTTCGATGCAGCGGACCACGAGTTGGTCCGAGGATATGGTTGATGGGTTTTCTGCTGACCCGGTGTCCGGAGCTGAAATCGTTTGGACCCGGACTTCGCGGGCATTCTCGCCGGGAAGGACGGCATAATACTTCTGCTCGGGTATCCAGCGTGGTGGAAAAGCCAAGACTTCAGTTGGGTCTTTCAATGAAGTCACGACCATCCAGACGAAAGGCACGACCATAAAGATGCCGACCGTGATCAGGATGATATGGACGAGGAGGTCGAGCAGCATGTTTCTGAAGCGGTGCATGAGTGTTGAGCAGACTCCTTTTCGGGACAAGCGTTCACAGGCTTGTCTGTTGGGCCCCACCACGTTTGAACTGGATCAGGGTGATCGTAAATAGTATCACAAAGAGGACCACGGCCAGAGCCGAGGCATAACCCATCTCGAAATCGACAAATCCTTTTTCATAAAGATAGAAAACGGCCACGGTCGTGGTCCCCAGCGGGCCACCCGGCGGCTGGGTCATCAGGTAGACCTGGTTGAATACCTGGAAAGAGGAAATGGTCGATGTGATCAGTAAGAAGGAGAGGCTGGGTGAGATCAGGGGTACGGTGATATGTCGCAATGAGGCTAATCGTCCGGCACCATCGAGTCGGGCCGCTTCGTACAACTCGCGCGGGATGGTCCCCAGTCCGGCCAGTAACACAACAATATTATATCCCAGGCCTTTCCAGATGCTCATGACGATTATCCCGGTCAGGGCCAGGCTGGGTCCGGCTAGAAAACCCGAGAGGGTCAAACCGATCGGGTCCAGGACCGGCTTCAGGATCAAATCGAAAATACCGCGTGGTTCGAGCATCCAACGCTGTGGTGCCAGGCCGAACCATGACAAGAAACCGTTAACCAGGCCGAATTGGGGGTGATATATCCAGGTCCAGACCAGGGCCACTGCATTCAACGAGGTAATAACCGGAAGAAAATAAATGGTCCGATACAGACCACGATTGAGTACGACCCTGTGAAGAAGCAGGGCGAAGAAGAGGGCCAGGCCGATCGAACACGGCACCGTTCCGAGCACATAGAAGCAGGTATTCAGCACCGACAACCAGAATTCTCGATCGGTACTCAATTGATAATAATTATCCAAGCCGATAAACCGGGCTTTGCCAAGCATGTCCCACTCGAAAAAACTCAGCCCGAATGAAATAAAAATCGGCACGATGTGAAAAATAAAAATAAGGAGTGCGGCCGGGAGAATAAAACCATAGGCTGTCAACCTAGTCCGTCTTTGTGCTCGATCTTTGATACGCAACATTTTTCGGTTCAATCCCTTCGTCATTTGGGATTACCCCGGACGATCTGATCGATGGGCTGGGTCCGTCTTGTTCAGCCCTGCTCCGCCAGGTTGAGTAAACTCTTGACCACCGAAACCAGTTTTTGACGATTGATCGGTTTTTGCATAAAAAAATCAGCCCCGGATTTGAAGCCTTCACCTTTGTCCTGGGTCAGGTTTTTGGCTGTCAGGAGAATGACCTTGGTCTTGGCCAGCTCGGGTTTGGATTTGATAATACGACAGAGAGAGTAGCCATCGAGTTCCGGCATCATGATATCCGATATGACCACATCGGGTTTTTCAGTCGCGACCAGTTTCATGGCTTCTGTTGATTTATGGGTCATACTCACCCTGAATCCTTCGGTCTCGAAAAGACGGGTCAATATTTTCAGGATCGTGGGCTCATCATCAACTACAACAATGTGTCGCCTCTCGTCGACTTCCTCGGTAAGTTCCTCGATCTGTTCGGCCTCGACGGCTTCTGCCATTGTTTGTCGTTCGATCACGGATGCAGTCCCGGAGGATTCATCGGGCCTTTCGGGACTGTCCGATCCCTCGACATCCTCACCACCATCAGGTTCGATTAATTCAATGTAATCATCCGGTTCGGTGGTTATGGTCTTGACCTCGTCCTCTGAAGAGGTTGATCCGCTTGGATTATCATCAAGATCATTGAGTTGTCCAATTGGTATTGATCGTGTTTCGGAGGAAGCGAAAAAAGTATCGATTGTCTTGAGCAGGGTTGAAATCCGGTATGGTTTTTTTATGACCAGGGGCACTCGAAATTGCCGCATCAGAAAAGTCTGCCGGTCCGCATGAACGGGACGGCTGCTGATAATCAGAGCAATGGGCAGGATGCGTCCCTCCGGTTTCTGACGTATATTCCGTAAAAGGGTATATGCACCATCATCAGGCAACAGGCTATCAACGACGAGTATGTCTGTTCTCGATCCCTCCATATACTCCAGAACATGATCGACTGAATTGGTGGCATAGGTCAGGTAACCCTCTGCCTTGAAACAAGATTCGAGTAATTCGGCAATTTTTTTGTCCCGATCGATAATGATAATTTTTCGGAGCAACATAACGGCTTTCCCCGTGCTTTTCGGGTGGACAGGCAATGGTACAGTATATCGTACATGATCAATTAAGGCAAATGATCCGATTTCGCAATGTTAATACAGTGGTCCGTCATGGGATCATGATTCTGATCAGGTGACCCGGGCCAGGAGAAACGACCATTCGAGAGACAGCCAGAGTGTGCCCAGAAAGACTGTGAGTATGGTTATAGGCACACCGACTTTGACATAGTCCCAAAAAGTGATGGTGACCTGATGGATCTGGGCTTCTTCAACCACGATCAGGTTGGCTACGGAACCGAGCAAGGTCAGATTACCAGCAAAGGTCGAGGACATGGCCAGCAATATCCAGAGTTGGTTTGTATTGCCCAGATTCTCGATGATCGGTTGCATAAGAATGACTGCCGGCACATTACTGACCAGGTTTGAAAGGAGCAGGGTGATCAGCGACAGACCCGAGAAAAGTTCAAATCCATCCCGTTCCAGATACTGCTGCGACAGGCCCACGATATAGTCCATATAACCTGCCTGCCGAAATGCGCCCATGACAATAAACAGTCCGGCAAAGAAAAGCAGGATGGTCCAGTTCAAATTCTTCAAGACCTGGCGTGGGCGAACATGACCGATGAGAAAAATGAGGGCCATGCCGATGAAGGCGGACCGGGAATAACCATACCCGCAACTGAACAAGGTCAGGGTCACCATCAGTGCGCCCAGGGTTTTACTCAGCAAAACCCGGTCCAGCTTGACGGGTTCGAATGTCCCAATCGAGAACTGATAGCTGTTGATCTCACGACGGAAAACCAGCCGGATAACGGCATAATTTATTATCAATCCCAGGACTACCGGAACAAGCATGATCAGAATGAAGTTGAGATAAGAAACCTGTGCATGTATCCCGATGTACATATTTTGGGGATTTCCGGTGATGGTCAGGGCCGAGCCTATGTTTGCGGACGTTGCAACGCCCAACAGATATGGTAACGGACTTATTTTCACGAGCCTGGTCGCTCTCAGGATGACCGGGGTGATCAGCAGACAGACCGTATCATTGACAAAAAAGGCCGAGAGCAGGGCCGAACTGAGAATCGTTAGGAATAACAGTTTCTTGGTTGAATGGGCATGTCTGATCATCCAGATGGC
This sequence comes from bacterium, assembly GCA_016934675.1. Taxonomy (GTDB): domain Bacteria; phylum CSSED10-310; class JAFGSJ01; order JAFGSJ01; family JAFGSJ01; genus JAFGSJ01. The sequence goes on along the minus strand of JAFGSJ010000122.1, from coordinate 4,770 downwards.
AATGGTTTCAAAAAAACCGGAAAATTCGAGATAGGCGATCATGACCATCATGCCCAGCAGGAACAGAAGAACATCCGGATCGATATAGGAAAAAGCCTGCTCGAGATCGATCACCCCGATAATGAGCAGCAGGGCCGAGCCGATGGTGACCCCCGAGGGCCGGTCCAGTCTGACCCATGGAATGCGCTGCACCGATATGAAAACATAGGTCAGAATAAAAATGAACAGGACCAGATAATGATTTACCAACATGTTCCTTCACTCACAATCCTTCATTGTACCGATCATTTCCTTGATGATGAACCTGCCCCTTGTTGTTATAGTCCCATGATACTATTGCTAAAGTTGGAAAATACAAGATATGATTTTCATTTCGTAACCGGACTCGATATTACGATGAAGCATTTTTATCACAACCTTGAAACAGAGCAGATTGTGCCGCGATACATGCTATGAGACCGAGAAAGAGAAAAAAGCCGGCCCCCGGGCCCCTGAATCTGGAAACGTTTATCCGACATCTGAAGAAGACCGATCCTTTCAGGCAATCCCTGATTTATCATCATCACATTGCCGAGGTGCCGGCGGCGTATGGTCAGCCGACGGGCGGTCTGCCGGATTGGCTTGAAGCCGCCCTGAACCGGAGTGGTATCGACCGGTTGTACACTCATCAGGCCGAGGCCATCGATCTGGTCCGGGCCGGAAAAAACATCGTTCTGGTCACACCGACCGCTTCGGGTAAATCACTGGCCTTCAACATCCCGATCATCGAGATGCTCGAACACGATCCCACGGCCCGAGCCCTGTATCTTTTCCCCCTGAAAGCCCTGGAACAGGACCAATTGGCCAGGCTCGAACAGTTGTTTCAGCAGATGGCCGATCGGTCTGACCTGAGTGCGGCCATTTATGACGGTGATACGCCCAAAGCCCAGCGTCAGAAGATACGGACCCACCTGCCCAGAATTCTGATCACCAATCCCGATATGCTCCACCATGGGATCATGCCTGCCCATACCCACTGGGAAAAGCTTTTTCGAAACCTGAAATACATTGTCATCGATGAATTACATACCTATCGGGGTGTATTCGGTTCGCATATTTTGCAGATTTTCCGCCGAATCCGGCGTTTAACAGATTTTTATGGCTCGACGGTCCGCTATGTAGCCGCCTCGGCCACCATCGAGAACCCGAAGGAACTGGCCGAGTCGCTGGTAAACGAAAAGTTCGAGATTATAACTGAAAGCGGGGCCCCCTCGAAAGCTAAGCATTTCATCTTTTTCAATCCCAATCTCAGTCCTTATACCGAAGCAGCCCGCTTGATGTCAGCTTGTATCGAAGCTGGACTCAAGACCATCGCTTTCACGAGATCGCGCAAGATCACTGAGTTATTATATACCTGGGTCCTCGAGAGCAATCCCGCACTTCGCTCAAGGATCAGCGCCTATCGGGCCGGTTTTTTGCCCGAGGAGCGGCGTCAGATCGAAAAGGACCTCTTCGCAGGTGAACTTGACGGGGTTATCTCGACCAGCGCCCTCGAGATGGGCATCGATATCGGCGGGCTCGATGCCTGCCTGCTGGTCGGCTATCCCGGTACTATCACCGCAACCTGGCAACGGGGCGGTCGGGTCGGACGCAAAGACCGTGAATCACTGATCATGATGATTGCCGGACCGGACGCCTTGGACCAGTACTTCATACTCAATCCGAACGATTTTTTCGGACGCCCGTGTGAGAGGGCAGTGGTTGACGCGGATAACAGCGAGATCCTTTCCAATCACCTGGTCTGCGCGGCCGCGGAAATCCCGCTCAGGAGCGACGAGCATGTGTTCGATACCAATCGTTATCAGCCGGAACTGGAGGAGCTGGTCCAGGCGCATCGCCTGGAAAAAAGCGCCAACGGACGGCAGTGGTTCGCAGTCAATGCCCAGCCCCATCGCGATATGGATATCCGTTCCATGGGGGTTCCCTTCACGATTGTGCTCGAAGACAAAAAGGTCATCGGCCAGGTCAGTGGCCGGCAACGTTATGTCGAATGTCATCCCGGGGCGATTTATCTGCATCGCGGGCGGCAGTATTTCATCGAGGAGGTCGATGAGAGCAGGCGATTGATCATGGCCCGTGAAGTCGAATACGATTATTACACCATGGCCCTGGCAGAGAAAGAAACGGAAATCCTGACTACCACGAACACGAAAAGGGTCCTGAACTTCGTGATCAATCAGGGACGACTCAAAGTCACCGAAACCATTAAGGGCTTCCAACGCAAACGGATCATGGGTCAGGAACTGATCGATCAGGTCCCGCTCGATTTTCCGCCTCTGACTTTCGAGACGGTCGGAATCTGGATCGAGATCGAGCCGGAAGTCCAGCAATTCCTGCTGGAACATGGTTGTCATTATATGGGCAGCCTTCATGGGATCGAGCATGCCGCGCTCTCACTGTTCCCGCTTTTTGCCCTGTGTGATCGCAATGATGTGGGTGGAGTGTGTATGCCCAGGCACGAACAGATCGAAAAGGGCGTCATCTTCATGTACGATGGGCATTCGGGTGGAGTGGGTCTGGCGGCCCGGGCATATGAAGTCATCGATCAACTCCTGCAGCGGACCGTCCGGGTGGTCGGCTCCTGTCCCTGCGAGGAGGGCTGTCCCTCCTGCATCCATTCCCCCAAATGCGGTTCGGGCAATAAACCTTTGGATAAACGTGGCTCGATTATCACCTTGAATCTTTTACTCGGTGAAGAGATTCGACCCGAACTTCTCGACGCTCAACCCGGTCAGGATTTCGGGCCAGACCGGTCAAGTTCGGCTCCGCAGGGCAAAAAGGCCGATCAGATCTGGCCGACTTCCACGCCTAGTATACCCGGTCGGACCCGACTCGAAGAACAGAAACGTATCGTGGTGTTCGATCTCGAGACCCAGAAAAGCTCGCATGACGTCGGAGGCTGGCATAATGCCCACTTGATGAGAGTCTCGGTCTGCGTGCTCTACGACTCGATCCATGATGATTACTTCGAATACAGTGAAGAAACGATCGAGCAGGCTATCGATCATCTCCGCAGCGCCGATCTGATCGTGGGTTTTAACTCGATTTCATTTGATTATACCGTCCTGCGCGGTTATAGTGCCTTCGATTTTGCTTCTCTACCCTCATTCGATATCTGTCGCGAAGTCAACCGGGTCTTGGGTAAGCGAGTGAGCTTGAACCAACTGGCTGAAGCCACCCTGAAAAGCGCCAAATCCGCTGACGGCCTGCAAGCCCTCGAATGGTTCAAACAGGGCCGTCTCGAACTCATCGCCCAATACTGTCGCAAGGATGTCGAGATCACCCGTGACATTTTCCGGTTCGGTCTGGTCCATAACTTTCTATTGACCCGGACAAAAAAAATGGACCAGATCATTCATATCCCTCTTGACTGGTCAAGCAGTTTAGCCCACTTGTTCTGTCTTGAGCAGGAGAAGGGGGGTCACGAATAATGAATTCCGACATCGGCATTCAACTCGACCTAAACGGCTCATTCAAATGTCAGCGTTGCGGAGCATGCTGCGCCACGTCGGGTTGGGTTTATGTCACAGCTTCTGAAATTACCGCGATTGCCGCATTTCTCGGACTGGACCAGCTTACCTTCACCCAGCAGTATCTGACCCATGACCGTGGTTGGGACCTGCTTTCCAGCCCATCCTTCCGACCGCATTGCTTCTTAGACAGCCAAAACCAATGCGAGATCTATCCTGTTCGACCACAATCCTGCCGGACCTATCCTTATCAATTTTCGTCCATGGCCGAATACCGGGAAGCTTTGAAGAGATGCCCGGAACTTCAACGTTTGGTCAGGAAGACCGGAAGGCAGAAAACGAAGAAATGATTCCACTCAAGGACACCATCCCCAGCCAGACCTATCCTTTCGTCAATTATTTTCTGATCAGCGCCAATTGCATCGTGTTCTTGTTCGAGTTAGCGTTGGGTCCTGAATTGGAGCAATTCATCCAACATTTCGGAGTCATTCCCGGTGCTTTTACCCGGGCTTATCATCCCGAGCCGGACTTGGTCGGATACCTGTCCGTGGCCGTGCTGCCCCTGTTCAGTTCACTATTTCTCCATGGCGGTTGGTTTCACCTGATCGGCAATATGCTCTTTCTGTATATTTTCGGTGATAATGTCGAGGACCGGCTCGGTCATTTCAAATACCTGGTTTTTTACCTATTGTGCGGAGTATTGGCCAGTCTGGGGCACGTGGTCATGAATCTCGATTCGCTTGTTCCGACCATCGGGGCTTCCGGGGCCATCGCCGGCGTTTTAGGGGCCTATGTCGTGCTCTATCCCTGGGCCCGGGTCCGGACCTTGATCTTTATTTTCATTTTTTTCGATATCATCGAAATACCGGCGATCTTTTTTATTGTCATCTGGTTCATGATGCAGGTATTGTCCGGTTTCGGTTCGATCATGTCCGCCAGCAGTGGCGGTGTGGCCTGGTTCGCCCATATCGGTGGATTTCTGGCCGGGCTGCTGGGTGTCTTGGTCTTCCGTTCGAGACGTCGCCCCCGCAGACCGCCCCGGCTCTATCGGCACGAAGTTTATCCCTGGGACTGATGCATTTTTCATCAGCAGATATGGAAATAGGCAGCGTCGCAGCCCGGGATTCGTGTTCTGACCGAAACCAGGCTGAAGCCTGGTTCTTCGGACCTGCGCTGCTTGCTGCTTCGCAGCATTGAATTACAATACATCAACAATCGCTTCAGTGGGGCTTTTTGGTATTGAACGGGAAAGAGCCCACGT
>JAFGSJ010000003.1 GCA_016934675.1 bacterium | reverse complement strand
GGTTGGCCCCCCTTCAGAAAACGTCTCTGGCAATTACGATTCCATGATCACGTAATTGGAAACGATGATGAATTGAATCGGATCAGAACATACATCAGAGACAATCCAAAAAACTGGGATGATGATGAGAACAATCCTAAGAACTTTCGCAAAAACAACAAAACAGACAGTTAACAAATCGTTGAACCGGAGCCCGACCGCAAATGTATCGGGGGGGAATTTACAGGCAATCGTTGACTTCCTGGATGTTGATCGGTAGACTTGGCGTGTTTGTTGTGCCCGGTTAGCTCCACCGTTCAGTCCGACCGCAGGCGGTCGGACTGAACGGGTCCGCGGCTGAATTGTTGTCTGGACCGCCTGCGGCGACCGAACACACGGCTCGAACAGACGAGCCACTCGCAGCTCAGCCGCGTACTCGTTATCCACGAAATTATTCACTTGACATCACAATAATTCTGTTTTATTCTATTTAAGTAGATTAGAATATTCTTTAAGGAGGATTATGATGCCAAAAACAATAACTCTACGATTAAACGATAAGACGTATGAGATATTTCGAAATCTGGCGAAAGATGACAACAGATCTATGTCAAATTTTATAGAGACAGCAGTTCTCAAATTTATCGAATACGATCAATATGCTGATGAATTTGAAATGGATGAGATAAAGGGAAACAAAGAACTAAACAAGAGCATAAGGCAGGCATTAAATGATGTAAAAAGCATGAAGGGGCAATTCATTGAATGATTATCGGATATTTGAGACTGCTGAATTTACTAAATCGATAGCAAAATTATCACCTGCTCACAATGAATTTCTATCGAAAAAACTAAAAGAATATGTTTATCCTCAATTAAGAAATGAACCATATTGGGGAAAAAATATCAAGAAATTACGTGGATATTCCCCAGAAACCTGGCGATATAGAATTGGTCATTTGCGGCTATTTTATATCATTGATAAAGGAACAAAAATTGTTTACATCTTATCGATCGATCTCCGAAAGGATGCATATTAAAGAATACAGATGGTGACAAATGTCATAAAAACATAACAAGGTATAGAACACGTTGCACATCTTTGGTCAAATGGCTATAGTAGAGCTGAATTCATCTTGGGTGGAGCACAAGCCAGAGACCATGAACACAGTACCGGCACATATCGGACCGTATCGGATCATCGAAAAGCTTGGCCAGGGTGGCATGGGCGTGGTTTACCGGGCCGTGCATCAAGATTCGGGGCAGGCCATAGCTCTAAAAACGGTGCTGGGTCTGCAGAAGAACCTGTTACAAGACCTGCGCCGCGAGATTTCCATTCTCAGCAGGTTGGACCATCCCGGTATTGTAAAAATCGTGGATTTCGACGATAGCGAAAGTTTTCCCTGGTATGCCATGGAGTTGATCGAAGGGGTCTCTTTGCGATCATTGTACAGTAATCTCAGAGGGACAGACTCGGGACAAGTATCGTCGAGGGAGAACGTCTCCACGCGTCCTCAAGTGATCACGGTCACGCAGGCAGAAAGTCAAACCGACCGGAATGGGGCGTGCAGTCATAAAAATACCGAGTTCTCCACCCTGATCGCACGAGAGCATTGGGAGTCGGGGGAGAAAAGCGACTCCGGTTCAAACCGGACAGTCGAACATCTGCACACTCCGGCAATAGTGCCCCTGTCCGATGAGAAGCAGAGAGCAATATTGACCCTTTTCAGACGATTATGCGTTCCTCTCGCGTATCTCCACGGTCAAGGAATCGTGTATCGCGATCTGAAGCCTGAGAACATATTGATACAAAAAGACGGGCTGCCCATTATCATCGATTTCGGTCTGATCAGCCATTTCGGGGGAGTGATGAACAGGGAAATTCTTCATATTATTGCCAGCACGGCCGGGACGATCCACTACATGGCTCCCGAACAGATTCGAGGTGAATATGTTGATGCCCGGGCAGATCTTTATTCATTGGGAATCATGATTTATGAGTTTTTAACCGGTTTCTTCCCCTTTACTGGGGCGACATTATCGGAGATTATTGCCTCACACCTGCATGACTACCCTCCACACCTTTCGGAATTCGCTCCTTTTTTATCTCAGGAATTGAGTACTTTGATCCATCGTTTGTTAGCAAAGAAGCCGGGTGACCGGATTGGATATGCCGAGACGGTAGCCAGCATTTTAGGCAATTGTGGTGCCGGGAACGGGATGGCGGCAGGTCCCACTCGAAGCAGGTCCTATCTGTATCGGCCCGGTTTTGTCGGTCGGCACAACGATCTGAATGCTTTAAAGCAAGACATGAGGTCATTACTGTCAGGCAGCGGGAAATTGGTCCTGTTCGAGGGTGAAAGCGGTATCGGTAAAACGAGATTGGCCATGGAATTCGGACGGAAAGTCGCTCAAAAAGGAGGCATTGTCCTGACTGGCATGTGTTACGAAGCAGATGTTCGTTCTCTTCAGGCCTTGTCAAAACCATTTATTGAAATAGCTGACTTATGTCGTGAACAAGGTCCGGAATTCACGGAAAAGCTTTTTGGACACAGGTTGGCAGTAATGGCAACCCATATCCCGGAATTGGCCGGTATCCCTGGATGGAAGAGTTGTGATCGGCCGAGCGAACTACCGGCCCAACAGGCTCAACTCCGGCTCTATTCCTATATTGTGGAGACACTGCAAAACCTGTCCCAGCAGAACCCGCTTCTGATGATACTCGATGACTTGCATTGGGCTGATGACACTTCCCTGGGATTTATCGATTTTGTGCTCCGCAGCGGTTCCCTGCGCACCCACAGTATCCTGATCCTGGGTATTTGTCGTTCGGAAGAGGAGAACAGCAGTATAGCTTCCTGGCGAAATTATTCCGATGTCAGGGTCATCGAGATCGAGCGCATGTCGGACGTCAATATTGCTGATCTGATCAAGGATATGTTAGCTCTGGATAGCGCCCCCGCAGCCTTTTGCGACTTTTTAGTTTCTCATTCCGGTGGGAATCCTCTCTATGTTGCTGAATATTTGAACACAATGGTTGATAATCAATTGCTGATCAGAGATGAAAGAGGTGATTGGCATTTTCAGGCAGGGGAGCAAGATCAATCCGAGACCGGATTAGCGACTATTCTCTCTGAAAAGTTCCCCATTCCGGGTCCAATCCAGGACCTGATCCATCGACGTCTGAGTCGTTTGGATGAAGACGCTGTCCGCGTATTGCGGATTGCAGCCACTCTTGGTCAGGAAACAGATATCGATCTGGTCCGGATGGTGAAGCCCGTGAGTGACCGCATCTTTTGGACGGTATTAAATGACCTCTACCAACGCCAAATCTTGGAACAAGTTACCCCAGAACGATTGCGTTTCGGACACAATACCATTCGTCAAGCAGTCTATGATATGATCACTGCTCCTGAAAGAGCGACTCTTCACCATTCTATTGCTTTGAGCATGGAAAGTTACTATTCCGATCGGCTCCAGGAATACCTCGGTGCCCTCGCGTTTCATTGGTTACGGGCAGGCGACCCGGAACGGGCCAGAAAATATTTTATTGAAGCGGCTGAACATGCTTTGCGCAATTATCGCTATGGTGAAGTCCTGGAATACAGCCGCGCTGCTCAGGAAATTGAGCATGATAACCGTGCCGGAAAACTGATGGCTGACGCATTATGTGGCTTATCCAGGTATGAGGAAACACTTGCGGTAGTAAGAGAAATTGAAGCAAGCCCTGCTGCCACGCCCCTGGAAATCATCGAAGCGAGATTGCTCGCGGCTTGGGTCTATGAAGGGACCGGTGATTATGAAAAATGCCTGCAGCTTGTCCAGCTCATCCTTGACAGTGAATGTCCTGATCTTATTCGCAAGGAAACACTTCGACTTCAGGGTGTGATCACCTATTTTTTGGGAGATTATGAACGGGCTTTAGTGATTTTACGTGGCCTGATGAATGAGCTTGAACAGAAGGACCGGGCGGACATGTCCGAACAAGAGGTTCGCTTATACCTCAGCGTGATAGCCAATATCGGGATCATTCTTGATTTCTCAGGCCATTCCGAAGAATCACTCCGATTGCAGAATATGGCCCTGGAAATTTGCCGGCATCACGGTTTTCAATCAGCGATCGGATCTCTCTATGTTAATCTGGGGAACCTTTATTTCAGGCTCGGAAAATTTGAAACTGCCTATTCGTACTACCTTCAATCCAAGGAAATACATTACACTATTGGCTATCGGCGAGGGTTTGCCTCGAGTCTCAACAGTATGGGCGTGGTCAAGTTCAGACTCGGTGATTATAGAGAAGCTCTGCGTTTACGAGAAGAAGCCCTGCTTATCTTTCGGGCGATAGGCGATCAGATCGGTGAATTGACCGTTCTGAACAACATGGGCATAACACTTTATTTCCTTGGAGAGTATGACAAAGCCGACGAGGTCTTGAATCAATGCCTGGGTTTAACTGAATTGACCGGTGATAAAAACGGTCAAGCAATTGTCCTCAAGAACCTGGGAACGCTCTATAAGAGCCAGGATAACCCGGAACGAGCCCTTGAAAATGTGAACGCTGCTCTGGCCCTTTTCAGGGAAAGTGGTGCTCAGAAACACATCGCTGAAAGCTGGCTTGCTCTTGCCAGTAACTATAGTCATCTGTCGCGTCATTCTGAAGCGGATTATTCCTTTCAGCAATGCCTTGAATTACTCCAATCCGGGGATATGAAGGACCTGCTTGCAGACATGTATCTGGAAAGAGCCCGGTCGCGACTCGAGCGTTATCTGGAGGGGGCTGGACAGGATTTGGACCAGGCCAAAATCATTGCCTCGGAAATGGATTATGATCATCTCGGTCCAGCCTTGATTTCTCTTGAAGCCCGGATTGAGTCAAGTCGAGCTCATCACGATCGGGCCCTGGCATTAATGTCATCTCTCCGTGGTTTCATGGATACAACTCAGGATTTTCAAATGTTACTTCGGATCTATCTCGATTTGGCCCATATTTATCTTGCTGCCGGCAACATCGAGGAGGCAGAAAATACTGCCCGGGAAGGTGTTCGTCGGGCAGAAGAAAAAAAGTCATATGCAGCCCTCCGTGAATTCCAAGCTTTTCTTAAACTCGATAGAACGAGTGGTAAATAGGATGTATCATCCTTTTATCTTGGACATGCTCACCCGACTCAAAAGTATGGTTTTTCTGATCCAGTCTGTTGGGGTAACAAAAAAGAAACTCAACGAAAAACGAAGAGTTTTATTGCAATTGGCGGATTTGGGGCATTTTTTGCCAGATAATCAGGGCAAAGAGCAGGCAGATGAGGGCACTGACTAGAATAGTCAGGGGTTCACCGATGGTTTCGGCAGCAATACCGGCTAGCAGGGCACAGATCGGCATGAAACCGAAAAAGGTCAAGCTGTAGACACCCATGACTCGACCACGCAGGTCATCACTGACCCGTTCCTGAATGAGTGCGTTGAGTAGATTGAAAATGATGATGAACGCCAGACCGATGGTGACCAGGCTGATGAGTGAAATCGGCAGCCAGCGGAGAGTAACCCAGATCATGAGAAAAACGGGGAAGAATAATGTGCCCATGGACATGAGTCGTCCCTTGAATTTGAATCTGCCCAGAGCGGCAATGAGTATGGCTCCGCCCAGAGCGCCCACACCGCGGGCGGATTGCAGGAAACCGTTGGTCCGTGCGTCTCCATGCAGGATATTGACTGCCCAGGCGGGCAGCAGCGTGGCAAAGGTCATGCCGAACAAGCTGGTCATTCCAGCAATGAATATCAGTGTTTTGATTATGGAGTGGTTTGAAATATACTGAAAACCTTCGAGTAGGTCAGCCAGGGCCGAGTGAGAGTTGATTTTCCGGCTGTACGGTTTCAGTTTCATCAGGGCTAGAGCACTGATCACGCCGAGAAAAGACAGACCATTCAGTGTGAAGCACCAGGCCGGTCCAAACATGGCATAGATGATGCCGGATACGGCTGGTCCGACCACAATAGCTAAATTGAACATGGTTGAATTGAGGGCAATGGCATTGGACAGGTCTTCACGATCGACCATCTCCATGACAAAAGCTTGACGGGCAGGTGCCTCGAAAGCCATGCCTATGCCCACGAAGAATGAGAGAATGATAATGTGGGCCGGCCGGACGATACCTGCAAAACATAAAAATGCCAGGACCAGAGCAAGGACCATCAAATAACTCTGGACTATTATCAGCAGTTTTCGACGGGATATCCGATCGGAAATCACTCCTCCAAAAAGCATCAGCAACCATGTCGGCAAGCCACTGGCAAAACCGGCATAACCCAGATATTGGGCAGAATGGGTCAATTCATAAATCAGGTAACCCTGTGCCGTGATCTGCATCCACGTCCCGGTTAAGGAAGCAAGTTGACCGCCAAACCATAGCCGGTAATTGGGATATTTGAATGCGGTGAAGATGTTGCGCCAATGCAGTCCGGTCTGTTGGGCAGCAGGCTGATCCACAATCGGGTAAGGATCAGGAAAGACCCCGCTTGAAGAGAGCTTAGGCAACGCAAGACCAATACCTTTATGACTCATCGCACTCTCCAGTATGCACAAGCTGGTCCCAAAATACTATCGAACCAGTATTTGCAGTCAATTTTGTCCGTGTTTGTCAAGAAATGAAGGGGACATATCGTTTCGTATGTATCGAGTTATTTCATAGTATTAGAACAGTCCCGATCAATTGTGCAAATCATCTGAGCGTATGGAAAAGAAAGACGAAGTACCATATGGTACTCGTAAAGAATGACAGCTATACAATAACCACAGCACGCCAATAGGAGGTAATTATGGTCCGTTGGGAGAGTTATCTAAGAATTATTCTTATGATTCTCATGATTGCTGGTATTATCAGTGGAATGGCAGATGGAAAGGTCCGGGCAGAAGACCTCGATGTTTTGACAGATTTGCAGATTGCAGAAAGCCAAATCTATGTATTACTCGCTAATACTGATGATATGGATTTCCAGGAATGGAAGCAGGTCCTGCGGGAAGCGGATGTTTTTCCACGACACTGGTTCCCGCCGCATGCTGCCATCGTCGTGCTGCCGGTCGGTCAGAATCTGTCGCATTCGCGAATCATGAGCGGTCAAGCATATGTTCAGTTGAGTCCCTCCGATTATGATAGTCTCTGTGCCTTATCAGAGTCCATGAAGATAGCGGTCGAGGCGTTTGAACACCTGAGAGCTTTCGAACGATTCGATGATCTGGAAACAGGTTCTCCCCTGATCAATGATGCCATGGAACCGCCTGACACGCAGCAAAAAGTATCCTGTTCGGCATACGGGCTTTTACGGTCAACTTCGGATTATATGCTCGGCCAGATCACGGTGAATGCTATTTTGGCCGAAAGTGACGGCTCAATTGATACCAGCACGGAAAACTGGACGGGGACACTCGAGACCAATGTCACGAATGAAATAGTGGAGGGCATGAACGATCTCAGCAATTATTATGATAAAATCGCGGCCTTAACACCTTCATTCACTTATCACTTCTATTATGGCCGGACCAATGCTCTGGCCCAGACCGGTTATGAGCCAATCAATCGGACGAAAAATGACGAGAGCTTGTGGGTATCGGAAATCTATAATAATCTTGGTTATTCCGCAGATAGTGACATGCATGCCAAGGGCAGGCACTTCAACGGCGATCAAAGGGCCGCCGATGGCACCGATTGGGCATTCACCATTTTTGTGGCCAACAGTTATGCCGATTCCGACGGGTTATTCAATGGCGGTGGTTTTGCCTGGTCCTGGTTATCTGGACCGCATCACATCTTGACCTATGACAATGACGGCTGGGGCATTTCCCAGATGAACAAGGTCGCCCGGCATGAAACCGGCCATAATTTCAATGCCTGGGACGAATATCGCAGTTCGGGATGTGAATGTGATTGGTATAATGGGTATGTGACCTATTACGATGAAAATTGTAATCACGTTGATGGTTGCACGACCAATGTTCCTTGTATCATGAGTGAATCCGCCCAACAATATAATGTTTGTTATTACACAATGGGAACGATTGGCTGGGGGGATTTGGACAGTGATACCATCCCTGATCCGGTTGATATCAATCCGACAACGACATTGACCGCATATTCTCCGGACCCGACCACGAATACGACCCTGAACTATACGGGTTCGGCTGCCATTGTCACCCTATCGAACCAGAACCAATATGGCTATCGCTGTGATCGTAATATCCTGACTCTGGCCGGCGTCCAGTATCGGGCAGATAGTAGTCCATGGTATAATGCTGTACCGACCGATGGTTCATTCAATAGTGGCAGTGAGAGTTATTATTTTCAGGTTACTTTGAGCCCAGGGACCCATACTATAGAGACCCGGGCAGTCGATGAGCTCGGTCAGTACGATCCGAGCCCGGCTTCGGATACAGTCACGATCGAAGGTGGCAGCAATCCGCCCGGTGAACCGACATCATTGAACTTGACCTATGCTTCGAATCAGGTCCATTTTAGCTGGAATGTTCCCACCGGCAATTGCGATATTGATGATTACGGCATCTATACCGGCAATTTGCTAACACTCTCGTCAGGTTTCAATGCGGACCAGCAACTGACCTGTTCGACCGGAGCGGCAACTACATGGTCGGAGTTCCTGGCAAGTTTACCGTATTCGATGGCATATTTTGTCGTTGTCTCGTTGGGGGGAAGCAGCGAGGGGTCCTATGGCGTAAATTCCCAATCAACCCAGCGCTCACAATCGACGAACCCATGCAAAGTGACGCATGATACGGCACTTTGTCCATGATAAAGAACTCTTTTTCAGATCGCACTGTCGCCCGAAAATCGGAGAGTTAAGACATGATCGGCCGAGAACATCCCCTGGTATTGTCTGAATTCAAAAAAAAACAGTCTCTTGACAAAAACGACCGGTTATGGCAAATTATTTGATTGCTAGGGAAAGAGTGTGATCTAGACTAGACTCTATAACTGTTGAGACTGCGTCATCTGAATGCTGCGGCTCATGTGATTTGTAATATGCATCGCGCGATTACCACGATTTGAAGGATCAAGACCAGGATGGATGGATCTTTACATACGAGGAAAACAGGAAATGAGAATAGTTCGATGGAGTTGAAGCAGGAAATTCAGCTTGAAATTGTCAACTTGTTTCGGGAGCGCAAGTATCAGCAAGTCTTGGCCCTGGTCCAGAAATATCAGAAGCAGTTCGAATTCGCTCCGGAGATTATGCAATTGATCGAGAAAGCGGGCGAACTACTGACCGCTCAGAATTTTATCGATAAACTCAGTGATGATTTTCAGGCACTTCTTCGGGATGGCGATTGTGTTCAAGCCGGCAAGGTGCTGGACAAACTCCGTTCTATCGATCCGACCTATCCGGACCTGACCTTGTATGAAAAGCGACTGAATGAATTGAACGGGGCCTTTTCACAGGAGGACCGGTCCGGGGAGTATAATGTTGAGATTCTGCTCGATGAGGCCCTGATCTTTTTTTATCAGAACGACTGGCGGAGAGCTCTTGTCAGTTTGAACAATATCGTGGCCAGGGAACCGGCACATGCTAAAGCCAAAGATTTAATCGAAAAGTGTCGTGAGAATTTGAAGAAAGCGGACCAGACTGTTCCCGAGGTCTCACCGGCATCGCTTGATACACGTAAACTCAAGGCGGTTATCGAGCCTGAAGATGCTAATAGTGTTGCTCTGGATGACATATTAAAACCAATCGTCAATGGTTTGACTGAGGACGCTGAGACAGAACAGGCATCATCTGATAGTAACATGAAAGAGAGCACATTCGAGTCGCTTTCTCCGACACGCAAACCCGGTTTTTCATTTTCTCAGGTCAAGCCGGGTACTCTGGGGAAAAAACCTGATCAATATTCAATCGGTGATCTGCAATTGGAGCACAAAAAAGTCCAACCTCGAGTCAGTGAATCCAATACAGTTACCATCAATATCTTCTATTATGTCCTTGGATTCTTAGCGATTCTGACTATGGTTATTCTCTGTTTTTCATATTTCAATCAGAATTACATTCGTGATAATACTAAACGGTCCCAGGTTGAGTATATGATCAATCAGGCTCGGGCAGAAATCGAAAACCGCGAATTTGCATCGGCCCGGGACATCTATCAGAATATTTTGACTATTCAGCCCGGTTATAAAAAAGTGGACCAACTTCTCAAAGAGCTGGATAATCTAGAACAAAAACACATGGAGGAGATGGTTGTCCTGTCTCAGGATTATCTCCGCGAAGCAAAAAGATACATTCGCATGGGAAATTTCGAAGAGGCGAAGCGTTATCTCGGTTTAGCCAGGGAAGCAAATCCACAAAACCTCGATCTCCCGGAAGTGGCCAAACTTTATGAGCACGAATATGAAAAATATCAAACTCGAAATGAAGAGAAACAAGCCGAATTGAGGGAGAAGGTCAGAAATTTGCAAATCGAGGTCGATTATTATATCAGAGAGGACGATCTCGAGAAGGCCAGAACCAAGCTAAGTCAAATACTGCTCCTCGAACCGGACAACGTTCTGGCCATCGAGATGCATAAGGAAATAAGCGCCCGGATCAGAAAACGCGACGAAACGGACCATATTGATTACGAGAGTGAAAAGACCTTGCGCGAATTGCGTCGGTCGAACTGATGTCCAAAGCCACTTGGATGAACGCGTCGAGATGTGCAATTCTATCTATTGCAGGCGTATGGTCTGACCGGGTTTCAGGAATCGTGCTGATTTATAGGTGATATCGTTCAACTGCAGGATCGCCTTCATGGAGAGACCGTAATGCTGGGCTATGTCCCAGAGTGTTTCTCCGGCCAGTAGAGTGACCGTCCTGGGCACGGGATCACCTTTCCTGAAGGCGGGGCGTGTCGATTTTGAAGCCGAATGTGAACGTGAGCGTGTTTTCTCTATATAGACCTTGATCTGGTCCTTCTTTTGTTCGTACCGTTCTGCCAGACCTGTCGGCAGGTAAAACTCCTTTCCTTTGAGAAAAGTCGGATAAAGGCCCTTAAATTGTGGATTGAGATATTTCAGGTTCCACAGACTGATCCCAAGTGTTTTTGCCACTTCAAGCGAAGACATGTTCTGGTGAGCTATCACCGTATCCACCGGGATTGGGGCAAATTTTGTCTCGGGGTCGAACGTGAGAAAATCATAGTCATAGATATTTTCAAAGATGAGTTTCATGGCAATGACTCGAGGTACATAACGTTCCTGCTCATCCCGGTAACCGATGATTTTGCCACGCCGGGTGACTTTTACCAGAAGGACCAGGTCCCAGAAATTGGAATCGCGTTGTTCGGCCATCTGGTTTTCAAGGTTTTGTTCACCAGTATCGACTGACGTATCGCCCTCTCCATTATTCTCGCTTGTTGATCCGTTTTCTTTATCGCCATTCGGTTGTTCGACCAGCGACAGGTCGATACCTTGAATATTCAGGATGTCATTCACTCCCCGATTGCCCTTATTGTAAGCCGTAATAGCCAGCAACCAATCGCCGAAAACCCGATAGGATTCCTGAAGATGTCTCACTGCCGCTTCTGTCGCCAAAGTGAGATTGTACCGCTCGTCATAATCCGAATCATATTTCAGCCCGAATCGTTTAGCCGAAGAATTGATGAACTGCCACGGGCCCTTGGCTCCGGCATAGGATGCGGCTTTCATCTTAAAATTCGATTCGACGGCTACCAGATATTTCAGATCATCGGGAACATTATTCTGCTCGAGGATAGGTTCGATCACCGGAAAAAACTCACCACTGAAATCGATTAGATTACCCAACATGCCTTCATGGAAGACGATCTCGTTGATTTCCTTTTTGACACGACGATAGATGAATGGATCGTCGAGATTGACTCGTACGCCGCAAATGATCAGCTCTGAAGGCATGACAAACGGCTTTTTCACATCGGCCAGAGCACTGGTCAGTCTTTCGATTTCCTGCTTCATGCTATCGACTTCGAACAGAAGCTCTTCATAGCTGGGAGTCAGACTGAAGGTCCTGGTCGATGCTGTCTCAGGTAACAGGCTCAGACCCAGAAAAAGATATAATAGTGTCTTCATCGATAATGCAGAACGCTTTCTTCTTGATGTGTGTCTTGAAAATTGAGCGTTAGATACGGTTTTGTCCATCATTCTTCTCCACGCGAAAACCATGTTCTTTTCTGAGTAGACAATTATCTTTAATCTGCCGGTCAGAGCTCTGTTGGTCCAATGTTCGATTTCAAGCACCGAACACGAGTCGAGATCAGTTCGTAATCCTTGATGTATGTCTAGTAAGGTTATCCATAAAATTCAAATGAATACGACGAAATCCTCGATTTTTAACGATAAATGTTGTAGAGCACAGTAAAACGTGATACGATCATGCGCTGTAAGGACCGGCCTGATACGATTGAATGCCGGGTCCGAGACTTTCAGCCGTTATTGTTCCTGTTCGCAGAGGAAGGATTGGATGTCTTCCGACACAATTACCCTCATCATTGTTACAGGTTTAGCCTTGTTACTGGTCGTTGCCCAGCCGGTCCGTTTTTTTGATGGTGATGAATGGACCCTCTATTTTGTCACACGTCATTTCAGTCAAGGCCAGTACAGCATTGATCAAAGCCAAATCGAGGCGCAACGCGCCCAAGCGGTCCGCATTAAGGACCGCTTCGGTCCCAATATAGGGGGCCTGGGCCTGGGATCGTATCGTCAGCGGCAGGACGGACGCTATGTTCTCGAAAAATCGCCCGGCTACTTCGTCGTTCTTGGCCAGTTTGCCCGTTTTGGTCTCGAGCGGTATTTCAATTTTTTATGTGCTCTCAGCCTGATGATACTCCTGATTCACCTGGGACGTTTGTGGTTTACCCCGGCCCATACCCGGACGATACTCTGGCTGGTCATCTTTTCTCCGGCCGCATTGATCATGCTTTACCGGCCCTATATGGAATCGTTTGCCAGTTATGCCTTGTTAGGTATGGGCGGAGTGGCATATTTGATAGCTGATACTGTTTTTCATGATGAGCAGGCGAGTCGGAGACGCTATTTCTGGTGGCTCGGTCTGGCAGGTTTCTGCCTGGGTTTTGCCCTGTTTGTCAGAATGGCTTTATTGCCTACGATCCTGCTTTTTGTGCTGCATTTCGTCTATCGTATAGTCCGGAATCTCGGCAAACCCAACAAGGGCCATTTATTACGGGGACTGGTCGTTTTGCTTGCCGGTCTCATTCTTTTCGGGAGCGCGATCATGCTCTATAACGATCACGTCAATGGTTCGCCCCTCACTCCCGGATATGCTCTGGGCAAACCCAAACAATCGATCTACTGTTTTTCTTTTCAGCGTTTGCTGCATCAGGAACCGGTCCGACCTTTTGCCATCATTGTCCGGAATATCATCCGAATGCCGGAATTGTTGCTGAATGGCTATCCTTTACTTCTGTTTGCCTTGGCCGGCCTGCCACTCGGGTATACCATGCTCCGCCGCGATCTGTTCTGGTTACTGTTTCTCTGGATTGCCAGCATATACCTGCTCTATCTCCAATTTCTGGTGTTCAATGATCGTCATTTCATGGTCATCGGCCGACTCTATCTGCCCGCAATGACCCCCCTGGCGATTTTTGCCGGATATGCCCTCGAAAAATTGGGCTCGACACCCCGCAGAATTGCTCTGTGCTGTCTGGTTTGTCTGGCCCTGATCAGTTATTTCTATTTTTTATGTCAAATTGGGGTTGATCCTTTTGAATGGGGAATTCTCGAGACCTTCAATCTGAAAAACTGGATCAATTACCGATAACACATTTTCCTGGTTTTTTCAGAAGCTTGACTCATTTCAAAACGGAATACCTGCCTTGAAACCGGATATTACCTGGCTGGTGGTTCTTGTTCGTAAAAATCAAGGACTTGTTGCCAGAGCTTCTTGCTGTGCAGAATAAACTCGATGAACTCGGCGGCTGCGCCCGAACCGCCCGAACGACCCGTTTGAAGATGACAGAACCTGATAATATCCTGGGCACAATTCTGGACTGCTCCGGCTAAACCGACTCGTTTCAGGACGAGAATGTCGATCAGGTCGTCCCCGAGATATGCAATTTCATCGAGGGTCAGATTATGCTGTTCGAGAAAAGCATCGAGAAAAGTGCCCTTTTGATGAACACCTTGAAACAGGCCATCGAGACCGAGCTCTTTGGCTCTGAATTCAACTGCACCCGAAACGCGTCCGGTCAAGAAATAAACCTGGAGGCCCAATTTTTGGGCCATTTTGATGCGATGGCCATCCAGGACATTGAATGTTTTGAGCTCACGACCTTGATCGTCATAGGTAATGCCTCCCGAGGTCAATACGCCATCAACATCTAACAGGATTGCTTTGACACGACGGGCCCTTTTCTGAACAGCACGTGCGGTTTGAGCCAAAAAAGAGACCATCAGATCACACCTTCGCGGATGATGTCCTGGATTTTGAGAATGCCAATCGGTTTACGATCAGGATCGACCACGGCCAGAGCAGTGATGGTGTGCTGTTCCATCAGGCTGACGCCACGCAACACCAGCTCTTCTTCCTGGATGGTCTTCGGGTTTTTGGTCATGAACAGATACGACTCTTTTTCGAGCATGTCACGATCGCGGAGCATGGCCCTTCTCAGGTCACCATCTGTGATGATACCCGTCAGCAGACCGTGCTCGTCAACGACCAGGGTGACGCCCAGGCCTTTGGACGATATTTCCAGTATGGTCTCTTTCATGAGTGCTCTTTCCGAAATGACAGGCAAATCTGCTCCCGATTTCATCAACTCCTTGACTTTGAGCAGGCGCTTACCCAGTTTCCCGCCGGGATGAAAACGGGCGAAATCCTCTTCTTTCAGACCCCTTTCCTTGAGGACAGTCAGGGCGAGCGCGTCCCCGAGTGCGAGTGTGGCGGTAGTGCTGGCCGAGGGAGCCAGGTTGAGCGGACAGGCCTCATGGTCCACGCCGATATCGAGAATGATGTGACTGGCCTTGGCCAATCGAGATTCCGGTGCTCCGACAATGCTTATGATAAAGACTTCGAGTCGTTGCAGCGTGGGAAGCAATTTCATAATCTCCTCGGTCTCACCACTGTATGAGAGAATGATGACAATGTCCCCTTTGATGATCATGCCCAGATCACCATGAAACGCCTCGGCCGGATGCAGGAAGAGCGAGGGCGTGCCTGTACTCGACAGGGTCGCCACAATCTTCTTGCCGATGATACCTGATTTGCCGATACCGGTGACCACAACCCGGCCCTTGCAGGACAAAACGGCCTTGACTGCTTGCACAAAATTATGGTCCAGTCGGCCGATAGCGGACCGGATTGCATCCGCCTCAGTTTCGAGGACTTTTCGGGCAAATTCGAGCATATTCTCTCTCCCTGATACCACCATTACGATGGAAGATGATCCTACGGATGAAAGTCCTGACAACAGTTGTGAACTGCTACAATTTCCTTGACAATGTGCTCGAGACGATCGAGTGGCCAGATCGTTTTCGAATCGCTCGGGGATGTATCCGGATCAGGATGGATTTCCAGGAATATCCCGTCGCAACCGACCGCGACAGCGCCTCGGGCCAGATGGGGAATATACTGACGTTCGCCGCCCGAGCTTGATCCGGCCGCACCGGGTTGCTGCAGGCTGTGACCGGCATCGTAGATTACCGGCTGTCCCAAGGCCCGCATTTTGAGTAACGACCGCATATCCACGACCAGGTCGGTATAACCGAAAAAGGTGCCCCGTTCGGTCAAAAGTATATTACTGTTTCCGGTCGAACGGATTTTTTCCACGACATGCAGCATAAGGTCCGGGGACAAGAATTGCCCCTTTTTGACGTTGACCGCTTTGCCGGTCCGGCCTGCTTCAAGCAGAAGGTCGGTCTGGCGACACAGGAATGCGGGAATCTGGAGAACATCGACCACGGCTGCGGTCTGTTCGACTTGATGGACCTCATGCACATCGGTCAGAACAGGTATTTGCAATTGACGCTTGATCTCGGCCAGTGTACTCAGGCCTTCTCTTAAGCCGGGACCTCGGGCTGAACCGAATGAGGTCCGGTTTGCCTTGTCAAAGGATGCTTTGAATATATAATTGATCCTGTTGGCAGCGGCCAACTCCGACGCTGTACGGGCGATAGTCAGGGCCAGTTCGGTGCTTTCGAGCACACAGGGTCCCGCGATCAGGCATAAGCGTTGGCCGGACCCGATCGAGAAATCGCCAATCTTGACTGTACGATCCTTGCTTCTCATTTGTGCTCACACCTCTCACCCTTACTCAGAATCTGCTCGACTTTTCGAATATCTTCCGGTTTGTCGACTCCCACCGTCAGTGCTTCGGTCTCAACACATTGTATTCTGAAGCCGTTTTCAAGCACTCTCAGTTGTTCGAGTTGTTCCTGACGCTCCAATTCGGATGGCTTCAAACTCGAGAATTTTTCAAGGAAATCACGCTCGTAGACATACAGACCGATATGTTTATAATAGTACATCGTATCCATGAGATCATTTTGGGTCGGTTCATACATAGTACCGTTCTCGAACAAAGCCGGAATGGGCCAGCGTGAAAAATAAAGGGCTTGCCCCTGATGGTCGGTCACGACTTTGACCACGTTATGATTGGACAGTTCGACCACAGACCGGATCCTCTTGACCAAGGTGACGACCGGGCAGTGACTGGTTTGTTCGAGCATGGGCCTGACCGCGGCATCGATCATTTCCGCCGAGATCAAGGGCTCATCGCCCTGAATATTGACAACAATATCGGCTTGAATCTTCTCCAAGGCCTCGATGATCCGATCGCTGCCTGAGCGATGGGCTTTCCGACTGCGAAAGACCGGGACCTCGATCTGACGACATGCGGCTTCGACCCGGTCATCATCGGTCGCTACCCAGACCTCATCAAGCGTTTGGGCGGCACGAGCACCCTCACAAACCCATTGGATTATGGGTTTGCCCAGGATCGGGGCGATGATTTTACCCGGGAAACGGCTCGAACCATATCGGGCCGGTATGACCGCTACAACTCTGAGAGCTGATCTGGTCATAGACGATCCTCGACGAGACCGGACAATTCCTGAGGTGTCACCGAGGCCGTGCCCACACTGCTGACCACAATACCGGCCGCATAATTGGCTAATACAGCGGCGTCGAAAGGCTTTACTCCCGCAGCCAGGGCCAGCGAAAACACGGAAATGACCGTGTCGCCCGCACCGGTCACATCATACACCTTCTTACTGACCGTTTCAATATGGTGGAACAGGTTCTTGTTCTCGAACAAACCCATGCCGTTCTTGCCCCAGGTGATCAAAACCATGGCACAGCCCGTCATCTCGAGCAGACGTTTACCCGTATGTTGTAACGACTCGATGCCATCTATCTGCAGACCACAGGCCAGACCCGCCTCATGATGATTGGGCGTGATCACCGTGACATCACGATAGAATGGGAAATTCTTTATCTTAGGGTCAATCGAACAAATAACCCTCTGCTTCTTCACCAACTTGATGACATGATCGAGTAATTCCTTATGAATGACACCCTTACCATAATCAGACAGGATCACCGCCTGACAATGAGGGATTTTCCGGGTCAGATAATCAAACAGTTTATTGTTGACTTCACCCGCGATAGCCTGATCGCTCTCCTGATCGATCCGGACCACCTGCTGATCCTGGGCGATTACCCGAGTCTTGAGCGTTGTCGCTCGATGTGTGTCATGGAAAATACCGTTGGCCTCGATCCCATTCTTCTTAAACGATCGGACCAGCATGCTGCCCTCTTTGTCTTTGCCGACAATACCTGCCATGGCCACATCAGCCTTGAGACTGATCAGATTCTGGGCAACGTTGGCCGCACCACCCAGATTGAAGGTCTTCTTGAGAACTCGCACAACGGGGACTGGCGCTTCCGGTGAAATGCGACTGACTGTGCCCCATAAATAGGCGTCCAACATGATATCTCCCACGACCAGAATCCTGATATTCCTGAATTTGTTCAGAACATCTGCCATCCATTTCCTGTCTCTCATGACCTGGGCCCCTCGAAATAAAATAGTGTCGGGTCATGCTGCCCCGTCATACGATCACAGCATGTACCTGAAATACTCAATTTGGAAAACACATAATGATTCCATGTCCGAATTTCAAGAAGATAATGGTCCCAATACAATCCACATCCGCTCATACGGTGTCCCTTCGAGAACAACCCAGTATACAACCGCATAGAAACCAGAACATTACCATCAGACGCCCATTCGCCATGGGATTATAGAATAATACCGCTCCGAGATAAGCCCAGAATGCCGACTGGAAAAAAAGCCTGGTCCGATTCTTTCCGGCGATTTGCCCGGCCTTGTCCCACCAGATCGGTCTCATGGCAAAACACATGATCAGGCCCACACCAAGCAAACCCAGAAAACCAAATGCTATCAGCCAATGACTGTACAGGGAAAGAGGAAAATGAAATTCTATCTCCGCAATCGGAAGATAGCGGGGCAACAGAAATTCGAACGAGCCCCAACTGTGGCCGATCCCGGAGAGTGGAAAATCATTGCACACCGCGGCGACTAACCCGAATTCATGACGGGCTGTATTGATCAAATGTATCAGATCGGCCTTTACCGATAACCAACCGAGGCCACCCGTCGCAAAAAAAACCTCGAATCCCAGTCCGATCAACCCGAACCCAATCAGCATGATCGCCCATGATCTCGACCCGGATTCCCGCATGCCCAACAGGACCAGCATGGCTATCGCCCCAACCAGATAAGAAAAACCAAGGATAACGGGTGTCAATATCAGCGGTGAAAAACAAATCAGAATGGCGACACAACCAAGGACCAGATGACGGACCCAACCGGACAAACCACGGACCAGCACCAGAACCAGAGGCGGGCAGACACTAAACGCAACGGCTGTGGCCATATTGTCACCCAGAGGCGTGATGATGTGCTCATAATTATTTATGATAATCAGACTGCTCGACAGGAATTTCTTCACTCCGCTGAAATACATCATCAACTCACCCAGCAGAAAGGTCGCAAGCAATTTCCTTTCGTACCCTCCCCCCTCAAACCATCGAGCCAATGCCAGACAAAACAAATATCCTAACCAGATTTCGGCGATGTTCTCGAGATTTTCATACCAACTGAAGGAAATGAACGAGGCCAACGTTATACAAACCATGAGCAGTGTCAGTGGATTGATCAGCATTTTGCGATAATGATGCCATTGCTCTCGTCTCGATGGGGCCATCAGCAGATTGAATGCGGCCATAAGCACAAAAAAACCGACATAACGCCAAATATGATTGCCCACACTGATTGTAATACCGGGAAGAAGTAACTCGACACTCCCATTGCCCAGAAAAAATACCAGGGCATAAAGCGTCAGACTCTGTATAATGGCCGTATATTTCAGGACGAGCTGCATCCAAGCCCCCTTTATTTTTTCCACATACTAAATAGGGCAAGATTAGCAAAGCACCACTCAAAAGGCAACTGAAAATGAATTCGAGCCATGTGCGATCTAAACCATTCTTCAGTTGTACAGATAAAAATCTGCGTCATCTGGTGCGCCAGGCCTGACCTGATTAATCTTATTGACTGAAAGGAGTTAACCACGGAAATTGCTCGTTGCAGTACGTGGGCATGCCGGAAAGAAAGCCGATGTCAGCGAGGATATCAAAAGTAACAAAGCCAAAAACAAAACTGATCCCTATTCCCACAATGCAAGGATAGGAATTTCATAGTGTAAGAAGGATAAAAAACTCATTCCATTTTTTCTCCGTGCCGCCGTGCCTCCGTGTGAATTTAAACTCCGGTTCCGCGCTTCGTTATGATGATCACTTGTGTATTCCTTTTCCCTATCAATCGCAATACCGTAGCCAAGGCTTACGGTTTACTGCAGAGCGAGGGGATTGTCAGCAGCAGCCAG
>JAFGSJ010000121.1 GCA_016934675.1 bacterium | reverse complement strand
AGCGACATCACTCTGTTTTGACACTCCTGAAACATCATCTGGGTTTTTTCTTCATCGGTTTTGCGGGACTGAATACGCAAAAGACTCATGATGAGTTGGAGATTATTTTTTACCCGATGTTGGATTTCGCTGAGTAACAAGTCTTTCTCCTTGAGAGACTGGAGCAAATCCATTTCTGTCCTTTTTAAACTGGTTATATCAGTGATTATGCCTAAGATAGCCCGTTCACCCTTAAATGTGATCAATCGTGTGGTGATTAAAACGTCTAAAATTCTATTGTCTCGAGTGACCAGAGAATACTCATAAGGCTGCATTTCCTCACCCTGAAGATGCCTTTCGAAATTACTTTTGATCCTTTCCCGGTCCTGGGGAGCGATCAAGTTTAAAAAATCGAAAGAAGGTGCATAATACTCTTCCCGAGTATAGCCCATCTGAGTTTCACATTGTTCATTAGCATATAAGACCCGGCCATGAACATTTATAAAAATCATATTGGGTGATTTTTCCGCCAGTATTCTGAAGTTTTCTTCGGTTTCCTTATGGGACTGTTCAACTCTCTTCAAATCACTGATATCATGAAAAATAAGCAAAATGGAGGGTTTGTCCTGCCACGAAAAATGACCGGCTACTATCTCGACATAACGCTTCTGACTATTAGTGACTTGGAGCATGGCTTGACCTCGTTCGATCTGTGATTTCCCGATCAGGATTTTCTGGCATTGCTGGACGAGTTGGAGGCCTTGAGGAGGATTAAACAGGGAGATGATCGGTTGACCGAGAAATTCTGTTTCGTCCTTGATGGCCATAAGATCAAGCATAGGAGGGTTCATCAATACGATATTCAGGTCACAATCGAGAATGATTATTCCGTCAGGTAAAATTTTAATGACCCAGTTGAATTTCTGACGTTCTGCCAATAAACTCTTGTAGCGGTTCAAATGGATGGTTGTATCGACCCGAGCTTTCAATATCTGGGAATTGAAGGGCTTGGAAATGAAATCATCGGCCCCAGCTTTCAGTCCAGCCAACTGAGATTCCTGATCATCGAGTACGGTAATCAGAATAATCGGGACTGTGGTCAAAACAGGGTCCTTTCGAATACGTTTACAGACTTCGAGTCCATTCATATCGGGCATCATGACATCGAGCAGGATCACATCCGGAATGACTTGTTTTGCTACGGTTAAAGTCTCAAAACCATTACTGGCAAAATGAAGAGAATAACGGGGATCATTAAAAATCGTTTTGTGCAAATTCCTGATGAATGGATCATCATCTGCAACGAGTATAATAGCTTCAGAATTCATACACCGACCGCATCGATAAAATGACCTGCTTTAATGCCGAATGAAGAAAACGATTATTTATACATTATAGAACACCTGGTTCTTGTCTACAATTCATCAGGTTAGTCCGGTCATGCTTATTTTTCCAGACTGGCTTGTTTCACTTCGGCGTAATGAGATAATAGCATCGAATAAGTGGCTCGGCCCTGAGAGATTGATCTCAGGTCAGTTGCGTACCCGAACATGGCTGCAAGCGGGAGGAAAGCCTCGATTATTTTCATTTTTTTCTTGGTCGAAATATTTCTGATCTCAGCATTTCGCAAATTGAGATCTGCAATGATCTCACCAAGATAATCCTCAGGCGAGACGATCTCGACCCTGACCACAGGTTCGAGCAAGACAGGTTGTGCTTTCAGACAACCTTGGTGGAAAGCTTGGGTGGTGGCAGCTCTAAACCCGAATTCAGAGGATTCGGTCTCGGAATAGGAACCATCGACCAGTGTCACTTTCAGATCAACAACAGGATAGCCGAGTTGTATTCCACTCGGGAACAGACTGAGGATTGTTTCCTCGATAGCCTTGATCATGTTGTCCGGAATGGTGGTTTTCCTGATTTGAGACTTGAAAGTGGCCCCCTGCCCCCGTTCGGTCGGTTCAATCCTGAGTACGACATGTCCTCTTTGATTCTGGCCAGCAATCAATTTTACATATTTCGCTTCTTCAACAACGGATTCTCTGACGCTTTCGCGGTATGATACCTGTGGTTTGCCCGTATTGACTTCAAGTTTGAAGTCTTTCTTCAAGCGATGGATCAGGACTTCGAGATGGAGTTCGCCCATGCCCCAGAGAATGGTCTGGCCAGTATCGGGGTCCTCCTTGACCTGAAAGGTTGGGTCTTCGAAGGCCAGGAGATCAAGAATCTCCCGTAGCTTTTTCCCCTCGTGGATCGTTTTAGGCTCGATCGCAATCGAAATGACCGGCTCCGGAAAGTGCATGGGCAAAAGAATGATTGGAAAATTTCGTTCGGCCAGAGTGTCCCCGGTAATTGTGTTCCGTAAACCGGTCGTCGCCACGATCTCTCCCGTCGAAGCCTCCTCGATACGCTCACGTTTGTTTGCATGCATTTTATACAAGAAATCAATCCTCTCGAAGAGATCATTATTCTGATTATAAACCTTCTGACCAGCCTTGATCGTGCCGGAATAGATCCTGAGATATGAAAGCCGACGTCTCTCCATATCCGTATAAATTTTAAAAACCAGGGCCGTATAGGGTGCATCATCTCGCTGTGGTCGCGATGTGGTCTGACCCTTCTTATTACTCCCTTGAAGGGGTGGTAAATCTTCCGGACTGGGCAAATATTCGATCACCGCATCAAAAAGAGGCTGAATGCCCTTGTTTTTCAGGGCCGAACCGCAAAAAACCGGGAAAAGATGAGTATCAATAGTGGCCTTTCTGATCAAACTCATGATTTCAGCCTCATCCAAAACAGCACCTTCAAGGTACTTCTCCATTAAATGTTCATCATATTCCACTATTTTCTCGAGCAATTGCTCCCGTAATGAAAGCGCTGTCTCGATCAAATCATCAGGTACCGACTCCTCATCAAATTGTGCGCCCATAATGTCAGTATTCCAGATATACGACTTCAGCCGGACTATATCGACCACACCACGAAAATCGGCTTCAGATCCAATTGGAATCTGAAGGGGGACCACCTCATCACCGAACTTTTCCTTCATGCTATTAATGACTTCGAAGAAATCAGCGCCGACCCGATCAAGTTTATTGACGAAACTGATTCTGGGTATATCGTAACGTTCCGCCTGGTTCCAGACTGCTTCAGATTGCGGCTGAACACCAGCAACGCCGCAGAAGACCGCGATAGCAGCATCAAGGACCCGCAAGGTCCGTTCCACTTCAGCGACAAAATCGATATGTCCCGGAGTATCAATAATATTTATCTCATAGCCCTTCCAGCTACATGTTGTACATGCAGAAGTTATGGTAATACCGCGACGCCTCTCCTCGTCCATCCAATCCATGATGGCTGACCCGTCATCAACCTCGCCAAGTCGATGCGAACGTCCTGAATAAAACAGGATTCGTTCAGTCAGAGTGGTCTTGCCCGCATCAATATGGGCCATTATGCCAATATTTCTGATTTTATCCTTTTTCATGAGCGAAACCTACTCTCTTGGTTTGAGTCCTTTTGAATATCAGGATTGTTTTCTCAGGTCAAGCAAAATTGTGAGTTGTAGTCCGGCTTTAACCGAGGCTGAGTTCAGCAATGGAAATTCCCGCAACGAAAAGCACCATGAAGGGCCGTCTCTCCGCCGCGAAGAGTGAATTAATACTCTCGGCCATCAGTTTTACTTTGGGGGTGCTTATATTTTGCAATAAAAAAATCAATGGTTATTTTATCGTATTTCTGAAAATCGGAAATGCCATTTCGATCAAAATGCACTTTTCGAAATTCAGCCTTTTCGCGATTGAATTGCCGTTCATGGGTAATCGTGTCATAAACCCAGAGCGAGAGATGATCTGGGTGTTCATTGGGATGTTCCTGACTCAGTGTCTGGGAAAGAGTATCAATCCTTTCAAGAAGGGCATGCGTCAATCGCAAAGCATTCAAGCCATCAGTCCTGTTGTATTGATAGCCATGAGCTGTTAAGAGGCAATGAAAATCATAGGTCATCAGTTTTTTGAGTGAATTCCGGGCGAGATCTCCATTACAAAAAAAGGGGATGGGGCTGGGACCTTCACATATATGATAATCACGACCCTGCGGTTGACACAGATCACCACAGAACAATATTGATTGTTCTTTCATAAAAATGGACATGTCATCCTGTGTACTCGAATGACCGGGCGTCGGTACGAATTCCAAAACATGCCCTTCCAGATCGAGTTCAACAGTATTCTCGATTCTCTTGAACACTGGTCTGCGAAATGCACTGTTCTGGTGAACGATTAACTGGAAATCGACCAATTTCTGGTTAAAATATGAATTTATCTCGTCAGATTTTTGCATAAGCAATTCCATATTCTGGGTATGGTCACTATGAGAATGGGTCAATAAGCAGTATCTGATCGTTTTTTTCATCGATTGACTAAACAAAAGCAAGTCCAAAAGATTTGGCGTAATCAAGCTTTCTGAACGGACCATGTTCCCGGCGGGTGTGGTTTTGAGTCCGGTACCGGGTCTGAAATGCCAGCCAAAACCCGGATCAACCATGATCAGGGAAGTCTCACCCACAATGAGATAACACCAGCCAATGCCATACTCATGCTCATAACCGCTCTGAAATAATCGAGGGAAAAGCTCGCGCATCAATGTTTACCCCCACCGATAAACCTGTTCAACAGTTCCCTGACCTCATCCATCTCCAGAGGGACATTCTGCAAATCAGCACGATTGGCTACATTCCCCAGCATGGTATCAAGGAAAATTTTGAAATACTTGGCACTGAGTTTAAAAGATTCGAGTCGGTAGTTGATATCAAGGTCCTCCACCCGCGTTTCCTGGACGAGATCAAAGAATTTCTGAAATTCGGTCGCATCGTCATAACGGAGGAGATTGATCGTATTTTCACGAAAATAGAGGACATAGATATAAATCGCTGATAGATAGTCCTTATAGCATTGCAAGGTATCCACATCGAAACGGGTCTCGATGATCTCCTCATAATGGGCCATGATTTCACGAAAAACCCACAGATCGCGTCGTAGTATGACTGACTGCCGTAATCGGGAAATGAATACTGTGAAGATCATTTCACCGCGTATGTCAGCATCAAATTCCTGTGAAAAGAATACAATCACTTGCTGCAGGACATTGGTCAGAATCCCCTTGGCATTCTCGATCGCACCCCGGAGACGATGCTCGGCATTGGTAAGTATGATATCCTTCAGGACTCGGCGATTGACATTCCGCAATTCCATCCGCAATTGATATATCAACGATTCGATCGCACTTCTCAAGTGATCGGACTTCAAATAATGGGTCTCTGCAGTTGAATCCTGATGGGACGTCTTGGGTAAATTAATCGTAACCGTTTCTGACAAGTCCGAAAGAAAGACCACATAATCTGTTTCTATGAAATGGAGAAGTGTCTTGATCTCCGAATTGATTAAAGTGAAATAAAGCAGAGAACCTTTCAATTCGGCAAATGAGTCAATCATGGGATCAATATACTGGAGATAATGCAACAGGCGATGCATGGCTAAATAAATGATCGAGATCTTCTTTCGCAAAACAGGGTGGGATATACCGAAAATGATCTGCGAAAGTCGAGTCGTCATGATCCGATCGTATTCAGGGACAAAAGGCTTATTATCCAATGGATTGAAGAATTGGTTCCGAGAAATTTCACGCGTAATCAACTGACCGATTGCATTGAACTCAAGGTATTTCACATCAGGACCCAAACCTTTCAACGCTGAAATGATTTGACGGAAATTAATAAAAGCCTGACGAAGCATATGCAGGCTTTCATCCGGATTATCTTGCCTGATTACCTTCTTCAGATGGAGGTCCCGCGAGAAATCCTCGAGGAGTTTATCCATGATGAAACGCTGGAAATAAAAAATGTTCTTGGTCCGCTCACGTAATAGCTCACCTGTTATCAGAACGATCTGATTAATGGCCGTCTCGATGATCGTAATTTCTTCACTGAAGTCGCGGGTAATCAAATGCTCAAAGTTCGAGAAACTATGGTTGTTCAGATTAAAAAAACGGTCCAATCCCTTCAGATTCATTTCGAGCTGAAAAAGATATTCTTCCTTGTGCTCGAGATGCAAGCCCGATAACCAGTCACTCCGCTGGTTTGTTATGGATTCCATATACTGCTTCTCGCGAACAGACTCATCTTCACTGAACATAGCACTCTCGGTGTTGGGCTTTGTGTTCATTGTTCTTCTATCTTTTTCGATTAGCAAGCCATAAAGATATGTCCAGGACAGCTTCGAGCATATGGACCAGATGGTGATATGAAACGGTTATAATTCCCTGGATCCACTGTTTTGATGGTACTGCAATCCCATAAAAAATGCAAGCCGTGACCGGACCATTTTCGGACAAGCGCAGCTTCCCCTTGAATAACTCATGATTGCCTGAATTCGATCAAGGGCGGTTCATACAGAGACGGTGGTTGAAAACCGAGCAACAGGCACAATGTTGCCGCAATATTGGCCAATCCGGGCTGATTGATTGTCCGATTGACCTGAAATAGATGCGTGTCCGGTCCATGAATCAAGAAAGGGACCGGGCTGAGTGTATGACTTGTTTTTGCCATGGGCAGCCCTGCCTGGTCATATCGAACTTGCCCGGTCTTCTTATCGATTTCCAGCATCTGGTCGCAATTACCATGATCTGCCGTGATGATCACAGTGCCATCTAACCGATCTGATACGGCTAAAATGGAATGCAAACAGCGATCAACCGTCTCGACTGCTTGAACTGCCGCCGCCAAATCACCGGTATGACCGACCATGTCACCATTGGCATAATTGACCCTTAAAAATTTGTACCGATGTGAAAGCAAGGCCTCAATCAATGCGTCTGTTACCTGGACTGCCTTCATCTGAGGAGCATACTCGAAGGGTATTTGGTCAGAGCTGATTTCAACCCAGGTCTCCAGTTGTTCGGAAAATTTGACGGAGTTGTTACCATTCCAAAAATAGGTCATGTGTCCGAATTTTTGCGTTTCAGCGAGTGCAAACTGAGTCACATCATTATTGACCAGATATTCGGAAATAGTCCGATCAATAGCGGGAGGATCAACCAGATAATACTCGGGAATATGGAGGTCGCCATCATACTCCATCATGCCGGCATACAGCACCTCCGGCATAGACTCACGCTGAAAACCGTCGAAATTTTTTTCGGTGAAAGCCCGGCTGATTTCGATAGCGCGATCACCGCGAAAGTTGAAGAACAGGACGATATCCTGGTCCCTGATCGGACCAATTGGCCCACCGCTCTCGGCTTGAATAACAAAAGGAGGCAGGTCCTGATCGATGACACCTTTACGTTCGGAACGATAGGTATTGATTGCGGTGAGGGCATCGGGGAACAAACGCCCCTGACCCAAGACATGCGTTTCCCACCCCAAACGCACCCACTCCCAGTTCGCCTCATAACGATCCATGGTAATGACCATGCGCCCTCCGCCTGAGGCGATATGATAATAACGACCCCGACGACGATATTCGGATAATTTCGCTTCGAGTTGATTGATATATCTTTCGGCAGAGACTTCCTCGACATCACGTCCATCGAGCAAGGTATGGACGAACAGTTTTCGCACACCGACCCGATCACATTCATCTATCAGGGCAAACAAATGGTTGATATGGCTATGCACATTCCCATCAGAGAGCAAGCCGATAAGATGGACTGCAGGTCCAGCATGCCCATTCCCGGAATGTTGCTTTTCAAGGATGTGACCAGGTTTTTCAGGAGAACCGATGAATTTTTGCCAGGTCTCGCCTTGAAAAAGAGAGCGTGAGCGCAAAGATTCATTGACCAGCTTGGCCCCTTGCTCGAAAATACGACCGGCCCCAATGGCATTGTGCCCCACTTCAGAATTACCCATATCCTGATCAGAGGGCATGCCAACTGCCGTACCATGTGCCTTTAATCTCATGAACAGGTTCTCACGGACCATCAACCTGTCCAGCGTGGGAGTTCTTGCCCAATCCAGTGCATTACCCGGATAGCCTTCTGAACGGTTTTTATACAGGCCTATCCCATCCAGAACAATCAACAAAAGAGGTCCCCGCACTCCCATAAAACGTGGATGTTTTCGTAACAGGAAATCGTTCATGATCACTCCTTGCAAAATTATAAACGACCCGAGCGGATGATGGAAATGATCAACCAAATACCGAAAAGAGCAGCCAGACTATAACCAATCAGGCCAAATACGGGGTAATTGAACATGAAAGGTCCCTTATCGGCATTGATCAATAAAGAAGAGCTCAGGATCAGGGCCGAGGTAATAACACCAACAGTTATTCTGTTCGATGACCGGTCGATCTCCCGGATGAAATTCTCTAAGCCACTGTGCTTGAAGGTGATCAGTAATTTGTCTTTTTCCAACTTGTTGAAAATAACCTTCAGTTGCTTGGGCAAAATCCTGATCAATTCACCGGATTCCTGGATAATCTGATAGGCCTCTCGGGCAAAACGAGCCGGACTTAATCTGTTTTTCATTATTCTCATCGAAAAGGGCAGGCCTAATTCAACCAGATCAAGGTCCTGGTCCAATTGACGACCGATACCCTCAATCGTGAGCAGGGCCTTACCCAAAAGCATGAGATCGGCCGGAACATGGGCCTTATGCTTGACCGCAATCTCAATCGCTTTCGAGATAACGGCACCGATCTCGATATTCTTGAGGCTCCGACCATAATATGGATCGATGAAGTCCATCAAATCCTCGCGAAATAATTTCAAATCAGTATCTTCTGATAAGAAACCCATCTGAGTAAAAGTATCGGTCAAGCGGTTGTAATCCCTCTGAAGCAGTGACATCACCGAATCGGCCAGGTATCCCTTTGTTTCCTCGTCGAGACGACCGATCATGCCGAAATCAATGAACCCAATGACATTATTATCCAGAGCCATAAGATTGCCGGGATGCGGATCTGCATGAAAAAAGCCCTGTTCGAGTACCTGCTTGAGGAAGGCTTCTCCCAGACGATGGGCCAGGACTTTGCAATCAAAACCATGTTCAGTCAATTCCCTGCTATCATGTAATCTGGTCCCGCTCAGCATTTCCATGGTCAAAACCTTTTTCGAAGTCATGCCCCAATAGACCATGGGAATACGCACGGTCTCATCATCGCTGAAGTTATGAAAAAAACGGGTCGTGTTCGTTGCCTCGAGATTGAAATCGAGTTCACGCTTGATACTCCGGGCAAACTCTTCCACAATGGCCACAGGTCGATAGGTCTCACTCTCAGCAATGTATCGCTCCGTGAGCATAGCCAGATTCATCAATATGTTGAGATCGGTTTCGATCACGAGATCGATCCGAGGACGTTGCACTTTTACCACCACCTCAAGGCCATCATCAAGCCGGGCCTGATGGACCTGGGCAATTGAAGCTGCTGCAAAAGGGACAGGGTCGAAAAACGAAAAAAGCTCGGAGAGCGGAGCTTCAAACTCTGCCCTGATTTGCTTCTCGACCTCCTCATACGAAAAAGGCGGAACAGTATCCTGTAATTTCTTGAGCTCCTCAATCATCTCCGCCGGCACAAAATCAGGACGGGACGATAAAATCTGACCGAATTTGATAAACGTCGGCCCCAGTTCCTCCAATACCATGCGAAAACGCTCGCTAAAGCTGAACTGTTCCTGAGGGGACATGCTGCCCGAACGCAATTTCCACGGTGAAAACCTCGAATATGTGATCAAACCCTGCAGGTTGACTCGTTCAATAAAATGACCAAAACCATGCTTGAACATGACATTCAAAATGGTCTGCATTCGTTGAAAATTCTTATATGTCTGATTCAAACGTGTGAGATGCATATCAATCGGTCCAGTTCACGAAAGAACTACCGAGACCATGATCACCATCGAGGAGGACTTTACTACATAACGTTTCAACTCTTAAACAATTTGCCCAACAATCCTTTTTTACCATTGCTGGCATTCTTCTGCCTTTCCTGCTTTATCTCCTGCATGGTTTTTCGGACCTCGAGATTCTCTGGTTCAAGCAATAATGCCCGCTTCACCTCTCTCTCGGCCTCATCTAACCGACGCCGCTTCAACAATATTTTGGCAAAGAGCAGATGAAGAAGCCCATCATTGTCCTTGAGCTCGATAGCATGTTTCATCATTTTCTCGGCATTGGTCAAAGAATGTCCCAGTCTGAACTCAATCTCAGCATGCTTGGCCAAGACCAAAGCATTATCCGGATCAAATTCCTGTGCAGCTTTCAAAAAATCAAGCGCTCGAGTCAAATCGTTACTCTTGATGCAGGCCAGGGCTTGTTTGTACTGATAATCCGCGCTGATCTTCTTCTTGGCTTCGAGATCAGCCTGGTCGACCGGGCTCGCTGACACACCCTTGTACAGCTTGCTGTTATATTCCCGCCGGGAACTATCATCGTTCAGAACATCGTAGGCTTTTTTGATATAGTCAAATAGATTCTCAATATTGGCCAAATCACGTTTGTTCAAACGACGATAAAAATTATCCGGATGATACTTCTTGGCTAACTGAAAATAGGCAGTCTTGATCTGAGCAGAAGAGGCGTCCCGATTGATCCCGAGTATTTGATAATAAGTCAGATTAGGGCATTGGGCCAACATGTCCTTGATTTCTGATACGATCTTTTCATCACTCTCCCGGGCCGCTTCGGAAAAAGCATCATCCTTATCATCATCGGTTTTCTGCGTCCCGGTTTCTTCAGGCACCGATTCGTGAGTTTTCTTCGGTTCCGTTTTGGTCTGCTTGAACAGGTCCATCAAATGATCTTGCTGCTTCTGAATAGAACTGCGCACATATTGAGCACCTTTATTATATTTAATCACATCAAAAAGACTGAGTAATAAAAGAAAACGTGCAGTTTCGACATGTTCCCGACCACAAAAAGCGAATATTTTGTTAAAATCGAGGAAACCGTCAATTCGAGACAGGATAAATCCTTCCTGTGCAGTTAATTTGATCTTGACCAAAGTCTGAAAACCTGGTGCTTCCCTATCCAGTTCCGGGACCGCATCGAGTGGTTCAAGCAACGGTAAAATGGCATCAAGATTGGTCAATTGACGTGACTTGGTAATGATCATCGAAACGACTGAATTCTTTTTCTGCGAAAATGGAAATGCAGCCCGACCGGGTAAGAACACAAATTCGCCCTGCATGAGTAAATCAATGACCCGTAACGTCATGGCCGCATTCATGTCCATGAGTTCCGAAATCTGGGGGTTGGTCAGTTTCTGTGATTGAAACAGTTGTTCTTCAAGGGGCTTGACGCTTTCCTGACTCAGCATATGTTCGAGCTCAGATGCGGCAATAAGCTGACGTTCCTCGATTATTCGAGCCAGGCCGTCTTTCGCCCAAAGTGAGGTCATATATTGCAGCTTCCCGTCCTCGAAATAGAGCGAATACCCCTTGGCTTGATGATGAATAGTCAATCGGCCAGTCTTACGCAAGCGCAGTAATACTATGAGCAGTGTCGGTAAGCTCGTTTCCGATAGTCTGCCTTTGATCATTGGGTCACTCCCTTTGGCAATTCATTATTCATATTCAACGGTTCTTCCCCATCTTACTCTATTTCCCGCAAAGCCTGTACGAATTGACGTACCGGAATGATATACTTCATTTTATTCATATTCTGACAAAAAATCCACATGGCCAATTCTTCCTGATATTGCAGGGCCATGTTATAATTATATTTGTAAGCGTCCTGATAGAAACCTTCCCGCTTCTGTTTTGAAAGCCTTTTAAATTCCTGCCTGATCTGCGTGAGATATGTTCTCAGATCATCCCGGCCATTCTGTCTTTCACCCAAAATCGCACCGGTAAAATTCAATCGGTAATCCTGGCTGAACATAGGCACAATACGACACATTTCACGTAATTTGGAGCTCAACCGAAAACCGACTCGGTCCTCGAGGCTTTCAGTATCTGTTGGCACTTTCCGTTGCACTGCATCCGGACCCTTCTGCGAAACAAGTTTTAAAAAAGTCTCATCGAGATAGTTTGTAGTAAATATGGTCGGGAATTTGTGATTATAGCGCGGGATTATCAAACGATGGACAACTTCCTTGACCCAATCTGTCATCTGTTCGGAACCGAGTTCATCCACAACGAGCAGCTCGAATCTGCTGAACATGGCAAAAATCCGTTCATCACTACCATATTCCTTGCTTTGATAACTTTTGCGAATCAGGGTCAGAACATCTCGAAAATCAATGAACCGTGCAAAAATCTTGTGCTTCTGCACGATTTTCTTGAGGACCGCAACCGCAAGGTGGGTTTTCCCGACCCCGGGCGGTCCGATCAGCAGGAGCCCATTCTGGTCTGAGAGTCGAATTCGCTCAAATTCATTGACATATTCAAGACAGATTGTTTTAGCTTCCTGCAAGGTCTGATTTAAACCTTCGAAATTCTCGAGACTACAACATAAAGAACGCTCCGGTATGGCTAACATGTTTTTGATCCTGTGTTCAGAAGATGTACATACCGGACACGGAACGAGCACATCGACAGTCCGTTTCTTCTTGATCAAATCTGTCGCCCCGGTTTTTTCATTGAAAACGGGAACCAGTTGTTCCCGCTCCTCACGGGTTTCTATCCAGCCAGTGTTCCCACACCTGCACTCTTTTTTCATATATTCACCACTCACGATCTGGTCTGATTCCATGACCAATTACTGCATTGATCATCATATACTATTACGCCGTAAAGAGCAATCCAATTTTCATGAAATCAGCCTGTGGATTGATTGATCACGCCGGTTTTATGCTCATTCATGCTATTTGGGACCATGGACCCGAGGAGAAGATTACCCCGATACCACTTTGCCTTTCGGTCAATCGTGGCTTCAAACATGCACGAGCTCGGTCAACTCCTGCTCCAGAAAGAAGGCACGCAGTAGCATCGGTAAAACGCTATCGCCGGACATTCTCGGCGAACGCTATCAGTGCACCGCTTGACAACCTGAGAACGATCTGTCATACTCATCAAAACCAGCTGAAGAAAAGTGGAACGGTCAGGCACTCTGCTGAATATACAATGAGGACCACCTGTCATAGTCTATTATGGAGGGACCCGACATGGCCAGAGTTGAACTCAATAAGCCTGCTCCTGATTTTTCCTTACCCGATTTCAATGGCAGAAATGTATCACTCTCTGATTTCGCGGGCCAGAAAAATGTGCTGATTGTTTTCAACCGTGGTTTTATCTGACCGTTTTGCCAACGGCATATGGCGCAGTTGCGTCAAGACTATCCAAGCTTTACAGAATTAAGCACGGAAATTATCGTTATTGGACCTGAAAATGCGGAATCTTTCAGGAAATACTGGATAAAGAATGATCTGCACTTTATCGGATTACCCGATCCTGAGCATAAAGTCCTAAAACTGTATGGACAAGAGGTCAAGTTGTTTAAATTAGGCCGAATGCCAGCACAGATGCTCATCAGTAAGGCAGGTCTGCTCCGATATGTTCACTACGGGCACTCTATGAAGGATATACCCACGAACGAAGAAATTCTGGCTCTTGTACAAAAGGAATTGGCATAGAGTTATCAGTGAAAGGGGTCGAGTCTACGTTTGGCTTATTTAATAAGCTGATTTTGTCAGGCTCTTTGTCCATTGGAAGTGTTTTTTTATGGAGTCACCTCTTCTTGGTTTAGTTACGACTCGTATATGTCAAGGGGCATACAAAAATGGGCGTCGAAAGTGGACCACCTGCCCGCCCCTTTTATGACATAGCACATCTCATGGTAATGATGTCATGAATGTCTGGTGCATTTATCATTCAAGTCTCCTCTTGACTCTTTTTCAGAAGGGAAAGGATATTTTCTATCCGGTGATTGATGTGTTCATTATGGTTTCTGAGAACTCCTATTCGGGTAATCACGGAATTGACAGAGCTGTATCTGGCCAACCCGAAATGAGTACCAATTGATAAGAGTGTGTCAGCACGCAGGTGGCGGATCAGATACATCGCCACATTGCGAGCTTCATTGAACTGGCCCCGCCTGCTTCTGAACAGGGTGTATGGACTTATTTCATAAACCTGGAGAACAGCCTCGAGAATGTCCTCTTTGGAAGGGGCAAGAGTTCTGGACATCGGCACTTGATCATGACGTTTCTCT
>JAFGSJ010000120.1 GCA_016934675.1 bacterium | reverse complement strand
GATAGAAGTGATACTCCCCCACTATTCTCGATAATTACATCAGTCGCAGTGATGGAGTTATTTGCTAGATATTCATTGAAGTGTCCCATCTGAACTTACACCGACCGCAAAAGATGTGTCAACAAACGGTCCAGAGTTGCGGCGAACTTTTTTTTATCCACGCTTCTGAAAGGAGCAGGGCCTGATAAATGAACTCCTCCTTCCCGCAGTTCCTGGTATAAATCTCGGAACGCTAACCGTTCTTTGACATTGCTCCGATCATAGAGTTCGCCGCGAGGGTCAATAGCCAAACCCTGTTTGTCAATGATCCGGGCCGCCAGTGGAATATCGGCTGTGATCACAATATCACCGGCTTCGACCTGCTGCAGAATAAAATCGTCCGTTTCATCGAAACCTTTCGAGACCCGAACACAGGAAACGAGTTCTGAACACTTCATCGAGAGCCTGGAATTTGACACCAAGCAGACCTCCAGTCTCAATCTTTTCGAGGCCCGCAAGACGATCTCTTTAACCTCACGCGGGCACGCATCAGCATCGATC
Organism: bacterium; assembly: GCA_016934675.1. Lineage (GTDB taxonomy): Bacteria > CSSED10-310 > JAFGSJ01 > JAFGSJ01 > JAFGSJ01 > JAFGSJ01. Next base: position 41,525 of record JAFGSJ010000120.1, on the reverse strand, counting down.
CACAGTTTCATGATCTTTATTCCAAATTGTGAATGCTTAGCATATTTCCCAACAAAGAAAAACAAAGCATTCTTGCCTGCCTTGGTTTATTGTATCACCGTGTTTCATTTCAACCTGCTTGTCAATCTTTTCCCGACAAAATGCCTTCATGAAAATAAGGTGTATTAACAGATAATTTTCACTTTCAGGGTTTGGTTGATCAGGGTACTGATAGCCAGGAGCCTGTCGCGAGTGGGAGCGGCCAGGATGAATTGGCCGTGTCGTTCAGGATCGCAGGTCACGGGAGCAAGCACGTCACCCGGCTGATGCGGGAAATAAAAATCGATGAGTTCGGGGATATGTTCGAGTTGTTCCAGTCCCTGGATGGATGTGATCCGACCGGGAGGAAAAACCAGGAATTCGAGCAGGGCTTTGAGCACGGACCGTGGTTCGATATGGACATCGAGCCCCAGCGCCTGTTTGATGAGCATCTCGGTCACGTCTATCTGGGACAGGACCGGCACCACAATCGAAGAAATGCGGGAACCGCCCCCCCGAGCGGCAATCTCGATCAGGGTTACTTTCTGGTCAGAGACGATATATTCGGAATGGGTCAAGCCAAAGGGGATGCCAATAGCTTCGACCGCTTTGGCATTCAATTCATTGATTTGATCGAGCACGGTCGCTGAGAATGAGGGTGCATACAGGATGGATTTCGAGATGCAATAGGGCGGGGGAATATGTGTTTTTTCGGAAATGCCGAGGACGTGGGGTTGACCGTTTACAACGCAGCCCTCGACAGTGGCTTCGCTTCCCGATATCAATTGCTCGACCAAAACTTGACCGATCCGAGAAAATGACCGGGTTATCGGAAAGAGCCGTGAGATTTCATGGATGTTATTGATCGTGAACACGCCCCGGCTGCCCTGATTATCGACCGGTTTGATCACGACCGGATAGCGGATGTCTGCTGCTGCAGCCCGGGCCCCTTCCAGGTCACGCACCAACTCAAAGCGCGGAACAGGTATTCCGGCTTTCATACAGGCCTGTCTCATCATGAACTTATTGGTTGCTTTCAAGGCGACCTCATAGCCTATTCCAGGCAGGCCGAGTTTTTCTGCGACGAAGGCGACGGTGGGCACCGACACATCGGTCTGGTCGGTCAGAACGGCATCAACCCTGTATTTTCTGGCCACAGCCAGGGTCCGATCGAGGTCGATAATATCGACTACTTCAGATCGATCTGAGAATGAAAAACCGGGTGAGTCGGGTTTTCGGTCGGTCGAAATAACCTTTAAACCAAGGGATTTTGCTTTACGGATGAGATGACACTGCGAGTCGCCCGCCGCGACCACCAAAATACTGCTATTTTTCAGCATCAGTCGGCCCTGAAACCAGTTTTTCGGCTATGATGAAGGGCGGACGTTTAAGGGTATTGCGATACATCCTGCCCAAATATTCGGCCATACTTCCCAGGACCAGAAGCTGAATACCGAGACTGAAGATCAGCGCCACCAGGACCCAGCCCCAGCTATAAAGTGCAAGGGAAGTGAGTTGTCGAATACCCATGATCAGGACAGCCACCAGGCTCGTCCCGCAGCAGAAAAGACCCGACCAGATAATTCCCCGGGATGGGCTCAGGGAAAAACCGAGAAAGGCATCAACAAACTGGGCAATCAATTTGCGCAAGGTGTATTTGGTCCGACCTTTGAAACGTTTGCCCTGATCGACTTCAATAGTAACCTGATTAAAACCAATATAAGAAAAAATTCCGGCCATGAATTTGCGTGGTTCCGCAAACTGGAGGATTGCCTCTTTGACTGGCCGATTAAAAATTCGCAGGAAAGACTGATGTGCGACAATAGGGCGATCGGAAACACAGTTCAGCGATTTCCAAAACAAATCTGAAGCCCATCTGCGCCAGAACGCTTCGTGTCGGCGACGTCGAATCGTGGTCACCATATCAGGTCCACGTGAAATTTCGGCGATGAGTTTGGGGATATGGGACGGATCATCCTGCAAATCACCATCCATCATGATGATATAATTTCCGTGGGTCTGCTGTAAACCGGCAAAAATGGCTGTATGCTGTCCAAAATTTCGGGACAGTCTCAGGACATTGACGTTGTGCTCCTGTTCATGGAGTCTGCGCAGGAGCGGGAAAGTGTCATCTGTGCTGCCGTCATCCACAAACCAGAATTCAACGGTCCCGGTAATGGAACTGAATACCTGTAGCAAGTGCTTGTAGAGTGACTCGATATTATCAGCTTCATTATAACAAGCCACGACCACGCTATAATCAAATATCGGCATAGAATCTATCCTCACATCTCTGCCTGAAACTGCATATGTGATAGAAAAATCAAGCCTACTTGTCAAGTCAATTCATCCCGAAAACGCCCTGTGAAAAATGCCGGGGTCGGTGTCGTCGCTTTCCGGCACAAAACCAAGTTGACCAAGAAAGGGGCAGGAGACTGATGTGCAGTCATCTCGGCCCAAAGGAGCATGGACCTGATATCGTAAAGAGCCCCAGCTATAATTTTCTTGACAGCACGGTCTCGATCAACTAATATCTCGTCGAATATATATAAAGATATTGCTCGAAGGGGACTTTTCAGAGAATGCATGGAAGGAATCATTGCGTACTCTTGTGAGGTGAACCATACTCTTGGTCACAATAGATCCGATGACTTTCCTGACGGAAGAACTCGTTGGCTCAACGTGTAGCTCAGGTTGAAGGGTCGGAGTTACGACAGAAAGGAAACGATCATGACAGAAATAAAAAGTCTTGTGGAGCCGATTCTATCTCGTTATCCGGATCGACGCTCCGCCCTCTTACCAGCTCTGCATCTGTTCCAACAGCTCGATGGTTATATTTCAGACGAACGCGCACGTGAGATATCGGAAGTACTTCATGTTCCTGTGGCAACAGTTTATGGTGTTCGTTCTTATTATTCGATGTATAACAGCAAACCTTTAGGGCGTTGGCACGTTCAGGTGGATACGAACATACCGGCATTATTAGCCGGGGCTGATAAGATTGTGACCCATCTCGAAAAGAAGCTGGGTATCAAGGTTGGGCAGACGACGGCTGACGGTCTTTTCACCTTATCGACCGTCGAAGACCTGGCCTCCTGCGGTACCTGTCCGGTGATTCAGGTCAATGATCGCTATTATGAAAACATGACGGTGCAGAGGACCAGCAAGCTGATCGAGAGCCTGCGGGCTGGTGAAATGCCTGATATGCCCACCAAGGCCCATTGGGCCAGTGAGTGTAACATACTTCTTCGCCGCCGGGGCATGTCCGGGGCCCGTTCGATCGAGACATACCGCAATGACGGTGGCTATCAGGCCCTGAAGAAGGCCCTGGGAATGAGCCCGGCCGAGGTCCTGGCCGAGGTCAAGAACTCCGGTATCCGTGGCCGGGGTGGGGCCGGTTTCCCCATGGGCTTGAAATGGAGTTTTCTGGCTAAGAACACGGGCAAGCCAATCTACCTGATCTGCAATGCGGACGAAGGGGAGCCTGGTACCTTCAAGGACCGCCAGATCATGGAATTTGATCCGCATTTACTCATCGAAGGTATTGCCATTTCCTGTTATGCTATTGAATCGCATTTAGCTTTTATTTATATTCGGGGAGAGTTTGCCTGGATCGCGCACATTCTCGAAGCGGCCATTAACGAGGCCAAGCAAGCCGGTATTCTGGGCCCAAACGCATTCGGTCCTCAGATCGGTTGTGATATTATCGTTCATTTGGGTGCAGGTGCATATGTTTGTGGTGAGGAAACGGCCCTGATCGAATCGCTTGAAGGCAAGCGGGGCAATCCCCGGCTCAAACCGCCGTTTCCGGCCGCAGTGGGCTTGTACGGTTGTCCGACAATCGTGAATAACGTCGAGACCCTGGCCAATGTTCCTTATATAATCGATCATGGGGCGGAGGCCTATCGTCAGATCGGGACCAACAACAATTTTGGTCCGAAGATTTTTGGTGTATCAGGTCATGTGCAGCGTCCGGGTGTCTATGAGTATCCTCTGGGTGTTCCGCTTGAAACTGTTCTTGAAGCTGCTGGAGGGGTGATCGGGCAACTCAAGGGCGTGGTTGTGGGGGGGCTTTCCGTACCGGTCCTGACTGCTGAAGAAGCCCGTGGCCTCAAACTCAGTTATGATGAATGCCTCACTCGAGGGACCATGCTTGGTTCTGGGGGGATCATGGTCATGAACGAAACCACGGATATTCCCAGAATAGCCTTGCGGGCGATCCGGTTTTATGCTCACGAATCCTGCGGTCAGTGTACCCCTTGTCGTCAGGGTTCACACACGATCGAGCTGCTCTTGGCAAGGATTATAGCTGGCCAGGGCACGCACAAGGACATCGATACAGTCGTGAATTTATGTCAGACCATCAAGGGCACTACGTTATGCCCGACCGGCGAGGCATTTGCCGTACCGATCGGTGCCTATGTGACCAAGTTCAGATCTGAATTCGAAGCTTTGATCTCCTAATGTTACATTACATTTTTCAACCCTTTACCTCATAAGGAGGAAGTCGGAATGTCTGCGGAAAACCTGGAAAAGAAAAGGTGGTGGATAGCGGTAGCGGCAATAATTCTACAGGTTTGTCTCGGCACCGTCTATGCCTGGTCAGTGTTTAAAAAACCATTGATGAGCATGCATGGTTGGAGCCAGACCTCGACCCAGGTCACCTTCATGATCTGCATCGGCATTATTGGTGTTGCGGCTGCTTTTGGTGGTATTCTGGTCGATAAGAAAGGGCCCCGCTTTGTCGCGACCATTGGTGGACTACTCTTCGGTTTGGGCACGCTCCTGGCCGGTTTGGCCGACCAGATCGGCAGTCTGTTCCTGCTCTATCTCGGTTTTGGTCTGATTGCCGGACTGGGTAACGGCTTTGGATATGTCACGCCCATCGCCACTCTGATCCGCTGGTTCCCTGATAAACGCGGACTGGTCACCGGTTTAGCTGTCATGGGCTTTGGTGCAGGCGCTTTTTTCATGGGCCAGATTGCCCCGGTTATGATAAATGATTATCAGGTCGTCGAGAGTTCGGGCAAAATAGTAGCCTCGGGCGTCGCAAAAACCTTTTATATCTGGGGTGTGATTTTTCTTATTCTCTGTATCGGGGCGGCCCAGATGTTTAAAAATCCGCCCAAGGGCTGGTTACCGGCCGGTTTCACACCTTCAGCATCCAAAAGCACGATCGAGTCGTTCAATCTGCATGATGCGATCCGCAGTCCTCAATGGTGGATGCTTTGGAGTATGTTGTTCCTGAATGTCTCGGCGGGGATCGGACTCATTTCCCAGCTTTCGCCCATGGCCCAGGATGTGTTGAAACGGACCATCACCGATGTCGCCAAACTGGCCGTAGCCGGCGGAACAATCGTGGCCATTTCCTCGATTTTCAATGGCTTGGGGCGGTTGTTCTGGGCCTGGTTGTCTGATGGTATCGGTCGGAAAAACGTGTTTTTAATCATGTTCATCACCCAGGCTATTCTGTACGCTTTTGTTCCCCAAATAGCCAATTCAGTCCTTTTTACCGTCGTAGCCTGCTATCTGCTCGCCTGCTATGGTGGCGGATTTGCGACTATGCCCGCGTTTGCAGCCGATTCATTCGGATCAGCCAACATCGGCCGGATCTACGGGATCATGTTGACTGCCTGGGGTTGTGCCGGGGTTGTTGGCCCACTCGTTTTCGCTCAACTCACCAAGACTTCCGCTCTCTATACCGCGGCTGGTCTCGTTGCGGTTGGCTTCATCATTACGCTCCTCTATCGCCGACCCGAATTGAAACAGAAAGCGGATTAACCATTCTATTGTTGAACTGTGTTCCGGGGAAAGACGATCATTTCTTTCCCCGGAATTGTCTTATCACCAGGTAAGCAATCAGACAGAACTGTTGTTATGAGCCCGCACCAACTCAATCATACTGATTTTGGCATATCCATTCTGGCCGGTGGACAAGGAAGTCGTTTGGGCTATGTCAACAAAGCCACATTGAAATTGGGCTCGATTACTATGCTCGAACGCATGCTCGAAGTAGTCCGGCCTATCACTGACAACATCACACTCATGACCAAACAGCGACATGATTATAGCCGGTATGGCATACAGGTCTGTCAGGATGCGCTCGAGCAACAATCCCCCCTGGTCGGTCTGTATTCGGCCCTGCTTCACTCGACTGCCAAGTATGAGCTTATTCTGGCCGTAGACCTGCCTTATTTGACAACGGCACTTCTAACCAGTCTGCTCGAACGTCGCCATCAGACCGAAATCGTCATCCCCTATTGGGGTGATCACTGGGAACCACTCTGTGCAGTCTATTCAACCGATCTACGCGATCGGATGCACGATCTCATTCAACAGCAGAAGCTGTGTCCCCTGGACCTACTCGAACAGGCCAACTATCTGATTGTTCAGGAAAACGATCTGGCTTCGTTCGGTGATCCGGTCCATCTTTTTACCAACATAAATACGCTGGCCGATCTCGCTCTTATCGGTGATTGAAAATCATAGAGAATTTGGTATACAACACTGAATGCAACGGAATACATCAGACAATCATTACCAGGAGGTAGATGATGAAAAAAGTGAGTATTGTTCTTGTGACCATGTGTATTGTGTTATGTTTGGGCCCGCTCAGTTGGGCCGGAGCAAAGATAAACATCGGCGATAGCGGTGACAGTTGGATCGACCTGGGCCTGCTCGGACAGTTTCATGTCTCGTATATCGACGATGAGGATGTCAAAGATGACACCGATTTCTATCTTCGCCGCGGCCGGATTATTGTTTCGGGCCAGATTGCGGACGGGATCAAGTTTTTCGTCGAGACCGATAATGACAACGCCGGAAAAAGCGGTGGCAGCTCTGTAAGTACCGACATCCAGGACGCTTTCATGGACCTGCGGCTGTTCAAGACCGAGGGCAGTGAAATATGGGCCAAAGCCGGCCTGATCCTGTTGCCCTTTTCCTTTGAAAACCGCTCCAGTGCCGCTTCTTTGCTCGGTATCGATTATAATGCCGAAACAATCAAATTCGCCCACACCTTCGTTTGGCGTGATTATGGTCTCGAACTCCATGGAAATATCACCGACAGGTTCTCGTATGCTCTGGGTATTTTTGATGGCTATGACGAGCCCAACAACAAAAAGAATCCCGAGTCCGAGTTCCGTTTCACGGGTCACCTGGCCGTGAATGTTCTGGGCAAAGCAGAAACGGGCTGGTTTTATACTCAGGAACGGTTGAAAGGCAAGGGCAATTACCTGTCCATCGGATTCGGTATTGATCGGCAAGAGAAAGCCAGCCTGGTCGATCCGGATGACTCGGCCGAGACGGACAATTCCGAGATCATCGATTCCGAGGCCTGGGTGGTTGATCTGCAATCAGGTTTTATTTTCGAACCCGTAGGTCTGACCTTGAATGTCGGATATTATGACTGGGACAATCTGTCTTTCGAGGGTAATACCATGTTTGCCGAAGCGGGTGTCCTGTGGAAACAGGTCATGCTGACCGGAAAATACAGTGCCGTTGAGCCTGAAGAAGGCGACGAAACTCTCGATTATACCGCCGGTCTCCATTACTTCTTGAAGGGCCATCGGGCCAGACTGGGACTCGAATACAGATCAGGTGACAGTCCGGACCAGATTCTGATCGGTTTGCAGGTCCTCCCCTAAACCGAACAGATTTCTTGCAGGATTGAGACCACTCGGTCGATCTCCTCGAAGGCAATATCCGCATAAAACGGGAGCGAGATCGTCGAGTGGCCGATCTTTTCAGCGTGAGGAAAACTGCCCGGAACAAAACCGAAGCGCTGCCTGAAATAGGTCAGCAGGTGTATGGCCCGATAATTGACCGCCACGCCGACACCCCGAGCTCCCAATTCGGCTAATATGTCATCACGCCGGGTCGGCTCGACCCAGATGGTCAATAGATGATAACCATGTTTAACCGCCGGTCCCAGCCGGGGCATTTTTATGCCCGGGATACTCTTCAATTTATCGAGGTAATAATCAAAGCGTTCCCGGCGTCGGAGCCAACGCGTCTCAATCTTGGGTAACTGCGGCAGCAGTAAAGCTGCCTGGATATTATCCATATTGTATTTCCAGCCGAGAGTGATCATGTCCCAATGTTGATACGGACCTGAATAACGATCAGCCGCTTCCTTGGAAATGCCGTGTTGACGCAGCAACCGGACCCGCTCGGCCATTTCCCGGTTCCGGCAGACCACCGCCCCACCTTCACCGGAAGTGATATTTTTGGTGGCATAAAAGCTGAAGCAAGCCAGATCGCTGACCTGTCCCGGTCGAATACCGTCACGCCCGCCTTCGAGACAATGGGCGGCATCCTCGATGATCGCCAGGTTATGATGTTGAGCCCGATCGGACAGCGCCTTCATATCGCACATGTGGCCATAAAGATGGACCGGAATAATGGCTTTGGTCCGTTCGGTCACGGCCTGAGCGATTTGTTCCGGATCGAGCAGCCCTGTATCCGGGTCCACATCGATAAAGACGGGACAGGCACCGGTATGCAGGATTGCCGTGGCTGTGGCGATGAAGGTCAGGGGCGTGGTGATGACCTCATCACCCGTGCCGATACCCAGGGCGAGCAGGGATAGATGCAGGGCCGCCGTACATGAAGTCAGCCCCACGCAAAAGGGAAGCTCGAGATATCGGGCAAACTCCTGCTCGAACTCGGCTACATAGCTCCCGGTCGTCAGGAACAGACCATCGAGACATTCGAGCACTTTCCGCTTTTCATCATCACCCAGACTGTGTTTGTAAAATTCAATGTTCATGAGTAATTAATAGTGTTGCAAACTACCGTTAGGCCCCATGATCACGACCTCTTTCATCCATTCGAGGGGCCGCCACCATTCACGGTTCTGGTCGTACCAGCCCATGGTCTGTTCGAGCCCCTGCTCGAACGGTCGCGCGGGTTTTACGTCCAGGACCTGTTCCGCTTTGTGGGTCGAGGACACGTGGCGCTGGACCTGACCGGGCCGGTCAGGCATATGGACCAGCAAACTTTCGTCCCGATTGAAGTAAGCCAAGATCATCCGGGCAATCGACAGAATATCCAGATCGTAACCCGAGCCGATATTGAAGGCCTGCCCTTTCACTGCCTGCAATGGAGCTTCGATGATCTGTTCGAGCCGGGCACAGGTATCCCGAACATATAACCAGTCACGTCGGGCCGAACCGTCCCCGTGAATATGAAGGGGCTTGTTCTGCATGGCATTGGTGATAAAACGGGGGATGACCTTTTCCAGATGCTGACGCGGGCCGTAATTGTTGAACGGTCGGACCAGGACCGCCGGTATGTCATACGTGGCCCAATAGGAATAGACCAACCGGTCGGCACCGGCTTTGGCACTTGCATAGGGCGTCAGAGGGTTCAAAGGGTGCTCTTCGGTCATGGGCACCGTCTGGGCCGTGCCGTATATCTCCGAGGACGATATGTGCAGGAAACGCTCGATCCGGGTCCGATTCTTCAGGACTGCGTTGGCCACCACCTGTGTCCCCAGAACATCAGTCTGATAGAAGGTCTTATTCTCGAAAATAGACCGGGCTACGTGCGATTCCGCCGCAAAATGCACGACAATATCGGCTTGCGAGACCAGATCACTCACCAGTTCCTCGTTAAGCACATTGCCATAACGAAAGATGAAATGGCCCGAGTTTTTGACCTCGTCCAGAAAATTGTGCGGATTACCTGCATAGGTCAGGGCATCGAGCACGATGATCGTATCGTCCGGATGATGTTCCAGCCAAAATTCGATAAAATTACTGCCGATAAAACCGGCTCCGCCCGTTACCAATAGCGTCCGCGTCATCATGCTACTCCCCTTCACCTTGGGATTCATGATACCAATTAATTCGTATGACAATAGCAGACTCGAGCGGTGAAAGCAAGTGCAACCGGCACATCATCTGGTGCGTGTATAGGTATACTTGAAGCCGTTGGCAAAATCGATGTCCAACTCGGCGCAAAGACCGTGCTCATCAGGTTTGAAACTGATCCGGACTTCACGTTCGCGGGCAGCGAATTCGAACCCACCGACCGGGACGAAAGTTAGGGGAGGTTCCCTGTCCTTTTGGATGAGGCGTGTCTGACCATTCTCGCGCCGGACAGTGACTGTTTCACCATAGGAACCGCAGATTTTCTGCCACTGCTCGTCCTCGATCCGGACAGGCTCGAGTTCCGCCTGATAAAACTCGAGGGCCCATTGACGTAACTGTTTGAGCCGAGGTGGGCTATCCATTTTAACGGTTTCAGTCAGGGCATGTCGAGCGGCTTCAGCCAGGGCCTTTTCCGCATCGCAGGACAGATCGGGAGCAACGCCGGTCTTTTCCCAACTCAGGCCCGTGACCGGACTGGTCACATCACTGATCGAAACCGAGATGCAGATGGATAAGTCGAGAAAATTCAATTCTTCGACCATATGGGCCGCTCCCCGGGAAGTCTCGCCCACGATGGTCGCCCGTTTCAACGCCTGGAGGGCATGGCACATGCTCTCGGCCGCCGAGGCGGTCCGCCGGCTCTGCAGAACATACAGCGGCAGGTCAACCAGGCTCGGCCCCTGAACATAGGGCATGGTCCAGATCTGTTCGCTTGTGTCCGTGTGCCGGGTATAGGCCCGTAAAAATTCGACCGGTTCCTTGAAGAAATAACTCAGCAGAAGCTGGACCAGGTAACCTTCGCCCCCACCACAGCGGCGGACATCAAGCACGATCGCATCGCAATTGGCCAGGAAATTCAGGGCGGCGATACAGGACCGGGCAGCTTCCGGCGGCGACTCGAAATCGAGTATCTCCAGGTAGCCGATATTGCCCGGTAATCGCGTGACTGTGGGCAAACCGTAATTGTTGTAACGCTTGATCTGTGCTTCATGCTCCTTCTCTTCGGCAGAGATTTCACCCAGGCTCAAGCTCCATTCAAGAGGCCAGACTCCCAGGTGCCGGTCCCGATTCACCGACTGAAGGTCCCTGGTCAACTGACCGATAAAAGGGTCCCGCTCCGTATATTGATCGTACATGCCCGCGGTCTGATTGTTCCGAAGCAGCGTGATCATTTCCTCAGCTTTGTCCGGCAGGATATAGTATTGTCGTAAGGTACTTACCAGCGTATCAATGATCTGGTCCCGCTTCGCCCGATCGAGTTTCATATTTTTATCCTCCGCAGCGAATGTGTTGACTTGTGCGAACCCCTGTCCGATACCGCTCAACAATCCCACCAGAATGAGTAGTATTACGAAGGGGGAATGCAGCTTAGTGCGGCTTTTCGTTTGTAATGAAACCATCAGACTACCTCCTCAGAGCAAGTTACTGGCCAGTTCGGCCAGTTCCGACCGGACGCCTTTTTCGAGATTGATATGGGCAAAGATGTTCTGGCCCTGCATTTTATCGATCAGATAGGCCAGACCGTTCGAGTAACTGTTCAGATAGGGATGATCGATCTGGAACATATCGCCGGTAAAAACCATTTTAGTGCCATCGCCGGCCCGAGTGATAATGGTTTTGATCTCGTGTGGGGTCAGGTTCTGGGCCTCGTCCACGATGAAATAAACGTCGACCAGGCTCCGCCCGCGTATATAGGCCAGCGGCGTGATGACCAGTTTGCCGAAATCGAGCAACTCCCGGATGAGTTTGTTACGTTTATCTGTTTCGGGGAACTGGTTCTGGATCACGCCGAGATTGTCATAGAGCGGCTGCATGTACGGGTCGATTTTGGCATGCACATCGCCGGGCAGATAACCGATGTCGCGATTGCTGAGGGGAATGATCGGGCGGGCCATGAAAATCTGGCGGTAGTCCTTGCGGTTTTCGAGGGCGGCGGCCAGGGCCAGGAGCGTTTTACCCGTGCCAGCCTTGCCCGAAATCGTGACCAATTGAATGCTCTTTTTGAGCAGGGCGTGGAGGGTAAAGGTTTGTTCCGCATTCCGCGGTTCGATGCCGTAGGCGCTCATGCGGGTAATCCGCTTGATTTTCTGGACTTCGGGATCATAGGTAGCCAGGGCTGATTTCTTGGCGTTCCGGATGATGAAATATTCGTTCGGTTGGACCTGGACCGAGGAGGGAAACAGGGCATAATCGACTTCGCCCGGTTCGGCATAAAGCTGATCGACCAGTTCGGGGGCCACGTCGTCGAATTTGCGATGGCCGGCATAGAGTAGCTTCACATCACGAATATGGTCGGTCCGATAATCCTGGGCGATCAAACCCAAAGCCTTGGCCTTCATCCGCAGATTCACGTCCTTGGTCACAATGATCACTTCCCGATCCGGATGTTCCTTGACCAGGTAATAGGCACAGTTCAGAACATGATGGTCCGTCTTGGCCGTCGAAAAATTCAGGGACAGGTCCTCGTGTAATTTCTGTTCGAGTTTGACCAGGATGCGGCCCTTGTTCTCACCGATCTTGACCCCACCGTCAAAAAAAGCCTCGCCGCTCAAGGAATCGAGGGTCCGCACAAACTGACGGGCATGGAAATTGATCGATTCATTGCCCTTCTTGAAACGATCTAACTCTTCGAGCACCGAAATCGGTAACACAATGTCATGTTCATGAAACTGGTTGATACAGGTACTGTCATGTAGGATTACATTGGTATCAAGAACGTACAACCTGTTCGCATGTGGCATATGTTGTCCTTTGAGAGCGATCCGGTCTGACTATCTCCGACCAGCAGTATTCAAGTCAAGGCGAGTAGCCAGCCTCCTTTTCTTTCCTATCATCTGAAAGACGGAAATGCAAGGGGAGAACGGGGATTCACCCAGTCCCCGTCATTCTTGTCCTGGAATTTTTTACAATTCCTCACCAACCGGTTCCCACCCACACACAGAGGGACAGTCGAGCAAAAAAAGACTGGAATTTGGGGGGGGTCAAACACCAATTCTCTAAAATCTGAAAACATCCTGTCCCCCTTTGGAGCGGGCCGGGGGAGGATTATCGTTAAAATCAATAAATTCAGATAGTTACAGTTTCGAGAATTCCACCCACTGCTCCCCCGCCGCTGGGCAGCATTAAATCGACAGCCCCTAAACGCGGAACTCATACCATTGTACCAGGTGGAACGAGACATCGCTAAAGAATGTCGCCGGGTCCTGGGGGTATGTTTTCCTCTTTCAAAGAAAGACGAACTTCAATCGATTTCGATTAGACATCCGGACTATTGTTTGGTAATAATGGAGGAAGTATGAACATGAAACTGAATTGGGAAAGCGGGAGGAAAGATGGTCATGAGAACAAACATGTTGGCTCGAGAGTCAGCCCTGGTTGTATTGATCGATTTTCAGGAGAAACTGGTCCGGGTTATGTCGGCCCGGGAGACGGTCGAGGACCGGATCGGTCGTTTGGTCAAAGCCGCCGGCATACTCGAAGTGCCCATTATTGTCACCGAACAATATCCCGCTGGTTTGGGCCGGACAACCGCCGGTCTGATCGGGGCCATGGCCCCCTATAATTACTATGAGCCGGTCGAGAAGATCGCTTTCAGTTGTTTTGGTGAGCCTTCCTTTCTCGAACGGCTGGCGACCCATCAGGGCCGGCCTCAACTCGTTCTGGTCGGCATTGAAAGCCATGTCTGTGTACTCCAGACAGCATTCGATGCCCGGGACAAAGGTTTCGAGGTTTTCATCGCCGCTGATGCGGTCTGTTCGAGGTCCGAAAAGGATTATCACATCGCGCTCGAACGGATGAAATTGAACGGAATCACAATTGTCACTTTCGAAATGGTGGCCTTCGAATGGCTCCGCCGGACCGATCTGCCTGAGTTCAGGGCTGTCCATAAACTCATTGTCTGATGTTCGACCCGCATTGGCGAAACAGAAAAAGATCGATGCCGAGAAAGGACTCGTTCTCTTCAAGAGAGCAATGAGTTAACATCCATTCCTTGACCATTCTTGACTCGAGCTCCTCGGTTAATGTCGGCCATGAGGAATGGACCAGCCAGATCCGGTCATGACCGGTAATTGTCCTGTCTAAAAGATGTGGATACAGGTCGTGGTCATAGATAAAATCGCCCCCGATGTGTGACACATGGCGAAAACTGCCCGATGACAGGACCACATATGGTATGGCCAAAGACCTGGTCATGTGGAATTTCAGTGGGATAATCGTACTCCATGAAGTATTGATCACCAGGTCGCCTGGTTTGACATTCCGGTCAAGGACCCTGGCTGCCCCGATCACGTCTTTTTTGGCATAGACAGTGGTTTTGTCTTCACGCGGGACCCTGTTTTGATAAATGAACAAGACCGGTAACACCAGGCCCAGGAGAAGAATAAGGACCACTATGGCTTGCACCATGGGTTTGCGAATGCAGGCCAAACCGCGCCCGGCCCCAAGTATGAACGGGCCAAACATGAAACAAAGGTAACGGTCCAACCAGATATTATTCCACAACGCAATCAGGCTGGTTACAATCATGGAGCCGCACAAGATCATGGCCAGGTAGATCGTCGGATTAGTCCCCGTGATCTTTTGACCCTTCAAATCATGGACCATCGCCCAGACAGCCAATCCGAGAAAGATGAAGGTAAGGCCAAGACCGACTTTCAGGGGAGAATGATAACCGGCACTGTAGTGAAAAAGAGAAAGAAAGGGTTTGAGCAGGTTCCAAGCCGGTATCCAACTGGCATTGAAAACACCGATCACCTGGCAATAGGTTAACTCGATTACCAGGAACCAGGGGAAATATAAAAGAAAACTGCCCAATAACGAAAAAAGAAAGGGGGTCTTTTTACCGGATTGCCCACAAAAAATATAAAGATAGAGTGTCTCGACCACAATGACAATCACTCCATAATAATGGGTATAGAGCATCAGGGCATTGACAATAGCCAGGAAACGCCACCGGCGAACACATTCATCCGCGATTATGAAGAGGTAAAACAGATAGTAACTCATCAAAGACAGGCAAATCATGACCGAATACATCTTAAATTCCTGGGCATAATGAATACTGAAGGGTGATACAGCCATCAGGAATGAGGCCAAGCAAGCCGTCCTGCGGTCATAGAGTCGAGCACTCATAATATAGGTGATCGCCACACTCGAGACACTCCATAGAACAGGTAATAATCGCAGCACAAAAAGATTGGGACCGAGATAACTCCACAGGTAAGCCTGAATATGGAAAAAGAGTGATCCTTTGACAGCCAGATGTCCGGAGATAATCTGGACCAGACTTTTAACCGTCACCAAGTAAGCGACCTCATCATGCCAAAAACTGTATTTGCCCAGATTGATCAGACGTAAAGCGAACGCGACAGCCAGGATAATACCAAAACATAGACCTGGGCGATGTCTGGGCCGGTTATTTTCGGCCTGCACAGCTTCCTCCATTCTCAAGCATTACTCATGAAACATGACCTATGAAAAAAGTGGCATCTCCGGTCCAGAACGTTGTAATCCGGATCGATTATTGAAAAACAAAAAGGGAGAAACCACTGAGATAGTATAGCACAATTCCTTTTAATCGTGAAAAGCAGTGAGACTCATTCCGACTTTATCAAATCATAGTGGTGGATCAGTGTGAACCGGTAAGTCTGTTTTCCCAGACCAGACGAATTTTTCATGATAAAGCAGCGAGTTAACCGGAAATATCTTGCAAAAAAAAACCGGTCATGTATGATGGAGGCAAGACTCGACTGAAAACTGATCACAGTCATCAGAGAAGGACCAGGCGACACTCATAGAATAGAAAAAATGACTATAATACAACAATGAAAACAGCCATACTTTCAAATATCAATGCGGACCTGCATAGTTTTGCGGCCCTATTGTCGGAACTGGCGACCAGTCATCCCATGGTCAACCGATTGATCAATCTTGGCGATACAATTGGGGCTGGAAGTCTACCAAACCAATGTCTGGAAATCGCTCGTTTTTTTTCGGCCCGATATTTTAATGCAGAAACCGTTGATGATCGTATCGTGGCCAACAATCTCAAGCTGGGTGGGATCAATGATCCCGATCAGGTCATCAAAATTCTGGACTATCTCAAGCAGGGTCTGATCATGCATTCCCTGATCGGTAAGCAAGACCTGGCCACTTTTCAACGAGACCTGTTCTTTAAAACAAAACAGATTTCATTGAAAAACATCAAACAGGACAACCTGGTTCACCTGCTTTGGCACCAGCATCCGGGAACGGATGTTTTTATCAATCGGATGCTTTTGAAAAACAAGCTTTTCAGCGAATATCATTTTAATCTGGAAATCAGATTTGCCTATGGTTCCTGGAACAATAGCTATTACGATCAAATTGAAAGTTATCGCCAGGTGGCAAACATGCTGTCTGATGCCGGGGAGCAAACCTTGTCTTTCGAGAAAAGAATCAAGGACATCCAGAACCTGCTCAATAAAAATTTCGCCTGGATGACCCATTGGCGGACGATCATGTTCGTGGGCGGCTGCCCGGACCCTTTGCTTTTCTATAAAAAGGAAGAGCAGAGTCAGTCATGGTTTATCTATGAAGAACCATTACTTCCGTACCGGAGCTATACCATCGAGCCCAAAAGCAATTATATTGTCACGCCTGGAGCTCTTGGTCGCGGGCACGAGCAGACCAGTCATTCTCCCGCTTTTATCATTCTAGACCTGCCCGAACAGGCTGGTTCACAGCCCACTTTTACGCTGCATACCCTGCACTTAGACCAGAAACAGGACAATGAAGTGCCCACCTTTCAACCGTCTGATACTGATACTACTGAGGATGATTTTTTTGAAACCTTTGATTTATGAATTGCAGGTACGGGGTTGAATGGCAATCGGGACTTTTTTCAATTGGTAGAGTTTCAGCGTCGGTCCGGGCACCGTGTCTCTTTCTGATCGCCAGGTCTTCACCAAAACCACATTCGGGTCCTGGCTTAATTCAAAGAAAAGCCGTTGGTAGCGTGCGCTGATTTCGGCATAGCCCGGATTGTTCAGGAAACGATTATAGTCCCAATCACTAAGAACAAGGTAATCCAGGCCTTCCTGGCGGTATTGAGCCACAGTCCTGACATCAGTCCGATCAAGGAAGATTTCTGAGCGACCCATTTGTTTAAATTGCGGGCCATACATCATTCGACCGATAACGGCATTATGGGGGATGTTCTGATCAATCCAGGTTGTAGCGAAATGTCGGGTCTCAGGAATCTGTTTCCAGGTCCACTCCCGATAAGATGTCAGGGCCGGCTGATAAACCAAAAGCAACCCGAGCCCCAACCAGAGCCAGTCCTTCTTGAGTAAGGTCAGACCTGAAAGTTTCTGTTTGATCACCGCCGGAAGAATACCCGGAAATATTGCCAGAAAGGGCAGGGCAGGCAGTATGACCCGATCAAATGTCACCCTGAAATGAACACAGACCATGTAAAAAATGATGAAAGGAACAATCGCGAGAAGACCCATGATCCCGGGTCGATATACCAATCCGACCAGAAAACCCATACCAGCCAACACTGTAAAAGCCGCTCCCAAACCCTCTCTGTTGATCATCTGCAGATAATAAAGCAACATGTCTGAGCCGGGTTGGCCCTCATAACCGGGATGACCGGCACTGATGTAATGAAACGTTTCTTCGGATAGACCGTTCATAAAACTGGACCAATCGATGATCAATGTCGGCGTAGATAACAGGAAAGCAACCAGACACATGAGTCCGGTAAACAAGACATCGCCCCGTCGCATACGACTATCGCGTTTCAGACATGCCCACATCAAGGCGGCCACTAAGACCAACACTATCGGAGCGGCATTATACTTGGTTCCAAGTGAAAAACCAACCGCAATTCCGGCCAGGTCCCATCGAGGCGTGCCTGATCTTAAATTTCTGAGGCATAACCAACACGTGGCCCCTAAGAAAAAAATAAGGGGCGATTCCGGGCTGGTAATATGTGCATAACGGATGAGCAGCGGAGACATAGACACGACACAACCGGAAAAAAGTCCACCAGCCACATCTCCCCCGATTTCGAGCACAATCAGAAACACAAGAGGTATGATGACAATACTGAATAAAGACATAAAAAATCGGCAATAAACAAAACTGCTGTGCGAAATGATGAAACGTTCGCCCCGTAAAGCGGCAACTCCATTGCTGATCGTCGAGGCCACTGAAATGACGTAGTAAAGGACTGAGGGATAGGCCAGATTCTGTGGGACCAGATTATCAGGATGACGCTGATAGCGCTCACCAATCGAGATATTGGTCTCTTCGTCCGGATGCAGATGCAGAGGCAAACCGTAATCGAGTCCGTACCAGCGAAAAAATACACCCAGAACCACGAGCACTGAAAGACAGATGATAGTACAGCGACTGTGTCCGGCCAGATCGCTCCCGAAAAGCTTGAAAAACGCAGCCATGAACCAGAAAAAAAAGATAAAAAACAAGAGAAAGAGCAGGGCATTGAACGCCTTTGAAACGGGCTTTTCCAGGGTCGCTTCCAGACCATAATGCTGGGTCATGAAAAAAAATGTCAGAAATGACAGCAACACGATCAGACAGCTTATTAGTGTCAGTTTCCTGAGCATTCCTCCCCACCTTGTCGTTCTTGTTCAGGGTATATGTCCGTAGGCCAGGTCGAATAACTTCATCGGACCAAGCACAAACACAATCCCTTTTTTGCCCGCCTGAATATTTTCAGTATTATAGCATCTTAACCTCATTATTTCATCATATTGACAAGGTTAGAGCGGGTCGTTATGTACCCGCTATTACGGGTGACCTTGGTGTCATGTGAAGAGGATGGGAAACCGGACAGGAAGGGAAATGGACCATGATTCGAAGATACATGTATGTCATGTTTCTGTGTTCAGGTATGATTGTGTTGTTCGCATCACAGGTAAACGGTCAGGCAAGTCCAATGTCAGGGATAAAAAAGGCTCGGCAGGATGGTCGCTTCGTCAATCCACTCGAATGGGTTTCGCCGCCTGGTATCAAGCCTGGCAGTTATGCTGAATATAGGGCCTTGCATCCGTCTCGTCCCGCCGTTTTTTCGAGACTCAAGCTGCTTACTCCTTCAAGCCAAGAACGAAAAGCCGCTCAGGCCAGGATATCTCTGTTGATTGATGAGAATCTGGCCCCGTCAATCCAACCTGCCCTGGCAATGTATCAGCAGGACCTGTTGGCTGAAGGTTATAGCGTGGTGACTGCCACGGTATCGGGTGGAACTGCCGCCGAGATCAAGGCCTGGATCAGGAGTGAGTATAATTCCGGGAGCGAAGGCGTCGTTCTGATCGGGGATATAACGGCAGCCTGGGCCGAGGTGTCTGGTGACGTCTTTCCCTCGGACCTGTTCTACATGGACCTCGATGGCCTCTGGCGAGATATGGATAACGATGGTGATTATGAAGTCCATGATGCGGGTTTTGGTGATGAGGGACCGGAATTATATGTAGCCCGCATCTATGCCCATACACTCGATTATGCGCCGGAAGCCACCATGACCGAAGCATACCTGACCAAAAGCCATGACTATAAACAGGGTATTCTATCACAACCATGGCGGGGATTAGAATATGTCGAGGAGGACTGGTTCGATATGGAAGTAAATCTTAATCAGGTCTACGATCAAGACGTTGTCCGCTACGATTTCGGCTATTCCACCTCGGCTGCTGGTTATCTCGATCAACTTGATCTGGGACAACACTTCGTTCAGGTCTGTGTCCACAGTTTTTCTGGGGGACACTATTTCAGCCGACACCCGACTGAAGCCGCAGTCTATGCTCATGTCTATGTTCACAGCCCCACGACGCAATCGGTAAAACTGCAATTAGGCTGTGATGACGGGATCAAGGCCTGGTTAAATGGGAATGTAGTGTGTGTGCATGATGTATCGCAGGGCTGGACACCCGACCAGTATGTGATAGCTACGAGCCTGAATTCCGGTTGGAACAGATTGCTCTGCAAGATCAGTCAGGGTGGTGGTGATTATCAATTCTCGGCCCGTTTCACAGACCCGGATGACCAGATCATCCCTGATTTGACTTATCAATTGAACGATCCGGCCAGTTCCGGACCTGATGATAACTTTATTCACGCCTGGCTCGTGAATGGTTTTTACCAGGACAGTGATGATAATTTCTATAACTACTTGACCACCAATTATCTGGGCAGTCCTGAAGACCAGGTCAATCCTCAGGAGGGTCAGGTCATGGGCGGTTTTTTCTGGACCAGATTGAGTTCTGATGGCCCGTATATCGATTATCAGAGTTCTTTTGACGATCCCGATTTTGGGGCCTGCTATGCCTTCGTCAGGGTTTTCAGCCCGGAAGCTGTTTCGGGTGAGTTATGGCTCGGCTATGACGATGGGGCCCGGGTCTGGTTGAACGGTCAGGAGATTCTCAATGATAACCGATACGGCGGTTATACGGTTGATATGACCAAGGTCCCCGTTGACCTGGTCGCTGGCCAGAACAGACTCCTGGTCAAGATTTCGGAATGGATGGGAGATCATGGTTTCAGCGCCCGTTTCTGCTTCAGTGATGGGACGCCCATGAATGTCAGTGCGTATGATCCCGGTCCGGACCCGGTCAATTATATCGGGAACTGGCTTGTGAATGGTCCCTATGAGAACGCTGACGGCGCAACGCGTCTTACCCAGGATTATCTGGGTAATGAAAGCACGGTCTCACCAAGTGCCGGCGATCCGGCTCCCTTGGGTTCCTGGGAGTTGGGCTACGGGAGTGGTTATCCCTTCGATATAGCGGCGTATTATGATCACGGGGATTGGGTTTTGTCACAGGATGTGCAGGACCGCGACGCTCCAGTGCTCTTTTACAACCTTTTTTCCTGCGGGCCCGGTCGCTTCACCGATCAGAACTATCTGGCCGGGGCTTACATATTTAACACCTCGACCTCCTTGATCACCATTGCTTCATCAAAAAGCGGCAGTATGTTGAATTTTCTGGACTTCACCGAGCCACTTGGCCGGGGAATGTCCGTGGGCCAGGCTTTCCGGGAGTGGTTCGAAACCCAGGCCCCCTTCGAGCTGTGGGAGCGGGAATGGTACTATGGCCTGGTCCTGAACGGAGATCCGACCCTCAGACCCCTGATCAAAGGCGATCTGGACCACGATCAGGACATCGACCAACTCGATTTCGACGGCTTCAGCGATTGCTTCACCGGACCGGGACCGACTGTTTTGTCCGACTCGTGCCGATGCGCTGATTTCGATAATGATCAGGATGTGGATTGCGACGACTGGACCGCGTTTCAGGCGGCCTGGACCGGTCCACCGACCCAGGTACCCCCCTTCGTTCCCTGTGACGGGGCTGTGCCTGCCCTGTCAATGTGGGCGGTCCTGGCCCTGCTGATAGGACTGTCATTGTTCCTGGGCCACCAAACCATCACTTCGAGGGAAGAAAAGAAAAATATCGATCATACTCTGCAAGCAGATACTAGGATTACATCAACAGCCCCTGAAGGCGGCACTACGTACTAGTAATTTTTCAGAAAGACTCATTTTAGCGCTGACCTGTGCTAAGCGTTCCCATTCCTGTAATTTTCTCACTTCTTTTATTTAAAAAGCGGATGTGATATGAATTCTAGCATTATGTCATCAAGATTTATTTCTGAAACGATTTTCGATTGGGTCATGATCAAACCTTGATTAAAGAGTGATGAAAGGAAAGGGGTGCCACCGTGAGAAGGTTACTGGCTGGTTTATTAGTATGTCTATCTTTTTTCTGTTTCGGAGCGATTTTTGCTCCTGTCCGCGCTGACGACAATACGCTGACCATTGGTTTGACCGATGAAGAAAAAACCCGGCTGCATGAGATCGGGATCAATCACAAAGTCACCAAGGCCCCGACTGGTGTGGTCCGCAATCCGGCGGAATGGGAACCATCCCAGGGCGTATTGATCCGCTGGCCGTTGGGCATACCGACCAGCCTGGTTGCCGAGATGTCCGAGGACGTCATGGTGACCACGATTTGTTCGGGGGCTTCACAAGAAGCTGCAGCCAGAAGCAGTTATGAATCCGCCGGTGTAAATATGGACCATGTCGATTTTATCTATGCGTCCACCAACACTTACTGGGTCAGGGATTACGGTCCCTGGTTCATTTTCGATGATCTGGATCTGGCCATCGTCGACCACATCTATAATCGGCCCCGGCCGCTTGATGATGTCATTCCCCAGGCCATCGGCACCGCCTGGGGTTTGAGCGTTCACGGTATGGACCTGAACCATACCGGAGGAAATCATATGTCGGACGGACTGGGCACGTCCATATCCACCGAACTGGTCTACGACGAGAATTCGACCAAGACCGAGGCGGAAGTAGACCAATTGATGCTCGATTACCTGGGCAATGACTATACCGTTCTTGATTATATTCAATCATCGGGTATTCATCATATCGACTGCTGGGCCAAGTTTCTCAGTCCATCGACCATATTGGTCAAGGACGTGCCCAGTTCTGACTCGACCTATGCCAATCTCAATGCCCGGGCGGCCTATCTGGCCACGCAGACCTCGGCCTGGGGTGTGCCCTACAATGTCGTCCGGGTCTATTGTCCCAACGATACTTTTTATACGAACAGTCTGATCCTGAACAACAAGGTCCTGATACCCCTGTTTGGAGACGCACAGGACAGTGCTGCCCTTCAAACGTATCAGAATGCCATGCCCGGCTATGAGGTACTCGGCTTTACCGGAGGTTGGGATTATGAGGACGCACTGCACTGCCGGACCATGGGCGTTCCTGATCAGGGCATGCTTTTCATCGACCATATTCCCTTCAGAACCCAGGATATCGAACCGGGCGATTACCGCATCGAGACAACAATCATAGCCCATTCAGGCTCGGCATTGATCGCCTCTGATTTGAACATCATCTATAATGTCGACAGTGGGACCTGGCAAGAAACCCTGTTGATACCCGATACAGGAGCTGATCAGTTTTATGGGTATATTCCGCAACAGGCACACGGTTCGCTCATTACCTATTATTTACAGGCCAGTGACGAGTCCGGTCGGACTGAAACACATCCATTTATTGGTGCCGATGGGGCCCATCAATTTGCAGTCAATTGCATCAATTTCGCAGGTGTAACTTCTGTGATCAATCCGCAGGAGGCAGTGTGCGCTATAGATTTGACCTGGTCTGCCGCCGTTGATTACTGTGGGGGCTCGATCAGCTACACGGTCTATCGTGATACCATCAGTGGTTTCACGCCCAACCCGGCAAATCTTCTGGTCCAGGACCTGAGCGGGACCAGCTATCGAGATACGGACAATCTGGTCAGCGGGACCCCCTATTATTACATCGTGAGGGCTTTCGACGAAATTAACGTGTATGATGACGGCAATATGGTCGAATTATCCGCGGCCCCAACCGGTCCGGGCGGTGGGAGCCAGACCCTGTTCAGTGACGATTTCGAAGATGCGCTTGACTGGGCGAACTGGACCGTGACCACGGGTCCGGGCAGCCATAGCTGCGGGCCCTGGTCCCGGGTCAATACCTCGAACCAGCGACCACCGAACAGCACCGGCTATTATGCCCTGACCGATTCTGACGCCTGCGGGAGCGGCGAAACCACCTCAACCAGATTGACCTCGCCCGTGATTGATTGCGATCTTGCGGGTCTGTCCACCGTGACACTCGAATATGATATCTATTACCGCTACTATAATGGTGACAATGCCTCGGTCCAGGTCTTCAACGGTTCGATGTGGGTTACCATCTGGAACGACCCCAATGCCGATTTCCAGGCCCACGAAAGCTACGATGTCACCTCGTATGCCCATAATAATCCTGCTTTTCAGATTCGCTTCGATTATCAAAACGCGGCCTATGACTACTGGTTTGCCGTGGATAATGTAGTATTGACCGGTATGATCGATGCGCCCTGCACAACAGCCAGCCCGGTCATCACCGTGGCCGATGGCACCGAAAACGGCACGGTCCCACTCGAAATCGTCAAAAATGGCAACTATTTCGACCTGACCTGGGATGCGGTCACATCGGCCTGCACCTCGGCGGATTATCACCTGATCTGGGGCTGGGGTGCCGACTTGGACGATTATATCGTCAGTGGCTCCGAATGCACACTCGATGCTCCGGGCAGCCATCTGTGGCAGACCGCACCGGATACGACCACCGATCTGTGCTGGTTCCTGATAGTGGGTAATGACGGGAATGATACTGATGTGGTCGAAGGAGGCTGGGGCAGCAATTCCGAGGGTATAGCCCGAAAAAGCAGCGAACCATCCTGGGCATGTAACACGACTTCAATCAGTAATGAGCCGTGTGATCCCTGATCCGAACAACTTGAGGAATTAGCATGACCAATCACAGCAATGACCAATCAATGTGGCGAATAGAACTCGCCCGCGATCTGATACCTTTTTATGCCTGTCAGAAAAACATCAAGATGATCGTGCTGGGCGGTTCTCCCTCCCGAAACCTGTCCGATGCTTATTCAGACCTCGATATCGTGGTGTTCTGGGATGAAATAGACCTGCCCTGGCTCGAAAATGGACCTCTCAAAAAAATAAAGGCTGATCGGGTCATGTTCCGGCAAATGGGCGAAGATGTCTTTCTGGAAAGCTACTTTTTCGAGACCCTCAAGGTCGATTTCGGCCATACCACCTTAAAGAGTTGGGAACAAGAGACTGCCCAGGTCATCACCCGACTCGAGCCCGATCAGGATATCCAGAAAAGTATTGCTGGTTTCCTCGACGCCATTCCACTTCATGGACATGATCTGATCAATCAATGGCAGGAAAAACTGCGACCCTATCCGGAGGGTTTGACTGAAAAAATTGTCCGGCAAAACCTGGGTTTTTTTGTTAAGGGCTGTTTACTCAACCAAGGCCTGAAACGCGGCGATGTTCTCTTCTATTACGACGGGACCTGCCTCATCCTGAAAAGACTACTGGCCATTCTGGCCGCCCTCAATCGACATTACTTCTCGAATGATGAACCGCGCTGGATCGAGTATGAACTCTCGACCATGACCATTAAACCCGATAACATGGTTCAAAGAATTCATGGCATTTTTCAGGCCGATGGTCCGACGGCCATGACTATGCTTGATAACCTGGTCGAAGAAGTGATCGAACTCATCGAAATGCATGTTCCGAGCCTGAATCTGAGCCGTTTGAAGAAAGCATCTGTTTTCGAAGTCAGGGCCTGTCGACAACGTCCCTCGATCCCGCTGCTCGATAGTCAAGGTGCTATACCAAGCGAAAACTGACAAAGCTTTGTGTTTCTGATTTCAACCGATAGGCCCACACTCCTAACCGGACCGGCTTATGGCAAAAAAAGCGATCTACATTGTGATCAGAGGTAAAAAACCAGGCCTCTATACAGCCTGGTTTGGTCCCGAAGGCGCCGCCGAACAGGTCCAGGGATATGCCGGCGCACTCTATAAGGCCTTCTCGACCAAAGAAGAGGCCCAGGTCTGGCTCGATCAGGTCGGGCAACCCGACTTCCTGAAAGAACAGATGCGGCCACACAGGCCGGACAAACGGTCTCCTCCTCGACCCGCCCCTGAAAACCCAAAGAATAATCTGACCGAAGTGACGCTCTATACGGACGGGGCCGCCCTCAAAAACCCGGGACCGGGCGGATACGGCGTGGTACTCATCCATAACCAGACCGAAAAAGAACTCTCGGCCGGCTATAGATTGACGACCAATAACCGTATGGAACTGCTGGCCTGCATCCAGGGACTGAAAGCCCTCAAATTCAGATGCCGGGTCACCCTGTTCTCTGACTCGAAATACGTGGTCAATGGCATCGAAAAAGGCTGGGCTAAACGCTGGAAAAAAAAAGGCTGGATGCGTGATGACCTGCATCCAGCCAAAAACAGCGACCTCTGGCAGGAATTACTCGCTCTGTGTCAAAAACAAACGGTCAGCTTTCGCTGGGTCCGCGGACATGCCGGACATACCCACAACGAACGCTGCGACCAGCTAGCCACCCGAGCAGCCTCGGGAAAAAAACTGCTGACAGACTGTGTCTATGAGAGCCAACCCGATCCGGAGTGATCCCCGCTATTTGGATTAACCCGCCTTGATTTCGATCCGACGCGGCTTCTTCTTTTCCGCCTTGGGTAAGTGCAGCGTCAGAACCCCCTGGCTCATCGAAGCTTCTATCTTGTCCGAATCAAATTCATCGGACAAACGAAACGAACGCTGAAAATCCCCCCGATCATATTCGGAATAGATCCGGCGATATCCCTCGTACTGCTCTTCTTCAACCCTAGCCATGATCGTCAAGACATTGTCCTTGACATTGATATCAACATCCTTTTCCAATGCGCCCGGAATGTCCATCACCACCACCAAACCGACTTCGTTCTCACGTATATCTGTTTGAGGCACAAACACCCGACGATTGCTGGTCCGCTCAACATCCTGGACCTCAGCGGCCTGGGGTTTCATTACATCATCTTTGCTCTTTTTCATGATCTTCCTCCTGGTTCAATACGATCAACGGCTCGATCACTCGGCCTTGACACTGATCAGTTTCGGCTTGTCATGCTCCGCCCGCGGTAACCTCACCTTCAAAATCCCATTGCGATATTCCGCGGACACTTTCTCGGAATCCACACTGAAGGGCAAACCAATCGTCCGAATGAACTCACCAAAACCACGCTCGCGACGATGATATACCTCACCCTCGGCACACTCGGCAGCGCAACGCGAACCACGAACCGTCAATTGATCATCCTGGACCGTTATCTCGAGCTTGTCCGGCACAACACCCGGTATCTCGGCTGTCACATAAGCCTGCTCATCATTACTCCAGACATCAACCGCCGGAAATTCGGCCGGCACGGACAACGGACCCGATACATATTGCCGTAAAACCCGGTCCATCTCATCCTTGAATTGACGCACATCACGCCATGGGTCCCATACATTCACTCGATGTTCAAGAAAGGGCCAACTCATCATGCTAACCTCCTTGTAGTGGGGGAGTCTTCTCAATGAGATCATGCATCTCCCCGGCTCACATGTAATAATATATTCAAAAAATCTACTGTTAATAGACTCATATAATATTATAATCTTTTGGGTGAGTTTGTCAAGGGGGAGGTGAGATGAAAAAAATGAGACCGCGGAAACGAGGCTGAGGCGATGAAGCGCCAAAAGCAAGGGACAGTCAAAACTCGGAACGTGGAACGTGGGGATCATGCTGGGAAAAATTAGAAGGTGACAAAAGCGGGGAAAGAAGGTACAATGAAAGAAAGTAATCGTGAGCGTGAGAGCACGGGGCGGGTATTCATAATCTGAGGAGGTGCTTGTTTTGGTTGAGCGGGTATATGATGAGATCGAGCGTGAGCGTTTTCGTCGTCACGATCGAACGATCGTGAGCATGGGTTATCTGATTGCTTTGCTGGTGGCCTTTTCGGAGAATCCGTTTGGTGATCCGCTGGTAAAGGTGAACCTGTATATTTTGGTCACGGCTCTGGTTCTTTTGCTCATTACCACAGTGCTTGATATTTTTCGGTCTTTGATATTACCCATCTCGCGTCGGATTTTTATAAACACGTTATTATATATCACCGTGATCACGTTGAGCATTTGGTATTCCGAGGAGCAGAGCAGTCTTCTGTTTTTATTGTATTATCTTGTTTTTGTTGGGGCGTTATTGACCTTATCACGACGTCTGTTATTGGTCGAGATTGCCATAATCACGGTGTGCATTTTACTGGTAACGATCCATCATGGTTTTTCTCTGGTCCAGGTTTTACAATCATTAGTGTATCAGCTCATCCCTTTTTGGGTGATCGCGTATGTGGCGGCCGAGATCTATCAGCAATCCGAGGATGCCCGTCATGAGTTGGAGCGTCTTTCATTGACGGACACATTGACGGGTTTATGGAATATGCGGACATTCACGTCATTTCTTGATCGAGAAATCGAGCGTTCCCGGCGATACGATCATGTTTTCGGGCTGATGATGCTTGATCTGGATAATCTGAAGGGGCTCAACGATACGTATGGTCATCTGATGGGTAGTGCGGTCATAAAGCACACGGCGGAGTTGATCGTGGGTAATTTGCGAAAGACGGATCTACCTTCGCGTTTTGGTGGGGATGAGTATGTTCTGCTGTTACCGGAGACTGATCCGGACAACGCGATCATGGTTGCCGAGCGGATTTGTCGGGCGGTCCGGGAGAACGTTTTTCGGGAACACGGGCTAACGATGTCGACGACGGTGAGTATAGGTCTGTCCAGTTATCCATCGGACGGTGACACGGCGGATGATTTGATAACCGCAGCGGACAAGGCCCTGTATTTGAGTAAGAAGGCGGGCAAGAACCGGGTCAGCATGTATCATCCTGATTTGGCCACAATGGAAATAGTGCCTCGAGCGAGACCTCACTGATTTTTTGATATGGTTTTTCCGTGTTGGACGGCGATTCGGAGAAGAATGACCCCCAACAATCCACCAATGACGATGGCAAACAGGGAAGCTTCCGGTCCGAAATCGCCGCCCGAGAGGAGGGCAGGGCCGTCTGTTTGTGTAATTAGGAGGCCTTTAACCGGACAGCCCGAGGTATTGGCCCCAAAGATCGTGCCCTGGGTATAGTTCCAGGCAATATGAATCCCGGTCGCCAGCCATAAGCGTCTGGTCAAAACAAAGGCCGCGGCCAGGAGCAAACCGGCTTCGATCGAGATGGCCAGGGCACTGAACAGGGTGGCATGATCATTCCCCAGGTGAATCAAACCAAAGAGCAGAGACGAAAACACGACGGCGCTTGTGGTGCCACGCCATTGTTCGAGCATTCTGAAGATGATCCCGCGCATGAGGATTTCTTCCATGAAGGCAAAGGCGATAAAGGGCAGAATCATGGGTAATAGGGAGGTCCACTCGTTCCGGCCCGTGATTCTGATGGACCCGAAGGTGATCTGACAAACCATGATCAGAGTGAAGAGCCAGAAGCCCAGAAGTAATCCCCGGGCCAATTCAGACAGACATCCCGGCCATGACAATTCCGACACGGTCCTTTTTTCAAAGACACGGGCATAGAACCAGTAGAAAAAGTAACCGCCCAACAGGATGGGCAGGGCGGCCGAGTCTTGGGTCAGGTGTAAACCGGGAACAAAGAGCGATACGATGAACATGATCAGGGAAGTCCAGGTCATGGTCAAACCCAAGACAAAGCTGAAGGCCAGGGCAATACTGATTACGGGAAATGTGACAACTCGTTTCAGGATGGAACGTGGTTTCGCTTTTTCCTGTTCAGACGGATCCAATTTTCCCGATTGGTCCGGGTTGGTATCGCTCGTCTCTTCTCCCGGTTGAGCGCTCAGTTCATCTGTCATTTCATCGTTCTCGCCATAGGATCAAGACATGGGCCTGCGGACCATCTGGCTGCGATGGCTCATGTGTTCAAAATAGTTTGATCAGCTTTTCCGGCACACCGGTCATTCGTTCAGATGATTTCCCAACTGTAGCTCCCGAGCTGCTCGCTCTGGATTGTCACTCGATCTCCGCTGGCCAATGGCCCGACACCGGCTGGGGTCCCGGTATAGACCAGGTCCCCGGGCAGCAGGTCCCAGACAGTACCCAGCTCGACGATCAAGCGTTTGATGCTGAAAATCATCAGGTTCGAGTTGCCGCGTTGCCGGACCAGATCATTGACCGTACAGGAAAAGGAGATGTTTTCCAGATCAATCGTATGGTCAAAGGGTCGAAATAAGCCGACAGGTGCACTGAAGTCGAAAGCTTTGGCTCTTTCCCAGGGCAGTCCTTTTTTCTTGAGTTCGTTCTGGACATCCCGCAGAGTCAGGTCAAGCCCGATCGTTAGTCCAGCAATGAATGAGCCGGCTTCGTCTTCGGAATCGGGTCGACCGTGGGCACCAAGCAACACAACGATCTCGCTTTCATAATGCAGCTCGTTCCCGTGCCTGGGACGACAGATTTTTTGTCCGGGTGCCACCAGGCAGGTCGGAGGTTTCATGAAAATGACGGGTTGTTGCGGCACATCATGGTCCAATTCCCGGATGTGTTCGACATAATTACGACCGATACAAAAAATCCGTTGTGGTTCATAATTCTTTTCCTTAACCTTTACTTTCATGGCAATCATCTCTCCGTTCTCTCAAAAACAGTAAGAGGAGCATGTATATCTCATCCTGATTTCTCTTGTGTGAGTTGTACCCTTGCCTCTGAATTTTCAATGAACATTGTTCGGCCAGGGCGACATAGATAAAAGGAATTATAGCACTTTACTTTGATGAGCGCAAGCCCCTTGTGTGAAATGCGGGTTAATACCATTTGGAAAGAAACATTATCAATTAAGGGAATATTTTGATGGCAAGAGGTAACAGTCAATGCAAGCGAAATTATTCCCCAGCTTTTTGTGATATGCCGAGTATCCCTCTTCTTTCCTTGAGCTCGGCGATGCGCTTGACATAGCGGGTCAGCGGTCTTTTTTGAGCCAATTGCTGATAATAGTGAAGGGCTTTTCGTCGATGCACGTGTCGCGTTCGAGGCTGAGGCGACAGGGTAGAGAGTTCGTAATGAATTTCAGCCCGTTCGAGATCATCATCAACCTGGTCCAGTAATTTCATTAACTTGTTCTGAGCTGCTTTGGGGCCCCTTCGATATCGAGTAATTTTTGTAGAAAGGATAGTACTGTCCAAGATGAGAACTCTGTCCCTGATTTTCTGAGCAGAGTTTCGGGCTAGGTCGCAATATTTCCGTGCTTTTATGTAATCCCGTAAGTGATAGTATACTTCTGCTTGAGCCAGGTGAATAGTGGCTAAACTTTTTTGATCGTCGAGCTTTCGATCCGGTTCCAGGGCTTGCTCGAAGCAGGCCAGGGCCTGCTCGAATTCCTCTTTCCGGTTATAAATGAGGCCAAAAGTGGTCAGGGCCAGGGCTTCCATGAATGTATCTTTAATTTTTCGGGCATTCATTAACTGCTTTCGAGCGTATTGCTCTGCTTGATTGAGTTCACCTTTTTCCAGGCAGAGTTCGGCAATATTCCTATTTGAGGTCGAGTGTTTATCACCCAGCTCAATACTGATTTTTTGGGAGCGGCGGTAATAGTTCATAGCCTGGTTGTAGTTTCCTAATTTCCAATGGACTATACCGATATTTCCCAGCAGTTTATTGTAGGCTTGGGTAAGTCTCGATTTACTTTCATGCCAGTTCCCGATGAGATGCAGGACCTCGCCCAGGGAATACAGTATATCAACACGAGTATCGCTCATTTCCGGCACAAGATTCAAGAGCCTATTGTAGAATCAGAGGTCCTTTCGACATATGTCTATCGTATATTCCCGGGCCTTTGAGTTGATAGACCGGAATGGCTGAGGAAAAACCTTTGTACTTATTTGCCCCCTGGTATTCAAAGCGATAGGAGTGCTCGAGTTTATGCTGAACAGACTCGGAAACGGCAATTTCACCCCAGTCAGAATTCAGAGCCATACGGGCGGAAAGATTTACCGTGACCCCGATGGCGGTGTATTCACAGCGTTGTGTGCTGCCGATCAGTCCGGCATAGACCGGGCCATATGTTACTCCGGCCCGCCAGGAGACCTGCTGGGCAGAGTCAGGATCGGAATCGAGCCCAGCCCTCAACGACAGTAGAAAAGCGCAGGCTCGCTGGAGATCGTTTTCATGGCCGCGGGGAGCCCCAAACAAGACCAGCACGATGCCACCCTTATCTCCGAAATCGATTTTATTGAAATAACCTCCATGGTCCTTGGCCAAATGAATGACTGCTTTAATGAAACCTGCAAAAGCCCGCTTTGTAATTCGTTCAGCGAAAGAGATAAAGACCGACAATGTCGATGAACATGGCCGCGGTTTTAAATGTACCGTGGCGCTGCCCCCGAACGTAGCGTTCAGAGATGAATCGAGGGATAAAGGCAGTCATACATTCCTATGAGATTATTGTTCAGTTCAGGGTGTCGCTCGTTCAGCCAGGTAATAGTAGTTGTTGCCATCGGTTAAAGCATCAATATGATACACTGGCAGAGTAACTTCGGTAAAGAGGGGCTCAAATACTAGCGACAGTGAAGTCGTATAAGTAATATTGAACAGGTCTGTCGTGGTCAGTGACCATTCGAGCAGAATATCGTCAATGCCATCAGATTCCGCATCACCCTTTGATAAGATCAGTAATTCAGGGGGGACGACCGCTTCATCGGCCCCTATATCGACCTGAGCAATCATATCGCCATCATAATCGATGATCCGGGGATCACCTTCAAAATCAGTCGAGGGGAGATCGGTCACACTATTATTGCCTGCTTCCAGGCAGGGTGAAGAAGCGGTCAGATGATAATCGCCTTGAGACCAAATATCATCGGTTGGATCGCCGGGCGTCCCGTTCTCATCCCACGAGCCCGCTTCCACAAAAAGCGGATCCGCATCAATACAAGCATCCCAGGTGACGACACAATTCCCATTCTCTACCTCGACACTGGCCGCGCCGCCGACCACATCACTCGTAGCAATTGTAGCCGTGGGCGCCTGCACGATATGATCATCGAGATACATTCCCGATCCGGTTGGGGCTGTATTCTCCGAAACAATGCAGTTATCGAATAACGCGTCCGCGCCCAGCAGATACAGTCCGCCGCCGAATAAATCAGCCCTGTTGGCGCTGATGGTCGAATTAATCAGGCGCACTTGATTAAACAGGCCGACACTGATAGCGCCCCCATATTGCAGGGTATAATTGCCGGTAATAATGCAATTGATCAGGGGCAGATCACTGTAATTGTCAGCGATGCCACCACCCCTCGTTGTAGCCGAATTACCGAAGATCAGACAATCACGGATTTCTGCGGCTCCAGACCCGAGCAGGTAGATTGCCCCACCCTGATCGGCATTGTTGGCCGTAAACGAACAACCGATAACCTGGGGATTTCCGTTTCCGATATACATTCCAGCGCCCTGCGTCGAGGTATTGTCACTGAATAGACAATCCTCGATGATCGCTGAGCTGCTCGAAAGATAAATCGGGCTTTTAAGACAATACTTGAACTGGCACTTGGAAATGGTCGGCGAACTCCCAGTTTGACATGTGATCGCACTGCTGAGAGTCCCCCCATTGATAATGGTTAAACCGGAGACTACTGCATCTCCACCTTCGCCAGCCTGAAAGATGAAACCATAGTCATTGGTTTGCCCGAGATCTATAACCGTGTTCGCGACCACCTGGGGATTGTCGGGGTCCGCACTCCGGACGGTCAGGGCTTTCCCATTGAAATCGATGTCCTTGTTATCAATGCCCCGATATGTCCCTTGATTGAGCACGATCTCATCCCCACTCACCGCCACATCGACGGCCCTCTTGATCGTGGCATACCAGGTGTTCTGGGTCAGATTATGAACGCGTAATTCGGGCACATACAAGGTCATGGACGGATCACCGTAGATCACCGTGGCACAATAATTCATCCACAATCCGCCGGAATAGTAGTTCGGCTCGATCATCTGCTTCAATTCGCTCAAGGCCAGGCCACTTGATAAACCAGAAGGGATGATGCGAGCCGCGTATTCGTAAGCCATGCCTTCGATTGTGGCATAGCCCTTGACGTAATGTCCCTGAAGGCTCCAGACGTCTCTCGTCCCGCCGATCGTATTGAGAGCGCCATGTTGCACCAGCGTATAGGCCAGATTGCCCGTGTTTTCAGGACAGGCATTCATACAGGCCGCCTGAAAAACAAACGAAGGATAAGTATCGTTCAAGGATGGCACATCTGAAGTACTGATGACATCAGCGGCTGAAGTCGCTGAACCATGGGTGGAGTAAACGACCAGACCGAAGGGATTGCTGCTCCAGGCCCCGACACAGATCGGATTCGTACACACCGAGCTTTCTGGAGGCGGGTCCAGGACCGGAGGATTATCATAAATCCGGTAATATGACCAACCTGCATCCGTCAAGATATCGTCTTTTATGTCCTCGCCCAGCCGGTAACTCTCGACATATTCATCGATATAAGCCATGGCCAACAAAGCGTTTGTGCGCCATCCGATGTTCTCGGGCGGTTGCGACTCATACGTGATGAGCCGTTGAAGGATGGCATCAAGATCGGTCATAACGCCGTAATAAGGAATTCGACCGACTAAAACATCCCAGTTCCGATCGACACCGCCCGTACCAAAATCATCATTGTATTCACCATAAACACTATCGTTATCCAGGTCCCAATCACCCGTTAAATCGACATAGTAGTAGTCGGTTGGGGTCCAATATAAAGGCGCTTCGACCCGAGGATAGGTGAGTTTCATCGGAATATCACCCGTTGAGGTATTACTATCCCCGATGAGTAGAACATATTCAATGCTATCCGAGATATAATGGGCCTGGAGCCAGGTCCGTATGTTCTCCGCGGCCGTATCTCCGCTGCCTCCGCCGAATTCACTCTCAGTTATCACGGTCACGGTGTAGCCCTGCGTCTGTTTGTAATTGATAAAATTTACCAATTCGGTGGAGCCAGACTGGATGGCTGAAGTCGTGATGATCACATAGCCATTACCCTGTTTCGAGCGGATATGTTTGGCTTCCGATGAATAACCTGTCTTTCGGGTAAGCGCGGCTCGCGTTTGCTCATAGGCCTGCAATCCCTCGCTATGATTGATCGCCAGTCGTCGGATCGTCTCCGTGCCGATCCGATCGTTCAATTCGGCCAGGATACTGGCGTCACCTGACAATGGGGCCGTGTGGAACCTGACTTCGAGTCTGCCGGCTCCAAACTGGACCAGAGAGCCCTGCCGTGGATTGTAGCGAAAAAGAGGAAAGCCAATCCTGGCTAATCGGAATTTGCGCATTCTTCCGGTTGACAGCACACGTGCTTCAGCCTCCGGCCACAAACGATCCTGAGCATAGCAGCCCTGATCATAACCATCGACGAAAATCCGATTGTGCGGCCAATATACCAACTTTTGACCGGCATGCCAGGTCATCTCCGGAGGCATGGGTTTGACCTGCCACTTGCCCTCGAGTTGGCGATAGCACCCTCCCACGAGTCGGACCGTTACGGTCTCTAGATCCGCTTGGGGTGGTAATAATACCGTGATCACCCGCCAGGGTAACGCCGGTTCTCCCGTTTGTTGTAACCACTGGACCTGTGAACCAAGGAATTCGGCATACCCCTGTGCATCCTGACTGACCTCGAATGTGTCAGTCGGAACATCAAGAATAATTCTGTCCAAACTCGTTGCATCACTCTCACTGATGCAATAAAAACTGATGATGATATTCCAAACACACACGATCATAAATCTTCCCTTTTTCATCGCACTGTTCCTCCAAAAAATAGTGGGGATAAAATTACGCTCTTAGATTTAATTACCGAAATATAAAAAACATAACGAAGTTTAAAATATATGTCAAGTTGATCAAGAACATGCCACAGAAGTCCTCGGGTTCAGTTCACCCGTTTCCTGAAAGAAAAATGGATGTATCGTCCCTTGCGTCCCGTCGTCATCGGAGGTAGCCGTTCGTTCAGTCTATGTAGTGTGTTCGCTATCCAACAAGAGCTTTGAAGAGCTTTAAGATTTTTCTGGAGTGTGGTATATTCCGGTGAGAGGTAGTTAGATCGGGCATTGTGACCCGGTACTGTGGTTAATGGGTCCTGAACAATGACATTAACATCATAATGATCAATAGTGAG
Organism: bacterium; assembly: GCA_016934675.1. GTDB lineage: Bacteria > CSSED10-310 > JAFGSJ01 > JAFGSJ01 > JAFGSJ01 > JAFGSJ01. The sequence goes on along the minus strand of JAFGSJ010000120.1, from coordinate 5,940 downwards.
GGGGACCATGCTGGTTTTGAGGAATGGGCGTTTGGCCGGGTTATGGCCGGTCACGGTAGCGAACGGTCAGGACATAGTCATCGAGCATGATCTGGTCCTCGAGGTCGGTCCCGGGCTGGCGGAAAAATATGCCCAAGCGGAACGGATCGAGCTCGATGGTAAGTTGGTCATGCCCGGTCTGGTCTGTGCCCACGATCATTTTTATTCCAGATTGGCCCGGGGCATGTTGGCCGCAATCGGTCCGACGCCCGACTTCGTATCGGTGTTAAAGAACCTGTGGTGGCGTCTGGACCGGGCCCTTGACCGGGATATCGTGACTGCCTGTGTTCAGATTGGTGTCATCGAGGCAATCCAAGCCGGCACAACCGCGGTCATAGATCATCATGCTTCCCCGGCCTGTATCGAGGGCTCCCTGTCTTTGATCCGCGAGGTTTGCGAGCAATTCGGTCTGCGGAGTATTCTGTGCTACGAAGTGACTGATCGTTATGGACCGGAGAAAACCGAGGAAGCGTTACAGGAGAGCCTGACTTTTGCCCGTCAGATCATGCGGGCGACCGAGACCGGTCCAGACCCGATTTTGACCGAGGTCGCGATTGGGGCCCACGCTCCTTTCACCTTGTCTGACCAGACCCTACGCCGATTGGCGGAGATTGTCTCCGAGACGGATCGGGGGCTCCATATTCACGTGGCCGAGGACCGCTTCGATGTTTCGGACAGCCATTATCGTTACGGACTCGGGCCGTTGGAACGACTCGAACAGCACGGTTTATTGAACGAGCGAACCATTTGTATCCATGGAGTGCATCTCTCGAATGAGGAACTCAGCCGCCTGAATCGGGCCAACGCTTTTCTGGTCCACAATGCCCGCTCGAATATGAATAACGGGATCGGTTACCGTGACCGTTTGACCACAGTCAAAAACAGTGCTCTTGGTACTGACGGTCTTGACGCGGACATGCTGACCGAACTGAAGATGTGTTACTTAAAAAACCGGGATGAAGCGGGTGATTTCAGCCCTGAAACAGCCGTTCAACTGCTTCAGAGAGGCAATGTCCTGCTCGAACGGTATTTTCGCCGTCCGTTTGGCCGAATCGCTCCGGGTTATGTCGCGGACCTGGTCTGTTTTAACTATCATGAGCCCACACCGTTGGAACAAGCCAATCTGGCCGGGCATATCCTATTCGGTCTGACCTCGGCCGAGGTCGATACGGTGCTGATCAATGGCCGGATAGTCTTTCGGAACGGGTGTTTCGATTTTGATGTCCGGCCGTATTATGAACAGGCCCGGCACACGGCAGCCAGATTGTGGTCGGCCATGAATGCATTGCCGACCCTGAACGACCAGTATCCGAGCCGGTGAAAAAACATTGTGTTCACCTCGTCCCGCTGGTTCGATAGAGGAGAAACTGATGAACAGAGCTGCAGAAATTTTGAAAAAGGCCCACGCTTATTCCGAGCAGACCAGTCGATTACTTTCAGGCATGGTCCGGATTCCTTCGCTTTCCGGGCAGGAGCGGGAGGTGATCGACTATATCGGCAACGCTTGTACCGCAGTGGGTTGCACCGAGGTCCGGGTGGATGGATTGGGCAATCTGGTGGTCCGGGTTGGGGACGGTCCGCGTAAACTGGCCATTGATGCTCATATCGACACAGTCGATGTCGGGCAACGTTCGCTGTGGGATTTCGAACCCTTTTCCGGTGAAATCAGAGACGGACACGTGCATGGTCGTGGGTCTGTCGACCAGGAAGGCGGTGCAGCGGCCATGATCACTGCTGCCCGCATCCTGAAGGAACTCGATTATTCCGGCCGGTACAGCGTTTTTTTCACTTTCACGGTCATGGAAGAGGATTGTGACGGTATGTGCTGGAATTACCTGATCGAGCAGGAGCATGTGGTACCCGATCTGGTCCTGATAACCGAGCCGACCAATCTGGGACTATATCGGGGTCAGCGGGGCCGGATGGAAATGGAGATCACGGTCGAGGGCAGGTCGTGCCATGGCTCGGCCCCGGAGCGGGGGATCAATGCGATCTATCGGGCGGCCCGGATTGCCCTCGAGATCGAAAAACTGCATCAGTGTTTGCCGAGCGACGATTTTCTGGGCAAGGGCAGCCTGACTGTGACCCGGATTGTTTCGGATTCGCCCTCGTTGTGTGCGGTGCCGGATCACTGTCAACTACATCTCGACCGTCGTCTCACCCGCGGTGAGACGGAACAATCCGCACTGGCTGAGATCAGGGCGTGTCTTTCGAAGGAGGCCACGGTCAGTGTGCCTCTTTACGAGAAACCGAGCTATCGCGGAACGGTTTATAAACAGCCGCACTACTTCCCGACCTGGCAAGTCGAGGCCGATCATCCCCTGGTTTTATCAGGCGTGGCGACCTATCAAGCGCTGTTCGGTCAAGCACCCAGGGTCGATAAATGGACTTTTTCCACCAACGGAGTGGCAACCTGCGGCAAGCATGGCCTGCCCACGATCGGGTTCGGGCCGGGTAACGAGATCATGGCCCACGCTCCAAACGAACGGGTCCCGGTCGAACACCTGGTCAAAGCGTCCGCTTTCTATGCCCTGTTTCCTTTTGTCCTGGATGGAATGATCGAGTGAGAGGACACTTAGTGCCATTATGAAATATATGTATCAATGCAGTGAATGTGAGCAGATTTACGATCTGGGGCCTGAGCTTATGCTCTGCCCGGACTGTTCCCGAAAACAGGAGCCGACCCGGCCCTTACGCGGAGTGCTCGAGGTCAAACTCGAAGGCCAACCCGCTCAAAACTGGCAACCCAGGGACCTGTTGCCGGTCGAATCGGAGTATTTTCCGGCAATGCCGGTGGGCGACACCCCGCTCTGGGAACCATACCGGCTCAGAAAGGCACTGCGTTTCCCACATTTATTCATAAAGGATGACACGGTCAATCCCACCGGTTCATTGAAAGACCGGGCTTCATTCCTGGTGGCCGCTTTTGCCCGACAGCATGGTCTCGATCGGATCGTCGTAGCCTCGACCGGCAATGCGGCCTCATCCATGGCCGGAGTAGGGGCGGCCACCGGACTCGAAGTCACCATTTTTCTGCCGGTGCGGGCCCCACGGCCCAAAATGGTCCAGGCCCTGCACTATGGGGCTACTCTCATCCCGGTAAACGGAAATTATGACCGGGCATACGAGTTGTCACTCGAATTCAGTCGGACCAGGGGCGGTTTCAACCGAAATACCGCCTATAATCCATTGACCATCGAGGGCAAGAAAACCGTGGCCCTGGAAATTATTCAACAGCTCGGCCAGGTGCCGGATTATATTTTTGTGCCCACAGGCGACGGCGTGATCCTCTCCGGAGTTTTCAAGGGTTTCAGGGACCTGATCAGCCTGGGGCTGGCCCCGAGAATGCCCACGGTTGTGGCCGTCCAGGCTGAGGGCAGCAATGCCCTCTATCGGGCCTACCTGACCGGCGACTTTGCCGAACCGGTCTCCGCTGCCACGGTTGCGGACTCGATCTGCGTGGATGTACCCCGGAACGGGTATCACGCCTTGAAACAGCTCAAAACATATGGCGGAACATGCATCTCCGTATCTGACCGGGACATACTTGCCGCCCAATGCGAGCTGGCCCGGACAACGGGCCTTTTTGCCGAGCCGGCAGGTGCAACGGCTCTGGCCGGATTTCTAGCAACCCACACCCATATCCCCAATCCAAGCACGGTCTGCTTGCTTATTACCGGTCATGGCCTGAAAGATATTGACACGGCTCTTAAAAGCGTGAAAATACCACGCAAAGCCATAAGTCGGATCGAGGAACTCCCGTGAAGAATGCAGGGCCGGTCCAAGGGGTGATCCTGGCCGCCGGACGCTCACGCCGGACCGCGCCCGAGTATAAACCCATGTTAGCCTGGGCCGAGACAACCATTATCGGACAGGTGTGTAATACCCTGAAAACGTGCTGTTCATCGATAATTATCGTGGTGGGCTATCAAAAAGAGATCATCATCGATTTCTTCAGGAATGAGCCGGACCTGATTACGGTCACAAACGATCGCTTCGACCTGAGCATGTTCCTGTCGGTTAAAACTGGCGTGACCGCAGTCAGGGCACCCAGGTTTTTCCTGGTCCCGGCCGACTATCCGCTTGTCCGGAGCGAAACCCTGCAACACCTGCTTGACCAAGCGGACCCGATCGTCATCCCCACCTATCAGGGTCGAAAAGGCCATCCCGTCCTGATCGACTCGAACCTGATCCCTGCCCTGCTCGCCGAACCGGACCACTCGACGCTCAGGGCATTCATCGCCAGGACCGGCTTCAGTCCACTCGAAGTGGACGATCCGGGTATCCTGTCCGATATCGACGATCTCGAGAGCTATGTCCGCCTGAAACCATAGAGTTTTCTCGATACCTTTATTCTCTTGCACTCTTGTCCAAAATAGGATTTGAAAAGATCTAATAACTTTAATAGCAATCCTCCCATTGCAATTACTTTCTAAAACGTATCAAATCAGCATTCTGAAACCGGACAGGATTACAGGATTGCCATCAGAAGACATGCCGGGATCGGGATCGCAATCGGGATCGCTTTCGATCTTTTCTGCCAAACAAGAAAAACCATTATTTTTCAGAGTAACCACGCCGACCGATCTTCGTTTACATAGCAACAATCCGATCCAGGAGTTTTTTGGCTTCATTATTATCAGTAGAACCCAAGGCTTCACATATTTCAAGTACATCTTGGATCGCTCCACATTCTAACGCGGAACCACGGGCAATTTCAAAATACCGACGCCTGTCACCCTGAGTCGCTTTTCCGTTACCCTCTGCAATATTGAGTGGTATGGCTTGAGAAGCTCTCAGCAGTTGATCCCTTGCATGCCGGTGTCGTCCCTTTAAATGGTCACAAAGATCGTACGCCCACTTGACATACAACAAGGATACTTTATAGACATCAAGTTGTTCAAGTCCGAAAGACATTTTCTTGTCTCCGATAGCGATCCCGATAGCGATCCCGATCCCGTTCACTTTTTCAGGATGATACGATCTGTTCAGTTGTTTCCTAAATTTTCTGATAATCGTCCAGAAAGAGTAGATTGAAACAGGTGCAGTACCATTTTTCATTATTCTGAAATGTCACCTAAAAACAAACAAAAACAGCAGGAGGACACCTCATGAGTACCACATCCAGTCTTTTCAGTCAACTGCTTCAGCACTTTCCCCGAATTGAGTTTGAACGTCTTGTCATCAAGCATGGTGCTGAGGTGAATGCCAAGGGCTTTCATTGTTGGACCCAGTTTGTATCCATGCTTTTTTGCCATCTCGCTCATGCTGATTCCCTTCGGGAAATATGTAATGGACTTAAATGCTGTCTCGGAAAGTTACGTCATCTGGGCATAACGAAACCACCAAACAAATCAACACTTTCCTATGCAAATGAACATCGAATAGCAGCGTTGTTTGAAGACGTCTTTTATACGGCACTTTCTCGCTTCAGACATGAAGGAACATTAGGTACTCGAAAAAAGAAATTTCGATTCAGGAACAAACTGTTTTCGCTCGACTCCAGTACCATTTCACTCTGTCTCAAACTTTTCCTCTGGGCAGATTTTCGCAGAACGAAAGGTGGTGTTAAGGTCCATGTGCTTTTGGACCATGATCACTATATGCCCTCATATGTCCACATCACCACCGCAAAGAAACATGATGTCAAGGCTGCGCGGCTTCTGACGTTAAATCCAGGGTCGATTGTTGCCATGGATAGAGCATATAATGACTTTACTCTCTTTCACACATGGACCCAGCAAGGCATCTCTTTTGTGACCCGAATGAAGGAGAATACATCCTACATGGTGATTGAATCACAAGCGGTCCCCCGAAACAGGAACATCCTGTCAGATGAATTCATCGTGTTAACAGGTGTTGACGCAGTACAAAAATGCCCTGATTTACTGCGGAGAATTG
>JAFGSJ010000017.1 GCA_016934675.1 bacterium | reverse complement strand
GCTGACCAGACCCGCCCGCAGACTGTTCAATTCCACGTAGATCATGCACGCGGTCAGGGCTCGACCCGCCTCGAGCAGCACGCTCGTAAACCGCTCTCCCCAGATGTGACCATGATTGTTCATGCGTTTGTTGTACCAGCGGGAAAAACGCTGCTTGAGGTCCTGCATGAACTTGGACAAATCACCGAAGCGAGCCCGGAAATACTCGGACCTGTTCGGATCAAAACGTCGCCGGGACAAAGTCTTGCCCTCATTGTAGTAGCGGTCATGACGCTGGCGGAGCTCGGCATCACTTATTTCCTCCTGCGGGAGCATCCTCACGATCAGATGCACGTGATTGCTCATGATCGCAAAGGAGACCACCTTGACGAAATAGACCTGAGACAGCTTTCGAAGAATGCTCAGAAATTCTTCCTTGGCGATCTCATCCAGCAAAAACGATTTCAGGACCGTGCGGGTCACAATGTGATAATATCCACTGCGGGGGTCCTCATACTTCAACCGTGATTGACGTGCCATAAGCGTTCCCTCCATTTCTAGTAAAGTTTTATCCTTTCATTTCTCGGGTATCAATGAAGCATTATCAACCGACCATATAACCAGTTTACACTACTAAAACACATTTGACAACATTATTCTGTGCTGTTTGTGTGATGTTTTAGTGTCCCCATACCGCCATACCGTTCGTTCTGTTCTGTGTTGTTCGAGTGTCCCCATACTACGCCATACTACGAACTGGAAAAGAGAGGAATTTGCTCATATAAGGTATATCTTCAGGATTATAACGCGGATAATATCACCACGAGGGAGTAGTTGGAGTGATGCCAAACGTTCTCGTTGTGCTGGCCTGTTTTTGTATCATATTGGTATTAAATCGAGTGAAGATGCCCTTGAATCTATCGATTCTGGTCGGGGCTATCATTCTTGGTTTCTCTCTGGGCTATGGCCCCGTGGGCATTACCCGGACTGTTCTTACGAGTTGTCTGACCTGGGAAACCTGGCGGCTGGTGCTTATTGTTGTGCTCATTTTGGCTTTGAGTCGACTGATGAAAGAGACCGGTCAGATGAAACGGATCGTGGAAACATTTCATGCGGTAACGACCAGTCAGCGGATCACGGCCATGATTCTCCCTGCTTTGATCGGTATTCTGCCCATGCCAGGTGGGGCGCTGTTTTCCGCGCCCATGGTCGAGGAAGGTTTGAAGGAAAGCCATTTGAGTCCCGAGCATCAAACCGCGATCAATTACTGGTTTCGTCATATTTGGGAGTATTGGTGGCCCTTGTATCCCGGGGTCATACTCGTTGTCAGCCTTTTACGGGTCGAGACCTGGCGTTTTTCAGTTTTTATGTTTCCTCTGACCATTCTTTCGCTTTTCGCAGGAAGTCTGTTCCTGTTCAGAAAACTAAAAGACGATGCAAGCGATAACGATCCCAAAAGCAGGGCTGCATTTTCCTCATTCATAAGTGAAATCATGCCTATCATTATCATAGTTCTTGCCATCCTGCTCTTTTCGCTTTTAAATAAAGGAATGCAAACAATACTCGAACTACCGGATTTATCAGATGCCACGCTACTTTTTGGCATAATGTTGGGGGTGATCTGGATCATCGTGAAGCAAAAAATACCTCGGCTCGAGGTCAAGAAAGCATTTCTCAGCTCTGAGACATGGCCTATGGTTTTACTTTTGTTTGCGATCATGATCTTTAAAGGCATTTTGATAGATACGGATGCGGTTAGCCTAATACGAGATGAATTTGCCTATTACCACATACCGGTGCTGGGGATAGTCATATTAATGCCTTTCATATCAGGCCTCATTACAGGTATTGCCATCGGTTTTGTCGGTGTTTCATTTCCATTAATCGTGCCTTTATTCGAGTCCGCTTCGCCAATGATATATTTAGCTTATGCTGGTCTGGCATATGTGTCGGGTTATATGGGCATGATGCTATCCCCGGTCCATCTTTGTCTTCTGGTGACCCGCGATTATTTCAAAGCTAATCTTATCGGCATATATCCATATTTGTTAAAACCAGCCGGTTTCGTTTTTGGCGTGGCATTTATTGCATTTCTGATTATGACCAGTGTTTTATAGCAGTGGAGATATCGATGATACTCGGATTTCTGCCACCTGTGCTCTTGGGTCTGTTCACCATATCACTCCTCATGGGTAACTTATTGTTGTGGACTGCCCCGGTCTATACGGTGATCATTGCTCGAATTGTTGTCCCGATCTCGTCATGGCAGCGGACCTGTTCCAGATTTCTCGAAAGGATGGCTGAATACTGGTCGAAAGGTAATGAATATATTCTCTGGTTAACGCAAAAGACGGTTTGGGACGTTAAGGGTATCGAGGGCTTGAGACGCAAAGAATGTTATCTGGTCAATTGTAATCACCAATCAGCGGTTGACATTTTTGTTCTTCAGAAGATTTTCAATCGACGTATTCCCTACCCGAAATATTTTCTGAAGCGGGAGTTGCTTTGGATACCGATACTGGGACCGATCTGGTGGGCCCTTGAATACCCTTTCATGAAGCGTTTTTCTCGAGCGTACCTCGAGAAACATCCTGAAAAGCTGGGTCAGGACCTGGAAACAACGAAACGTCTGTGCGAGCGATACAAGACCAAACAGGTCACCATTCTCAATTTTCTAGAAGGGACCCGTTTTACGGAACGGAAGCATGAGCAGCAAGCCTCACCGTATCGTCATTTGCTGAAACCTAAGGCGGGCGGGATCGCCTTGATCATTCATCTTTTGCAGGAGCACTTACAATCAATACTCGATGTAACCATTGTCTATCCTGATAAGCCGATCTCATTATGGAAATTTTTTTCAGGTCAAATTTCAAAGATTATTGTCCGGGTCGAACATCTGAATCTTGGGGTTCACTTGATTGAAGGCGATTATCAAAAGGACCCGAACTACCGGGCATATTTTCAGAATTGGGTCCAGCATCTCTGGCAGAAAAAAGACGATTTGATCGAAGAACTGGTAAACTCGATACCTTTCAGGGGGACCATGTCCCACATACGTGCTCCTGAATCAGCAAACGCTTTCAACCCATTGACTCGGCACAGTAGTGATGCTCAGTCCGGCTCAGAAGGACATCAGTAAATCAAGGAGGTGATAATGTCTTGGGCTGAAAACGAAGATATCGTCAAGATGCCGATAGATGGTGTGCTTGACCTGCACACATTTCAACCGCGTGAAGTCAAGGAACTCGTTACTGATTATATTCATGAATGCCTGGCCAAGGGGATTTATTCAATCAGAATCATCCATGGAAAAGGAACGGGGACACTCAAGCAAGTAGTGCATTCAATTCTGAACACTATGCCTGAGGTCCAGTCTTTTCGTTTGGCTCAGGATGAATATAGCGGATGGGGTGCTACTCTTGTGTTTTTAAACAAGAAGTAGTATCAGCGGAGTAGTGGAGTTGTGGTATGGTCTGATTCGCGGACTCGTATGAATTGACTATTGATACCCTTTTCGGAATGAATAGGAATGACTGGTAAAATAAGGAATCTCTGTAAAGTAGAATTCGTGCGTTTATCTGCTCGTCGCCAGCATGATGTTTTGGCAGATATTGCTGAATCTTTTCTGGAATCCGGTTCCTATAGCGATTTTTTGGGAAAGTATCACAAATATCATTCCTGGGTCGAATTGGACAAATATGAACCGGCCTACTGGCTTTCGAATGAGGAAGCATTGCAGGAATACATTCTTTTTCATCGTGCATTGGGGAAGTCTTCGCAATCGTATCGGACCGATGCTGCGCTGAAGAGGAAACTCACCTGGGAGCCGACACATCAGGTCGAAGTAGCCATCGATCAAATCAGAAGCCCCTACAATGTGGGCTCGATACTGCGTCTGATGGATAATTTCGGATTTAAAGGATTGGTGCATAGTACATCCTGGCTACGTCCTGATCATCCTCAGCTCTGCAAAGCCGCTCGTGGGACCGAGAGCTGGATTCCCGTCACATACTGTCCCGATCTGGTTCAATATCTCAGAAAGAGCCGGGTCAGATTGATCGGCCTGGAAAACGATCAGCGGGCAATTCCTCTTCATGATTGGGAACCGACCAAACAGTGCATCGTGGTCCTCGGTAATGAAGAATACGGTATCGCTCGCGTTATCAGGGAATTATGCGATCAATTGGTCACCATCCCCTTGATCGGTTTTAAAAAATCACTCAATGTTCACCATGCATTCGCTATTTTTGCCCATTACTATGATCATTGGTTCAGATCAGAACAAGTCACCGGTCATGACAGTGAAAACAAGCATTCTCGATGAACAGGCGCGTTGAAACCATTGAAGAAGAGCAACTCGAGACGGTTATTGTATTGTAATATCGGCTTCGATCTTTCATTATCTGGGCGCTGGGAGACCCGCTTTGCTCCGGCTCTGGCAGAAGCCACGCTCTATTTCCTTTTCCTTGGGTCCAGGCAGGATTTCATCCTGCTTGATTGTCTTCCTGAACCGGCATATTTCGAGTATCTCGAACGATATGGCTTTGCATTACCGGCGACACTGCCTGATAATTCAGTATTAACAGCTTGCACTCCTTTTCCCTGGGGCTGGGACCATGATGCATCTGAACGGTTTATGAAAAGCGGTCTGCATGAAGGATTCCCTGATCTCGAGGTCGTCCGGCGGGCAAATTCACGAGAGTTCAGCCACAATCTTGGGCTGGAAACAGGTTTGGGAGTGCCCGGTTCTCAACTGTTCACCTCCATGTCCGAATTAGTGCTTTTTCTGGCTCGATCAGAACCTCGCTCTCGGGTCATAAAACCATTTCATGGCAATGCGGGTAACGGTTTTATCCATCTGGTTAACAATAGACTGTCCCCCACTGAACAGAAACAACTCGAGCTACTATTCAGCCATGAAGGTCACGGTGTAGTTGTCGAGCCCTGGCTCGAAAAGATCGGCGATATATCGTGCCGCTTTTTTCTGGACCCAAGCGGTACTTTTTCAGAGTGGAATTACCATCAAACCCTGAACAACAGTGCCGGTATTTTTTACGGCATCTATCTCGAACCTGATCGTTCATGGATTCAACCCTGGTCCGATCAACTACAGGACATGAGTACCATAGTCGCGGACAGGCTTCATCAGCTCGGTTATTCAGGGATGATTGGCATCGATGCTCTTATCTACCGTCATGAACAGAATCAGGTCCGGTTGTTGCCACTATTGGAAATAAATGCCAGGCAAACCATGAGTTCGATTGCATATGTCCTGTACCGGAAACTTGCTCCTCGAAAGCACTGTCTTTTCCTTTTTGCACCCGCGAAAAAGTTACGTCACCTGAATAACTATGCTGAATTCCAGCGTGTGTTTTCCGGAATTCATTACAATCCATCCAGTCAAACAGGTGTTTTCCTTTTTACACCGATCCACTATACTTATTGTGGGCAACGACACTCACCGCGTCGGACCGGTTTTTTCATTGCGGCGAATACGAAAGAGGAAATGCTGCATCTTGATGGGGAAATTCGGAAACGGATACAAAAAAAACCTCAATCCTGCTCGTATGAAAGATTTTTACAATGACAGGACAATCAAGAACTGAGCATCGTAAAGATATTCTGGTAATATGCGGGCCGAATGCCTCGGGGAAGACCAGGCTTGCGGTAGACTTGGCCCTGCATCTGAATGGTGAGATCATTTCCGCTGATTCTCGCCAGGTTTATCGGACTATGGACCTGGGCACAGGCAAAGACCTGGGAGAATATCATCGACCCGAACGGCATGTGCCCTATCATTTGATCGATATTGTCGAGCCGACCCAAATCTATACTCTTTATACATATCAACGGGATTGTTATCGTTGTATCGTTGCCATTCGTTCGAGACAGAAATTGCCAGTACTGTGTGGCGGTACGGGTCTTTATCTCGAAGCTGTGCTTCGACACTATGACATTCCGAATGTCCCTGAAAACAGGGGATTTCGTCAGAAAATGGCCGAATACAGTCACGATGATCTCATCGATAAGTTGAAAAACCGGGCTGCCGACTTGTATAGCCGGACCGATATTTCGAGTAAAAGACGGACCATCCGTGCCCTTGAAATCGCGAATGCAGATGTGGAGAGTAAGGGTGATGGACCTGGTTTTTCGCCACCTGAGATCAATCCTCTGATCATTGCCCTGGACCCTGATCGGGAATTGTTACATGAACGGATCAGACAGCGTCTACTGATTCGATTGGAACAGGGAATGATTCAGGAAGTCGAGCGCTTGATAGCTTCAGGCATTGATCAAACCAGGTTTTCCTTTTTTGGATTAGAATACAAATATGTTGCGTCATATCTCAGACGGCGCATGTCCTATGAGGTCATGATCCGGGAATTATTCAAGGCCATCCGCAAGTATGCCAAACGACAAATGACCTACTTCAGAGGACTCGAACGTCGTGGCCTGGCGGTCCACTGGCTTAAGCAACCCGATGATCAAGCTGTGCTTGACATAATACATCGAGAATCACCCCATTGGCTCGCTTAGTATCATCTATGTTTCCATACACACCAACAATACCTTGTGGTGGTTGTAGTGTTTGCATAAGAGAGACTATTTTAGGCAGTTCGGTATCAATTGTCGCAGGTGCCTGTGGTTGCAGCAAATCACCAGTAAAAACGATGAGTTCAGGATTGAGCTGTGCAATCCGATCAAAAACCCTATGTTCAAAGCTCCCGACCTGAGCAGATTGAATATCAGAAATATGAAGTATGCGAAGAGGCTGGCTGACTTTATTTGTCTCAACAGCTATTTCACGTGTTTTAAGCTGATTTGGTTCGACATGCGTTGCATAGAGTCTGATCATGAAACCTGAGAATGCAAGCACTGACAATACAACGATCGACCATCTCGTTTGTTTCGAGTAAATAGACCGTCGATCAAACACAAACAACGCGAGTAAGAACAAACAGATGCTGCAAGGCCAATATAATGTATTGAATTGATATATGTATTTGAGCAAGCAAAACGATGCATCTAATATTGTCCAGATCAGAAAAACCAGGTTCAGACCTCCGAAGAGCAGTATCACAATTATCAGCAGCATTGACAAGTTCATTCGGTTCTATCCGGTATGTGAGGATACTATCCTGGGAATATTCCCGAGTAAAGCATTTATATTACTATGGAGCATGGATGCTCAATAATGCAACTGATTGGATCCAGGTACTTCTGAGGATATAACCGGGATAATCTCTCAAGGGACGATGTGAATTTTGAGTGTCCTCATCGGTGTTGGGGGATAACTTTACAGCATGCTCCAGATAATGTATGATAGGTCTATAAAGCGTAAAAGGGGAAAGGAAAACAACAGAAATGGTGAAAAAGAGTAACACTTCAAGGAATTTTTTCGTTAACGTAATCCTGTGTTTGAGTCTTGGTTTCATTTACCTGAAACCAGTCATTGCCGCGGATTTTTATGGCGGTTTTGATTATGAGGGACGACATGCGGATACCTCTTACTTCTTTACTCAGATTGACTGGAAGCAGACGGAATTCGAGCCGCAGACAGGTAATTATTCATTTCCAGGTTATGAAATATTCGGCCCGAATCATCTTCTGGGCATGGATGTATGGGGAGGACTCGAACATGAAGTAATTGGTTTATCAAATGTTCAGAATTATCATATGATCCGAGCAAACACATGCGATCGCAATTCTGCTGCTGATCATATTTTTGAAAATTTCAAACCCGCCCATATCATTGGTGGAATTATTGTAACGATTGTGTTGATTGGTCTTTATCTCACCCATGGTCATGGAGAATAGGCGGTTTTCGAATTATGGAATGAGCTTTATTTCGGCTACAATACTGTCCAAGGAGGTCTTATGTCCGGAACGACGCTGCCCATACCTGATTTTTTTCAAAGCGAGCATGTCGGGGAGATCAGACGTATGGAGTATCAGAGTCTGGCTTCGAGAGCAGTTCTGTATCGAAAGGAGCATCGAATCAAATCAGCCTCTCAGGACAGGACCAGGATTGCTCTTGTCTTGATCGATCTGCAGAACACGTTTTGTATTCCGGGCTTCGAGTTGTATGTCGGCGGTCATACCGGGACGGCAGCAGTTGATGATAATGTGCGTTTATGTCAGTTTATCTATCGGCAGTTAGGATCGATCAGCACAATTTTCCCGACCATGGATACACATCAAGCCGGTCAGATATTTCACAGTATTTTTCTGATTAATGACGAGGGAGAACATCCGGCCCCCTATACGGTTGTGAGTGTAGCTGATCTCGAGAACGGGACGTGGCGATTCAATACTGAGCTGGGACCATCATTGCATATAGCCCCCGAACATGGTCAGCATTTTCTGGAACATTACACGCGTTCTTTGCAAGCAAGTGGTAAGTATGCTTTGACCATATGGCCCTATCATGCCATGCTGGGCGGTATAGGTCATGCTCTGGTCCCTGCGGTCGAAGAAGCGATTTTTTTCCATGGTCAAGTCCGGTCCAGTCAGCCGGGTTTCGAACTTAAGGGGCTTAATCCTCTTACGGAGAATTATTCGGTCTTCAGTCCCGAGGTTGTAACTGATGAGAACGATCAGCCGATCGGCTCGAAAAACAGGGCTTTTCTTGAGAAATTAATCGAGTATGAAGCGGTCATCATTGCCGGTCAAGCCAAGAGCCATTGTGTGGCCTGGACAGTCGCAGATCTCTTACGCGAAGCCGATCGATTGGCCCCTGGTTTTGCTGACAAAATCTATCTGCTCGAGGATTGCACCTCAGCGGTGGTCATTCCGGGAGTGATCGATTATTCAGTGCAGGCGGAGGCAGCGTTTCGTTCTTTTGCCGAGCGAGGCGTTCATTGTGTCCGCTCGACTGAACCACCTGAAAATTGGCCAGGTTTCCCGTTCTGAAACGTTGATGCATAACCGTCCGAAAGAAACATTTTTAATCGTCTTCGTTCAAGACAATCTGTGGTTTCGTCCCGAAATGCTGTTCATAGATTTCGGGATAGCTATCTTTCCCGCCTAAAAACAGGGTAACCAGGGGCATTTTCTGTTGGAGTGTCAGTCGCATGGTCTGGGCCAGATTCCGGATATCCCATTGAGCATGGTGGTCTTCTCTGAGTCGGGAAAGGTGATACAATTCGCGGGCATTACAACCAAAGTGGACCCGGCGGCGGTGAGCATTGGTCAGAATATAGGGTGCGATTTCAGGAAAGTCCTGGTAAAGGAGATGGTATGTCTTTTCGGACAAGGCGATGAAGCGATAAAAATCATCCTTCAAACCAAGTTCAATGATTGATGGTGGAACAGTAACTCCAAGGTCCGGATTATAATCTTGACAGGAGAGTGAGGCGATCCGATGTCGTTTCAACTGGGCGAAACAGGAGGCGGATACAATCAGGTCCCAATGCATCGTTACAAATTCGAATTCACGCAGGACTGAATCGTAGAGTTCAGCATGTTTGAATGCAGTTCGGACAAGGTCCAGGGCTTCATTTTCTGGGATATGGGCAGCCCTTGCATGACATTCCTGATAACTGAACATGCTGACCCGGTGGAGAAGAGAAGCAAGGAGGGTCCGATCCGGTTCATCACTATAACCGGCCAGCGTGACATCCTGTTGTTTCGTTTCAGAGCTAGTTTCTCCGGGTCTGTCCATAAGCCAGTGTCTGGCATTCGTTTCGAGATCATGATAAACCTGGCGATCGTATTCGGTCCCCTGGGTGAACAAAATGATCGAGGGGGCAATGTCATGAGCGCGGCTGGACAATTGTTGACCAATCTCTCTCACTTCAGACAGTGGACTCGTGGCGAAGCGTCGAACGATCAGTTCCAAGTTTCGGGCATTGGCGGTCATACCAAGCTGACCCATGGTCGCTAAACTGAGTATATAACGGGCATCCTCATTGGCACATAATCGAGCTTGTTTATCAAGTTTTTTTTCAGGATAATCCTGGGCATGACGTTGTTTATAGTTGTCAGCCAGAGCGTTGGAAAAATAAAGATAAGCGTCTTGAAGCTCTCGAACAGTCTGTCGGTAAATGGTTTCCAGCGAGGACCCGTGTAACTCTTCCGGTACTATATAGTGGTCTTTGAGTTGAATATAGCGTTGCGATTTCTCGGTGAATGAGCACAATCTGAAATGTTCGATTGCTTCGATAGCCAATCTCGAGATATCGATGAGATCGAAATTGAAGACCGCATGTTCTGCGACGGAGTGGTGCCCCATCGCAAAGATGATGGTCTGGTTTGATCGACGGGCTTTTTGGACTTCTGCCCGGGCAATTTTACGCAATTCATCTACCGGTTTGGGATTTCGGCTGATCCGGGCATAGGCGGCTGAAATGGTCTCGGGCGTGAGATCATCACGCTCCCGGCTGGCAGACATCTCTGATAATAGAGCAGCATCGATATTGTAGCCCGCAAGGATTATCTTCATGCTCGTATCCGTATAACGCAGCCCTGGCCCCGTACAAGGATCAAATTCGGGTGGTTTTACTTCAGTAACATTTCATTGGACGCTATGTTAGCTTTTTTTGAACAAATTTTCAAATGCCTTGCGGGCGTCTGTATGAGATTCCAGATTGACAAAGCGATGCTCAATCGAACCCTTGGCTTGATACAGAGCGCAATTGTTGGCTTTATCCTTGGGTGATATATTGCGGGGAATTTCTTTCATACATTGGAAGGATGAAGAGGGATCAAAAAATGTGCAATTTACACAGCTATGCAGATCAGATTGGCATTTTGTGCATTTGGTCAGATGGCTTATGGTCGAGGTGTCTTTGAGTTCATTGCCGCACAACGAACATTTAAAGACCCTTACCGATACACGCTGCGGTTGGGACCTGGCAAAGTCATTATCCCGTGGCCTTTTTTGACTTTTTTCGTTATCATATTCCTGATAACCACGTTGTTTGTATTTTCGAGACATTCAATCCTCCAATCCATGGGACTCGTGACCGGGTCTCATGATTGTTAAGGTTAGATACTTCATCGCTGCAATTACTGAGGACCCCTCATATTCGTATGGTGCACAAAGCATTAAGGGCTTTTTCAGTCATCAATCAAAACCTTTATCATTCTGATGCAATCGAAGAATTGCCATGGACAAAACGAAAGAGTCTCCTCAGTGCTGATCAATCCGTGGATTGGCTCCTCGATAAAAACCGTACTGTGACACACGCATATGGAGTTTATGACCTGTGCGAGAAAGTTTTGTCTATTGATGGCAAACTAAGAGAGGTGAACAGAACAGTAATCTCACTCTTTACCTGTATAATATCAAATTTCATGTATCTTGTCAAATATTTTAGAAGAATATATGCTCATGAAAAAGAATAGAAAATAGCCCAGATAAGATGTATTTACCAGTGTTTCAAATACAAGAATCTAAACATCCTGGTTTTTTTATCATTTTCCTATGTGTAGAGTGTTCTCATGTCCATATGAAAGCGATTCTTCCAGCAAGTCGAAAGATGTGTTCAATATGACTCTTTTTTCTCGTATGAGTAATTTGAGTCGATACCTTAATCATCAGGATCAGCCAGTTGGAGTGTCAACCTGTGCTAGAGAAAAAACCAGCATGTACCAATGGCAGATAATGACAAGTAGCCACATGATGGCCGTGAAAAGAAAATGACTGAGTTTAAAATGCTTTACTTCGAGAAAACGCAATCCAAACAAGGCAAAAATGAGAAAGACCGGCCAGAGAAATAAAATATACTTGGTTTTAAGGGCCCAATCAGATTGCGAAAGGAACCAATGTATATATGATGTTATGGTTATGACCGCAAGAATGATTAATGGAAATACCTGAACTCGAAGAATTGTGACACACATACCAAGAAAAGCAAGGACAGGCGGGAAAAGCCCTAAAACGATCACAGTCATGGGCAACCAGACGGGGATAGGACGACGAGGATACATATCTCCCGGTGAACCATGTCGTCCACCTACAGAAAAAAAACCCATGTCACTCCAGGTCATCGCATGCAAAGTCAGGGGCACACTGCGATATATATCCAATTTGGTGAGTTTTCCTGGTGTTGCAGATGGTCCCATTTCGTGAGCGAGCTTTTCGAGCGGAAATGAACAAAACGAATAGCGTTCCCAGTAGTATTTTGTACCAATAGTGAAGCCTTGGGAAGCAGTTCCGTTGGCGAAAAAAGGGTCATTATATTTTTTGATATTGTCAATGTACTTCCATGAACCTAAGCTGAAAGCACACATCAGAATGATGATACCATCACGGAATATAATCTGAACATGATGGGTGCGGATACTCCGTATCAGGACTATAATGCAGGCGCAAATCAGAGCCAAAAGACCATTGTATTTTGTGGCCATTGCCAATCCGCAAACGAGACCCAATGTTATGAGTTGCTTAATCGAAACGTGTCCTCTGATGAAATAGTATTTTGAGATTTGATATAGAAATATTGTCATTATTGCCGTGAGGACAATATCAGCTTCTATACCCCATGAGGAAATGAAAAGACAAGGCGTGATCAGCGTCAGGGCTAACCCAAGGACCCAGTACTTAGTTGAAAGGCGATAAAGACGAAGCATTTTGTATGTATAATATGTTGTCAGAGCTGCACTGGTTATTGATAGTAAGCATAGATAATTATAAGCTATATAGATATTGGAATCAACTGCTGCTGCTCCATGTCGCAACCTACCTAACCAAAAGAAAAATGCGCCGGCCAGATAAAAAATAGGTGGATGATAACACTGCCAACAAACATCAGATGGTGGAAGTCTTTGGTTTGCCCAAAGGAATATCACTCCTTCATGATATTGATCGTAACAATATCCCCAAGGAACAGGACAATTTTGGGCCAGAGCAATACGCAGCAAAACACCGAGCACGATAAACACAGCGCATAGTATGACCTCTGTCTTGCTGCATGTAATTGTCAAGCGAGATAGTAATCCTCCTATTTCCCCTGATCTTCTACTTCGTTTGCTCTGGAATGAGGAAGCACAATTTGGATGTGATAACTGCATTTTCGTTATTCATCTCATTATTCTTGTCGCTTGTTCTTAACGTTAAGAATACTGGATTATCTGGACTGCACAATTGAGTATATCGATTCCTATCCGGAACTTCAACATTTATACTGCGCTAAGAACAAACCCTTACGTATTTAGGAATGCCTAGCATACTGAGAATCTATATTCTCAGCTCACATCGGGACTCATTCTCTTTTCATAAACAAATAACAATAAAAAGTTTGTTTTAAATGGATGTAGAGTGTATAGTTGCCGAGAGAGAAAAAAGTGCTTACAATATGGGAAATGAAAAGAGACTCGGAAAGAGAAGGCTTTTGAGTCCTAGGGCAAAAATATTTAAAATATTCTGTAAAACTAAAAAAAATGATAACTTTAAAAAAAGGAAGGATTGATATGAGGAAGAGCAATTCAATTCGAGCACTATCGAGCCTGTATATTCTTCTCGTTTTTGTTTGGGCGACAGCCAGTACAGCCGATCAGGACATGGTGGATCTTACATCTGAATCATCAGCCAGGAGCACGATGAATGATTCCTTTTTCATTCATAACTTTGAGGCAGCCTTGCGTCAGGGAGATTTTGACCTAGTTCAAGCGTCCCTCGAGGAGCTGGACTTTCATGAGCAGGTCAGGCTCATGCTGACACTCTTGAAACTGAGGTCGAAACAGCAGTCGCCCGAGCTGGGTCAGATTGTTAATCACACGATCAGTTCTATGGACGAGTTGAGCAGTGCGGAGGAGGATGATCGATATCGTCAACGGCTCCATGAATCTGAGATTCGGGGGCGATTGGACCAGGTCCCGTGTGATTTCGCTCTCGAGGAACAAGCGGAAGATATCCCTGATGTTCTTGATGTTCAAAAGGATAGTGCGCGACCGGGCACGGCATTGAAAGGAAAGGCCGTATTGGGAGTAGGAGACGGTTGTGATTATGCCACACTTCAGGCAGCAGTCAATGCAGCTACATCTGGAGATATAATCCATGTTCAGGGCAAGACCTGGACGGGCACAACCGCGACGGTGAACATCAGCAGCAAATCCCTGACCATAATTGGTGGGTATGACAGCACATGTTCCTCGCTGAGCAGTGCTCAGACGGTCCTCGATGCAACCGGGGCAGCAGACAGTGTCATCGAGATCTATGGCTCGACAGCGGCCACGGTTGTGCTCGATGACCTCGAGATCAGGGGCGGCAGTGATGATGCCAATTACGGCGGTGGTCTCGAGATCGATGCGGGGCATACAGTCACGGTCCGGCGTTGTTTCATCCATGATAACGACTCGACCTACGGTGGCGGTGTTCATAATGATGGAGGCAATCTATTCCTTGAAGAAAATACATATGTTTATAGTAACAATGCCACCTTGGATGGCGGAGGTATCTATTGCAGTTCGGGAGGTCAGGTCACGCTCCGGGGTTATTCCTATATTGGTTTATGGTTGTTGACCAGTTATCCCAACCGGGCCGATTCAGACGAGAACAATAGCGGCAATGGTGGAGGGGTCTATCTGGATAATGCCAGTTTGTTCCTTGATGCCAGTGATGGGGACGGCGCAGTGATCATGGAAAACGAGGCTTATTCTGGGGGCGGAGTGTATGCTACCAATGGTTCTCTTATTACGCTGACAGGTGGCGAGGCCCAGATCAATCAGAATGATGCTACGCTCAGCGGTGGCGGCCTTTATTTGAGCGAAGGCAGTGATTGTATAGTCCATAACGGTTCGGTGATGAACAACACGGCCGGCAGTACGGGAGGCGGTTTTTATGCCACCGGTGCGGGCACGCTTGTGGACTTTGATCGGACCTCATTGTATCCCTGCTCCGAAGACCATTGCACACAGTTGGCCCAGAACCAGACTTCTTCCTCATATGGCGGTGGAGGGTATTTGACCTCCGGAGCAGACCTCGACTTCGAGTCGGTCTACATCGATTGGAACCAGAGCGGTTCATTAGCCAGTGGTCTGTATGCTCGTGGTGAAGGCACAAGCCTCGCTCTTGACAGCACCATGATCATTCGCAATTATTCCTACAGCGATTACACTATTCGGCTGTACAATTCTGCTGGAGGTCCAACTGCAACTCTCAACAACTGTACGATTGCCGGTAATCTCGGTAACAGCTCGGCGGTGCTTGGCATAGATGATCGGACCCGCTTTGATGGTTTCGGACTGATCATTTGGGACAATAGTGGCGATATAGTGAATGGAGCTGGTGATCTTACGATCGATTGTTCAATCCTGCAGACAGCTTTTTCAGGCAGTAACAACCTGGTTGCGGACCCATTGTTCTTCGATCCGGATGGCGGTGATTATCATATCAGCCGAAATTCTCCGGCCGTCGATCATTGTAATGGTACTTTTTATCGTGACATCGATTATCAGGTCCGACCGGGTGATGTGCCGGGATTTCTGGCCAGAAGTTACCAGGGTGACAAGGAGCCCGCCCAGGCTGGCCGAGCGAAAAGGGATGCTGACCGGACCGTCCGGTTCGATCCTGATGAAAATGAAGCTCAGGCCCTGAGCAGGGTGGTGGAATTGAGCGAGCGGGCCTTTGATTACCACAGTTGGTTCTGGCTTGAATTATCAGAAGAGCATTATCTCGAGCTGCAAAAGCAGGGTATACGTTTTCATGAGATCATGAATAGCCATATAATAAGTTTTGATCGTTTCCGCTTCGATCCAGTCCGAGATGGTGAACCGCCCCTCAGATTGGCTGTATCGAGAGCGACTCCCCTCAACGAGGCCGGTTTTGGCTTGAACCTGGTCCAGCTTGATCGACCCCTGCGTGATGACGAGTGGTATACCTTGAATGCGATTGTCAAGCCATTCCAATATTATCCGGGCAATTGCTATCTTGTCTGGGGACAACCGTCTGAATCTCAGAGGCTGCAAGGCCTTGATTTTGTGCGCTGGTGGGGCGCATTCCGGAGCGATTATCGTTTGGATGATGATTTACATCAGCAATTGGACGGGCTCGAGTCAAGTGAACCGGTCCGCTTGTATGCCCGGCTCTTGGATGATGGTTCGCTCGATCGATTGCAGGTTGAGCTTTCAGCCCATCAGGGCGAATTCATCGGCACCATGCCTGTTCATCAGATGAACGATGAGATCGCCTTGATCACCTGGGAGCTGGTCTTACCGGCTTCTGAAATCTCATGGTTACTCGAACGTCCGCAACTGGTCCATCTGAGTCGTTGGTACCCTTCGCGTGTGCTCGATGAGCGTTCAAACCAGATTATTACCGATAATGCACCGGGCGGTGAACCGGTCCTGGGTTATAATACCTGGCTCAACACCACTGGTTACAACGGTCAGGGTGTAACGGTGGCTGTCATCGATACCGGTGCTGATTGGGACAATCCCGATCTGGGCAATATAATCTCGGGTACCGAATATGGCGGTTATGAGGAACCGGGTGAACCCGGGTCGGATGGTGGCGGTCCGGGAACCGGACATGGCACGCACGTAACCGGAATTGTTGCGGGCACGGCAGCTTCCGGCCTGGTCGATCCGGATGGTTTTCTGTATGGCCTTGGTGTGGCTCCAGGAGCGAGTCTTCATGTAGCTGATGCCTTGGGCGACAGTCCTACCCCTCCGAATCTATATACTCGGGGCTATGATGCCGCCACACATTCGGATCTGAGCAATAATTCCTATATAATTGGCCCTTCCACGCCCGGTGTCGGTTACAATTCGTATGCCGCGGACCTGGATGATTATGTCCATGATGCCATCAGCGGTTCTCCCGCAAGTCCATTTCTCTGGATTTTTGCAGCAGGTAATCAAGGCAATTATTGCGATGAAGGTCAGCCTTGCCTGTCAACGATTAACTGTCCCGGTGAAGCGAAGAATATTATCAATGTAGCCAACTCGAAAAGCAGGCGAACGAGTTGGGCTGGAGCACTCGATGGTGATATTGAAACAATCAAGAGCACCAGCAGTCGGGGGCCGGCGATCGATGGCCGGATTATGCCAACAGTGGCTGCGCCGGGAACTTATATTATCAGTACCCGACTGACGGATGCCGGTCTGGGTATCGAATCCTGTGCGGCACAGCCTGAGGGCTCGGAGATTCATTCCTATTGCACCGGCACAAGTATGGCTGCTCCACACGTCACCGGGGTGGCAGCCTTATTCACGGAATTCTGGCGGTTGCGAAACGGTTCGAGCCAGAATCCCTTACCGGCAACCGTCAAGGCAGCGATTATTGCCACGACTGACGACATGACCGGTGAAGATGGGTTCGGGAATCCTTTACCCCATCGTCCGAATGAACATCAGGGCTGGGGACGGATCAACGCGGACCGCCTACTCAATCCATTGGTGCCGATCCAGTTTTACGAAAATCCTCATTTGATCACAACCAGCGGCAGTTATTGGGAGATACAGGTCAGACCGTATTCGACGAGTGAGGCTCTGCGGATCAGCCTGGTCTGGACAGACGCACCGGGGGCACCTGATGCCAATCCGGCCCTGGTGAACGATCTCGATCTGAGGGTGATCGATCCCCAAACGACGACTTGGTACGGTAATGTATTCGGGACTGACGGCTGGAGCCAGAGCGGCGGTACTTACGACCGGCTCAACAATATCGAGAATGTCTGGATCGAGAATCCGGATGATGGGCTCTATACGGTGCGGATAAGCGGTTTTGCCATCGTGGGAGACGGTCATTACTACAACAGCGATGCGACCGATCAACATTTCAGCCTGGTTTGTTATAATTGTGAGGAGATTGTGGGCGGTCTCTATGATGCCGGTGCCGATGAAGCCTATGCTTTTGTGGGTGTGAATGGTGCCCTGTGCAGTCACTATTCGATCTCGGCCGCAGTGTCGGCGGCCTCGTCCGGGGATACGATTTATTTGCCCTCGGGTCTTTATCGTGAGCGTATCGGTCCCATCGACAAGGACCTGACCTTTGTCCCCGCGGTCAGTAATTGTACTGAGGAAGATTTGGCTGCGACCAGTTCCTCGGTCGTGATCGATCGCGATAGCATTCACGCGGCGAACGGTGGTATCGCAGAAATCAGCGGCAGCAGTACCGTTACTTTTCGACACATGACCATGACTGATGCTTCGGCCGATTACGGCGGTATTCTTTCGATCAACAGCGGGGCCAGCGTGATACTCGATCAGGCTGTACTGAGTAATGGCAGTGCCTCGTTATTGGGTGGCGGTGCTCGGGTCAATGGCACTTTGAATTTGCTGAATGGGGCCGCTGTACTCGACAATACGGTTACCGGTAGCGGACATGGAGGCGGATTAGCTCTCTCGGCAACAGGTAAAGTCGAGCTTCATCAAAACAGTCATATCGGGACATACGGTCAACCCAATACAGCAGCCGGTCATGGCGGCGGGGTCTATATCGATGGCCCGGGCGTGCTCGATCTTTTTGATACGAGTTTTATTCGTAACAATGAGGCGACACTGAATGGGGGAGGAGTTTATGCTCAGGCCGGGGGCGATGTGATCATGCACAATGGCTCCTGTATCGGCTCACCCGAGAATATGAGCGGGAACGATGCTGACATAGGTGGTGGTCTCTATCTGACCGGTGTCGGCTCGACATTGACATCCAGTGATAGCCCGCTCATTTCCTACAACACGGCCAATTTTGGTGGGGGGCTGGCCCTGGCTGATGGAGCAACAGCACAACTGAGCAATACTCTTATCAGGCTCAATGCCGCGACGAATTGGGGAGGTGGGCTCTACCTCGAAGGTGGCACGACCAATCTCACCAAGCTTAGCCTGGTCAATGGCAGTCTGGTCACACGCAATACGGCCAACTATGGTGCCGGAATTTACCAGTATCTGAACAATACTTCGAGCAATGTCATAAACAGTAATATCGTCATTAATACCGCCTCTCAATCAGGTGGTGGAATCCGGATACAGACCAGTAGCACACCGTGTGATTTCAATGTATCAGGCAGTAGCGCTGTGAGTGAGAATCAGGCTTTGGCCGCTAGCGGCGGTGGATTGGCCATTAATGGGCCGGCCCAGGTCCAATTCAATGCAACCTCTCTTGAGGACAATTCGGCTGCGACTCTTGGAGGAGGTATAGCTTTGACCGGTAATCCCAATCTTTATTGTTCGGCAGGGACAACCGTCAGCGGAAATAGCGCCGGGACTTCAGGCGGTGGAATCTCGGTAGGTGGTACCGGTCCGGTGACCATAAACTATGGCATTATCGAGTCAAATGAAGCGATCGATGCCGGCGGTGGAATTTATCTGTCAGGAGCGGCAACGTTGATTGCTACGGATTCCGAATTCCGGGACAATGAAGCTGCCCGCGGCGGCGCGATTGCCAATGACGCAGGTACGGTAACTTTGCGAGCCAGTAATCGTCCGGCTCCGATCACATTGAACCAGGCCACCAATACAGGCGGAGGTGGCGGCGGGATCGACGAACGCAGCGGTCACGTTCTGACCATCGAGGCCAAAAATGGTCAGACACTGAGCATTGACCATAACACATCCGCAGGCCCGGGTGGTGGGATCAGCCTTTCATCGGGCAGCAGTCTCACCTTGATCGGGCAGGTTGAGTTGACTGCCAACTCAGCGGTGACCCATGGTGGGGCTCTTTATGGCAGCGGCGGCAATGCTGAACTCGAAGAGTGGCAAATCGAACGACCTCAGATTCTCGGCAACATTGCTCAAACCGGTCATGGTGGCGGCATTTATGCTCAGGATATGCCCTCTTTGACGCTCCGCGGGGTCGATGTAGGGGGCATATCAGGCAGTAATCAGGCTCTGACCGGTGACGGCGGCGGACTGTATCTCAGTAATTCGAGCTTACTCATGGAAAGCTCGATCGTCAGAAACAACATCGCGAATGATGATGGGGGCGGTCTCTTTATGACCAACGCTTCACAGGCCAGCGTGTCAAGCGGATTATCACCAGCGGCCCGAGCGACCAGTTGTGATCCGGACCTGCTTGCAGCCGATACATATTGCTCGGAATTCCGTTCAAACCAGGCCACCGGCGGGAGCACGCCTTATGGTGGTGCTGTGTTCCTGGAGGGGGGCAGTCTTTTTGCTGCAGATACGACCGCTTTTCTCGATAATTCCGCGAGTTATGGCGGGGCGATCTACTCGAGCAGCGCCGGGAACGCACTTACTCTTGAAAACTGCCGACTCAGCAATAATGTCGGCTCGAATGTGATCAGGATTTTGAGTGATGGGACCCTGACTTGCCGTGATACCACCTTCGCCGGTAATCCGGCTCGGGCAATCGGCGTCAATTCAAGCGAAGCCACACTTACAATTGATAATACAATCATCTGGGACAATACGGACGGGGTATATTTTCCCACCGGCACTACCGTTACCGGGAGTTGTAATAACACCCAGGATTCTTCTTTGAGCGGTATTTCTTTAGACCCACTTTTCGTGACCACTGCTCGGGGACAGTATCATCTCGATCCCGCTTCACCATCAGTCGATGCCTGTACGACTGGAACAGAATCCGATCTCGATAGTGTGGCCCGACCCCAAAACGGTGATGGTATCGGTTCGGGGACTGAATTTGACATGGGTGCTTTTGAGACAAGTCCCGGTACTTCTGATGGACCAGCTCCGGTCCCTGACGGTCACTTTATCTCGGGAGAGTTACTGACAGCTTTGAAACTGGTCGCGGATGGTTCTTCTCTTCAAGTGAATTGGGATATCGTTACATGTCCAGCCACTGAATATCTCCTCCTGTACGGGCAAATGGACACGGTCGACCAATACACCAATGCCTGTATCGATTCGATCGATCCGGATGAAAACGGGTCATTTGATTGGGCAGGAGTAGCGAGTGATAATACCTGGTTCATCGTTGTGAGCAGTGACGGAAGCGGGACCGAGGGTAGCTGGGGTCGCAACAGCTCAGGCACGGAGAGACAGACCAACCCGGTCGGACCTTCTGCCTGCAGCACTTCGAAGAACACTACCGGGACATGTCCTTAAAGTCTGCGAGTCGATCAAAACTGAGAAGACCGATGTGCTAGGACTATTCGGACCGGAAATTATCGTGAAACCGGCGGGGCCATCTGTCGTATTCATGCTAATTGCAGTTCTGGAAAGGATTGCCAGCTTCGAGTCTCATTGCTGCTTTCTGTCAGATTGCATCTTTAGAAATAGTCAGAATTCATCATCAGCGACCTGAATGAGGTCAATCGGACTGACTCGATTTTTTTGCCAAGGTGGACTATTCTACAAGCATTTGCAAATGAAAAGATGCCCCGGCTATTACATGGATTACGTGCAGTACCGGTATGATATGGTCGAGAATGACTCCCCTTGGCAGCAAGTAATGGTGAGGTAAAAAACTTGTTTCACTGGTTTAAAACCATTTTCCAGATCGGGAAAATACGTCAAGCCGATATCCCGGATTTGATTACCACCATTGAACTCCCCGAGAATGTTACCTGGAAAAAGGTCCGGAAAGTGGCCATTCTGATACTCGGCTCGAGTGTCCTGCTGGTTGGCTTGGTTATGATCGTCCTGCCGGGACCCGCTTTCATCGTTATTCCCACCGGTTTGGCTATTCTCGGGACCGAATTTTTATGGGCCCGGCGTATTATGAAGCGATTCAAGAGTCTGGTCCAGAATACGGTCTATACCCACGATATTCCTGAACATACTTCTGACCAGGCCTCATCACTCTCACATCCGGAATCTCCTCTTCCTTTTTTGAATGACAAGACGTCTTCACGATAGCTGAATGCACTATCATTCTTTTTTTTCTTGTTTTATGATATAAACAGCCTGTCGATGAGACCGGTTTGTGTTTTCCCGGTCATAGGAGGAGATAAACGATGTTTAATCATGGAAAGCCCGCTCATTTCTTTTCTGCATCTCACACAAGGAGATTCCTTTCAGTTTTAATGCTGATTGTCGTGTTCTGGGGTTGCTCTCAACAACGAGAAACGGAGAATAGGCAGAAGATAACCTCGCCGGCACGTTCGGAGGGTGTTTTTTCTGATCAATTTTCAGACACTTTGGTCAGAGAATTGTCCTCAGACCCGCAATATCTGAATCCCGTCCTGTCAAATGATTCACAGTCTTCACATGTTCAGGATTTACTATACGAGGGCATGATCACGATCGATGGAACACCAGAGAGTAATTATGTCGGACGACTTGCAGAGAACTGGCTGATCTCTGATGACAATCTGCAGATCACGTTTTTCTTGCGAAAAGGAATCAAATGGCATGATGGAGAGCCTTTTACGGCGGAAGATGTCAAGTTTACCTTTGACACAGCCGCGCGGAGTGATATCCCTTCTTTCGGGAAAAAAGCCACTGTCGAAACCATTGATCGGATTGACATCCTCGATCCTTTCACCATACGTTTTACTTTTAAGTATCCCTTTTCACCCGCATTGATTCTCGTCGGAGGCTCATCAATCATCCCGAAACATAGACTCGATGAGCAGGGTTTGGCTGAGGAAAAACAACGGTTAGGCAGCGAGTCTCCCGTCCTTTTTGTCACGTCCGAATTCAATCGCAGTCCTATCGGGACGGGCCCCTATGCATTTGTCGAGTGGAAAACGGCTCAACATATTAAACTCGTCAAAAATGATCAGTACTGGGATAGTGAACATGTACCCAGTATACAGAATGTCGTCTTTAAGATCATTCCGAACAGGACCGTTGCCTATAATATTCTTCAGAAAGGGGAACTGGATGTCTTTCGAGCCCGGCCTATCCAATATATGCGTTTCGAGCGTTCTGACGATCTCACGGGAAAGTTCAGGGGCCTGGCTTATTATGAGCCGAATTATTACTATATTGGCTGGAACAATCGAGCTGAACGGAAAATATTCAGCAATCGTCAGATCAGGTTAGCCATGTCCTATGCTCTTGATTGTCAAGCTTTTATCGATAAGGTATTGTACGGTCTGGCCGAACCAATATCAGGACCGTTTTATATGAAATCATGGGCATACAACCAGGAGATCAAACCGATACCGTTTGATCTCGATAAAGCGACCGAGTTGTTGACTCAGGAGGGTTGGGTCGATCAGGACCGGGATGGTATCCTTGATCGGGATGGGACCAGCTTCGATTTCGAATTGATCCTGCCAACCGGCAGCCCGACCATGGACCAGCTTGCGTCGATTGTTCAGGCGAACCTGAAAAGAATAGCGATCAAGGTCAATATTGTCCAATATGAATGGAGTGTGTATCTCAACCTTATCCGTAAAGGTGAATTTGATGCTTATCTGGGGGGTTGGAGTTTAGGAGTAGACCCCGATCCCTATAGTATCTGGCATTCCTCTCAGATCGGGATCGGTAACAATTATATCGGCTTTAATAATGCAGAAGTCGATACTCTGCTTGAAAAGGGAAGACGTGAGTTCGATCGTGAAAAGCGAAAACAGATTTACGGCCGGGTCCATGAGATCATTCATCGGGAACAACCCTATACTTTTGTGCATGCCTCAAAAGAAACGTATATTTTGTCGAAGAGACTGAAAAATGTGTCAGTTTCACCTTTCGGTTTGTTTGGTTTTTTTCCGGGTCAGATCGACTGGCGGCTCAACTAGACCTAATTCTCCGCGAGCACGTCCAAGAGCTTGATCATGAGGAATGGGGGGGAGGGCTTGGCGCAGTTTCACAGCGATTTGCTAAAAGGGATGCGATCATGGGTTCTGTAGCCCAGGGCACGATAGAAGGCCTGGGCACTCTGGTTCTTGCGCTCGACCTGGAGCTCGAGCGTAGAGATTCCTCGCTGTTTCAGCTCAGCTTCGACTGCTCCCAGCAGTCGGCGGCCGATGCCCTGGCCACGACTCTCGGGCAAGAGAAATAGCTCGGTCAGGGTGGCCTGCCGTCCCCCGAACTCCAAGTCGAAGCCCACGGTTGCCATGGCATAACCCTTGACGTGTCCGTCCAGCTCGACCAGCCAGATCCAACCGAGATCGTCACGGCTCAAGAGGAGGGCCAGTCCGGCCTCGACGATAGGGGCGTCGAAATCAATGCCGTCATAGGCGTAATATGAACGGACCAGGTTGAAGACTAAATCGCGATCGCTCGACTTGGCGAAGCGAATCTTCAAGCCCGGGATGAGATCAGGATCGCTCATCTGACTCACCTGGGCGAGACATAGCCACACCGAATGATAGGTAATTTATTTTTTAGCATGTGGGTAATACTGGCAGAAAATGAGGAGTGTGTCAAGGAAAGCATCCCTTTCGAGGGGGAATTCCACTTTGAAAGGGATACTTTCCAGCACAAAAAAGATGGAATGGATTCAGATGACGGGCATCATGTAATCATTTCTTCATGATTTCTCTGACAGGCCGACCTTCAATATAGCCCCGATAACCTTTAGGTTCCATTTGAAATCGAGGTGCATCCTGGTCGGCCCATGTGAAACCGTACAGTTCGGGATCGTATGATTTCATGACCTCCCACAAACTATGGATTGCTTCTTCAAAATCCTCATCATTGAAAGGCGGACCCTGAAATATCATCTACCTTTTCGTCTCTGAGTTTCAAGGCGGCCTGTGAGATTCTGTACACCCGGATATACTCGAATGGTGTTTTACCCAGTAGTTCCTTGAAGATTTTGGATGCATACCAGGGTGATAAGCCACATGATTGAGCCAAATCATACAGGGTAATCGGTTCAGTCAGGTGAGCGTGGATATAATCCTGCATTTTTCCCACTGCTCTTATCTTTTTCTTTTTCATCAGTACATCCTCTCTGATTGAGGAAGATAAACTATTTTTATGAGGATTTCTTGACTTCACATGCTATTTTTGGAAAAAAAAAGGAGAATGGTTTACTATTGTTGCTTGCCACAACGGTTCAAATCTGCCTGGCAGTGCAGACTCATCGGCTCTCTCGCCCTGCGTTCGTCAGACGAAAATACAGTAGCTGAAAATGAGCATAGAGATGCCTGAAAGCAATCTTGCTTTATAGATAGACATCTTACATCAATTTTACTCGCCAGTAAGGTCAGTCGCTATTGTACGTGAGGTTCGGCAATCTTGGCTCAAGCCAGCTTCTTGCGAACGACAATGGTATCATCACCATCGCAGCAACATTCGCAGTAGCGTTCGAATCCAGCCGAGAGGTACATGGAAAGCGGGCCGGGATAGTTCATCGCATCGCCCTGAACACCCTTAAGAACATACCCCTCTGCGATGGTGAATCCCTGTGCTCTGAATCCTGCGCATGCTGCTTCAAGCAGTCGTCGTGCAAGGCCCTTTCTCCGATGCTCCTTCGCAATGACGAAGCACATGATCGAGCCGATAACCGCAGCATCGGGTTCTTCGTAGTCGGGAGTTGTAGTCATGTTCACTCGTGGGCCGGCGTTGCACCATCCCACAGGCTTGTCTCCCCAATACACTAAGTACCCATGTAAGATCCTATCTCGGATCAGACCAATGACGGCCTCACGATTCTCTTCGGCGGTTGTCTCTCGCCAGTCCCGCTGATCATGAGGGAAATGGTGCAAACGGCAATAGCAGAAACCCCACTTAGGATTGTCCGCGAATGCATCATGGTCAAAAAACGAAAGGTAATCATCAAGAAGTTCAGGCGTAAGCTCTCGAATAGAATAAATCTCTGAATGTTTCATGTAGTCTCCAATCTTCGACAATGTTCATCGTTTGACGTTCTATCACATTAGTATTTCATACCGGACATGCAATTCTGCAGGCGAACCTTTCTGTTCGCCCTAATGGTTTTGCCAATCAACCTAAACATCGCCAACATGAAGAATTCCCCGGAGCCTACACCATAGATGGATGATCGGAAATTCACTTTTCATCAAATCCCCTGGTGAGATCAGTGTTTTCCAAGCAAGGACTGGTGTGGAATGACACAAATAAACTGAAACTCGTCCGGACCGATGTTTTTGAACTGGTGCAGGGCATCGGCTTCAATCAAGACGAAATCCCCTTTCTGAAGGGAGTGTTCTTCATCGTTATAGTTGAGTTGGCCTGATCCGGAGATAACAAACACCTCATGTTCCCAGGGATGACGATGCAAGGGTGTATACCCGTTCGGTTGGACCTGGAACAAACGCATGGCAAAATGCGGAGCCCCATCACTATCGGTTATCCCCACTCTCATGGTGACACCTTTGACATCCTGACCTTCGACCAGATGGGGCTCGACGTTAAGAAAATGTATATGCTTCATGAATGCTCTCCTTTCTTTTTTGAAATGTTTTTTGATTAAGGTTTCAGGTTCATCAGCGCGTAAAACTCTTCCTGTTCCCGAAGAGGGTCTTCAAACAACCAGGCGTAACCGATCACTAATTCTGTTTGGGCCAGGTTGACAATGGCCATTTGGGGGACCTCGATTTTCAGCTCGATTCCGAGCAGTCTCATAGGATCAGCTTCTGCCCGTTCATCGGTCCAGGCCCGAATATCCTCACCGTAAATGAGTACAGGCAGGGCAGTTGGAAAAAAAAGTTCGAGCCTGGTCCGGTCAAATTCCGTGCCGGTCCTGACCGCTTGGGGCAGGGCGGGCTGAAAGACCCGTTCAGATACCGCATAATCGGCCATCAGGGCTGTCTGCCAACCCCCGACCCGGAAAATGTCCGAATCATGGTAATCACCCTGGATTGAGCCATATTCATAGCGAGTCTTGAGCAGTACTACTCGTCCCGGAGACATATTCAGGCCAATCTGG
This sequence comes from bacterium, assembly GCA_016934675.1. GTDB lineage: Bacteria > CSSED10-310 > JAFGSJ01 > JAFGSJ01 > JAFGSJ01 > JAFGSJ01. Next base: position 14,575 of record JAFGSJ010000017.1, on the reverse strand, counting down.
CCCCGAAACAAATTCCATTCATCGCCATCGGTAAAACCGAGTTGGTAGCGAGCATCAAGGTGAGGCGACACGAAAAAAGCACTCCGACCAAATAAATAGCTGAACTCGGCGGTGATTTCAGCCAGAGAACGAGTAAAGGCGACCTCGTGGTCGAGCCATTCTATATGTGAGGTCAACCCTCCACCTCCCAGGGAACAGTGGACTTGTTCATTTCGATACGACCAGTTCAAAGCAGTCATAAAGCCATAACTCTCCCTGTTTTTCAACAGATCGGAATCATACCGGATTTCACTGATGTCACCAGGCTTTTCCTCGGCCCAGTAACCCTGGAGGAAAATCTCCACGGGCAAACGGTTAATTTTTTCACGGAAGGTCACCCCTTTCAATCCTTCAAAAATGGGCAGACCGACCAGAAGAATGGTTTCGTTGCGTCCGAGGACATCGCCCATGCGCACTCCATAAGACAGATTATCGCCCGCAGGTCCGAAACCGAGCGAACTGACAGTCGAGAATTCCTGGCGTCCCCAGGCATAGTCCTTGACTGAATTCAATTCAGCACTTTTCAGAGGTGGGACCTTCTCGAGGTCGAGTGGAGGCACCACAGGGAAAAGACCGGTTGCTTTGGCCGAAAATTCAGCCGGAACTGCTTCAAGAGCATCCATCTTGTAGATACTCATGCCTCTGGACCAGAATTGAAGATAGTAGAGACTATTCTCATCAGGACCGGGCGCAGGTGCGATCGCACCGGTGAACACATGCGTGATCCTGGTCCTCGCTCCGGTGATCAGGTCGAGATACTCGATATTCGGGATACCGGTCCGGTCCGAAATGAAATACAATCGCGTGCCGTCTGAGGACCAGGCCGGCTGGCAGACCACTTCGGTCCCGTCACCCAGGGTCCATTTCTGTTCCGCTGTTTCCCGGTTCGAGATTTGTATCTGCCAGTGCCCGGCTTCATGGACCACAACGGCCAGATAAGTGTCATCCGGAGATAAGACTGGAGTGCAGAGAACCTTTTCCAGAGACATCTCAGTCAGGTCCACCAACTGCCCTGATGACAAATCCACTTCGACCAATTGGTTCTGACCAAAGCGGGAACGGACTGCAATCGCCTTATTTTGATGGTGAAAGGGGACGGCCTGGCTGACATCGGCATATTCGGTCACCCGGACCAGACGGTCCGGTCCGAGCTCCCAAATGAACAGGTCCGGATGGACATTGCCCTGACTGTCCGGCACATATCGTTCGAGTAATATCCGCTGACCATCAGGGAAAAACTTCGGAAAACCCGGCGAGACCCCATTGTGTGTGGACAGGGTATATTTCACTTTGCGATGTGGTGGGGCTGAAGGCTTATCAGGGACATCCTCCGGGTCACGTTCGAGTAATTTTTGATCGTCTTTCTTTGTCTCTTCGATTTCAGATGTGCTCCAGACCTCGAGTTTGGGGGGGCGGTCCTCGGAATAGGTTACGAGAGCCATGAGTGAACCGTCCGGAGCTAAACTGGGATGACCGATGTTCCGATAGTTTTTGGCCCAGAGCGTCCCTTCACGGAGCCCTTCCTGCTCGATCTGGTGCTTCAATTGTATGGCTTGAGCAGTTGTCTCCGCAGCAAATCGGCCGTAGATCTCGTCAGGGGGCTCCTGAAACACTCCGGAGAATGCATCTCGAAAGCTGCGGTTCTTTCGGGCCGTCATCCGCTTCCAGAGATCGACGAATGAGGCCAGTCCGTCTCGCTTTTCAAGCCATTCCATGAAGGAACTGCCGAATAAATAAGGGAATGCTCCGGCAGCCCAATGGTCCGACATATTTAACTGATTATAGGTCGGCATCAGACCATCCGCTGCCAGTGAGCGTATAAACATGGCCCGAAAACTGCCATTGGGTCGTCCCATTCCGGTCAATTTACCTTCCAAAAGCGTGGCATAACCCTCGACTATCCACATCGGGCATTTGAGCGTAATCGGTGATGCGGGTAACAGATGACCGAGTAAACGGTAAAACCTGTTTCGGGACGGTCGTAACATGTGGGTCAGATGCACATACTCATGTGTCACCAGCAATTCCTGCCAGTTGTGGTACATATTCAGGCTCGAAGTCGCTTCCGGAGGTGAGGCAAACAAGACCATCCGCGGTCGATTCAGAAAAGGCATGGCCGCACCATTGGCCCTGGCCATGGGATCAATGACCAGGATATCGATCGGCTTGGCCGGAACATACTCGACCACCGCCGTGACTTGCTCATGGATCGCTTCCAACCGGGACCCGATCTGATGACTCCAGGCCCGATACGTTGCCGGATAATGCATCCGGAAATGTTCCAGAGTCAACGTTTCCCAAGGCTCAGATACTGTCTGAGCGTGGATGACGCTACCGGCACTACCTAACCATATGAAAAAAACGATTGCTACTAAAAGTATTGCCATGATTGTCTTCGATAATCTAAGCATAGATTTGTCCTCACGGTTTTATCAGACATTAAAGGGTTTGCCCTGATTTACTAGCACCAGGACAATATTTCGTCCAGTGAAGATGCCGAGAAAATGAGTCTTCAACAGAATATCGTATTGGGGCATCAGGACATGGATCAATATGAATTGCATGATTTTTTCCACCTGCTCATTCGAAGTCTCATTGCCTCAATATGCCAAATCAGTTATGTAAAACTTGAAATATGAGAGATATGTTCTATACAACTAAATGTTTTAGCCTAAGAGCAAAAGAGACAATTTCCGGATATTGAGGGCAGTAATACGGTACAAGCCCTGATATAGAGGAGATCAGATTATGCCAATCTATGAATATCGATGCGAAGAATGTGGGCAACTATTCGAGCAGATGCAGAAGATAACGGATGCGCCTTTGAACAGATGCATCCTCTGTGGCGGGAAGGCCCATCGTATTATTTCGAAATCGACTTTCATTTTGAAGGGAACTGGTTGGTATGTCACGGATTATCCTTCAAAGGACCGGCTGCGTGACACAAATACGGATAAAACACACGCTTCAACGAGTACGAATTCAACGGATACTCCTTCGACTCCGGCTGAGCCTACAGCCACGTCATCCGCCCAACCTTCAGCTTCATCTTCCGCTGTCGCCGATACCACGGCTGCCAGCGTAAAAAAAAAGAAAAAAAGCAAGAGGCCGGATAAATCGCGGGTGGCAGCCTGAATATCAAAAATTCGGAACAAAGTGAAAATTGAGATGTGAAAACTGCCATGATCCGAGCAGACAATTTAACAAAATATTATGGTCCAACCAAAGCAATCCATAATGTTACTTTCAGAGTGGAGCCAGGCGAGATTCTTGGTTTTCTCGGTCCGAATGGTGCGGGAAAGACCACAACCATACGTATTCTGACCGGATTCATTGCTCCCACATTCGGCACAGGTAGCATTAACGGTTTCGACATATTCGACCAAACAATCGAGGCCCGCCGTCAACTGGGTTATTTACCCGAGAATCCGCCGCTGTATCCCGAATTATCGGTCGAAAGATACCTTCATTTTCATGCCCGGATCAAGGGTGTTCCTGCCAAACAACGACGTGAAAGGGTCAATTATGTTCTGGACCTGTTCAAGATAGAAGATGTCCGTGACAAATTAATCGGGAAATTGTCGAAGGGTTATCGTCAAAGGGTCGGGTTGGCCCAGGCCCTGGTCCATAATCCCCGGGTCGTTTTCCTGGACGAGCCCACAGTCGGTCTCGATCCTCGTCAGATCATCGACACGCGTGATGTGATCAAATCTCTGGCCGGCGAGCATACGGTTATGTTGAGTACACATATCTTACCCGAGGTAGCCATGACCTGCAACCGGGTTGCCATTATCAATGAGGGCACCATCGTGGCCGAAGACACGCCGGACCAGTTGACCTCGAAATTAAAAGGCTCTGAAACGATCAGGCTCGAAGTGAAGGGAGCCGAATCGATCGAGGCACGTTTAGCTGCACTGGCAGGAGTAACCTCTGTGCAACGATTGTCCTCATCAGGGGATGACAATAGCACGTTTCAAATCAATACGGCCCTGGGAGCTGATGTTCGGGCCGAGGTCGCCTGTTGTGTGGTCCAGAACAATCTGGACCTGCTCGAGCTTAAACCGGTCAAACTCAGTCTCGAAGATATTTATCTGAAATTGACTACCGAGGAAGCAGAGATCGGACAATGAAAAATATTTACGCCATTTTTTTACGGGAGTTACGGGCATATTTCATGTCACCGATTGCCTATGTGATTACGGCCATGTTTCTTTTCGTCTCGAGTTACTTGGTTATTTATATCCTGTTTTTCATGCAGAATTATGAAATGGTAACTTTTAACATGTTTTTCCCCAATATCCAGTTTACTCTTTTTCTGATGGCCCCGGTCCTGACCATGCGTCTTGTGTCCGAGGAACGGCGTTCGGGGACGATCGAGCTCCTCATGACTGCACCGGTTTCGGAAACACAGGTCATCCTGGGTAAATTCCTGGCAGTCATGTCTTTATATCTGGTCATGCTGTTGACCACACTCATGTATCCGATCATTCTGAATGTTTATGGCAACCCGGACCTCGGTTCCATTGTAACCGGCTATCTCGGCCTGTTTCTGCTCGGCTCTGCCTTCCTGTCTGTGGGCGTGTTCACCTCGACCTTTTCAAAGAACCAGATGATTTCAGCGATCATCTGCCTGTCTTTTTTACTGTTTTTGATGCTGTTATCGGCCGCGGAGGTCTTTTTCCAGACTTCGCAGATTAAAGAAATTTTTGCCTATCTGACCATTTCCGAGCATTTCGACGAATTTGCCAATGGGATTATCGACACCCGTAGTATTGCCTATTTTTTAATCATTACGGTTTTTTTCCTGGTATTATCGATCATAACCCTGAAGACCACGAAATCACGTTGAGCAGGGAGCACGAAGAGAGATCATGCAGCGCAATGAGAAAATTCAATCAGTCCTGGGTGGGATCGGGCTTGGATTGATCGTTATCGGAGCAGGATTGTATTTCTATGAACCGGTCAGGATGAAAATGCTGATCACGATCATGCTCGGGCTTGGTTTCATCCTGGTTGTGATCGGTGCTCTCAGTGGGGTCCGCGGTGAAGAGACCCGCTTGTTCGATAAACGCTATACCCGCTATGGACTGTCAACATCGGTCGCTTTGCTCCTGATTGTCATCCTGCTCGGGTTTGCAGCCTTTCTGACCCATCGTCACCACTATCGGGCCGATATGACCCGGACTAAAAAATACTCCTTATCGGAACAAACGGTCAAGGTGTTGAACAATCTGCAAAAACCGGTCGCTTTTACCTGTTTTTTCGAAGAAACCAACGAGAGTATACTCGATCTGAAAAGTCTGCTCAAAGAATACGCTTATCAATCCGCGAACATCACCTTCAATTTCATCGATCCCCTGTCCCGTCCGGATATGGTCCAGAATTACGGAATAACCCGCGAAGGTATAATTATTTTGCAATCCGGTGAACGTCGGGAAGAGACCACCGGCACGGGAGAAGTCGACCTGACCGGGGCACTGCTGAGACTGGTCGGTGAACGGGTCCGTAAAGTAATTTATTTCACTGAAGGTCATGGCGAATTCGATCCGGAATCATACGACAATTATGTGGGTTTCAATAAATTTAAAGATGCACTCAAGCAACAGAATTATGAGGTCAAAAAGATTTCGTTGCCTGGGAATAAAAAAGTCGCTTCAGATGCGGCTGCTCTGATCATAGCCGGTCCCAAGGTCGCTTTTATCGAGGATGAGATCGTGTTGTTGCGGGATTATCTTAATGATCAGGGGCGGATACTGATTATGCTTGATCCACCGCTCGAGGATGAGGCCACCCGGAGAATCCCTTCATTTGATGAACTCTTGAATCCCCTGGGTCTGAAGGTTGAGCCGGACCTGGTTATCGATACGATCAGTTATTTACCCCAAAGTGGTGGGGCTATTCCGGTCATCAGAACAATGGGCTGGCACCAGATCACCAAGGATTTCAAATTCGGGATCGTCTTGCCTGGGGCCAGAAGTATCACAATCCTCGATCAGAAACCCAGTAATGTCACGATCGAAACATTGGCTCAGACTTCACGTTTCGATGAAATGCTCGGTGCTGGCAGTTGGGGCGAGTTCGCTCTTGATCTTCAGACCATCAGTTTTGATGAGCATACCGACCAGGTCGGACCAATGACCGTAGCCGTAGCCCTCGAACAAGCCTTCCCGGATGATTCGACCCAGACTGAGCAAGCTGCCGAGGAATCGGAGGTATCGCTCGATCATGAACAGGATCTGGCTGACCCGGCTCGATCACCTGATAATGAATCAAGCAAACTGGCCCGCATTGTCGTCTTGGGTGATGCCGACCTCGCTGCCAATGCACTTTTTACCCAGCTTGGCAACAGCGATTTCCTGCTCAACTCGATCAACTGGTTGTGCCAGGAAGAAGCCTTGATCTCGATCAGGCCAAAGACACCCGAATCAGAGCGAATTTTCATGGATAATCGTGCTTGGAGCCGGATAATCATTATAGTATTTCTCGTGCCGGTTCTTTTCCTGGGACTGGGCGTTTATTCCTGGTGGAGAAAGCGTTGATCCATGAAGGTCCGGCATACACTCGTCCTGCTGTTTCTCTGTCTCGCACTGGGAGCATATGTCTATTTTTTCGAGATCAAGAAAGTAACTACCTCTGACGATACATCGATCACTGTGGTGACCGAGCTCGACCCAGATCAGATTGATAAATGCTCATTCGCTTTTGACGATGGTCGATTGTACGAATTTGAACGTAAGACCGTGACCCGGTTCGAGCTGCGTCAACCCATTACCGCACGGGCTGATTTCGACCAGATCTCACGGATACTGGCCTCATTGTCTAAGATTGAGGCACATCGATCACTCGAACCGGAACAGCAGCATGACCCTCTACTGTTCGGTTTTGAGCAACCCCGGGCTACGGTGACATTGTGGCTGCACGATCAGGAAAAACCGGTCACGCTGCGGTTCGGTGCGGCTAATCCCATCAAATACTCGATCTATCTCAGGAAGGATGATGATGCGACCATCTACGCCGTGGGTGAATACCTATTCAACAGCTTCAACATCGATCTCAATCATTTCAGGGAGCAGATACTCTTACCAAAACCTGAAGCAGACATAACCGGTTTGACCATCACTCTCGGTCCGGAAACCTCAGAATTCAGGCAGATTGATAATGCCTGGCGATTGATCTCACCCGGTCCCTACCGTGTCTCTCAAACGCATATGTCCGAGTTGATCAGTTCTGTTAGTGAAATCAGGATCAGCAGTTTTCTCGATAAAGCCGATCCGGTTGCTGAAAGGGCACTGGCACAACCAGTCGCCCTTGTCTCGGTTGAACTGAAAAATCGGGAAACTCCTGAAATCATGCTGATCGGCCAGACAACATCCGATCAGCTCAATCGCTATGCTCGTCTGGCATCCGATCCATTGCCCGTTTTGATCAATGCCGATTATCTGGCCGCATTGATGGTCGATCCTAAAACCATGATCGACCCAAAACCCTTGACCAGATACAAATCAGAATACTCAAAGTTGAGTATTACCACGAAAGATGCAGCTTGTTCTTTCGAACGAGTCGAGGAGACCTGGAGGCCCTCTGACAGCAAACCGGCACTCGACCTGACCGAACTTGGCCATAAAATCGAAGCCTTTCTGACAGTACTCACTGAGCTGACACTCGACGGTTTCCGATTCGATGGGGCTGGGGGCTTGCCTTTGGATCAACCCGTTATGCTTCGTTTGACTCTCTCCCCCGGCGCTGATTTATCAGAAACCGTAACGATCGGTCAGAATTCGAGCGATAAGTCGTATCGGCTCTGGACAGATAACGACCTCCCACCAGCGGATATTTCCGCTGAAACAGCCCAGACCTTACTCGAACAGGCCCAGAGTATCATGAACATAGTGAAATAAAAAGCACGGCATTTCCCCGGATTGCGGGTAATCTGCCGTGCGTATATGTCCACAGTATTAACCGTTCCGTTTTAATTTTCCGGTCCTTTTGGCATGGTCTTCAGCCAGGCTGAAAACATAGAGACCAAGAGGAATCAGGATAATCCCCATCACGATCAGGACCATGATATCATAGCGTAAGGTCCAGACGCTGGCGTTCTCGAGCAGGGCCTGCCTCATGGCCCGGAGTGTATACGTCGCCGGTGAGAAATAGGAACAGGGCTGCAACCAGTCGGGCAAGACCTCAACTTCATAATACACGCCCGAAACCAGCAGTACCAGTGATTGGATAATATGTGTCGCCTGAGCGCCGCGTTCCGGAGAAAGCAGCGGCAGGATCGCCGCCATGATGCCCAGCCCTATAAACGCAAAACTTGAAATCCCCAGGACCACCGTTGCAGCAAGCAGATCGGCTGAATGCAAATCGATCTTGAAAAACATAAGCACGATTGTCAAAACGATCGCGGTCCGGACAATACCATAAAGCATGACCGCCTGTGATTGCCCGATTAAATAGGTGATTCGTCTGATCGGGGCCATGAAGGTATACTCGATTGTCCCTTCCCAACGTTCCCAGGCTACGCTTTCACTCAGATCGTGGAATATGACACTCAAATAACCCCATAACAGCGCGCCAATAACCAGGTAGAGGACCCGGTCCGCATCCTTCGAGCCTACCCCGATCAAACCTATGGTCAGAGCATTGATCAGGCTGTATACCAGGAACACGATCTCCCAGGATGCATATCGTTTGACAATATAATACCACCTTTCCACAAATGCGAATGAGGCCTTGACCTCATGTACTATCGTTTTCGTCGTCATCTCCATATCTCCTTCCTGTCATCTGCATGAAAACCTCTTCAAGTGTCACCCGTTCCGGATGCTCGGTCGATGTTCGCTTCTTCAAGTTAGACGGCGTATCAACCGCAACAAACTTGCCTTCATTGATAATGGCCAACCGGTCGCACAGCGTTTCAGCTTCAGTCATGTCATGGGTCGTGATCAATACCGTGGCGTCATGCGACGATCGGATTTCATCGATGCAACACTGGACCTCCTTCTTCGAGCGGGGGTCTAGACCCGTCGTCGGCTCATCGAGTAAAAGCAAATTGGGCGCTGTCAGTAAAGAACGAGCGATAGCCACTTTCTGCTGCATCCCCCGCGACAGGTCTTCCATCGAGTCATCGAGTTTCTCGATCGGGAAATTGACCCGTTCGAGGATTGTGACCATGGAACGCAGGATATTCGCCCGATCAACCCCATACAGCCTGCCGGCAAACAACAGGTTTTCACGTGCCGAGAGTTTCTTGAAAAAGGCCGCCTCGACCGAAACACGATTGATCAGGCTCCGCACTTTACGGTAATCACGACGCACATCGAAACCAAATACCGATATGCTCCCACTCGAAGGATACAGTAAGGTCGATATCATCCTGATCAAGGTCGATTTGCCCGACCCGTTCTCTCCAATTATCCCGAAAATCTCGCCACGTTCCACGGCAAAACTCACATGCTCGACCGCCAAAAAATCCTGCCGGTTCATATGCAACATCTTGACGAGACGATTCGGGATGCCCCCTTTGCCATGGCCATTATGACCATTTGTGCCATTTCCCTGTTCCTTGACTCTGAAAATCTTGGTTACATCCTGACATTTAAGTGCTTGCATGATAGCCTCCTCCCCGGTTTGGTACCCGTGAGAAAAAAAAAGCCGTGGAATTTCGTTCCACGGCTTTAACGATGTTTTAAGTTATAATGAAGCCAAAAAAAAAGCCGTGGGTTCATCACCCACGGCTGTGTCATGAATCCGGAATCAGATCACAGAAGTCCCCTCCGTGGGTGAGAGCAGGTTCGTAGTATGCTGCTGAACAGTGACGCTCGTGCGCACACTACACCCCCGCCTTAGGGTCAAAATAATTACGTTGCGCTGTGCCCACATCCAAAACTCCTGTGTATAAGTGATCGTTTTCAATAAAATCATAAAAGCAGGGCTAATATAGGCCTTTTAAATATGTTTGTCAAGTCTTTTTTTTTCATGCACCGAGACAATCTGCTTGGTACTCTCTCTCTTTTAAGTGTGTATCATGTTTTTTACAGAAAAGGTCTGTGCGAACCTGGCTTGAAGAACATGAATGTCTTGGTCATTCCATGTGTCGTTGTAATCGAACGGATCGGGTCTGGACAGTATATTGAAATTTGATAGTACTGTCGCTATGCCTTTCCCAAATGGGTTCCATGCACCGGCTCAATGTGAAAGATGAGCATGTTTTCGGAAAAGTGGTATTGGCGAAGGGAACAACGGGAGACGGAAATGACTATTCCGGTTTCTGATAAGGATATGATCGGGAGCGAAGCTCTGCAATCGGTGGCGGAAGAGCCAAAACGGAGTCTTCGGATTTCAATCATTGAAGGGTCTTTTGCCACGGTCCATATAGCCATCACGACCAGCTCTCTTGTGACGGCTTATGCTTTGTTCTGTCAGGCCGGTGATTTTTCACTCGGGTTGTTGGCTGCTTTGAGTAACTTCGCTACGATTGGTTCGATCATCAGTGTGTATCTGCTTAACAGGGGCTTACCCCGACGTCCGTTGACGGTCTGGTCCGCCACCATTGGGCGTTTGCTCTGGGGCTTGTTGTGTTTCTTGCCCTTTTTGCCCTGGAATGATCGGTCAAAATTGATCACCTTTCTCTGCATTGTGTTTTTCGCCACAATCAGTATCAATACGGCGAATAACGCCTGGCTATCCTGGATGGCTGATCTGGTCCCCCTATCGCGACGGGGTTTTTATTTTGGCGTTCGCAATACCTTGATCAGTATTGTGACCATGGCCACGACGTACGGCACCGGTCTTTTGTTCGACTGGTTTCGGGAAAAACAAAGCCAGGCTTTCGGTTTTACCTTTATTTTTGGATTGGCCTGTCTATCCGCCATTGTTGCAGGTATTATACTCAACCGGCAATGGGACCCTCCTCGCCGACAGATATCAACATTGAGTCTCCTGGACATGGTTCGCCTGCCTTTCAGTCATCCCAAGTTTCGTTTTCTTCTTCTCTTTTTCTTCTTCTGGTCGGTCCTGATTGGGATCGGTTCGCCCTTTTATGTCGCTCACATGATCAAGCACTTGCACATGTCTTTTGCTCATATAGCCCTCTACTCGATCGTGGCTGGTATCTTTAATCTGACGACCCTGCCTTTGTGGGGTAAAATAATCGACCGGATCGGTAACAGACCGGTCATGGCCTTCAATATCATCGGTGTCTTTTCTTTGCCCTTGTTTTGGCTTTTTGCTACACCCAGTTTCATTCTCCCGATCTGGATCGATGCCCTGCTCTCCGGACTCTTCTGGCCCGGCTTCACCCTGGCCGCTTTTAACCTTGTCCTGATCTCATCACCTGAAGAGAACCGGCCGGCCTATCTGGCTGTCCATAGCATGGTCGTCGGCTTCGCATTGCTGATCGCTTCCCTGATCGCCGGTCTGCTCGCTACCCTTTTTGCGGATTTTCACTGGCATTTCCATGGTCAGCATTTTCTCAACTTTCATATCCTGTTCCTGATTACCGCCCTCGGTCGACTCTGCATGTTTCCTATAGCGATCAGGCTCGACGAAGAAAAAGCACAATCTGTCACGACTCTGCTCGATCTGGTCGGCGATAAAGTCTCGAGGACTTTCAGCGAAGTCCTGAATACAAGCTTTATCCTGATCAGAAAAGTCGCTCACTCCCATAACCAGATCAATCATAAAAATTCTCGCAATGAAAGCAGCAAGTGAAGCTGTCTTCCCAAGTAGATCCTTTGCGTGTGAAGGTTGTCTATCGGGGCTTTCATACGATACCCAGTATAATATTTGTAAAATATGAGTAAATGATGTACGATTCAGATTAAGGTGTGCGAGTGAAAAGGGTGAGTATCTTTTCATAACAAGGGAAATATCGAAATAGCGAGTTTTGCCATAAGCTTGAAGCATGAGCATAGGTAGAAACGTGTGGGTATGCAGATGGAGACGCTCAATCTCCGAAACATCGATGATTTTATCACTGAAGTATCACTTCTGATTGATTCATATCGGACTCGATGTTTGTGGTTTTTTGTTCCTGATTATCTACCCACCGATCTTTCTTCTGCTCTCAGGGCTTTATCATATCTGAAAAAGCATGGGGATCGAGCAGTTTTCGTCAGGACCTCGGAATTAAAAAAAATGGCTTTCACAAAACGCCAATTTGATATCTGCAAAATAATATCACAAAGACTTCGAGAATCGGGAGAAGCATATGTAGCTGTGGGTGTGGCTTTAAACAAACTCCTCAATACCCCTCGGATTTCCAGGGATATTGATCTTTTTCATGATACAAATCAAGGGGTTGAAACGTCATGGACACAAGATTCTCGATACCTCGATGAGGCTCATTACACAATGATACCAATGCGGGATGCTCCGGGGTTCCCTCAATTACTATTGTTTGCCCAAGGCTATCAGGTTTGTGATCTCTCTCGTTACTGTGGAACAAACAAACTGTGATACTGCCAATCCCTGTAGGATTACGTGAGGTGTCAAGCAATGGATCATTCTCAGAGCAATAAGGATCCAATTCTGGCGGATTCGGTAATGTAGCGGTATAAAAACCACCCCAATGATTGGTGTGTCCCAATCCTTCACCTTACACAGCATTATTCCGTCTTTATCTCCTGTCTCCTGACTCCACCACGACCAAGCCTGTCCCAGCGGGACAATTGAAAATAGCCTGGCGTTTCAACGCCAGGTTGGTATCGAATTTGATCACCACGCCCAGCGGGACGGTTGAATGCCACGGTAAACACATTGAATCAATGGTGCACATTTCTTCATCTCTTGCCGTTCTCTTGTTATGGTATTGCACTTCAGGCGTCCCGATGGGACGCAGGTGTATCGACCGTCGGGATTCCCGGCAATGAATTGCCGGGCTATTATCGGACCGTCCCAAATGGGACTGGCCTATTGTCTGCACAGCACCCGTTCAGACGATCGTGCTTCATAAAACAAGCATACTATCTTTGAGACTCCCGATCAATCCCCCGGATGCGGCACCATCGCTCTGCTTCCTTCATTTGAATTCCAAACATGCATTCCTGCATCCTGTACATCCTGTTATCCCGTCTGATTCTTCAAGCAGTTTTTCTGGACAAGAAGGTTTCGATCCATGTGCTGATCGGAACGAATCTGGTCCGGATTGGACAGTGCCTCGATCAACAGGAAAAAGAGGTCCTTACCCGAACACATTCTGCGTGATGAGCTTGTCTGTTTCCCATCATTCTTTGGGCACATCCCCCTCTGTCTTTTATCCTCTTTTTCACCTGACTCCACCCCGACCGTGCTCGGGGCAGGCTATCTCATATCCACGACCAGCTCCAGGTGATGCGAGTTATCCTTATTCTATTATTGAGCCTCGATTTTTGTATTCCACAATTCCTCGATCATGTGTATACGCTGTTTCCTTTGATCCTCTGAAAGATTTTCAGTCAATCGAAGAAGCTCTGTTATATAGCTATTATCACGAACATCCTCTGCTCTTCTTGCTTGGATTAAAATGATCTTTTGAAGTTCTTCTTCAGGCTCAGCTATCCATAATAGCATCCTAAACACAGTGGCTAAATTGCCTTTTTCACATGAAAAATTTTCATAAGCCTCGATTTTTTTTTGTTTTTCTCCAACGAGAACATTAAGGTTAAAATAATTCATTGGTAGTCTCTTGATACTATCCGAAGGACTGATTAATTCGGACTGTTTGAATTCATCGATGACTTTTGTGTTGGCTGTAATTTTTGTAATCAATTGGGACCTTTTTTGAATACTGACTTGATCATAGATATTGTTGAGAGTGTGGAGTTTTTGCACTAATTCATCTTCTCTTATTGTTGATGTGAGAAACAATTGTCTTAAAATGATCTCTTGATGATGCAATTCATTTTCCTTAAGCCAGATAAGAACCCTTATGGTATCTGCCTCATCCCCTTTTATCAATGACAACTTGTTTGTAATAATATATTCTCGTATAGTCGGATCGCATGAATTAATGCCACTTAGAATCTCTGCTACAATCATAGCATAATTTTCTGTTTGACAATTTTTTTCATCTGACAAACTGTTTGTAACAGGTATCATCACAATTACAATTATTAGAATATTTCTTATCATTTTCATATATAACTCCTTTCTTGATTATTTAATAAAACCTGCAATAATTTGTTCCATAGTCATTTGGTTTACTTAAATCAGAATCGGTAAAATTGGGAAAAACTATACTCCTGCCCATTTCTCCATTTCCTCCAAGATGAGCCACTTGAATCAAACCAACCATTATGCTCTGTTCCAGTCTGAACTTGAAGTCTCATATCCAGTGTTAGCAACTCTTAGCCTAAAAAAGTCATCACCTGCGGCACCTGCGCCGCCGAGACCACTTGTCCCAGAGGGACAATTGACAATAGCCTGGCGTTTCAACGCCAGGTTTAGCGTGATAAAAGACCCTCGTCCCAGAGGGACGATTGAAGATCAATCAAAGACGTATCGTTCATCGTATTCAATCCCATATTCATCCAGAAAATGTAAATATTCCTCACGAAAG
>JAFGSJ010000016.1 GCA_016934675.1 bacterium | reverse complement strand
TTGGCACCTCGATGTCGGCTCATCGCATCCTGGGGCTGGAGCAGGTCCCAAGGGTTTGGCTGTTCGCCAATTAAAGCGGTACGCGAGTTGGGTTTAGAACGTCGTGAGACAGTTCGGTCCCTATCTGTCGTGGGCGTAGGATATTTGAGAGGAGCTGCTTCTAGTACGAGAGGACCGAAGCGGACGAACCTCTAGTGTTCCAGTTGTTCCGCCAGGAGCATTGCTGGGTAGCTACGTTCGGATTGGATAACCGCTGAAAGCATCTAAGCGGGAAGCCAACCTCAAGAAGAGATATCCCTTTCCTTCGGGAACTGAAGACTCCTTGAAGATGACAAGGTATATAGGCCAGATGTGTAAAGACAGTAATGTCAAAGCTTACTGGTCCTAATCAGTCGTGAGACTTGATCATCAACTCATTCCATTGCACCGCACCTTAAAACATACTATTCAAATGATGGTTTTTATTCTACCGAAAATACTTTAAGTTTTCGGCAACTATAGCGAAGGGGCAACACCCGTTCCCATTCCGAACACGGAAGTTAAGCCCTTCAGCGCTGATGATACTGCACTGGAAGCGGTGTGGGAAAGTAGGACGTTGCCGGAAACTTTTTTTTGCGCCTGTTCTCATACTACTCGTCTTTCTGACGATGGTCTTTATCCGACTCTGTCTTTTACAGCGGGAACCGACCATCACAGTGTGCATCCGGAGCATGTGTTGCATTCGCATACGGCCCGCGTTCAAAGCGAGATTGAGCATCAAAAAAGACCAGCAATCTGAGTAATCAGACTTGATGCAGTGCAGAACATTCTTTTTTCGTTACATCTGATCTTTATCCGGTCTGATCATCCTGTCGTGAGAAAAAGCTTGTAAAGATAAAATCGTGCCAAGCAGAACCAGCAGGGCGATGAATCCACTGATGTTCAAGTCCGGGACCGGTGGTGGTGCTGCTGCTAGCTTGATCGAAATTGCCGGATCACCGAGATGCAATGAATTGAGGACCTCATCGGGACACAAGTAGAGAGATGAGAGTATCTTGCCGCTGGTCATGGCCGGTCCGATCAGGTAATCAGGATCAGCGTAGAGTGAACTGTGGATGTTTTTGGCAAATAACGTATTATTAAATAGATAAGTAAAACCAGTCGAGGCCAGGAAACCGATTGCGCCATTACTCGCATAATCGGTCATGACTTCACCAAGGCATTCAATTGCCTGATGGCTGTAGGCAAAATTATTGTTGTAACAGGTCATGTTGATGAAGATAGGCAATCGGTCCGCATTGAATATCGATGTAATATCAGCCGTTTTCAGGACCTTTTCGACGGCCATGAAAGTAATATTGCCATGCCCGAAATAACTGATCAGTGGCGCACTCTCCGTGTCACTGTTCAAAAGATCGAGAAACATTTGATTGCAATTCGGGTTGCAGTCCGAAACATATAATGTGACTGGATTAAGATGTCCAGGTAAATAATTGTTCATGATCTCGTCACTTGAAGCCTCGAAGTCACCACCCGAATCAGGGTTGTCTGCGATGAAAATGACATTATGGTTCCAGTTATAGATCGGTTCCGGATAGGCATCATACGCGATTATTTTGGCTATTGCATTGTCGGCTTCGGTTGCGGTCGCGACCGCCAGGCGACCAAGGTGAAAGTCCGGCCAGAGATCGGTGCCACTTACCAGCGTGAACCAGTGATCTTGAGTGGTCAAACCTGCACTGGTTAGAAAATAATACGTAAATACATAATCCTGTAGTCCATAACCCTGGTAGTTTTTGTGATCACAGGAAGCATCACCGACAAAAATGACATAGGTGACCAGCGGATCAGCCCAATACGTGTAGACATAGGTCAGAAAGTCCCTGATAGCTTCTGGACAAGGATATCCGAAAGAAAATTCATCAAAGATATCTGAAATCTGGATCGTTTTTGTCAGATAACCCTGACCTAAACGGTGTTGATCGAGTTGCAGCGCGGCTGAATAAAAATCGTCATAGGTTATGATCAGATAATCCGCACAATTGGCCGGGTCCTGTAAATTGCTGGGCGGGTCCACGACAACAGAAACCGGCAGCCTGGTCCCGGCCGTACTTGTACAGAAATAATTACTTTGAGTATCAACCTGGTCTTTGAAGTTCAGGACATACGGCGCAAGACCACCAACGGTCGTATTCGTCACCAGGACCGGCTGGGCCGGATCGGTTATGTCGTAAACTGTGATGACATTATTCGTAAAATTGCTAATGTTAATATTGTACTGTCCGGGTCCGAGACTGAAGTCAAGCCGATCATTCTCAGCCTCAAAGAGATCGGAATAGTCTATCTCGTACCAGTTCAAATAAAACGTATTGAGGCTGGTTCCTGTTATGGCGGGTGCATTGATAACCAAGGCATTATTTGTTTCCTGTAGGCTTGAATGACTGCGAGTGAATTCATAGGTGTAGACAATGGCACCATCCCAATCGGTTGTCTCTGCCGAGGCTGAATTCAAGGTAACTTTCGCCCGATGATCAGGAGAAAAACTGTTATCCTCGGAACAGCCCCTTAATTGGAGCCGGACAATTACGTCACCGGCATACGCGGTATTCAGATTGGGCAGATTGAAATTAAAGGTGAATTGCTCACCTTTATATAAGAGCAACCAGAACCACATGTCCTCATCCAAAGATAAATTGTAATTTGTTCCTCCAAAACAGGATCGTCCTGAAATCGTACAATGTTCTTCGAAATGATCGGTACGTAAATATGAGGTCGGACTCGATGGACTGGCCGGACTCAAGTACCGGCTTGACATTCTGAGGCCATCCAGCCCACCACCCGTTTGTAACCAGTAATAGGCATTATCAGTGTAAATGCCGGTGTTCGGTAGACCGTAAAACTCGATATAATCGGTCGGGTCGAACAGATAGACGGTCGAGCCATCATAAACCCTGATCGCAATCTCACTGCCGCTATTGTACATTTTGAACCTGTTCGGGTTTTCGGCGCTTAAATCTAATCCGAAATTGAGAAAATCCTGACCGGTGATCCGATAGAGGCCTTCTTCCTGAATAATGATTTTATAATTATTCACGGCCCGACTGTTCTTATGAGCATTATTGGACAAGGGGAATGTTCCGGAGTGGACCGAAGTCTGTCGCGGTAATCGGAAATTCCGGGCTTGTTCGGCATTGAGTAATGTCTGATCAAAAATCCTCTCGAAGGTCGAGTCATCTTGGAATACAGACTGTGACAATGCATTTTCCGGATAACGGACATGCAACCTGACCATGGAATACCACTCGATCGTCTTATTCTGCGGACGGTATTGCACGGGATTGATCCGAAACGTCACGACCCGCTGTTGCCGTATATAACCATCCTGGCCCTTTTCCACGAGAGCATATGGAAAAGGATTTGTACTGCTATAAACCTCGGGATTGGCAATATACAAAAGGCTGATTGGTCGTTTTTCGTCTGGATTTCTCTGATCAGAAACAGCTTGTTCATTCTCGATTATAACCTGTGGGACCGGCTTGACGGTGTGGACCGATTTCTGTTGGACTGCTGACATTTCAAACCAGAACGAACAGTCCCCTTGAATGGGAACGCCGAGAGCCACTGAATGGTAAGGAATTTCAGGATAACCGGTTCGCGTTTCTCGAGCCAGATCATCCATCAGGATTTCGGAATATGTGCCGGTTGTATCGGTAAAAACACTCAATTGCGGTTCCGAGAAGTTCATCTCCACGATGATCCCTTCCTGGTCTGACTGGAGAACTCTGGTTTCTATACCGGCGAATGTCGGATTTACCATAAAAAACATGATCAGGAAGAAACTGATATAAGCCATTGTCCATAAATAGTTACGGACACTCAGACACTGTATTCCCATCATAATCCACCAATCCCTCTCCTCGTTTTTTCTATTATTGTGTAGTTCCATGACCCTTTCCCTGTACTATAAAGCTTGCCGAAAGGCAAGTCAATAAAGGGGAATATGCCTGTCGAGGTTTATATGTTGGGTAGTGACAACATAACAATAGACTGTTCAGTTAATTCGATATTTGCATTTCCAGGTGTCTGAACCTATTCAATAAGACAAACATGGTTTAGCTGACAAAGAAAATAGAGTATGTCGAAAAAAAAGAAACACATTCAGGTTCCTCAATCTATTCATCAGAAAAAGCAGGTGAGATCATTTTTTATCGGGGAAAGAAGAGGGCTTGTCGGAACATTAGTTGTTATACTCAGTGTTCTTATTTCAGCCTACGTTTTTTTCTATAAATCAGAGGGCCAGGTTGCCCTTGAATCGTCTGATACCATTCAACAGGAACCATCAAAACAGCCCAATATCTTGCTCATAACTCTTGATACGACTCGGGCTGATCGGATTGGGGCATATGGTTGTCGAGTGGTCCGCACTCCTTTTTTGGATTATTTGTCACGTAAAGGAGCTATTTTCCAAACTGCCTATACATCAGTCCCCATGACACTTCCTTCGCATGCTTCACTCCTGACAGGCACATACCCTTTCATTCATCAGGTCCGCAACAATTCAAATTATAAATTGTCCTCTGAGATGACAACACTCCCAGAGCTTCTGAAAAGTCAGGGTTATTCAACAGCCGCTTTTGTCTCATCATTTACAGTTGACTCACGTTTTGGCCTCGATCAAGGCTTTGATGTTTATAATGATGATTTGAATCTGCAGGGTTTTGTCAAACAGTATTTTTCCGAGCGTCCCGCTGCAGATGTTTTTTCCAGTTTTAAGGAATGGTTCGACACGTCCCGCCAAACACCATTTTTCATTTGGTTACATTTTTTTGATCCTCATACACCTTTTATCCCACCAGCTCCTTTCAAGATAATGTTCACGGATGAACCTGAATCTCCAGGCTTAATGAAACTCTACGATGGGGAAGTGTCATATATGGATTTTTATCTGAGTCATGTTCTGACGTTGCTCGATAAAAACCAGTTAATCTCAAAGACACACTTCTTTCTGGTTGGTGACCATGGCGAAGCATTTGGTGAACATCTGGAGATTGGGCATCAAGTCTTTTGTTATCAAGAAAATATACATGTTCCACTTCTGTATATTGCGCCGAAATTATCTGATTCTTCGATCATCGTATCAGAACCTGTTAATGTGATTGATATCATGCCCTCAGTGCTAGAAACAGTTTCGTTACCTATTCCAGAAAACATACAGGGCCAGACATTTCTCCAGACTGTGAGGGGAAATACACAATCTCAACGGATTGGGTTATATTTCGAAAGCATGTTTTCGCATGAAAGTTTTGCCTGTGCTCCCTTAACCGGAATAGTCAATGCAAACCTAAAATATATTGATCTGCCCCAATCAGAATTGTATGATCTTAGGACTGATCCCCAGGAAAAGAAGAATCTTTCCTACGAGAATGCATCGGATGTTCTATCACTTCAGAAACTGCTAGCCACCTATCAGGACATGGCTGCTCAATCAAGTATCAACAGTCGCCGCACCATGAGTATGGACGAACAAAAAATGCTCGAATCCCTGGGGTATTTAGTCGGCAATTCCACGGCTCAACCCAGCGAGAATCAAGCTGATCCAAAGGATAAGATTATCGGTTATAATGAATTTTTGAATGGGATGAACGCTTTGGTTCAAAAACAGTATCAAAAAAGTGAAGCACATTTGATGCGGGCTTTGGAGTTGCTTCCCGATGACAAGGAAATATATTTGCAGTTGGCAAATCTCTACAATTTAAGTGGAAAACCTGAGCAAGCAATTACCTTTCTCAATAAGGCCCGAGAGATGTTTCCTGAGGCAATGAAAGGTTCAATAGATGCAGCCGTTGCCTATCTACGACTCGAGAAATATGAAGACGCCCTGGCAATATTAAAAGATTCGGAATCTACACAAAGGTTGGAACATCAGGTCATGGCCTCTTTTATTCTGGGTGAGATTTATTCTCATCTTAAGAAACCAGAAGAAGCGATAAAGTATTATCGTAAAGTCTATGATGTTGAACCTGAGAATATCGATGCAGCCTCAAATTTAGCCAATTTATATCATCAGATCGGCAATCTGTCGGAAGCATTAAAAATCTATCAACGGATCAACAAAATTGTTCCTGGAGATATTCAAGTCATTTATAATCTGGCGGTTATCTATGCGGGACTTAGAGATTTTAATAATGCTCAAAGCTGTTTTCAGAAAGCACTGTCTTCAAACCCGCAGCCATATATGTTTTTTGATTATGGTTTTTTCCTGGCGGAATACGGTCGGCTCCCGCAAGCAATCGCCGCTATGCAACGTTATATCGAGCTGAGTGACCCCCGGGACACTCAACGAGACCGAGCGCGTGATTTGATTATCCAATGGCAGATGCGCGTTCAACCTCGTCCTTAAATGAAAACATAATTCACCATACATCCGGATTGTGTGAATCAAATCCATGAATAATCAGACGGGTTTTAGGACAGTACTGCTTCTGCTCTGTGTCCTGATTATTGGTGGATTCTTGCGATTCCCCTTTATTACGATGTTGCCCTTAGGGTATGATGAGGCAATCTGGGGTAATGTGGCCCGTAATCTGATCGATCTTGGAACATATACTCGCTCGATTTGGACATATCCCGTCTTTAAAGATCACCCACCGGTACATATTTATCAGATTTCACTCTCTTTTATGATGACCGGTGTCTCAGTTATGTCCTTGCGTCTGCCTTCTGTTCTCGGCAGTCTGGTCTTGGTGATCATTTTTTTTCTGATCTATGTTCAACTTGATCTGCCCAAAGGGTCACTCGGAGCTTTTCTGGTAGGACTCGGGGTAGCCAGCACGCCCTATGGTATCAATATGGCCCTGCATGCACATGTCGAAATCAGTGTTTTACTATATGGATCATTGGCATTGTTAATCACCTTACGGACCGGGACCGAAACCCACTGGTATACTCTACTGCTGGTTGGTGGTTTGATCGCTTTTTCTGTTTTTTCAAAATTTATCGGTGTTTTTTTTCTGGTCCCGGTCCTTCTTGTTCTCTGTGTCGGCTGGCGGAAAAGCGGAAAGGTATCAGTCAATCCTATCCATTTCTTCACATCCGGTATGTTTTTGCTGGTTCTCACCGGGATACTCTTGGGAACCGTTGTCATCAATCTTGACCTTGCTTCCCGAATACCCACCGGCCTGTGGACTTATTATCAAGGCATAGCTGCCAAATTTCTCGATGTTATCTTGCCGATAGAAGTTGATCAGGCACCGTGGCGCACTATGTCCCTGGGCAAATTCATCAATCGATTGCATCGTTATTTTTTCCCGGGATTCGCTCTGGGAATAGTTGCAGGTATTATCTCTCTGGGCCAGTTAATTTTCTTCCGTCTGTCCGGCAAAAGCAATGTTGGATTGGTCCGTGTTCTTATTACGGAACAGTATCTCTTCCTGGGGATCATGACCTGCCTGGTTGTGCTGTGTTGTATGTCCGGGGCCACACGCAGTATGGATTATGCGTTTACTTTCATCCCATTCTTGTATGTGGTCCTGATCTCTGTCTTTACGAGGCTGGTCATGGACTGGTCCAACACCTCGATGCACAGGGGCTGGACTACATCCTCGCGAGTCATCACTCTGCTTGCCCTCAGTTCATATTTCATCATGATTGGATTTGGTTTGGTGGTGGGTAAGCCTTGGGAAATAATATCGAAAAAAATGCAGTTTCCTCTGATCGCAGCCTCACTTCGAGAGATAACAGGGCCGAATGATTATGTGATTATAGATCCGTATGGCCCGGAAATATCATTTCTGGCTGAACGACCATATGATATTCTCTACCCCTGTGATTCGATCGAAGAGATCATCCGTCGATTAACTGACGCACGCGCGGTCGTACTCGAGCAGAGGGATTTACCCAACCTGACCACCGCTGAAATGGGTGCCTTCAAGCAGTACCTGAATGATCATTTTGACCTGGTCCGGGCCATAGACGATTATTCTGTTTACCTGCAGAAGAAGAAACGTTCCCGGAAAGCGCGGATCATGCGTGACTTGAATGCTTCTAAGGTTACTGATAGCTTGAAAGGAAATCCGAGTCAATTTTTCGGGAAGTGAATCCGACTATTGAACTTGTGCCGAATTGTTGATATGTCATAGGAAATATTTAACCCGTGGGAATAATCATGAGCTGTTCTGAACCGCCTACTACAATAATTGCCTGATGTTACGCTGTTCGCGAGATCAGACTGAAAATGGAGAAGGACGATGGATGAGATCATTTATCTGGACAATGCAGCAACTGCGTGGCCAAAACCTGATGCGGTCTATGAAACTCTGGGCTCGTTTTATCGTGAATTTGGCGTCAATCCGGGTCGAAGCGGATTCGATCGGGCTATCGAAGCGGGCGATAAAATCCAGGCGGTCCGCAAACGACTGACTGCTTTTTTTGGAGGAGACGAAGACGCTCCCGAACGACTGTGTTTCAGTTATAACGCCACAGATGCCTTGAACTTAATCATCCAGGGACTAGTCGATGAGGGTGATCACGTCATTTCAACGAACCTCGAACACAATTCCGTTTTACGTCCCCTCAATCACCTGACTCGGGACAAAAAGGTCCAGGTTACGTTTCTGCCTTTTGATAGCAATGGTTTCATCGATCCGGACGAAATCGCTCGTGCCGTGCGTCCAAATACAAAATTGGTCATCGTCAATCACGGCTCAAACGTGATCGGGTCCGTACAGCCCTTGGCGGACATCGGGCAAGTCTGTACCGAAAAAGAGGTCATTTTTGCGGTGGACACTTCTCAGACCGCAGGCGTCATCCCCATCAATATGAAGGAGATGAAGATCGATGTGCTCGCATTCACGGGACATAAGGCGCTGATGGGCTGCACCGGAATAGGCGGGCTGTGTGTCCGAAAAGATGTCGTCCTCAATCATACCCGCTCAGGTGGGACGGGCGTGAAATCGGCCTATCCCTATCATCTCGATGAATATCCCTATCGCCTCGAGTTCGGGACAGTCAACATTGTCGGTATCGCCGCACTGTGGGCCGGTCAGGAGTGGATCGAACAACAGGGTATCGAACAGATTTATAGCCACGAAATGAAACTCGCTCATAAACTGGTCGATGGCTTCAAACAAATCAAGGGCGTAACGGTTTATTGCTGTGATTCACTGGAAAACCATCTGTCAACTGTTACCATCAATTTTGATAAACTCGATGCGGGCAACGCCGGAATTATTCTGGATGTCGACTTCAATATTGCGACAAGGACCGGCTTGCATTGTGCTCCACTGGTCCATCAACAACTCGGTATCCTCGAACGAGATGGTGGGGTCCGGTTTTCTATCGGCTTTTTCAATACGGAAGCCCAGATCGACCATGCCATCGATGCGGTGGCCACAATCGCCCGGGACTATATCAAGTAAAATCGAGGATAATCCCGCTCTTACTGAATATCGTCAGCTTTGAATCGGAAAGAAAAAGGCTGATGCGATATCTCGACGATACCGTTATCAGTCGAATGATAGTAACCCGGATCGCCTTGAATGGTCAGAGTATCACTGAGGTTTTCCGGCAAAGGGAAGACCATGATATCCTTCATGACACTGCGAGCATTGAGAGTCATCGACTGCAATTTACCCCGAATTGCCTTACTCAGTTGGGGTGAAAAACGGGCATATTCTTCATAGGTATGACCCGTACTATCCACTAACTGCACATTGTCCCAGATATTTCTGAGGACCAGTATGCTGCGGGGTGTTACATTCTCGAGAACCACATCGACCTGAAGAACCTCATTTTCAAAAGTCTCCGTATTTGGCTTGAATTGGGGTACAGCCTTACGTATCTGACCAATAGTGGCTTTGATGTTATCAAGAGTGAAACTGACACTATCGGCACCTCGATACTCTGTCTGGTCTGAATCCTCTGATTTTGTTTCATTTTCGTCCACTCCACGGGCCAGACCATCGCTACCCACATCCTGTTCAGTCAATGCATTTTCTTCTGTCTTATGCTCAGTACGGCCTCGGTTGGGTCGGCTTATAGGCTCGATCTCGTTTCCTACTAGGGGGTCAGGAGCCTCCGGATTGACTGCAGGCATTTCGCTTGCGGGCATCTCAATCCCAGGTCCCGTGACACGAGCCTCTTCTCCTTCAACCGAAGTATCTGTCAAGATTTCTGATTTCATCACTCCAGAAGGTGCAGAACCATGTGGCAGAAAAAAGGGGATCAGGAACAACAGGATGAGCGGGATGGCATAGAGAATGCGTTTTCGTCGATCGAGATTTGGCGTCCCGGATTCAGTCTGCATCTGACGCAAAGTGAGATAATTGAGATAATATCGGCGGGATGGTGGCACCATTAGGGCCAAAGAGACCAAAAATACTACAATGGCCCACCAGGTCATCCCGTTGAAAAACTCTGAGCTGTACCGGACCATAAGGAATAGTAAAAAATAACACAAGATAAAACCGATCACGAATTTGCAAAGCTCTGTTTTTTTTCGCACAACACTGCCGATAATTGTGCCAATCGCTAGCAGGGGGACAAGAAAGAAGAAGACCAATACAGACAGGCCCCTGACCGGTAACCAGGCTTCTGACCGGGGAAAAATATCCATGAAAGTCCCCAGTCGAAATGAGGCATTGAAAGCACTTATACTCTGCTGATCCTCGATCCGAAAGAGCGGACAGAAAAACAGGATGATCACCAGGATTGAGATAGCAATCTCATACGATACGTACTGATTTGCGTGGTAAAAATCGACAAGATTTTTTATCGAAAATCTCCCTTTTAGTCGCTGCAAACCATTCTGACTCTTACTGGATGAAACCGTCATCGGAGGGGTATATTCCCGCAATTTCTGGCCCCCAAGGCGAATCGTACTCAGAGGTGGATCGTAATGGGGCAGCGAAATTTGATGCCCACAGGTCGGACACTGGACTGTGCCCCAATCAAGCAACGTCCAACAATGAGGACAATGAATCTTCAATAGTGCCGCAGTTTCTTGGTTCGTATCGTTCGGTCCGGTTTCTGTCATATCACACGACCCCCTCATGAATACATAATCCCTTTTCAGACACATACAAGTATCCTGATTCATAGTACATCCCGGTTGCGATTGCATTATAACACCCTCGAGGAAGATGATAGAACAAAACCCCGTGATTTAGGTATGCTCTTGACTTGACATATTCCCCATCTTATATCAGTAATACCATCTGGGTTAATAGAATTTTCTATTATTTCCCTATCCTTTCATCTGGTTCATGACAATGAGACGATGTCCTTTTTGCTTGCGCGAGATCAACGATATCGATAGTCGGTCCTGCACGTGTCCTTACTGTAACCGAGAAATTCTCGGGGATGTTGACGATTCAACGGCCCCGGAGACGAAAACCATAAGGGTCATAAAAGGAATCGAGGAAGCAAACAATTCGTTGAATCGCACCCGTAGCCCAGCCGAGCTGGAAACGGGGCGACAAGGAGTAGCAGAACCGATAGAGCTGAATAAATCAGGCTGGGCTCGTGATCCCGGGAAAGAGTCGATTCACCGAGATGATGATCGGTTTCCGGGATATAGCGTCAAAAGTGAAATCGGTCAGGGAGGATTCGGAACGATTCTCCTGGTTCGAGATAACATAATGAGGCGGGACGTCGCGCTGAAGACATTCAAGCCAGCCAGGAAAAAGGATTGGGATATCGACACCCGGGAGCGTTTTCTCGAAGAAGCCCAAATAACCGCTCAACTACAACACCCGGGGGTCATACCCATTTATAACATCTCCCAGGATTCCTCGGGAAACCAATTTTACACCATGCGACCCGTTGAAGGTTCCTCGCTCGATGTGATCCTTGGCCTTTTAAAGAAAGGAAACAAGAAGACAAAGCAGAGTTTCAGTCTTCGGTATTTGGTCCAGCTCATGATCAATGTCTGCAAGACGATGCAGTTTGTCCACGAAAGAGGGGTGATCCATCGCGATCTGAAACCCTCCAATATCATCGTGGGCGATTACGGAGAAGTGATTGTCATCGATTGGGGGCTGGCCTTATTTGCCTGGAAGAGGTGAAAATGTCCGTCAAACAGGGCGATTTTGTCCGGAGGGACCAACTGTTGATGATGGCGCATGAGTATTTCGATCAGGTGGAATCGAGTTTTTTTGCCACACTCGGAATTCTGGGTAAAGCCATGATTCATGAACTGCAAGGTGAGGAGGTCCGGGAGATCGACGAGTTGCTAGGGCCTATAGCGAATACGCTGATTGCGAAGCTTTGATGGTCATCTCGGAACGACTCCGACATCGGCGATTCATCTGGGAATGGAACGAAACCAAGGCAGGAGATAAACTACAGGCAAGGATGGAGCAGGTGATGCGATCTCTTGATCCCGCTCTCATCGACCCACAACCGTTTAAAAATCTGCCGGTGGAGACCCTCGATCTTTCAGCGGATATCGACTCAATCGTCGGTTTGAGTGGGTTGAAACTGAAGGTAATCAACCTTGTTCAGACCAGGATTACGGATTTATCTCCACTCGCGGGGATGCCCCTCCGCTTGTTAAGCCTACCGAAGTCTGTTTGTAATCTTGATTCATTGCCCGATCTACCGCTGGAATCGCTCGATCTATCACAGACCTCGATTCCAGATGTGGCAGTGCTCGAGTCATCGTCATTACTGTATCTCTCGCTGCCGAGTGACATCAACGAACTCAGACCTCTTCATCGACTGCCGCTTGAATTCCTCGATCTTCAGAAGACTCGGGTCACGGACATCAGCCCGATTGTGGACCTGCCTCTGCGCGTTCTGAGGTTACCCGGGACGATTGAATTCATTCCTCGCCTGCACTCAGCCTGGCTCACCTTTCTTCAAGTCCCAACTGCTGTCATGGATATTGACAATGTCCATGGCCTGCCCCTCCGCGGTATTAATCTTCGTGTCCAGCCGGGTCGTCGATCTTCGCCCGCTTGAGGGTATGGACCTTGAGTATATCGGACTGCCCCCTTCGGTCACCGATATTGGAAGTCTTTCGGGTATGCCGCTGCGGAGCCTCGACCTTTTCGCTACGGGGGTCTCGAATCTTGAGCAGGTGCTTACCCTGCCGAACCTCGAATATCTCAATGTGTTCCCGGGAACACTCGAACCTGGATGGGAGAAAATACTGCGGCGTCTGACCGGATTGAAAATTCTGAGTTGTGATGAGGCTTTTTCCCCTCTGAGCCCGGAAGAGTTCTGGCGGCTCTATGATCGTGGCCAACTCCGTGGCGACAGGAAGACACTGACAGCCTCCGGTCGCTCGCGGTTGGTTTTCAAGAACAGCCAGTCCCTTTCGTTTCGCTGGATACCGCCGGATGTCTATATGATGGGAAGCCCACTGTCCGAGGTCGGTCGGGAAGAACATGAACAAGAACACTATGTCTGTTTAAACCGTGGCTTTTACATGGCCACGACCCCGGTTCGAGTGAGGGATTTTGCCGCTTTCGTCGAAGCCAGCGGCTACATAACGGAAGCCGAACGAGAAGGTTGGGCCTACACTAGGATCGACAAAGGCTGGGATCGGACCGATGGTGCTTCGTGGCGATCACCGGGCTTCGATCAATCCGAGGAGCATCCGGTTGTCTGTGTGAGCTGGCATGATGCCCAGGCCTATATCGAGTGGTTACGCCACACTGAAAACAAGCATTATCGTCTGCCTACGGAAAGCGAATGGGAATACGCTTGTCGGGCTGGTAGCACGACCCCCTTCTACGATGAGATCTCGGAATCAGCCTGGTTCGGATTCGACGGTCGCATCCGAACGCATGCCGTGGGCATGAAAAAAGCTAATGCCTGGGACCTTCATGATATGCATGGCAATATCTGGGAATTCTGTTCTGATTGGTATGGCCCTTATCCCAAAGCGTTCGTTATCGACCCCTCTGGTCCACCTTCCGGCGAATACCGGGTTATTAGAGGCGGGTGCTGGTACAGCATTGCACTGAACTGCCGCTCCGCCCTGCGATACTTTGTCCCCCAAATCGCCGCAACGATTATGTCGGTTTCCGCTTGGCCATGGATTGAGCGGATTGTCAGTATTTCTTACGGCCCGTGCCTTGGCTGCTTTGTGTGAAATCGCTTTGTGTAAAATCCACGAAGAATCAACCATGATCTCCAGATTGCAGAGAGGATTTCAGGGCAGGATGAACTGTTCAAGACCGAGTCGGCGCAAGGTATTTTGCGTCGGTCTCCCCGTGGTTGGGTCCCAACCTCGCAACGTGTAGTATTGGCCCATCAGTTTTCTGAATTTGGCTGGGTCGAGTTTGATCGGATGTCCGATCAAGGGGTTGATGCTGTTTTCAGGTTGTTCATAATAGGGGATGAGGGTTTCATCGTCGTGCCGGGAGCGATTATGGAGTTTTATCAGGAGTTGTCGTTCGAGGTTCATCACTCGTTCGGCAAAGAGATCGAACTCGTTTTTGTCCCAATCCAAGCCGGTAGCCAGAGTCAACAGGTGATACTCGAAATCAATGCCGGCAATATCACCGGCCCGGGCATAATGGTCTTCGGTATAGTTACTGTATATCCTTGGAAATATTTGATCATCAACGGGCAGGCTGTCTTTCACGACCGAGCGATGGTTATGCCAGAAAGCGGGATATGCCTTGTCCTGATAGTCACTGGACGGATCGACTGCCAGCCGAGAGCCATACAGTATCTGGCCGATATTCATGATCGTTTCCCAGGAAATGCCGTGTTCCGGAGAATTGATCATTGACCAGTTCATGATATTCTGGGTGTAGCCGTGCCCGCTCGAAATCGGGTCGCGGGTATCCATGGCCCACTGTAAAGCCGCTACCAACCAGAAGGGAAAGACAATGTGGTTGATGTGGTCGCCGTGTCCGTCCCAGTGCCCGGCGTAACCCCAGCAGGGATAATACCGTAAAACAAATTCCTGGCCCAGTCCGAGTTTTTCAGCTCCGCGCACGACCCCTTCAGCCAAGGCTTGTCCCAGTTCGCCCCGGCGGTTCGAAATGCATTGAAACAGATCGGCCCAGACATAGGGATCATTCAAATCGAAGGGCCTGCCGTTGATGGTTTCGAGGAGGCCGGCCTGGTGACAATCACGGAGCCAGGGGATCATTCCGATCAGGATTTCCCAATGATTGAGTCCGAGATCGTTTGACATCTGAGTGATTTCGAAACCGGCTTCGAAACCCAGATTCCAATTATAAAACGAGCCTTCGAAACCGGGAAAGAGTCCGGCCACGCAATCGACTTGTCCAGCCAGCATTTTTCT
Organism: bacterium; assembly: GCA_016934675.1. Lineage (GTDB taxonomy): Bacteria > CSSED10-310 > JAFGSJ01 > JAFGSJ01 > JAFGSJ01 > JAFGSJ01. The sequence goes on along the minus strand of JAFGSJ010000016.1, from coordinate 12,723 downwards.
ACAGATCACACCGGGTACCCGGGTATAGTAGCGGGCATCGTAGCAACCTGTGTGGCATTGCTGTGTACAAGCCTGGAAGCGCTGACCGTATTTACGGACTTTTTCCGGATCGAGTTTGATCCGGTGTGGCCAGCCATGTGATGCGTGTGCCTCGGTTCGGACCAGATGACACATATGCATGAATTTATCAGGTTCAGCGATTCTGATCGCTTGATCACCCTGGACGGCAATGGCTTTCAGGTTTTTCGAGCCCATTACTGCCCCGAAACCGCCTTGTCCCGAGGCAGATTCGGTCTCCGTGGCAGCAATCGCAATCCGGCATAGGTTTTCCCCGGCGGGACCGATAGCCAGAACACGGAGTTGCTCGCCATACTGCCGGATCAATCGTTTCTGGGTCTCGAAAATCCCCAATCCCCAGAGACCCGAGGCATCCAGAATACACACGCTGCTGTTTTGGATCAAAATGTATACCGGGCGGTCCGCCCGACCGGTGATGATCAAGCCATCCCAACCAGCATATTTCAATGCCGGCCCCCAATGTCCGCCAAAACTCGAACGGGTATACCATTCCCGGGGGTAGCCCTGTGGCGCCAGTGAACAGACGGTAGTCCGACCGGAATAGGGGGCCGAAGTCCCGGTCAGAGGACCGGTCATGATCATGAGAGCGTTCTGCTCTGAGAATGCACCAGTGCCCGGTCGGATTTCGTCCCAGGCGATGCGGGCAGCCAGACCGCGGCCACCGACATAGTCGCGGGCAAACCGTTCGGTCTGGTCCGGCTCGTATTTCGCCCGTCCAAGATCAATCCGCAGTAATTTTCCCATCCAACCGAAACTGGTGGTCAAGGCTTCCCTCCACGTTCGCGTCCAAAGGAGCGTGAGGTGAGTGGATCGGGATGGTCCTCGATACTTCCGAACCACAGGGCACCGGTGAAACAGGACTGAACACATACCGGCTCACTCCCGCTACACAGCTCGCATTTGATGATCTTTTCGAGTGATGGACTGACGATCATGGCCCCGTAAGGACAGACCTCGACACATGTCCGGCAGTCGATACATAGTTGATAGTCGACCCGATAATAGGTGCCGGTCTCATCATGCTGGATTGCACCCGAAGGACAGTTCTCGGCACATTCCGCTGGATCGCATTGATGGCAATAGGTGATGCGATGGGTCCCCTCGAAGGGCTTCAAAAGAACCTTGATCCGGGATTCAACCGGGGATGCAACCCCTGCATGGACCTGAGCACAGTTGATCATGCAGGATAGGCAACCACAACAGAGCGTTTCATCCACAAGGAACCGGGGCTTATTCATGCTTACTTCTCAACGACGAATGCCTCGGGTCCGATTGTCCGAGGGAAAAAGGAGTCAAAATCAGTATGTCGACAGGGCTCACACTTTCTGGTCTGTTTCGGTTTCATCGAAACATACTTTGATCGGGACAGTCTTGCCGGTCGAGTAATTATAGACTATTGCCGGGTCAAGGTCCTTGGCCCGGATGATATCCTCGATACATTTCTTGAGTTTATCCGCCAGGTCATGATTGGCTTTACATCGGGCAATTTGATATTCAGCCACAATTTTTTTCAGGCCGGCCTCGAGTTGCTGTTCCGTCCGCCTTTTCTTCTCATCCATCTGACTTTCACTCCAGGAAATATGGCCCAACAGATCAGGCCTAATTGTCGGTCAGAATGCGTTCATCATATTCGAGCTCGAAGCGGAGTTTATGCTTCGCTTCCTCCTGGGCTAACGAGAGCATGAGCATTTTCAGGTCATTATCCTGGACCGCATTGGCCAGATCATTGTAGAGTTTGAATGCGGCTTTTTCCTTTTTCATAGCCACGATAAGTGCTTCCTGATAGGTCATGTCAGGAGCCGGTTCCACGTCGACCAGGTAATCGCCGATCTTGAGATCAGTAATTGTGTTGCTGATGTTACCCAATTTTTTACCTTTTTGGACACCAATCAGTTTCTCTTTGTGCTTCATTTCCTCGCGGGCGAAATCATTGAAGACCTGTTTCATGGCCCCTGCAGCCATCTTTTCTGCAAGCTCCAGGTAAAAATCGGCAGCTTCCTGTTCTTTCTGGATGGCGAATTCGAGTACTTTTTCAGCAGATTCAAACATGGTCATAATATGGACCTCCTTTATGGTTGAGGCAGCCGATCGTTTCCGGTGCCTCCCGTCGTTGATGAGAACAATGCTAACTGATAAGGACAGAGAAAGGCATCATATTTATAAATAGGTCCGATCATGGTCTCGAGACTTTCTTCCTGTGTCCGGTGCGTTTCGGTTTCACTGAAGCAGGCTGCGACTCTTGGCCTTTGTATTCGAGGTAGTGCTGTAATTCCTTTATCTTATCGTTCGACAGAAGCACATAATGCCCGAGAGGGATACCTTTGACCGAAAAGGGGCCAAAGTTGGTCCGGACCAGTTTGACCACCTGGTAATGGAAATGCTCGAACAATTTTCTGACCTCACGGTTTCGGCCCTGAAGAATCGTGATCAGCAACCAGCAATTCTTACCGGTTTTACGCTCGATCTGGACCGAGCAACCGGGAAAACGCCCCAGACCTGCCACATACAGGCCTTGTCTCATTTTCTGCTGATGGCTATCCAGAGGAATGCCCTGAATTTTGACCCGGTAACTTCGCTCGATCTGGTTGCGCGGGTGTGATAATCGTTGGGCCAGGTCTCCGTTATTCGTGTAGATCATGAGGCCCTGGCTATTGAAGTCGAGTCGACCGACCGGGAACAGACGCACTCTTATCTTTTTCTGAAAAAGGTATTTTGCCAGGGGACGGTCCTGGTCGTCATCATCAGACACGAGATAACCGGGCGGTTTGTTGAGGATTAGCACAATATCCGGCGTTGCCCGCAGCTTCAGAGATTTGCCTTCAAGTGTGATCCGGTCGTGTTCGGGATCGATCAAGGTATAGGGGGTGAGCACGGTCTGACTGTTGACCTTGACCTGCCCGTCCTCTATTAATTTAATCGCTTTACGTCGAGCTATTCCTGCGGCTTCACTGATATATCGTTGCAATTTCATTGTCTTTCATCCTCGAATGGGGAATTTCGAGAGTTCTGCGATCCGGACGCGTCTTCTTCCGGACCGGGAACAGGCTGCTCCCCGGTCAATTCCTCTGTTGAGTCATTAGACTCCTCGGCCCGAGAGGGGGCAGCCGGTGTGTCAGTCGAGCTGTCCGGCTGGTGCTCGCCGGTCGGCTCGCTCGTCTCCAATCCGGTTATTCCGGCTTCATCACTGTTCAGATATGCTTCAAGATGGAGCTGGGCCGGCTGCTCGCCCTCGAACGTTTCATAAAACTCCTCGAGTGTCGGCAAGGCCGATAAATCACTCAAACCGAAATATTCGAGAAACTCACGCGTTGTTCCATAAATCAACGGTTTACCGACCGCCTTTTTCCGACCGACGATTTTGATCAGACGTTTTTCGAGCAGGTTCTTGACGATAGCAGACACTGTGACGCCCCGAATAGCCTCGATTTCCGGCGTGGTAATCGGTTGACGATAAGCAATGATCGCCAGTGTTTCAAGGGCTGGCATACTTAACCGGATTTTTTTCTTCTCCTGACGATAGCGACGGATGATGTGATCAAACTGAGCACGGGTCGACATTCTGAAACCATTGGCCACCTCGATGATTTGCAGACCGCTCGAGCGGCCCTCATAATCATGGGCGATGCGGTCAATCACCTCCCGGACCTCCTGCTCCGAATAAAAACCACCGATGATCGAACAAATCTGGGCCAGGGTGATGGGCTCGGAGCTTACAAACAGGAGGACCTCGATAATAGCCTCGAGATCGTCTTTTTCAAAGTCCAGACTCAATTGGTCCCAACTTTGCCCTTCTTGATTCATGGCCAATCACTCCTTGAAGGCCCGGTCGCCGTCATACTGATCATCGTTCGGCATATTCACTGGTCAAGACCGGTGCCTTTCCCGTGAAATTCCTATGGATGGTGATGACTCCAAACGCTTTGCGCTGATAACATCTGACTACCTGCCGCCTGATCAATTCGAGTAATGCCAGGAAGGTCAGTACGATTTTGAACCGGGTAGTATCTTCGTCGAACAGCGACTGGAATTGGACCACCGGCCGCGTGGCCAACATTTGCACCACTTCGTTCATCCGTTCGAGGACCGTGTCCCGATCAGGCTTGATCTTCGGGATATCGCGAGCTTCCTGTTTCTTGACCAGTATCGTTTTCAAGGCGTGCAGAAGATCATAGAGAGTCGGCTGAAATTCAACTATTTCTTCATAATCAACCACGTTCTCTTCATGATACCAAATCTTGGAATGGACGAATTCCTTCTCCTGCAGCATTCTGGCTAGATTTTTGTAATTCTGCAACTCCTCGAGTTGAAAGAGCAGATTCTTGACTTCCTCGTCCTGATCGGCCTCTCTCGTTACCGGCGGTAATAATTCACGAGCCTTCAGATCGATCAGAATCGCGGCAATTCTCAAAAAATCCGCGGCGATATCCAGGTCGATCTCACGCATGAGCTCGATCATTTCCAAAAACTGCTGGGTAATCTTCAAAAGAGATACCTCGGTGATCAGCAGTTTCTGGTTTCTGATCAGATGATACAATAATTCGAGCGGACCTTCATAAATGCCCAGGTTTACCTTAAAAGCCATTATGTTCCCTCTTGATGCCGATCAGCTGTGTCTACCCGCACTGAACTCTACCACATCATATGGCCTTTTGTCTATTAATTCCAGGAGCTGATCACCTGAAATCCTTCACAGATAACATTTTTTTTCATTTTCGGCAGAAATGATGTGCAGAGACTTGACAGGGACAGCCGTTCATTTTATATAGTAGGTATGTTTTTTCGTTGGTTCTCGGTCTGATCGCGAAGCACGAAAGAACATCAGCCGAAGTGGCGAAATTGGTAGACGCGCTAGGTTCAGGGTCTAGTGGGTGCATGCCTGTCGGGGTTCGAGTCCCCGCTTCGGCATTTTTTATTTCCCGTCTCATCGTTTCAATCAATATAGCCCAATGCCTTGAGCTTGATTTTTATCTGATCGTCGATTTCATCGGCGAGATCGCTTTGAGCAGGTTCATTGGCTCGTGGACCATATGAGGCAACCCGCAGGGGCGGCCTGCTTGCCAGTGCTTGTCCGGACAGTGCCTGCTCGATCGGATGGCCGACCATTTCCTTGGAAGCGGGCAGATTATTGGCCCAGAGCAGGGTCGGCGTGATGTCATACGTGGTCGCATCAGGCAGACGTTTTCCTGAATTGATGCCTTGGCCCCACAGAAGCAGGATGCCTTCCGGACGATGACCACCACTCAATTTGGGTGGGAAGAACAGTTCGCTGAAACTGAGACTGTGCTGCTCGAAGTAAATCCTGCGATTTGCCTCGAAGGTCAACGGTCGCGGCTTGAACAGCATTTGCCCCGTCTGCTGGTCCTGACCGAGATAACTGAAAAGTTGCTCCCCATTTTCCAAGTGGACCTGGGATATCTTCATTCGCACGATTTCTTCGGGCTGGTTTGACTCCCGACCCGAATCTATTACATTCCGCTCGGATCGATATTCGGGATTCAGACTGATGGCTAAGCCGGGGTTAGGTTTACGTGGATCGTAATAAGCCAGGGTCCTGTGCCAATCGATCGACCGGAATAAGCCCGGAGTCTGGCCCGGCTCATAATGGACGAGCCCCATCTTGTGGAGCAGGACATTCCATCGGGCCGTCAATGTATAGGGAACTGCCCTGAAACCATGATCTGATACGATACAGACAAAAGCCAGGTCCGAAATATTCTCGAACATCGTGTGCAGGGGCAGCTCAGCATAACGGTAAGCCATCTCGATGACCCGGTTGTATTTTTCATTCAATACCCTATTCTCTGACCAACCACCGTTTTCGTTCGCATGAGCTCCGCACCTATAAAAAAGGTGAGAAGCAATATCGGTCGAGTTGAGGAACAGGGCCATCTGACCCGTGTAGCCCTGCGTGACCAGATAATCAAAATATCGGGCTTTTTCCAGGTCATACTTAAAGTCTCGACGAAAGAGTCCCAGATTGGCACCAGCCTCGGTTTCATTTCCGTAATCATCCGATGCAACGGCCGGCACCCCTTCAATGTCCGGATTGATCTGAAAGTCCAACTCGAGGATGCGCTCGAGTTGTTGATCACTGTCCAATGAGACCTGCTCCAGATCGGCCCGAACATCCCGAGGTGAACAGGTCTGTTGGATCGTGTCCCGAAAAGGAAAAAGGTCCGAAATCAGAACGCCCTGGATTTTTTCCGCAGGCCAGGTCGCCCACCAGCCGATGACCTGGACCGCTTTCATCGTGTCTGTCAGAATATTCCAGAATGCTTGCACCTTGCGAAGATTCCCCGAGACAACCGCCTTTTTCCCTTTTTTCTCATCATGGACCACGAAACCGGTTATGCCATTGCGCTCGGGCGTTTGACCCGTGGCAATAATGGTCCACTCGACCGGAGAAGCCATGGTCTGCGAAATGAGTTGACCATAGGAACCACGCTGAACAAGTTTTTCCAGGGCCGGCAACTTTCCCTGCTTGATCAGGGGCACTAAAAACCGCCAGTCCGCACCGTCGATTCCAAGCAGCACTTTGACCGCGCTCTGTTCGGGAGGCTGACTCCATTGGTCCTCACCCTTGGGCTCGGTTCTCTGACAGGCTTCGAACACGAACAGACCGACGAGCAAACATAGAATGCCCGTGCTCACCGAAATGTATCGCAACGACCTCAACAGACATGCCCCCGAACACACGACTTTATTGTGTTTTCCACCATATTCAACCCGGATTTTCGTGACTATGGAATCATATTATTTGGTTATGACTCAACATCTCTGTATAGTAATCCGGATTCCCATGAAAGCAAGTATTCACGAAGGAGTCTCCAGAAACATTGTCTGGACGAGTGCGTGTAACAATTGACAATTTCACTGGATTCGTTAGAATTGGGTCAAGGAGCAGGTTGACTATCACGCAATGTCCTGAGCAGAGATGCATTTTTTTTGGTTAAGCCGACAATTCTATTTTCTCAGCCGTGTTGTGCCGATGGCCCTGGACAGGAGGACATGAATGAGCAAGATCATCTACAATGTCGTTCTAGCTATAGTACTCTTGATCGGTTCAAGGTGTGCTGCCATAACCTATCAGGTCGGACCGGATAAGCCTTATCCGGACCTGCAAAGTGTAGCCCCGTTGCTCGGACCGGGTGATGTAGTCGAGGTCGATGGCAATCAGACCTATCCAGGTGGTGTGGTTTTTACTGAGGAAGGTTCACCGACTGCAAAAATTACCATTCGGGGCCTGCCCCAATTCGGTCAGAGACCGATCATTTCGGGGGGGACGAACACCGTGACCTTCGAGACCCCCTGGCCTTACAGCGGCCCCGGAGCAGACCACTATATCTTCGAAGGCTTCGAAATTACCGCGGGATCGTTTCGAGGGATTTACCATCAGGCCGATGATTTGACGGTGCGTGACTGTGTGGTCCATGATTGCCCAGCTCACGGCATTCTCGGAGCAGACAGCGGTTCGGGTTCGCTCACCCTCGAATATGTCGAAGTGTACAATTGCGGGAATGGATCCAGTCAACACCAGCTCTACATCGCCACTGATGAAGTCAATCACCCGGGCAGTGTGTTCAGAATGCAACATTGCTTTATCCACGATGGGATCGGCGGCAACAATGTCAAATCCCGGGCTGAACGCAATGAAATCTACTATAATTGGATCGAAGGTGCCTACTATCATGAACTTGAATTAATCGGACCTGATGGTGCTGATCCCACTCTGAAACGGGAAGACTCCGATGTGGTCGGCAATGTGCTCTGGAAACGAAATACTTTCTACGTGACCAGGGTTGGGGGGGATGGGACCGGTGAAACCGATGGCCGCTACCGGTTCGTGAACAACACCATCATCTGTGGGACCAGTGCCGTGTTCAGAATATTCGACGGTATCGAGAGTATCGAGATGCACAACAATGTCTTCTACCGGCCCGGCGGCGCCAACATATGTCGGACTGTGGAGGCCGAATGGTCAACCGGGGTCGAACTCATCGCCGGAAGCAACAACTGGGTCGTCTCCGGTTCGAGCAACATCCCCACTCAATGGACTGACACCTTATATGGCTCCGATCCGGGGTTTTTGGATTATTCCAACTCGGACCCACGACCCTCTGTGGGAAGTCCCATGATCGATCAGGGCTCCTCCGTCTTGTCTGGGCCGCCCGGATATCCTTTTCCCAACCCACTCTTTCCCCCGACCCTGCATCCGCCCCTCTACCAGATAGAACCAGTCGATACGGCCCAAGCCCGGCCCTCTGACCTGGTCATCGATATGGGCGCTTTTGAATGGTGTCTGGGAGGGACAGCGCCTGGAGTTGTGCTCCAGCTGGAACTATTAGAGGACAAGCAGACCATGATCTGGGAGACGCTTCTCCTGGCCAACAGCTATGATGTCATCAAGGGATCATTAACCGAACTCTTGGCCAATGGTGGGGATTACTCGACCGCCATACTCACCTGCCTCGAGAATGACACCTCGTCCACTACCGCCAGCGATCCCGCCCAACCAGGAAGCGGTTCGAGCTTTTTCTATCTCGTTCGCGGTCTGAGCTGTGACCACCTCAACGGAACATACGACAGCGGCGGCATGGGCCAACTGGAATCACGTGACTCCGAGATTGCATCCGCACCGAACACGTGCCCTTGATCGGATCAGAACCTCGTGACCTGAACTGAACATATCCGAAAATTGACGATAAAAATTCAGGTGAAATTTCTAATTAGAAGAGGAGTAGCCCGGGGCAGCGTTTCAAATACTCTTTCATGATGTTAAGCCTATCAATGCTCACGTTTCCACGATGAGTGCAAGGTATAAGAATAAGGGACACTCGAAGATGTTTCCTCGTATGTACCCCTCGATGTATGTTTTTATTATTCAAGAAAATTCTATGCTGTTGACTAATTCATTGGCAATATTCGAGCTTTCTATACGCATTATACTTTCTTGAGCTCGACCATAACTGAGAAGATTAATACTTCCATACCAAACTATCTTCTGGTCCATAATAGCAAATTTCTGATGAATATTGGATTTGGGAACAACACAGACATGAGCAGTTTGCAACAAATCAAATATCATTTGTATGGCTGGTTTTTCGTCTTCCTTATAATCATCAATGAGGCGAGTCACCACAATGACCCTGATGTCATTATCCAAAGCGGTTTTCAAGTGCTGAAGCATGTGCATTGTTCTTATTTTTCGGAGAAAGGGGCTTACTATAAGAATTTCTTTCTGTGAGAGCGTTATATCATTTCTGAATACCGCTAAGAAATTGTTGTTATCATATATGATATCCAGAGATTCCGTTCCTATATCTTCTCCTTTGGCCAAGTAACCCATGGAAGCATATCCTGAGAGTCGTCTCTGTTACATTTTTTCCAGCATTTTTACCTGGATGTCTACATAATCATAGATCCGGACCTCTTTCTTGTTTACGCAAAGCCTGTGTAGTCTCCCAGCATATTGCTGGAGAGTGCCTTTCCATGAGATAGGCATGGATAAAAAGAGCGTATCGAGGCGAGGTTCGTCAAATCCCTCACCGATAAAGCTGCCCGTAGCCACCAAAACGAGATTTTTGTCAGCAGGTATTGCACGTATTTGATCAAAAACCTCTCGGGTTTTTTTCGTTCCCATGCCACCCATGAGCATCACTACATCAGGTCCTTCTTCTTTGATTTTCTGTGCCAGCTTTTCAACATGAGCAGTTCTTTGGGATAAAACAAGGCAATTTCGACCTTGCGTGTAACAGTTAACAACATCGTCGACGATACTACGATTTCTCATTTCACTCTCAACAATTGCAGTATACAACTCATGGATTGTGATATCCTTTTCTTTACAATCCAACGGTATTCTTAATGAAGTAAAGCGAGGAATGATGAAGTGCTCAAAAGGTCGTTGTGCTGCTTGTTTCTTTGCATCATCTCGATATCGTATCGGGCCGCACTGCATATAAAGTATAGGATGATGTCCATCCTTTCTTGTCGGAGTCGCTGTAAGGCCGTAAACATATTTTGCATTGGTTGTTTTCAGAATTTTCTCATAGGTGAAAGCTGGGGCATGGTGGCATTCATCGGCAATAATCATCCCGTAATTCTTTACGCATTCCTTCACTTCACCCTGGCGACTCAATGATTGCATGACGGCAATATCAACGATTCCACCAAGTGTATTTTTACCAGCGCCAAGCTGACCAATAAGACTCTCTCTTTTCTTTGCTTTTTTCTTTCCTGCACAATTAATATCGTTCTTTTGTTCTTTTATGCTGAGGAATTCTGATAATTTTTCCTTCCATTGCGATAATAAACTGACCTTGTCAACGAGAATGAGTGTATTGACTTTTCTCTCAGCAATCATTTTAAGTGCAACTACTGTTTTTCCAAAAGCGGTCGTTCCAGAAAGGATCCCGGTATCAAAATTCATCAATTCATCAAGTGCTCCGGCCTGCTCAGGTCTCAAAGTACCATTAAATGACACTTTAATTTTGCGGCCACCATTCGTTCTATCAATGAATTGAACATCAACACCATGTTTTGTAAGTTCAGATAAGAGGTCGTTTTCGCAACCTCTGGGAAGACAAAGAACATCCTCTTCTTCATCGGCACAACAGATTATCCGGGGATGTCCATACGTAGTCAATCTTATCGCCTGACGCTTATAAAACTCGGGATTCTTGAAAGAAGCAAACCTCTTTAATCTGTTTAAAGCTTTTTGACTGATACCTGCCTTGGGAATGTGCAGCATATTTGATTTTTCCATGGCTATTTTTTGCGGGAAGTCATTCTTCAATAACTGTAATAAAGGAACAGGTTTATCACAAATGGATTGAGTCTCTTCCTCATCAACCTTGAGGACTCCCAATTCATCACCCCTGCATAATTGAGAGATAAGATTTTCTACCATTTGTTGAGAGATTTTCTCGATGGATGATAGAAATAACCACTGATCAGCATAAGATTCAAATCTGCTATCAACAAATTCACTGTTATTGTATTGTCGAGCTTCTTTTTGTAATGGTAATGCAATCAGATTACCCAATCCTCCTTTAGGAATTGTATCCTGACTGGGGAATAATCGATCATATGACCTGAATTGTATCTCATGTCTTCTGTTCATCGAAAACGTAAGAAAAGCAGTAGCAAATTTTCTTGCCAGCATAGCTGATAAACTGTTTTCGAAGAAGAACCATACATGTCCGCCTTTTCCTGATCTTGATCGTTCAACAGCAATCGGAATTGAAAACTCGAAACACACATCTCTGAGGGTTGTAATGTCCTTTTGCCAACCTGGTCCATCAAAATCCATAGCAAGAAAATGACAATTCTCATCAGGCAGCATCGGGTAGATTCCTGCAACAATGTTTCCTCTGAGATGATTCTCGATAACATGCTCATCCAGTGGAGCATATAACTTGTTCACACATGTAATGCAGGAACCCTTCGGTTTTAAGCATAATCCTGTCTGCCATTGATTCAAGCACACCGGAGAATACCCTGAATTACCTTTCTTTATGTTCTCCCAACGAAGAGCATAAACATCATCCCGACCCTTGAACAGTGACATGAATACGTTTATCTTCGCATTTAGATCCGATTTTTTTGTTACTTTTTCAACACAAACATTATCATCCTGTTCGGCGATGATGGTTTTTCCCTCGGAGATTTCAGTTCCGGAACCTAGTTCTGAATGGAGTTTCTCTGTTACACCGAGGAGCATCCTTAACGTGAGGTTTTCATCTTTTAGGCGACTGTTCTCGGCAAGAAGCGAATTGTACTCCTTCAGCAATTTTCGGTAATCCATGGCCGGACCATTATTCTTGCTTGATTAATTTCCTGTAACGCTTTATTCTTCGACTCATTCTCAAAGAGATGCTCAATTGTTACAGAATGAGCACCTGAGTGAGTTCTACTCCTTATGATGCAGATATGTCAAGTACCCTCCCTTGCTGTTCTCGTGTTGGCACGGGGGGATTTGCCTGTCCTCCGAAGCTCGAGAGTGCGAAGGAGGAAACCCCTGTCTGCCCTCCATAGCCTTGGCGGAGGAGGGTCGCCGCCGTGAAAGATCTTGTACTCGAGTTTTCCGGAACCCAGTTACCATCCCGATTTTCACGGCTCAAGCAAGAAATGACAAGCCCTCAGCAAGTTCACACATACGCATACAGAATCATGAAGAATCATCAAAAATCACCCAAAACAAGACCCATTTTGTGTACGATTTTGTGTACAAATAATAGAAGGTCATGTTTAGCATATTATCCTTATTATCCTGTTTTCGGCGTGAGAGGCTGTATGTCATCCCTTCTTAAAACCCGCTTAACCCGCCAATTTCAACCCTTCAGAGCATTTTCAAAAACTGCACTGGACGCACCAATGTCAGGGGTCATACCTAACAATGTCAGGGGTCATACCTAATATTTGACAAATAGCACAATGAACGTTACTAATAAAGGTTCGCCTGCATTTGTTGAGCGGATACGTCGTGAATTTACTGGAATTGTAGAGAATGTGACTCAGCGTCATGATCGGTCACAGGAAAATAAAGTTGCCCGGTGTCTGAGTCTGGAAGCGTTGAATACAAGCGTTGCTCGGCATTTTGGGGTGGATGAGGATGAATTAATCAGGAAAGGCTCAAAAAACAAT
>JAFGSJ010000119.1 GCA_016934675.1 bacterium | reverse complement strand
GGGAAACAAGACGAGCCGGGCAGAGAGGACTTGGCCGTATGAGGACAACCAGGAACGGAGCCGAACCAGAGGGTGCAGGCGACGCTTAACAGCGAGCCTGACCCTCGTCGTTCGGCAAAAGCCATGGAAGAAGAAATCCAAGAAGAGCAATGGGTGAACGCGCAGAGGGACTTAGCTATTGCGTACCTTCAGAAGCACAATGTCGACCATATTGGAGTAGGGGAATTGCCCGCCTTTCTCGGGTACCCGTATGTAGCGATCTGGGCAGTTCAATCCAAAGCCGCTCCAGGAAGAGTAGGATGGTGGGTGATCACCGGGGATTGTCCGACTGACTACATTAGTGGGCGAGGGGTTACAAATCCAAGACTAGCGATGGAACAGTTTTCCAACAATTGGAAAGTTTATTCAGTAGAGATGAAAAGTGGAAAAAACCCCCCGGATATTGAAATTGGGAATGATACAAACAGGAGAGAACTTGGCGATCTTCTTGAGAGACGATCAGAGATCCTTGCTGAATGGGCAAACGACTCGGACATATGGAGAGACATCCTTGATGATAATGAACTGCCCAACCCATAAATTCAGCCGATGCGGTACCCGAACGGCTGATTAAACCGTTAACTATCCGAAGAATATACAATGCCCTACGACCCGGAGAAACATAATCGACGCTCAATTCGATTAAAAGGATACGATTATTCCCAACCTGGATTCTAATATTTCACGATCTGCACCCAAGATCGTGTTGAACGATTCGGCGATGTAAAAAACGACACAATGATTCTGAATAATGTTGGTAAAATGGTGATGCCGAATGGAATCGTCTTCCAGAGAGATATTGCCAGGTGATCCTCGATACATATGTAATAATGCCAAATCACATGCACGGAATCCTGCACATCATATCCCTTGGTAATGATAAAAATAAATCATTTCAAAATACCGTAGGGACGGGTCTTGTGCCCGTCCTCAATAACATAAAAGAAACCATGGGCAATGGTTGCAATGATTGTGATGAAACCATTTTACATATATCCAATGACGGGGATATACCCCTTAAAAACGATGACAATACCAATGTATCTATTGATGAAAACGGTGATGTTAAGGATTGTACATTTTGTGATGCCACATCGCACCCTGATCGTACAGAATCCGATAGGATGGGCACAAGACCCATCCCTACACCATATATTTACCTTATCTGTGTGAATTCAAACAGGTTTTCAGTGCTCATTTAAAAAAAGGAAATAACTCTTGACAAAATCCATTTGGAAATAATATTGATAAGCTCAGTTACGACTGGTCATGGTTTGTGGTTTTCGTTGCCTTAACGCGGGATGAGGAGGAACGATAAACGGCAGTAATCATGGATTCTGCCATCGCCGGAGAGGTCTGATATGCCTGTATTTATTTCTATTCTCATCATGGTTGGATTGACCATGCCCTCGCTCGAGGGCACCTTGATCAACCAGGACAATCAACCCCTGACCGAGACGCTTATTCTTTTCGTCGATTCCGGAGTAAAAGTCAGGACAGATAATGAGGGTCGGTTCCACTTCAACGGCACTCCCGGTCAGTATCGTCTGACCGTGTTCAATCAGACCTTCAATTACAGCTTCAAGGCAGGTCAGACGAACCAGGTGATCATTCCCACTGTGACGGAAGTCATTTCCGTATATCCCGGAACAGATGAGGAGTTGATCCTTGATCACAAAGATTTGTCGGCTGGCCAGCCGGGCAATCTGACCGAGGCCCTGTCGGGCAAAGTCGAGGCGCATCAGGCCGGTATCGGGGGGCTTTTATCGGTAGCCAGCATCGGAGGATTGAGCAAGCACCGCGTGCAGACCTGCATAAACGGGGTCCGGATCGAGGGAGACCGCCGGGCAGGAAGCGATCTGGGCACACTCATCCCCGATCTGATGAATACTGTTCAGGTTTATCGGGGCGGGACCAGCACCGTGTATGGTTCGGAGGCAATCGGAGGCGTGATCGACGTCCAATTGCCCCTACCCGGCACGATCGAGCGGGCCAATCAGCTTGCTCTGGCCTGGTCAGACAATAACGAGCGCATCGTGGGCAGTTACCTCCTTAAACAACCCTCCTTTGTGCTCGGGGCAGCCTATGATCAAGCCGATGAGTATGAATCGCCGGATGGGACCACATATGACGGCTCATATACCCGATATAATCTCTATGGGACCTGGCAAAAGCAAATGTCGCAAAACGTCCATAAGTTTGATTTTCTGTTCAGCGAGGCCAGTGACGTGGGTAAACCCTCCAGTTCATCTACCGTGACCGTGTATCCCGAGTATGGGCTTCACCTGGTCGGTTACCATCTGCTGCGGGACGATTTCAGTTTTCATCTCGGCGCAACGGACCAATATCTCGAGACCGAGCAAGGCGAGGACAGGAGCACGCTGGAGTCGTTGAATTTTCACACCAGGACCTTTTATACCTATCGGGAACTTGCGTTGGGACTCGAGCTGTACACCCGTCAGAACATGACTGCCGAGAATGAACTCGAGGACGGGACCCGCAACAAGCCGCTCGATAATGCCAGCAAATGGGAAATCGCCCCGTTCGTTTCCTGGGCCCACGATTACAACACTTTTTTGTCGACCGCGATCGGTGGTCGCTTCCAGTATCTCAACGCCGAGAACGGACCCGGGACCACAATGGACGATACGTTCTTGACTTATTTCGGTGATGTGGGCTTGTCTACTCAGGCCGGCACAATCGACCTGTCCCTGTTCCGCTCCTATCGTTTCCCCAATCTCGAGGAGTATTTCTATACGGGCCTGACCGGCCGGGGTTACATCGAAGGTAATCCGGACCTGAAACCTGAACGCGGTTACGGCGGTCGGATAAGCTGGCGCAAGGAAATCGGCGGTGTTTTCCTGTATGCCGCCTATCAGCTCCAGGATATCGAGGATTTCATCGAGAAATATGAACTCGAGGATGATTACTATTCGTATAAAAACGTCGGGAAAGCCCGGATCAGCGATGCCATGATCAATGTAGGTTATCGGTTCGTTTCCTGCGGTTTCTCCTGGTCAGAAGGTGAGGATACGGATACGGACGAACCAATCGATGATATTCCACCGTATAAAGTTGTGCTCAATATCGAGCCGGCTTTTCATAATCTGAAAACCAGGCTGGGTATAATGCATGTCGGGACCAAGGACGAACTCGGACCGAGTGAGCAAGAGGTGGAAAGCTACACCCTGGTTGATGCGGCCCTGTCATACGATCTGTGGCAATGGCTGACCATGTCGGTCAAAGTCAACAACCTGTTCAATCAGACCTACTTGTTCTCATGCGATGAAAAAGCGGTCGATGCACCGGGGCGCAGCATAACCGTGGCCGTGCGGACCACATTCTGATTCAGTGCAGGATGTCGAGCCGATAATCGAGCATGCGGTCCTGGTCGAAGATGAAATAGCCTTTGAAATGCTGATCTTTGAGCATGACCGGTAGCCAGTAGCGATCATCCTGCCACATCCGTTCATAGGGGATGTTCTCGAGACTGACCCAGAGGGGCGTGGCTTCGCTTGTGTCATGGGGATCACCCCGATAATCCCGGGCCTTGAAAACCTGGCAGAAAAGAGTCAGTCCGGCCAGAAACTGGAAGGATAGATCGCCGCAGTAGGAAACATCGAGGGCTTCGATACCGAGCTCCTCACGGGTCTCGCGAATGGCGGCCTCGAGAGAGGTTTCACCTGATTCGAGCCGGCCGCCCGGAGCGTTTATCTTGCCCGCACCCAGGCCCCGCTTCTTGTGGATCAACAGCATCGAACCGTTCTTGATCACGAACAGAAGCGTGGCCCGCTGCTGCGGTTGCCAGACGGACCAATCAATCTGATTTACGGTCAGGCCCATCAGATCAGAATCTGAAAACGAGCTCGGCCCGATAGCCCTCGAAGGGCGGAAAAGACTTGCATACGCCGCTCGAACATTTCACGCCGCCCGGAGTCGAACCATAGAACAGTTTCATGGTAAGATTATCAAGGGGCCTGATCTGCAGGGTCACGGAATGAAAATCCGTATCGGTCGAGGCGGTCGGATCATAGAATTGAGCCCGCTTGTCATCGTAGAATTCATAGGTCCCGATCAAGGCCAGATATGGCGAATAATGGTAGCCCAGCGAATATTCCTGACGCGAATAATCGATGGGTTCCTCGCTGTTGCGGGCATCCTCGGTAAACTGCTTCCAATTGGCCGTCATTTCGAGTGATTGTTTTGCCGTCAAGGGGACTTTGGCACTGAAAAAAGCATGGGGAGTATAACCCATGTAATCCGAAGGCGTTCCCAGGTAAGCCCGCTCATAACGGTATCCCACGGCACCCATCAGGTGATAATCATTGGCCAGATAACTGTCTACACCCAGGTAATACTCGTTGATATAGCGTTTGTAACTACCATAGAAAAAATGCTCCTCGGGACTGTCATCGATGTAGCCCTGGACCGCATAGATCACGGTCTGCGTGTCCGGGACCGTGTAATCGAGCCTGGTCCTGACCGCACTGACATCGGTCGTATCGAGTACGAACTGTTCGGCCATAATCCCGAATTCCTCGGGCTCGAGCAGTGGTGGATTATGATAGGGAAACAGAAAATCCCGGTAACGCTTGGCCTCGAACTGGATGATCCAATTACCCAGATAGGCAGCGGTCTCGAGATATGCGGCCCAGCCCTCGAGATTGTCCTCATCCCGATCCTGCTCGACTTCGAGATTCACCGCGGCACATTCGAGGTAAAGGCTGCCATAATCGGTCAATGAGGGCACGCTCAGGCTCAGACTCCCAATCAAACCCTGATCGAACCGCTCGTATTCATCCCGCTGATCATCCTCATGAAATGAAATACCCAGTGCATTGAGACCGATCGTGAAGCTTTCCATAAAAGTGCCCGCAATCGTCCCGCCACCGATGGTGTCTTCGAGCTCGGGGTCGTCCTCCTCGACCAGACCGCCCAGGACCGTGGCTGACAACTTCGAGCCGATATAACTGAACCTGCCCCCGAGTATGGTCCGCTCGATCTGATATTCGCTCCCTTCCTCCTCGAATGATTTGACGATGTTCAGGACCAGGCCGCGACCCAGGGAATAATAATAATCGCCCAATTCAAGTGACCAGCTCTGCTTGTTGACCTGGAAGAACTTCTTCTCGAGCCGGTACTCCTCGTCTTCGACCGTGTTCAGGTCCACATCGAAACGCAGACCCACGACATAATCACGATTGGTAATCCGCAGATTGAGCCGGTTGATGAATTCATCCGCTTCGTCGTCCTCGAATTTCTCGACATACTCATCATCGGTGAAATAGCGATAAATGGCCGTTTCGGTGAAAAAGAAACCCGTTTCACCCAGACCGGGCAGGCTGGTCTCGAACGCTTGGGTCGCAGTACCCATGAGTATGACCGACAAACAGGTCACGGTCCCGATGACGATGGTAGCCCATACTACGGTTCTCACTCGACGACCTCCTCCGCTAAGTGTTTCTTGATCAATTCTTCGAGCTTCAATTCATCGCCGGCCTGATAACCGTCGTGTTGATACACCACATTGCCCTTTTTATCGATCAACACGGAATAGGGCAAATCAACTTTGGGATTGAAACGGTTGATCACCTGCGAATCGGTATCGAGCAATACCTTGAAGGTATAGCGACTGCTTTTGATAAACGGTTTTACCCGGGACCTGGTCGAGGCATCGTCACGATCGATGGCCAGCATCAGAAAACCATCCTGGCCGTATTTCCGATGCAGTTTTTCAAGGTGCGGAAATTCCTGACGGCAGGGAATACACCAGGTCGCCCAAAAGTTGAGCAGGATGACTTTTGTGCCCAGATGATCTTTTAAATTGAAGGTGTTACCATCCATGTCCTTCAAGGTAAAATTGGTGACCGTCCCTCCGCTGGGTTTCTCCGGGACAAGCGGGGTCGATGTCTGTTCAGGTTCTGCCTGTTGGGCCAGGGCCGGCCAGGAAACCATTACTGAAAACAATACTATCAAAACGAATGCATGCTGAGACAGTTTCTTCTTCATAAAGTTCCACCCTTTCTGCTATTTTGGGAAAGCAATAGAGCATGTTTCATCGAACTGCAATCCTTATAGTCTTTATTCAGGACTGATAAAACACCCCAGGAAACGCCGATCAAGGGTCTCCTTCGAGTCCGAAGGACGAAGACTATGTTGACAATACAGCCATATATTCACATCGGATGACCGCTCAAAGCCAAACCATGACGAACTCTTCCCGGAGACGAGGGGGGGAAACATCAGGGTTATTTTCCGCTCTGCTTCGAGCGGTATGATCGCTTCATGATGGTCGAGCACGAGCCGCACTACATTGTTCCTCAGAGAGTGAAGCGTAAGCCCGATAGGCTTTGCCTGCCGGCACGACCAAAGCAACCTGGTCCGGGCCCGGCCCCGCAACCAGAAACCCGTCTCTTCTGGCGCATAAATGTCGTTGGTCATCACGTGAACAGGCTGACCATCAGGGCTCGACTGGACCGCGTAAAAGGCCTGTTTCGGGTCCGGATAGGACTCGAACCGGGCCAGTAGATGACCGAAACATATGATAATGAGCACTGACCAAATCAGACCTCGGATGGGCAGCCTGCTCCCGCCCGCTTGTTCAGGGACTGCAGATGTCCGTCGGACCATCATTAAGGTCACAGCCGTCAGGACCAAAACCAAAGCGGAGAAAACGATCCAGGAGGTATAATCGGGCTGTGTCTGGGTCAGTGAGGGAAAAACTGTTGTCCAGTCTATGATCTTGTTTGACAGGATCATGAGTTCATGGTTCTTTTCATCAGGATTACGCCACAGTACAAAATGGTAAAAGCGATGCAGATGGGTAATGATAAACAAGCCTGAAGCAACACTGGCGACAGCCAAGCCCTTAACCAACCAGCGTAGTCCGTGGCTTTGCATCCGCATGAACACAAGGGCCAGCCAGTAGGCAAAAAACGGTCCGAGCGGGACCAGATAACGGCTGGGAGGGCAGAATCCCTCCCATTGTCCGGTCCAGGCAAAAAGGGCCCAGTGTGAGACAACGATTGCCAGGGCCATGAATCCGAAAGGGTGCCCGTGCGTGAAACTCAGCATCAGACCGGTCAGAAAAAACAGATACACCGGACTATAGATCAGGACGCCGACCCGCTGATCGATGAGATTGCCCAGGGCAATCCGTCCGGCTTCAGCCAGGTGCTTGAAGCCGTACAGAACGGACCAACCCAGTGAACCGCCCGGTTCATCAGTGGTCTCGGCTTTGATCCCATGCGTTTTCACGAAATCGAACGTACCGTACAGAGCATAAAACGAGAGAAAGAAGACCAGGACCATGATCAGGGCGACACTGAAACTCAGGCGAAAAGGACGACGATACAGCGCGAGCAGCTCCCGATGGCAGGGCCAAAGAGGCAGGGCCATCAGAAACCAGACCCCCATCAGGGCCGCCAGCGGCACGATGAATTTGATCCCGAACCAGGGCAGCAGGCCGGCGCACAAACCGGCCCCCAGCGGGGCCCACCGGCCCGGTCTCAACGAATAGCGACAGGCCAGCACCATAAACAATGCTCCCGGGATTTCCGGGTACAATTGATGAGCATAAACCATGAAGGGCGAACTGCCCGCCACCGCGACCACTCCCCATAGACCCTGATGAGTCAAACCAAGCTCGACCATGAGGAGCCGGACCACTTGGTAGAGACATATAATCGCCAGGACCGTCACGATCAGTCGACACCAGAAAACCGGTTGGCCCGTTTTGAGCCCGATCATGTATCCCGGGACCAGCAGCAGCGGTAATCCGATCCCTTGAGACGGCAGCCAGCGCCCCTGCCGATCGACCATGACCCGATGATACAAGTGTGCGCTGTAAAAAACCTGATAATCCTTGTCCCGGTAATTATTGGCCAGATCGAGATCGTGGTCCGCTACCAGCGAATGGGTGACTATCAAATAATTCGGCTCATCCCCCGTGGGCTGTTCGAGCGGATGAAACACACCCGCCACTATCATGAAATAATACGCGGCCAAACCGAAAACGACGAGAACTGACGGTTTGAACAGCCTTTGAATTCCGGGAGATCGTGACCCGATTTTTCCAGGGAGACTGGTCGGTCCTGCAAAAACCTGCCAGGTCATCAACCCATACAAAACGCAGCTCAGATAGAAACTCGACCAATAGAGCGATCGACCGCCGACCAGGGCATGTCCGGCCAGCGGCGGTATCAGGAATACCAGACTGTTGACCGTGTTGCGCCGCAGAATGTCCGAGAAGGGCGTCTCGACCACTAACCTTACGATCCGAGAGACGATCAGCCAGCTCAGAACATAGACCAGACCGAAACTGAACACTTGCGTCCCGATCAACCAGGTCACAGGCTCGGCGGGCTGCAGAAAAAAAGTATCTCGGGCGGCCTCGATCACCTGCAAACGCGGCCGCGTCGCCACGACCCAACCGTTCAGCAGTCCGATCACAAAAACCACCAATCCGTTCGATCGCCCCGAAAACGGTAATCTGGCCGCTGCTATCCCGGGCAGTACTGTCTGCGTTTCGTGCATCATCCCCCCCTCAGCTATCGACTAGTGTGTCCCATTCGGCCAAGAGACTATCGAGTTTGTTATGGAGCTCATCCAGACTCTGTTGCATCTCGGCGAGTTTCTGGTGATCGAAGCCCTGCTCGATCATGGCGTGTTCCAATGCGGACTTCTCGTGTTCGAGCTGCTCGATCTCGACTTCGAGTCGAGCCAGACGACGTTCATCGGCTTTACGCTGATTACTCGCACTTTTCTGATCGTGTCGGTCCCGTCTGCCTTTTTGAGCCGTTTCTTCCTTCTTCCGGGACGCTGGGTCCGGTCCTGTTTTCCTGTATTCACTCATTTTTTTCGATTTGTAATAGTCATAATTGCCCGGAAAGGACACACAGTGCTTCCGGTCGATCTCCAGTATCCGTCCGGCCAGTTTATTGATAAAATAGCGGTCGTGCGAGATGAATAGCATGCTGCCCTCATAATTGAGCAGGGATTCCTCGAAGCTTTCGCGGGCTTCGATATCGAGATGATTGGTCGGTTCATCGAGCAGAAGCAGGTTGTTCTCCTGATGCAGGAGCAGGCACAGTCTCAGACGGACCTTTTCCCCACCGGACAAGCTCCTGATCGTCTTATAGACATCGTCACGATAGAACAGAAAAGCGGCCAGAATGTTACGGGCCTTGGTCTCATCCACGATCAGGGACTCACGTATGAATTCCACCAATGTCTTGCTCGGATCGTCAAACGCGATTTCCTGCTCGAGATACCCGATCATGACCCGGGAACCGAGAATGACCTCACCGCGATCAGGCTTCACTTCTCCGAGTATGGTCCGGAACAAGGTCGATTTGCCCGAGCCGTTCGGACCGAGCAAGGCCACACGTTCGCCATACGTTATGGTCAGGTCCGTGTTCTCGAAGAGCCTGATCTCACCAAATGTTTTGTCAAGGTTGTGTATCGAGATGACCCGATCCCCGGAACGACTCGAAGCCGTCAGTTCAAGTTCCATGCCTTTTTGGGTCCGCGGACGTTCGATTTTCTCGAGCCGCTCGATCCGCTTCTCCATGTTGAACGCTTTCTTGAAGAATCTCGGGTCGTCCGAACGACGTCCCCATTCGCGGAACCGTACGATGGCCTGGCGCATGGCCTTTATTTTTTTCTGCTGGTCTTTGTAAGCTTCGAACTGGGCCATGAAAGCCTGTTCCACGGCAGTGTTGTACGCTGAATAATTTCCCGGATACGATGTGGTCTGGCCATCTTCGAGCTCGATGATGCCCGTGACTGTCCGATCGAGAAAGTAACGGTCATGCGAGATGAGCAAAACCGTGCCGTTGTATTTGGAGAGAAAATCCTCGAGCCATTCCAGGGCCTGAATATCGAGATGGTTGGTCGGCTCATCGAGTAAGAGCACATCGGGATTTTCGAGCAGGATTTTGGCCAGGCAGACCTTGGTTTTCTCACCCCCACTCAAACGCTGAAACAATTGGGTGTGCATCGACCGGGAAATACCCAGCCCCTGACCGACCCGATCCAAACGCTGCTCGATCTCGTAACCGCCGGCTTGTTCGAACGAGTGCATCAACTCACCGTAACGCTCGAGTAGTTGCGGGTCGACATCTTGACCGGACCGGGCCATCTCCTGTTCCATTGCCCGAATACTCGAACGGACCGGGTCGAGTTTATGAAATGCTGTCCGTAAAACCGCGTGTACCGTGCTCTCATCCGGAAAGAAGGGAATCTGCTCTTGATAGGACAGGCTCAGACCTTTGGCTACACTGAAACTGCCCTGGTCCGGCTTGTCGAGACCGGCAATAATCCGGAACAGGGTCGTCTTGCCCGAACCGTTCCGACCCACAAGGCCGATCCGCTCGCCCTGATTGATCCCGAACGAAACCTGCCTCAGGACCTCCACGGCACCGAATGATTTCTTTATGTCCTTGACCGATAATGCCAGCATTTCAATTCTCCCCGAAGTGGTCTTGGGCTATTTGACCTCCCATGATACAATTTTTGCTCCGATTCGGCAATACCAAATACCTTTGTGCCATCAGCGCCACTGTTCGATGTATTCGAGCGACTGGTGCCGGAAATAGGTATTGTAGAGCTCGGCGTAATGCCCGCCGCGTTCGAGCAGGTCCTGATGGCGACCCTGTTCGATGATCCGACCCTGTTCAAGCACGATGGTCCGGTCGGCGTTTTTTACGGTCGATAGCCGGTGGGCGATGATAATTGCGGTCCGCCCCCGTATGACCGCTTCGAGCCCTTCCTGGATCATGGCCTCGGTAAAGGGGTCCACACTGGCCGTGGCCTCGTCGAGAATGAAGATAGCCGGGTCCTTGAGCAGGACCCGGGCCAGGGCGACCAGTTGCCTTTGGCCGAGCGAAATCCGGGCCCCTCTCGGGCCGGTCTGGGTCAGGATGCCTTGAGGCAGGTCTTCGAGCCAGTCCCCGCGGCCCACCTGCCGGGCGGTCTCGAGCACCTCCACTTCGCTTGACTCGGGCCGGGCATAACGGATATTGTCGGCCACCGTGCCGGAGAACAGAAAGGGGTCCTGAGGTACCAGCCCGATCTGACCCCGGTATTCAGCCAGATCATACTTACGGATGTCCTGATCGTCGATCAACAGGGCCCCGCCCTGGAATTCGTAGAACCTGCTCACCAGCCGGGCCAGGCTGCTTTTGCCGGCACCGGTATGGCCCACCAGGGCCACGGTCTCTCCCGCCTCGATGGTCAGTGAAAAATCGGGCAGCACGACTTCCTTGTCGTTATATGCGAAATGTGTGTTCCGAAATTCGATCTTGCCTTCGAGATTCCGGGCCGATATGTGCCCAAGCTGCCTGACGGTCGGTTCGGCGTCAACCAGGGAAAACGCCCGCTCCGCGGCGGACAACCCGTCCTGGAACTGGCTCCAGAATGAAGCGATACTCATCATCGGGAACCAATAATAGCCGACTGCCTGCATGAACAGATACCAGTTCCCGGGGCTAATCGTGCCCGCCTTGATCGATAACCCCCCGTAATAAACCAGCACGGCCACTCCGAGACCCGAAGCCAGCCCCATAACTGGGAAAATAGTATTCAATACGATCCCACGCCGTAACCCGGTTTTATAGGCATCACGGTTGTTGTCCAGAAAGGTGGCATAGATGCTGCCCTCCTGTCGGAATGTCTTGGCGACCATGATCCCGCTGATCGATTCCTGGATTTGAGCATTGATCCGGGCATTGATCCGACGCGCCGCGGTAGTAACCCGGCGAGCTATTTTCCGAAAACTCTGGGCGATGATCACGGCGATGGGCGTCATGCCGATCAGTAACAAGGTTAAGCCCGCATTGACCCGGAATAACCAGATCGTCAATAAAATCACGATCAGAATATGGCTCAAAACATCGATGACCAGGGTAACCACATTCGAGAAATCCTGGGTGTCCGAGGTGATCCGGCTGACGATCCGGCCCGAAGAATTCCGGTCATAGAAAGACATGTCATGGTTTATGGTCCGGGCAAACACGTCCTGACGCAGCCTCAAGACTACATCACCGATGACCCGGGCCGTTATCTTCTGCCTGAGATAATTGAAAAACCAACCGGAAATACCCAGCAGCACAATGCCCAGCCCGAACAGAAACATGAGCCCGACTTCCGGCCGGGTAGCGACCAGATCGATCGCCCATGACAAGATGATCGGGGCCAGGGTGCCGGTCAGCGAATTCAAGGCCAGAGCCAACGAAACCAGGACCATCTCACGCGTGTGCGACCGGAAATAGAACATGATCCGTCCGAGTAAATCTCGATCACTGTAGGTGCGATCATACGATTCCGTATCGAGTCCATCGAGGATAAACGGCATCGGTCCCCCTATAAACGAGCGAAGATGCGGCGATACTCGTCACATCGTTCGAGCAATTCTTTGTGATCACCCTGGTCGATGAGCCGGCCCCGCCGCAGGACCAATATCCGGTCCGCCCAGCGGATCTGACTGAGACGATGGGTAATGATAAAAGTCGTGCGCTGGCGACTGATCTGCTTCATGGCCGTCTGGATCTCTTCCTCGGTCCGACTGTCAATGGCACTGGTACTGTCATCGAGCACCAGGATGGCCGGATCGGTCAGAAAGGCCCGGGCTATTGCCAGACGCTGCTTCTGACCACCGGACAGAGTCACACCCCGCTCCCCGACCTCCGTGTCGTAACCCGCACTGAAATCCCGGATGAAACTGTCCGCCTGGGCCTGCTCCGCCGCCCGCCTGATCTCCTCGAACGAGGCTGTCGACCGGCCGAAGGCAATGTTCTTCCGGACCGTCCGCGAGAACAAAAACACATCCTGCTCGATCGTGGAAATCTGCGAACGCAGACTCTCGAGACTCCAATTGCGGACATCGACACCGTCGACACGGACCGTGCCCGCTGATACATCGAAAATCCGGTTGATCAACCGGGTCAGCGTGGTCTTGCCCGAACCGGTCTGGCCTACTATGGCTATGGTCTCACCGGGCTCGACCCGAAAACTGATCTCTTCGAGCACCGGTTGACCGTCGAAGCCAAAGGATACCTGCTCGAATTCGACCCGGCCCGCGATTCGTCGAGCCATGCCCGCTTCATTCTGGTCGAGCTCCGTTTCGGTCACGATCAGTTTCAATATCCGGTCCGCACTGGCCAAACCGAGCTGGACCATATTGAACGAAAAAATCGAGATAAATGTGACGAAACGAAACGTCCCGAACAATCCAATGAACGCCACGACCTGACCTAAACTGATCCGATCCAGCCGCCACAGATACAAGCCATGAAAAAATGCGGCCCCCCAGGCCAATGCAAAAACGAACATCGGCCAATACTTGGCTTGGATGATTCCCATTTTTACGAAATAATCGCGATAGATGCGGGCGTCATTCACGAACTTGTCCAATTCATACCGCTCCTGGACATTGGCCTTGATGACCTCGATCCCGTTGATCGCTTCAGTCAGACCGGCGTTCATCTCTCCGAACTGGTCGCGCTGTGCGATCGAAACCGGCTTCAACCGCTTGTTGTAATCCCAGACCGTTACAACCAGACCAACGCTGAAACAGATCGGCACCAGCAGCAGATGCACATCGATTAGAGCGATTAAAACGAGCGGCACCAGCAGAGAGAGCAGCGAGTCCATGATCAGCATCAATCCCGGACTGAACATCAGATTCAACATGCGCACATCATTGGTGGCCCGAGCCATGATGTCGCCGATCTTTTGACGACCATGAAAGGTCTGGCTCTTACCCAACAAACTGCGATATAACTCCTCGCGCGTGTTCCGCTCGATCCGCTGAGCCAGAAATTCAACCCCGATATTCCGGCCCAGGCCGGTCAGGCCCTGGACTACCGCCAGGACCAACATGATCAGGGCCAACTGCACCAACTCGGCCCGGGTCCACTCCAGGGCCATGATCCAGTCAAAAGCCTTCCCGATATAAACCTGAATGCTGCTATATGCAAAATTCTCCAATACGGCGCACAGCAGCACCAGCACAGGCAGCCAGAAATATACGCATACATGCGACAGCACCCAGCGAAACGGCGAACCGTGATGATATTCCCGCACGTCCCGCACACTGAATTCCTGCCGCAATCCCGTTGAGAGTGTGCGCCCGTCGCCCTGACCGACCTGTTTTGTTTCCCTCGTCCGCATTGTCGTGACCTATCGTTACCGCTGACTGTCTGTCCCTGTCCAAGTTCATCAAACCCGCTATTCATGTAGTTGGGAGCGCTTCCTTTTGTCAAGCCAAACCCCAACCCGGACCGCAATCGTGAAATCCAACCTTTGCCAAAGCTCTGAGTCACTGCATCATCTCGAGAAGGTCCGGCCTGAAAGCCTTATTGGCCCCCTGTCTGATCATATACTCGAACCAAGATCTGAAATCAGGAAAAACTGCGACACGCATCTTGACATTCTGCTCAAGATAACGTATCTCTTAGAACACCTTGCCGGGGTGGCGGAATAGGTAGACGCAAGGGACTTAAAATCCCTCGGGGCTTTGTCCCCGTGCCGGTTCGATTCCGGCCCTCGGCAACCTCTTCTCTCTATCCATGAGGGATTAAAAAAACGCCGGTTCGTCCGTCTACGACGTGAGTGAACTCCGTCTTCGCTCATTGCAAGCTACGACGCGAGTAAACATTCCAGCCCTCGGCAACCTCTTTTCTCTCTTCATGCGCGATTACTAAAAAAAACGCCGGTTCGTCCGTCTACGACGTGAGTGAACTCCGTCTTCGCTCATTGCAAGCTACGACGTGAGTGAACATTTCGGCCCTCGGCATGGCTTTAAAATCCTTTGTTTATAAAAAGTTATCTCTCATGGTGTGTCCTGATTATATTGTGTCCCTGGTGCTTTTCGGTCTGCGAATGTGCACGCTCTTTGAAGGGCTTAACTTTTGCGCCGAAACGGTTTTTTGATACTGTTATATAATCTGAGACATCAAATTTGCATCTGTATCTCTACCAGGGTCCTGGTGGTGTCCAGATTCCCTGTTGTTTACGACCAAGCCGGATATCATAAACCAATGGTCCCAGGAATTCTCGGAGTTGGTGAATTATGTTTGAAAACTCTGCGGGATGCGGAATATCTCGTAGTTTTGTAATAAAGGCGTTCCATTGCTTTATTTTGGCAGTGATGAAACGATCAGAGAGGGCGGTGATTTCTGGGGGCAGTTCCAGATTCCTGGCTTTCAATGTTCTGGTTATTGCTTCATGAAGGTCAGTTCGTGAGAAATCGAAGTGTCTCGAGAGAATCCAGAGATCATAAAAATCCTTCATTCTACTGTTCAACTCACCCAATTTCGCCATTGCTTCGAATTTTTCAGCAACGATGCTTTCGCGACTATAACCCTGGAGTATCACTGCCGGGTAATTGAGGATCGGGGGCAATGAAACATTTTCGCTTGAGGGAAAAATAACATCTCCAAAACCGATGTCTATCTGGATTCTGATTCGAGCACCATCAAGTAAAGCATTGAAACGTAACCTTACTCCCTCAAAATCAGTTCCAGTTACAATCCGTTCGGCGTCAATATTCATTGTGTCAAAGATCAGACCATCAGGTTCCGTATCAACAGCGCATATATCACGAATGATGCCCACAAGGGATTGAATACTATTCTCGGTTCGACCAAGCAGATCGATGTCCATGGTTGGACGAGTGATTGCTGAATGCCATGCCCGAAGGAGCAGCGCTCCCTTCAGAACAAAGATATCTGCATGAGCTGAGCCTGATAATCGTCGAAGAAAACGATTCATGGCAAAGCTCTGCAAGAGTTCGTTGAAAGGGATTCTTTCAGCTCGGGCAATAGAGAGCAGGCGTTGTCGGACCGATGCGGCCATATCTTTGGCTGGTTTGTTCTTCATAAGAGCATCTCGAGATAGGGTCTCATGATCTGTTCAACGCGACATACTCGGGCATAGTGCAGGACTGTATCCCAGTTGCCTGGACCTCGTTCCCGATAGAATTTAAGAGCTTCCAGAACAACATCCATCCCGATCGTGTTTCTGAATTTGAAGCAGTCTGCCAGGGTTTTTTCCGGATTATAGACCCGCACTTTCACACCATCAATTTCCAGCTCAATAATCCCGGAACTGAATGTACTTTCTGAAAAACGATGCACTTTGATCGGTGGATAGTCAATGCGCGGAGTCTCCGCCCCCTTCTCCAGGGCAATGTACACCCAGTGTGGGACTTGAGTTGTCAGGTCGTGAAATGACAACGCGGAAATAAGACAGATAACAGCCCGAGGCACGCGGGTAGCAATCGTAACCACATCCGGTTCGGAAAGCGGAGGGAGATCAGCAAGTCGATAGACACCGCGAGAGATTTGTTCAAGTGTGCCTGAATCTCTGAGTTCATACAGCGTTCTGGGATGGATACCGGCGTTGATAGCAGCTGCCGTCCTGATGATACCGCCTTGTTGAAGGATACTCTGAATTGCTTTCTTGTAAGCTATTGCCGGCTTTTCTCTCCCCATGGATACTTCTCCCTATAATAGTTAGTTTCTATAGGTAATATTATCCATCCGGGTCAATCTGTCAAGAGTAAAAACGCTCCTGTCAGAATAGAACCATTGCTGCTTATGAAAATTGAGGCGGGATAGAGCTGAATTATTTGTAGATTTCAGTGGAACATTGTGACCGCAGTTGTCAGATGAATACGAGGGTGATGAGCAAAAGGCTGGCCAGTTGGTCGCGGAAAAAAGGGGGTCACACTTATTATTTGATTTATGGCCATTTCTCAAGTTGCGTGCTGATTGTTGTATACTGTTTTTTGAGCGAGTGTGAATGATGTTAAAAACGAGTGCATAAACCGAGAGAGATTTGCATCGAGTGTCTTCACATAGAGATGAAAATGATTTCCCATTAAACAGTAGGCCCGAATTGCAACCTTGAGCAAGCCAGAATACTCCTCTAATGTATCAAGAAAAAGCTGATGGTCGACTTTATCAGAAAAGACTGTCATGCCCCTGTTGCCACGATTCATGACATGTTAGCAGGCATTCTCATATTCTACTCGCTACTCGAAGTGGTCTCGCCATAATTCAG
>JAFGSJ010000118.1 GCA_016934675.1 bacterium | reverse complement strand
TCGAACGTGGGAATGGCCACTTTCTTATTGTATCTATCCGCAATGTCGGCCAGGGTAATGTCACCGAAGATCGTTAATAACTCCTTTTTGAGGTCCTTGTTCGAGTACTCGGCCCCGATGGTCTTACCCAAATCCAGGATGTCATCAAGGTAATTGTCCTTGAATATCAGCTTACCCTTATCCAAATAGAGACGACATATATCTTCAGGCGTTTTGCCAATGGCCAGGGCCAGGGCTAGAATACCGCCCGTGGATGTGCCCACGAACAGATCGACATCATCAATCCAGCCCCTGATACCACTTTCCGTATTCAGACGGTGCAACAGCCGGGTCGTAATAAGCCCCCGCAAGCCACCTCCATCTAAACTGAGAATGCGGTACTTTTTCATTTCAGATCATAGATATCCGGTCGGATCTAGAGATCCGGTCCGATATGGATGTTTTGGTCCTTAAACTCATAAAAACCTCCTCTGTTTGTAAGGTCAGGACACGAACAGTCGTCGTTCACATCCCTCCTCTGTTTACAAGCTATCCAGCCTCAATCACCATTGTGAGCAGCCGGGTCAGGCAGTTGTCAAATCAATCATAGGGGCGATTACCCGCTCTGTCCCCCGCTGGCGGGGGATTCAGGGGGTGGAATTCTCCTCGGGTTATCGTTAAATTTTCAGCGATTCCTCCCCCTGGCCCCCTCCAAAGGCGGACAGGATAAGGAGTAATACCTCCAAAGGCGGACAGGATAAGGAGTAATACCTCCAAAGGCGGACATCACATTCTCAGATTTAAAAGATGATTCATAGTCAATAGACAGCACCTCCCCTCGACAAGCTCGGGACAGATCAGACGGCTTTGTGAGTTCTTGAAAGAATTCCGAAATCCATTTTCGCTCTCTTTTAAGCTGCATGACCGTCACTTTTTGTTCCATGGCAATTGCTTTTTTGTCCATGATAGTTCCCGGTACATTCCCGACAGTTCCTGAATAGTCCATGACAGTTTCCCTCGCTTCCCTGACAGTTACTTTTTCGTTCATGACAGTATCCGAAACGTCCCTGACAGTTACTTTTTCTTTCATGACAGTTTCCCTAACTTCCCTGACAGTTGCTTTTTCGTTCCCGACAGTTTCCCAAACGTCCATGACAGTTCCCGAAGCTTCCATGACATGTTTTTTGATGAACGCTAACTGTATTTATTCATTATTTATCAGTCATTAACCACTTTACTGCCCTGATGATCGGTTTTTTAACTGTCGATGAATACAATGACAGGGTAAGCCTGAAATTGTGTCGTGTCGTTCCTTATTACAAAATCCATGCCACAAGCAGAAAAAAACGGGAATGCTTGATTATCAAGGGATTCTACTGAAAAGGTCAATGACATGCCCGCAGGAATCGCAGGTTTTTCAGCACAATGTGCTAACTTTTTGTCAAAATGTGCTAAAAACCTGCGCTTTTTCGCGAAAATGCAACCGTTACTATTGCAAAGTTTTCATTGATCGGTTCTTCGAGCGGCCGGGTCGGACCAGGTCCGAATGGTCGAGCCGAAATCAAGTATCCGCGTGGCTGGATGATCGATGGTTGTGGGTCCTGAACTCGATGATTATGGCGATCAGGGCGGGCAGAATGAAAATGGAAGCGAGCAGGCTGAAACCGACACCGGTAATGGCCAGATAGCCCATGGTCGCCAGTCCTTTATAATCCGAGAAATAGAGCGAGCCGAAGGCCAGGATCGTGGTCAAGGAAGTCAGGACCACGGCTTTACCGGAGAGGGTCAGAACGGTGAGCAGCCGATCGTTATTCTGTCTGCTTTCCTTATATCGATGAAGAATATGGACCCCATTATCGATTCCGATCCCGACAATGATCGGGATAATGGCGATATTGAAGAAATTGAGGGAGAGTCCGACCAGGGGCATGGAGCCCAACATCCAGATAAGTCCGCAACTCATGGGCAGCATGGCGGCGATGATGTGTTTGGTCCGTCGAAAATGGAATGCAAGCACAAGGATAACCCCGAGCAGGGCGATCAGGGTGACCCGATTGATCGAGGAGATGACCAGTCCCTTGAGTTCCTGGGTAACCGGCAAAGTCCCGGTGATGTCGGCGTCGATGTTCATGGTTTGAAACATCTGCCTGATTTCCGCAAACATGTCCCGGTAATCGATTTTCTGATTGGTCAGGTCCTTTTCTCGGGGGAAAAGGTAAATGGCCAGGCGGACCTCATTCTGCTTGAAGGCCACGAACCGTTTCAAGATGCGTTCCAGGCGAAGTTCACGGTAATTCTGATAGCGAAAAGGCTCGGTCACGGCCAATGAGAGTTTCAGATTCCGGATATAGTTCTGGTAGGCCGGGATAAAGCGGAAACCGTTCTGTTCGAGGGCATGGATAAAGGTCCGCTCGATCCGGTCACCGGACAGGTCGGGGTCGTTTCTGATTAAATCGATATTCTGCTGCTGGACCGACCTCGAGGGAATGTAGTCGGTAATCGAACTGATATTGTTCAATTTATGGTTCCGGACGTATTGGTCGAGTTGGGTCATGAGTCGTTCATTGGCGGCGATAACCGTTTCGATATCGGGTCCGCGGATGACGATCAGGAAGTAACGAAAGCTGCCGCCGGTCCGGGCTTGGATTTCATCCCTGACCTTCATGTATTTATTGCTTTGGGCTCGCAAATCCACAAGGCTGTCCGAAAAGGTGATCTTCGGAACCTGGGTCAATGCAGCCAGGGTGATGATGATACCGATACTTAAGATAGTTCTCGGGAATCGGAGTACACATTGAGCAATCGGACGCACGAAGAATGAACTCATGGGTCTCTTGGCCAGGACCGGGTCGCAATGGAATTTTGGCAGTCTCAATCTGATCAATGCCGGCAGCAGGAGCACGACGGACAGAAAACAGAAGAGAATACCGGAGCCCGCCATGAAGCCAAATTCGGCCAGACCTCGAAAGGGTGCCAACAGCATGGCGAAAAAAGCCACGGCCGTCGTGACAGCTCCGGTTAAAACACCAACGCCGGTCTGGGCCAGGCTGGTTTCAAGGGCAAGCAGGACCTCCTGCCCGGCCACACGTTCATCCAGAAAGCGATTGTAGAGGTGGATGGCAAAATCAACTCCCAGGCCCAGGATAATGGCCGAGAGTACGCTGGTAATCAGGTTCAGACTGCCGATGGTCAGATAGGAGAAGGCAAGGTTCCAGATCACGCCGGTCACCAAGGGTAGGCCGATATACAGCATAGTTTCGATCCGGCGGAAGGCGAAGACAAACAACAGGACAATGGCAATAAAGGACGACACCACAGTCTTGATGATGTCACGTTTAATGACCTGATGATCGGCCAGGGTAATGACATGCCCGCCGGTAAAAGAGACGGTTACAGCAGTTCCCCCCTCGCCGGGTAAGGACGTTTCACTCGCATCAAGCTCCGCCAAGGCACGATCACGTGCCTGCTCCACTTCATAGAGTAGTAACCGGTTGAAGTTGAAGTCCTCGATGGATTTGACCGGTTTGACGAGGATCAACAGCATTTTCTGATCACGGGTCAGATAATAGCCGTCGCTGATATCGAAATTCAGATTGCCCTTTTGACCGGGCAGGAATTCCTGGTAGATTTCCGAGATGCGGAGCGGGTCTTCGGTGATCAGTTTTTTCACGCCGAGCGAGACTTGCGAGAGCAGCAATTCCTTGTTTTTCTTGATCAGGTCCCGGATCGAGTCATCAGTCAGGTTTTGTTGCAGCCGTTCTATTCCCCGCGAGTCCATGAACAGGACCATGTTTCGCAGAAAAATTTCCTTGTAAAAATCTTTTTCCTTGTCACCCAGGCGGTAATCGATGTATTCGATGAGTTTAGAACCGGCCAGTTCCTCGACGATCAAATCCGCCAGTTCCATCATGCGTTCACTGTTGCCCTGGTCATCGGTCCTCAGGCAGACAACCAGGAAATCACTCATGCCGAAATCCTCGACCGATTCGAAAAAAACGCGCACAGTCCGTGATTGTTGGGGCAGAAGGGAGACAAAATTGGTTTGGAGTTGTAGGTGGGCCGCGGCATAGAGGCAGAGCACGGTGACGAGTCCCACCAGGGACAGAGTCAGCCGATAATGATTATAACTGAAGCGGGCGATATTTTTGAGTATCGAGGCCATGCTATTCAGATCGTGTCCGGGACTGGACCGCCCATGCCGCTGAGAACATCGGCATCAGGGCTGGGACCCGGTGATTATGCTCGTGAAGAGGAAAAGTTGGGTTCATGCATCGTGCTCCAACGTCGAAAGATCAATGCTGGCCGAGTCGGCCCAGAGATGTTCGAGATCGTAGAACTTGCGGCTCTCCTGCAGAAAGATGTGGATGATGACCTGGCCGTAATCCATGAGAATCCAGTGAGCCGTCTCTTCACCTTCGACATGCAGGGGATAGATATTTTCCTTATGCAATTGTGCTTCGATTTCTTTGTATATGGCCCGGACTTGCCGGTCCGACCAGCCGCTGACAATATAAAAAAAATCGGAAAAGGGTGTTAAATCCCGTAGGTCGAACAGAAGCGGATTTTCGCCTTTTTTCTCGAGAACAATCCGGTGTATACGTTTGATGAGATCGGGAAGTGCCTGTGCCTCCATGTTGTTTACGCCCTTTCAGAATAGAGTTGATGCTGTTCGATATAGCGACAGACCGACCGGGGACAAAGATGATCAATAGGTATGCCCTTCCGGACCCGAGTCCGGATATCGGTCGCTGAAACGTCAAAGCCGGGTATCTCGAGAAAAAAGATCGACCCGGACTGGCGATCATATGAGGGCAGACATTG
Organism: bacterium; assembly: GCA_016934675.1. GTDB lineage: Bacteria > CSSED10-310 > JAFGSJ01 > JAFGSJ01 > JAFGSJ01 > JAFGSJ01. The sequence continues at coordinate 20,495 of JAFGSJ010000118.1, read as the reverse complement.
ATGGGACCGGAAAATTAACGGGTCCACTCCCAGTTCCGGGAGGGATTGGCTCTCGAATCCGGACCGGGACGCCCCCGGTCGAGAGGTCACTACCAGGTGACAATGGTCCAGCAAGGCCGTGTATTCCCTCCAAGTCTCGATTTCCAGATAGGCGTCCAGTCCCATCAGAAAGACGAGTGGTGCTCCCTGACAGATCGTGTGCTCGAAGAAACGTATCGTGTTTATCGAGAACGACGGCCCGGCAAGTTCGAGTTCATACGAGGAAACCATGAAATGCCGGTAGTCTGACAGGGCGAGTTCGAGCATGGCCAATCTGTCCGGGCCCGTGGCCAGATCATGACCCGATTTGTGTGGGGGATCACCCGCCGGCATGAAATACAGCCTGTCAATATGACAACGATACTGAACTTCCCGGGCCACTGCGAGATGGCCCAAATGGACCGGATTGAATGAACCACCATAGATTCCGATCGTCATTACTGCCCTCGCTAACTGCTTTGAAAAAAAAGACTGATCCGGGACAGTAATTCCTTGGTCCCGGCACCGGTGACCGCTGATATATAAAAAATCTGTCCGCCAAGTTGATTGATAAGCTTTTCGAGCGGATCAGCCCGCTCGCGATTCTCGGGAATATCGCATTTATTGACGATGACAAACTGGGGCCGATCGCCCAACGGTTTATGATAGGCGACCAGTTCATGTTGAATGATCTGATAATCCCGGACCGGATCGCGTTCAGGTAATGGCGTGGGATCAATAAAATGCAGTAACAGACGTGTCCGTTCGATATGTTTGAGGAATTTCAAACCGAGTCCCTTACCCTGATGAGCGCCTTCGATGATGCCCGGTATATCGGCAAACACGATCGGCGGGTTATCGTCAAAACGGGCCACACCAAGATGAGGTTCGAGGGTCGTAAAGGGAAAATCGGCGATCTTGGGCCGAGCCGCTGAAATACGGGCTATGAAGGTCGATTTGCCCACATTGGGATAACCGATAATCCCGACATCCGCCAACAGCTTCAATTCAAGCCGTAACCACAGTTCCTGACCCTGTTCGCCCTGCTGGGCAAAACGCGGTACTTGCTGGGTCGACGAGGCGAAATGAGCATTGCCTTTGCCGCCCCGTCCGCCTCGAGCTACTATCAGTTCCTGACCCGCGGCACTGAGATCACCCAGGAGCGTTCCGGTTGCATCATCATAGATCGAAGTCCCGATCGGGATACGAATTGGAAGAGGTTCGGCAGATTTACCGGACCGTTTGCGGCCCTGACCGGGCTGGCCATGATCGGCCTTGAAGTGTTGCTGGTAATGAAAGTCAAGCAGCGTGTTGAGTCGAGGTTCGGTGATAAAGACCACGTCTCCTCCCCGACCGCCATCACCCCCATCAGGACCGCCCCGGGGACGATACTTCTCGCGCAGAAAACTGACGCAACCGCGACCACCGTTGCCTGAACGGATGTAAATTTTAACCGAGTCGATGAACATAGGTTATCCGGACCTCATCACAGGAAAAAGGCCCACGCTCGACCTCTCGACCTGTTCGGAACCAGATGATGAACGATGATGAATGACGACTCGTCGGGATAATGATCCTACTCAGGCTTGAGGATAAACACTGATGCGTTGGCGCGTTTTGCCGTATCGCTCGAAGACCACTTTGCCGTTAATGAGGGCAAAAAGCGTGTCATCTCTGCCCTTGCCGACATTCTTGCCGGGATGAAACCGGGTCCCATGCTGACGGACCAGAATGTTGCCGGCCAGGACAATTTGACCTCCGAAGCGCTTGATACCAAGTCTTTGAGACTGCGAATCACGGCCATTCCTCGAACTTCCAACTCCCTTTTTATGAGCCATGAGAAGTTCTCCTTATTCAAGTATGTTACATGACGAACTAATGTATTCTTCAGACGGAAAATTATGAGTTAATCCCGGTAATCTTCAGGTTTGTCAATTGCTGGCGATGACCCTGCTTCTTATGGTAACCTTTCCGTTTTTTCTTTTTAAAAACCATAATCTTGTCAGCCAGAGTGTGATTGATAATCTGACCCTCAACCGAAGCACCCTTGACCAGGGGATTACCAACGAGCACACCGCTGTCAGACTGAAGCAACAAAACGCGGTCCAGGACCACTTTCTCGCCCTCCTGACCGACCAGCTTCTCGACCTGAATGATCTGTTCCGGCTCGACTCGATACTGTTTACCGCCATTTTCGATCACAGCAAACATGAAAACCTCCTTAAGGCTCGCCTAATACTATCAATAGTTCTCTTTTTCAGAAAACATTGTCGTTAGCACCCTGTCCGATACTTGTCAAGGGCAAGTGCGCCGGCCTGCCTGTTTATCCCGCACAAAAAAAGATGCCGGGGCGCAGAATTGAACTGCGGACACACGGATTTTCAGTCCGTTGCTCTACCGACTGAGCTACCCCGGCATCACCTCTTACATCGGCTTTCCGCCGCGAAGATGGTCTCATTATATGAACATCATTCCCAATTGTCAAGAATCAATGCTTTTTTTTCATTATTTGAGGTACCCAGGTGTAGAAAGCATCCGGAGCAATTGGTTTGACCTTTGGACTGTTCGAACAAATGAGCCATGTCTTGAAACCAATGCGCAGGACTAGACTCCCCGATTAATCGGACTTTGTTCGTCCTCGTTTACGAGGCGATCAGCGAAACCAGTATTCGAGGCATTCCTCGAATGAACGGACCGGCGGCATGAACGTCAGGTACCAGGCCAGGTTGCTATAACGATGGAGCAGGATGTAGGCCAGCACACGTCTGGTCAACTCCGGGTCTCCGAGTAAATCAGGTCGGTAATGTTCGAGAAAAAGCGGAAAAAGATATGGGTCCTGTCCGCACACAAACAGAGCAATGGCGGCCAGTTCGTACTCGAAGTCCCCGATCATGGCCGGCTCGAAATCGATCAAACCCTTGATCCGGTTCGAGCCGGAGTCACGTTCGACCAGGAGGTGTTGGTTCATGATCTCGGTGTGCAAAATGACATGCCGGCTGGATTGGGGGGCCGGAAAAGATACAGTATCGAGGAATCCGGGTATCTGATCAAGCCAGTATTGATCGAGTTTGAGTTGTTTCTGACGTTCCAGGCATCGTTCTTGTTGTGTGTCCCGGAATTGTGACCAGTGCGGGCGAGGAAGGTCCGATTGAGCTGGTGGGATCATATGGAGAGAACGGACGATTTCAGCTAGTTGCCTGACCAGGGATGCCTTTTCTTGGGGGTGTAAATCGGGCCAACACAGGTCCAGGGGAATACCGGGCTGTAAAGCCATGATCAGATAGGACCAACCGTCCCATTCGCCGGCATGATGCAGATCAGGCACGATACCGGGCAAGTGCTTAGCCGATACGGCCAATGCATTGTGTTCTGTCCGGAAGTGTTGCTGACAGTAGTGAGGAAACAGCTTGATCACCGCAATATTATCGACGCGGAACACCAGGACAGAGCCGGTAGGAAAGAGTTCGATCCGTTCCCCGGCATAACCATGTGACCGGACAATTTTCGAGACGATATGCCTAAGAGTGGGATCAGTCCGATCAAATGCGTTGAGTTCCTGGTCAGACCAAATCGGTGGTAATTTGTTCATGTGTGATCACTACCCGCCTGTTTTTGGATGGAAATGGTCCAAAAGTTACTGTCGGCTCGAAGCTCGATGATTGCCTTACTTTCACGGGCTCATAGCACGGCAATGGTAATCTGACAAGCAGAATGCGGTCCAATCCGGCCCCTGGTTTTGACAAGCATGGCCTCGGAACGTATATTAATTTATGGGTGTATCAAAGCAACAAAGTACCGTATGACAAGGAGGTTTGAAACATGAATTGGATATCGAGCACACGATTACGATCTATGTACTTGTTTGTACTTATTTGTTTATGGGGAGCAACGCTCCAAGCCGCCTGGCTGAAACAGGGGGTGTACGAGGGCAATATCACCTGCGTGCATGTGACCGCGGATGATCATATTTATATCGGGACGGTGGGAGCGGGGGTTTACACTTCGTTGGATGGTGTTATCTGGACCGAGGCAAATGCGGGGATCGATGATCCCTATATTGTTGCCATAACGAGCGATCCCGCGATACCTGGAAAAATCTATTGTGCCAGTGCCGGCAAGGTCTATTCATCGTTCGACCACGGTCTGACCTGGTCCGGAATGGAGAGTGTACCCCTTTATGCTCCGATAACCAGCCTGACCGTGGCCATAAATTGTGGAGTGACCTTGGATACCTATCTCTATGTCGGGACCTATGGCCAAGGTGTCTGGCGCTGGAACTCGACAACATGGGAACAAAGCTTGAATAGCCAGGATTATCGGGTCCTGTCTTTGACTTCGTACGATAATACGACCCTGGCCGGGATCGAATACGATGCAAACGTGTCACTGGGTGGTCTGTATGCCTGTAATGACTGCGGTGATGCAGAAACCTGGGTGTTGGAAATGGATACGGCCAATTTCAGTTTCATGTCTGCCAGTTCGAGGGTCAATCCCGATACGGGTAACACCGCAATCCGGCTGGCCGGCTCGGATGGCTCGGGAATCTTTTTCTCAACGGGGGGCACCTTTGCGCCATACAGCGATAATACACCGTATAGCGAACGGTTCCAGACCGTCGATTTCAGTGCAGGAATGGTAGGTGATTTTGAAGGAATATCGGGCACGGAGAAGGGACTGTGGTGTTTGGTTACTGATCCACGTATCAGCACTACCAGTGGCTATAGTCAGATCGAAGATTTTTCGGCAAACATTTCCTCAGTGACGGTACTGGGTTCGACTGCCAGTCTGGTGGGGACGATGGGCAAGGGTATGTTTCTGGAAGACCCCGGCACGGCAACGATCTGCGATGTGCCGACCAATGTGTCCCATGGTCAGATTCAGCATCGTCAGGTCAATCGGATAGTCATCTCGGCGAATTATACCTTTGATAACACCATGATGCTGGCCTCCCGATCTGAAGGCATCTATAAATCGAAAGGCGAGGATGAGAACGGGCAACGTGAGTTCGCCCGATTCTTCTGTAATCCTGATGGCTATGGTCCGGTCGAGATTCTGAGTCTGGCCCTGGTCCCTGATTATAACGAGTATGGAGTTGCCCGGACCGGGAGCTATACCAGTGATAAGGTTATCCTGGCGGGCAGTAATGGTGCGGGCATATTTCTGACCGAGAATGGAGGCGCTTCCTGGGTCAGGATGAACAATGGTGACATGCCGGCTAATGCTGTGATCATTGATGTGGCCTATGTTCCCGATGCCCCGGCTGTGCCCACTGCCTTTGCAGCCGTGAAAGACCGGGGCTTGCTCATCAGTAATGATATGGGCCAGAACTGGACAGCGATTGATCCCGTTTTAGTGGGTTGTCCGGCATCGGTCCTGTGTCAGATCAACCGGATTGCAGTGTCGCCCCTCTATGCGACGGACCAGACGATCTGGGTAGCGACAACGAGTGGGCTGCTCAGGTATTATTATAATACGGGCAACCTGTCCTGGTACTGTGAAGCCGTAAATGCGCTGGTCAATGCGAACTCGGTTGCGGCGATCAGCGATGGTCTTAATGTGTATGTCTATTTCGGGACCCATGGAAACGGGATGTATCGTGGAACATTCAATGGGACCTGGACCGAAGTCCCCATGGCCGACGCTCAAATCGATGCCACTGCGACCATGATCGATCTGGCTGTTTCACCGGATTGGTTTACCGACATCTATGGGGATTATATTTATCTGTATGCCCTCAAGCACGACAGCACCGGTGACAAGATTTACTATACCGCTGATTATCCGAGCCAGATTCCCGGCTCATCAATCTGGACCCAACAGATCAGTCCGTATCAGGGTGTCATACAAACGATTGCCCTGCCCCCCGGTTTCGATCCGACCGATGCCAGTCCGGATGCTGATCTCATTTTTGTCGGTTCTAGCAAGCTGGGGCTTTATTATGGCATTCATGGACAAATAGTCAGTGAGACCGATTGGGAGCAGGCCAGCGGTTATTACGCCTTTCCGCATGAGATCACGGTCACGGTCAGCGACCCGACCGACCCGAATATTGTTTTCTTTGGGACACGGGACATGGGTATGTTTGTCAGTTATGATGGAGGTCAGTCCGCCTGTCCATGGGGCCGGGCCCTGGATGGGACCGATAGCCTTTCGACCACCGACATCACCGCCATGACCATCACTAATGATATTGTATCCCGGACAGTCCTTATCGGTACGAAAAACTCTGGTGTGTATTCGACCAGTTATTCATCGGTCGAGAATATACCATCAGCCGAATGGCTGTGGTCAACATCTACGGAAGATTTGGATGCGATACAATCGTCCTGGATTTCGGAACTTGTCTTTTTCAGTAATTCAGAAGCGTTATGGGCCTCGATTGCAGACGGTATTGCCCCCGTGTATTATTATGATCCGGCCAAAGTGAAAGCGGGTTTTGCTCTCAACTGGACCCCGGTCACGGGTGGGCTGCCTGCCGAGACATTCTTCAATGCCGTTACCTATGGCCAACCGATGAAGAAAGAATGCATATCGGAGAACAGTGAGATTGCCGACCTGTTGAAACAACCCCGGGGTATCGTACAGGAGATGTGGTGCGCATCGGGCGACGGTAAAAACCCGTATAAAAGCAGGATATCCGGTAAAGCGGAAGCAGGAGACTCGGGGGCCTATCGTTTTGACGGGGATTTCTGGATAATCGAGAACGGAACATACCCCTATAATCTTTCGGGGGAACTCTACTATGATGCCATCGACATCAATACAAACTATGATTTATTTATCGGTGGCTGGACGGATGATCCAGAGAGCCAGGTTTTCAGCGGTATGTGGCGTTCGAGTGATGACGCAACGACCTGGTTCCCGGTTAATGCCGGTTTAACCACGCTGAACATGAAAACAATCAGCTCGATACTTGAAACCAGTGACGGAAAAATGCTGATCGGCATCAAGGACAACGATGATGGCGGTGTGTTCATGTCCGATAATGATGGTTATGCCTGGGCCCGGATCGACACATTCACCGTCGGTGAACGGGGCGTCAATGATCTGTATGAAGATGAAGACACACCGCCCAATTACTGGGCCTCCATGGTTAATGGTGGTTCACAGCAGGAAACGAGCCTGACCTATGTTGACGATCCGACCCCCGAGTTTCTCGTCAATAACCAGGACCGCACACTGACAGACAGCATGTATTCGACCACAGACTATTATTGTTGGTGGGCAGCGGCGCCGTTGAACAGCTCGGTAACATTTACCAGTAAATCAGCCGGAGTAACACAATCCGGTCTGATCACCAATTATGAATGGGATTTTGACGGCGATCTATCCTATGATGACAGTGGCAGTACCTTGACGGAAACGTCGTATACCTACACCACGACCGGTCTCAAAACCGTGACCATGCGTTTGAACAGCGACCCGACCTTGACCCGAAGCCACACCATTTTCATCTATGACGATTCTGTGTCGACTCCGGTCATACCCGATGGTGACGGCTTCGGCAATGGTGTGATCGTAACCAAAGATTCGGATGATGATGACCTCGTCATCGTGACCTGGGATTACGCTGAAATGCAGTCCAATGATTGCCTGCCCCGGAGCGCCAACATCTTATATGGCTCGCTGGAAACACTGATAACCAATGATTACACCTTGAGCGGCGCTCAGTGTTCTATCAATGGTAGCTACGAATGGGACATTAGTGGAACTTCCGATATCTGGTTCGTGGTCGTTTCCGATGATGAGGCCGGCACTGAAAGTAGTTGGGGAACTTCGGTTATCAGCGGCAGTTCCGGCCCTCGCAATGGGACAACGGCCAGTGGTCGGTGTGGTTGTACTTCTCGTGACAATACCGGAGCCTGTTCACCCTGAGCTGCCGATCATAACGGGTGCCGTATAAATCGGTATGCTCAATCGGTCAACTCAGAAGGTGTTGTGAGTGACTGTTCCTGTGATGATGCATCTTTGTGCAATTTCGAGGACAACTCGACTGCGGCCCAGTGATCAGGATTGCTTTCGAGAGCATGATCGAGATGTGCCCGGGCTGCAACCCGGTTGTCCCGTTGTAATTCAAGCAGGGCATACTGATACTCTGCTTCGGCATAATCTGATTGATAATGGAGGGCTTGCTTCAGTGCATTCTCCGCTTCATCCAGACGGGTCAGCATGATCAGAATAGTGGCCTTGAGGCTGTAACCCGCGGCGAATTGGGGTTCGTAGCTCAGCATTTGATCGATTACCTGCAGGGCCGGCTCCAATTTTCGCTGCCGGATAAGTGTCGCGGCTTCGAAATACAGATCGATCAAGCCTTGTTGCATGAATTTCAATCCCGGAACCAGAGGAAAAATGGAGAGTGCTTCGCCGGGGTCCGGAGCAAAAACGGCCAGGGGATTGACATTGATCACGGTATACCATGTGTTGAGGACCGCCACATAATCGACCCCGCCTTTGAACAACCACTGTTTCATATACTCGTGATCATGGAGATGTGGTACGATTTCGGGATCGATCAAGCCGGCCATATCCACCAAACGACGATCAGCCAGAAAGCCCATGGCCCCGATATCATGAGTGCCGGTGATCGCGTCGGGAGGCGTCTGTTTTTGGAGCCATTGGGCAGCGGCGACATGCCGACCCAGATAGTATGAACATTGCTGGGCATACATAGTCATACCCACGGGGAGCCGGGATAGCTGCCAGATCGTGATCAAGGCCAGCAGTGCGTGAAGTAATACGGCCTGTGTTTTATTCTTGTGGCCACAGAAGCGGGCGATCAGATTGGTCGAGCCGTAAAGGCCGATCAGGACAAGAAAAGGCAGGACCGGGAGAATATAACGACCGTGCTGTCGAACATAGGGCAATTTCCAGTAATAGAGCATAATCAGTGTTCCCAACCACAGCAGATCAAGCAAGACCGGCACCCTTTGCTTCCGCTTGAGTCGAAGCCCACTCTCGAAAAATGCCCAGACACATCCGGGTAGAAGCAAGAGAATGCCGGCGTAACTCAGGTATTCGAGGACCTGAATGAAGTAGGAGCTGGTCCCGATAGCTTGAAAACCCGTGACTTTAGCAGCCAGGGTTGAGGGCCAGAGTGAACCATTATTGGCCATATTGAGGCCAAAATAGGCTAACAGAGCGATAAAGCCGCATCCGAGTATGATTTTCTGGAAGCGCCGACCGGGTTGAAAAAAGTGAAGCGGTTTACAGACCTGGTTTTCCTGATAGGGCCTGCTCAGATAATCGTAGATCAGGACAGCGGTGATCAGAACAGCAAAAACACATCCTTCTGGCCGAAGCCAGCAAGCGATGAGGGCGACGGCCAGAGCATGGACTTTATAACGATCGTCTGCCAGCAAGGTCCGAGCGGAAAAAACAACCGCCAGAAAACAGGTCGTCTCCATGCCCGAGACTGAGAGCCAGATGACACGCCGATCAAGTGCTATACTCATCAAGGCCATACAACTGGCCCAAACCGTCCAACCGGGTAGGACCGGCCTGAACCTGATCAGACAGAAGGAGAAGCTCCACACAAGAATCAGTACGCCGCAGACCCCCCAGAAATAACTGGTCCAATATTCGTTGAAACTGAAAATAAAAGCTGGAGTCAGCAAAAAGGTAAAGAGTGGTGAGGTCGAGGCCTGAATCGAGGGACCGTCTTTGACATAGGCAAAGCGGAGTTGTTCGCTCAGATTGCGGGCAAGAGTCAGGTGTATCCAGGAATCATCAAGAGGAAAACAGGCCTCACCGTTCTCGATCAATGCATTGAGCAGAAAGATACCAGCCACAATCATCACCAGCATCGAGACCAGGATCGCTATCAGCACATTCTGCCGGGCTGCCTGATTCAAAGGCAAGCCGACCTGAACGGCATGTTCGCCCGCCTGTTTACGGCCCGTAGCCTGAACCATCAGTTGCTCCTTCACCTGAAAGGAAAGATGTGCTCGTCTTTACGGGTTTCTCGAGCCGCTCGAGACGCTCGAGACAGGTCCGGGCTGCGTCAAGCCGGGGGTTAATGGCCAGGGCCTTCTCCCAGCAGAATCTGGCCCGGTCATACTGCTTCAATTCAGCATGGATACTTCCCAGACTAACGAGGGTTTCAGCATGATAGGGATCGAGCTCGATAGCGTGCTCCATGAATTTGATCGCCTGTTGATATCGTTTCAAGCCATAATAATCCATGGCCAGACTGTTGTAAGCCACAGCTTCAGTACTTCCAAAAGCCCGATATACGGACAATGCCTTCTGATCGTCTCCCTGCTTGATATAATCGGCAACAATCTGTTGATAAACGGAATGCGGCCGATCGCCGAGTTGGACGACACGAGCAAATTCTGCAATCGCTTTATCATAGTTCCCGATATGGTAATACGCATAACCCAGATTATTATGAGGATCTACATAATCATCGAGAATGTCGATCGCCTGTTGAAACGCCCTGATTGCCTCGTGATATCGGCCACGTTTGCCATACTCCGTGCCCAGATTGTTGTACAGGCGGGTACTGCCCGGGACATGTTCGATCGTTTTTTGATAAAAAACCAGTTCGTCGTGCCAATCATGGTTACGGACCACAGTCCGGGTCATCAGGGTGATCAAACCCACGCAAATCAAGCCGACACCGACCGGTTTCAGCCAGGGCCGCCACTTTTGGGCGCTCCGATCATACAACCCGAACACAATGATGCCCAGAGCACCGAAAAAACCGACCGTTGGCAAATACAGATATCTTTCGGCCAACAGGTAATTGATCGGGACCAGGCCCGAAACCGGCAATAACGTGAGAAAGAACCAGATCAGGCTCCACAGGGAACGCCGGCTGATCATAACCGCCCCGGCACCCAGAACGACTACGATCAGGACAGGAATGAACACGACAGGATCGGCCAGAGACATCCCACTGTCAATCGAACGTTCCATGAACAGGTTCTTGGGGTAAAGCAATATCCAGACATAACTGGACAAAACTTTTATAAAAGTCAGAAGCCGGACCATCAGGCTGGTGGCATAGTTTTCGGGTAAAGTGCCATAGGTTGAAATTTCATTTGTTTGGAGCTCGAGTACGAACAGCCGTAGATAGAAATAAGCACAAAGCACCAGGAAATAAGGGAGATAGCGTTTCAGAATCCGGTCTTCGACCAGGACCGAATCAAACCAAACCAGGTCCAAGATCAATACCGTCAAAGGCAAACTGACCGCCATCTCCTTGGACAAGAGACTGCCCGCGAACAGGACCAGTGACAGGGCCAGATATCCATAACTTCCGTATGAGCGATACTGGCGATACATGATCAGCGCACTCAGGTAAAAGAAAAACATCAATATCTCGGAACGACTGGCCAGATAAGTGACCGACTCGGTTTGAACGGGATGCACCAGAAAGAGCACACTCGCAAACAGGGCGATGCGATGATCAGCACAGAGTGAACGGACCAACACCAATACCAGCAGGGCATTGATGATATGGACCATGGTACTGGTCACATGGAAACCAACAGGGTCCTCTCCCCAGATAAAATAATCAATCTTGAAGGACACAATCTGAAGTGGTCTGTAAAACTTGGATTGATGGTGACCACCACCCAGCATGATATCGGAGTTGAAAATAGTCGCTAAAGCCGACCCACTTTTAACCTGGGCATTCCCGACGATCAGGTAATCATCGTCCCAGATGAAAGGATTATTCAATGAATTACCAAAAACGACCAGAGCGAGCACGAACAAAACCAGCCCGATTTTGAAATCACCGGTCTGAAAAAGGGGTGAACCCAAAATATGATCCCCCTGGTTATTGCCACTCGCAGGCGTACCGGGAAATTTCGGACCACCTGAATGTGATTATTGGCCTTAATTGGGAAGTTGCTTCTGCGGAGCTTCTTCCTTTTTCGTGGCTTTTTCCAGAGCATCGATAAAGGCCTGGATCATGGGTTTATCAGACGCATCCGGACTCAGTTCGAGATATTTCTTATAGGCTTCGAGTGCGGCCGGGAAGTCGTTGAGCCGCATGCAACTATCTCCGAGTTTCTTATAGAGGGGACCATATTCCGATTCGCCTTCAATCCCGCGTTCGAGGACTTTGCGGGCGGCCGAGAAATCATTTTTTGTCAGGAATATCCTGGCAAGATTTTCAGCAACGATGCCGGAGTCACCGCCCAATTCAAAATACTTGTTCCAATATTCGACGGCTTTGGCTTCATCGCCCGCCTTATCGGCGATAGCCCCCAGGAATTCATACGAGGTCGTGCTCGAACTATCGGCCACAACAGCCGCTTCGAAAGCGGACCGGGCACTATCCGGATCGTTTTTCTTCGTGTAGTAGATGATCCCTTTCAATTCATGGGCCCGGGTCAAACTCGGATTGTTCTCGATGGCCAGATTGAATTTTTCGACGGCTTTGTCAAAATCACTGTTGTTGAATAAATCCAGGGCATCGTTGAAATAAAGGGCCGCTCGCTGCTCGGGAGTCATGTCCTCGATGGCCTGTTTCTTGACCTCGGCTATGGTCAATAAGGTCACATCCATTTCCACCCAGTGTCCAGCCCTGATTTTAAATTCGGGTTCGATATAGGTCTGATATCCTTTTAGTTCGAACGTTACCTTATATAAATAGGGTTTCAGGCCCACGTAGGAAAAACGTCCGTCTTCTCCGGTCTCGATCTCGTAAATTTCATTGGAGATACGCAGACTTTGGATCGTGATCTTGACACCTGCGATCGGATTACCCTGCGTGTCATGCACATAACCCCGGACGTTGCCCCGGACTCCGGCAAAACAGACTGAACCGAAAAGGAGTACACTGCAGATAATGCTGAATAGAACAATTGTTGATTTAGTAGTCTTCATGGTCATTCCTCCTGTACCCTAGTAAATCTTTCATGAACGAAAATGTTCCGTGATAACTACGTTAACAGCACGATGTCGATACAATACCTTCTTCAAGTTCATGTGTAGCAGTTTTGAACAAGATAATCAACCCTGTTTTTCATGTTTGGTGACAGGACCTTCATTTTCTGACTGTGCCCTGCTTTGCTTTTCATTTCGACCCAGCACGGCCGTGATATTCCGTTTGAGGAATTATCATTCAGCATGTGGGTAAATCGGTTAGTCCAAGTTGTTGACCGAGACTGATCATGACCCCGAAGGGTTTTTGTTGACAGATGGCCTGTTTGAGTGATTGATCGGACAAGCCGTTAAGAATGGCGTTTACTGCAGATACAGCCCGCTCGATACGTCGTCGAGCGGCCTGTTTTTTACCTTGATTCAGATAATATTCTCCGATCCAGACCTCCTTCTTCCAGGCATAATCGGGCCAGAAATATTTCCGGAAGAGAGCATCGATTCTTTTGATCTGTTGATCGGTGCCGGCATACCTGAACGCGTTGATATGATAGATAATATTGAACAGGGACATCGTTTTGGTCAGGAGTTTCTTGATCTGTTCGAGGTCATGAGCAGCCTGGACACGATCGATTGAAAGGTGAATCTCGAATAATTCCGAGGTCGAATAATACGCAAACATGTGCATCCTGTTTTCGAGAGTGGTCCGGAACAGACTCGTAAGGTCGGCTTCGATCCGACCCGGACTACTGCCGAGAATGGCCTTAAAAAACTGAACAGCGATTTTGAAGCGTTGAGGGGAATCTTCAGTTTCAATCCCGACCATGGTCGTGATCAAATCTGCGAGAGCTTGTCGGTGCCCGATTTTATAGAGAAATAAGCCATACTCGATTGCAACCTGTTCGAGGGAAAAACCGAGTTCCTGGCTCAAGGCATACCCCTTTTGATAAAGGTCCAGGGCCCTCTGGTAATTGGCCAGGTTTGTCTGGGCTTCAGCCAGGTTGACGTGGGCCACGACCCAACTCATCGTGTTTCGGTTGTATTTCTGAGCATACATCAGGGCCTTTTCAAAGTTCTGGGTCGCGTCACTAAACTTGAGTATGGTCGAGTTATTCAAACCGATGTTACTGAGAGAGAGGCTGATCAGGTGATTGTAGCCGAACTGGCTGGCCTTTTGATACGCAGATGTAAAGTAACTCAATGATTTACTGTATGCGCCCTGACGCTCGAAAATCATGCCGAGATTGTTCAAAACTTTGAGTTCATTGAAAATATCCCCGGCAGCCCTGAATATTTTCAGGGACCTCGTGAAGTAGTCGATCTCGATCTGGCCAAGATGGTAGTTGGTCAAGCCCAGGTTCACCAAGGCAAAGCCGTATTCAGTGCTCTTGTCGAAGTGCTGGTTCACGGTCAACAACATCTGGAAATGCTGCTGGGCTTGTTTCAAATTCCCGGTTTTCGCGAATACAGTCCCGATGGACCGGGCGCACTGGAATTTGAGAAATTTGTCCCTGGCCCTGTGTTCACCCAGCCTGTACATGACCAGAGCGTCTTCAAATTTAGCCTGTTCCTCGAAGACATGTCCGAGGGTAATGGCGATCTGGGCGAAATAAGCACTGTCGTTTTGGAAGCAGTCCAACATCTGCTCCAGGATCATTTCGCTTTTTTCAAACTCACCCAGTTTGATCAAGAGATCGATCAGGGCTAATTGGTGCTGGGCCGTGGCTTCAGGCCCCTGCACTTCTGTAATGAACCGGACCAAGCGTTCATATTGCTCGACAGCAGTCGAATACGAGTGGTTATTCACGGATTTCTGCACGACCCGGGTCAGATAGGGGATGGCAGCTTGAGCATCCTCCCCTAGACTGTAATGATATGCCAGGACTTCATCGCGATAAATATACTCATCCGGGAGTGATTGTTGGCAAATCTCACCTAGGTCGCGGTGTAATGTTCTTCGGGTCGCAAAGTCTATGCTTTCATAAATGACCGTTCGAAAATAGGGTTGGATAAAAGTAATGACATCTTGCTCATGATTGTATCGAATAAACATGGCGAGTTCGGGTGATTGTTCGACTGCCTGGCTATCAAAGTCTTTCTTTCCCATGATCTCGCCGACCAGTTCCCGGGGGACCTCCTCACCGAAGACGGACATCATCCTGATTAACCTGCGGTTGTGAGGTTTGAGTCGATCAAATCGGCTCATGACCATGCCATCGAGCGTTTGCGGTATTCCAGCCAAGGCCAGATCGTTGACCATGAGTTGACCAGAATATTCGCTACTCGGCTCGATATAACCACTCTCCAAGAATGAACGCAAAACCTCCTGAAGCACCAATGGCACTCCCTTACTCATCTGCATCAGTTTGTCCAGCACTTTTGGAGGCACATCCCGAACTCGAAGCAATGCCGCAGCGAATTGCGCCGATTCTGTCCGATTGAATGGTTGCAACGCTATGGATAGAAGCTGCCGATCAGGCACATCCACAGTTATTGGTTCACGTCCGGAAAAAATGAACAGGGGAGCATTTTCATCGAGACTGAGTAATAACGCTGTTACCAAACCCTGTGAAGGCTCATCAAGCCACTGATAATTATCGATAATAATTGTAAACTGTTCCGAGCTGCCCAGGACCCTGATGACTGTTTCAATGATTTTATAGAGAATGTTTTTCCGGGTTTCGAGATCAGTCGCTTCGACCATGTCAGAAAGAGCCTCAATACCAAGCAGATTGGTCAACAGGCTGCTATATGGTCCCAATTGCGGAGCATGTTCTTGAAGTATGTTCTTGACAGTCCCGCCGAGAGAATCACTCGAGTCATGAACATGTTCGAGCAGTTTCCTGAAGATGTGTTTCCAGGGATAATAAGGCGTGTTCCTGGTATAATCATGTGCTGTCCCCAGGTACATATTCTTGTGACCGTAATGATCGAAATAATGGGCCAACAGGGCAGTCTTACCAATGCCCTGCGGACCGTTTAATACAACCACCGCAGGTCCAGTTCGCTCCGTATCCGCGATAAATGTCCGTAGCTGCTCCAGCTCCTCCTGGCGATTACTGAACAAAACAAGTTCTTTGGCAGTCAAACTGGCCTCGGACTTGCCGATCACTTCGACGATCGGTTGAGCGTCTGCTTTCCCTTTGACAGTAATGGCTGGCAATTCATGCCATTGAAAGGGGAGACGGACATTTTTGCGGACAACGGTATGACAGAGAATGCCGTTGGGTCTGACTGCAGTCATCAATCGAGCGGCCAGATTGACCCCATCGCCCATAACCGTATATTCACATCGTTCCGGACTCCCGACCAGGCCGGCAAAAATTGAGGCATAATTGAGACCGATTCGAGTGGTGATTCCTTCTTTCAGGGCTGCTTCACGGATATCGAGAGCAGCCATGACCGCCCGATCGGGATCGTCCTCGTGAGCAACGGGCGCACCAAACAGGATGATGATCTTGGCACCCTTATCGCCCATATCGATTTTGTTGATATAACCATCATATGAACGTGTAATCCTCAGACAGGTAAGGTAAAACCTTTGCAGCCACTCGATTTCATCATATTCTGTCGGTCCCTGTTCTCGGGCGAAACTGACAAACATGATGACCGTGCGCCGGTGTTCATTGGAAAAACTGCGCCCCTCGAGCGTGAGTGTGTCGATCAGGGCAGGCGGAATGAAACGTCGCAGAAGATCTGCTTCGAGCTGGATATCACGGGCGGGCGGAAAAGTCGACCATGCCTCGGGAGGACCGATCCTCTGAAATGAATGCCCATTATAAAAAATGATCTCACCTGCCTGAGCATGATGCTCAGCTTCGGCTGACTCATCCACGCTCGTCCCGGCAAACAGAAAATCAGCGGTTGTTTTATCGCCGACGATCGAGCCGATGCAGGTACCATAGGCCATGCCGATTTTCATTCTGAGCGAGAATGTTCCGACCGGCGATTCCCGATCGACGAACATATTCATTTTCTGCTGCATTCGCACCGCACATTGCCCGGCCCGGACCTGCCCGTCCGGGTCCCTGAAAAACACGGTCATGGCGTCACCGGCAAATTTTATGATATCACCATCCCAGGCTAATATCTCGCTGACCATGGTCCCGTAAAACTCGTTCAGTATCCGGGTCAACTCTTCGGAGCCCTCTCTCCCCATGCCGGCCAGCTTTTCAGATAAGGCGGTAAAACCCGATACATCGGCAAACAGACAGCCCCCTTGATAGGGATATATGACCCCCTCAGTCGTTCGATCACGCTCGACACTCAGAATATTCCGGACAAGTAACGGCAAAAAGGCATGTAACGTTATGGACATCGGATAATACCTCACCCCATCAGGCGATTAAGGTCGGTCACTCGGGCCTGTTTTAAATAATCCAAGCTTTATATTCAATTCTAGCAACAGCCCCAGAAAATTTCAAATACCGGCAGCAGGGTGTCCGGTGACGGACTCCCATTCAGAAAATAGATCCGGCTGTCCGGACCTATTTTTTCCGGAGCACGACCAGTGTTGAGAGCAGGAGGAGGAGTGCCAGTTCTCCAAACAGGGTCAAAGCCGGGACCTCGTCCGGACTGTTGTCGTATTT
Source organism: bacterium (assembly GCA_016934675.1). Classification (GTDB taxonomy): domain Bacteria; phylum CSSED10-310; class JAFGSJ01; order JAFGSJ01; family JAFGSJ01; genus JAFGSJ01. Next base: position 3,051 of record JAFGSJ010000118.1, on the reverse strand, counting down.
GGCAACCCAGGTCCGCCAGTTACTCGAAGCATCTTCCCATTCGTGATGTCCCCAGAATATGTTTGGCTGGGCCGGGTCCTGCTTGGTGCCGCTATAGTCACCCCAGCGATCGGTATAACTGGGACCGAAGCTATCCTTGACCAGGGCCCTGTTGGCAAAAGTTCCGGCCGGGTCGTCATGACGGCGCAAGGCCCGCCACATCGAGATGTATTCGGTCGAGCTCGAGCGGGCAAACGTGAGGGCGGCATTACCCTGGGCATCCGCGCAGATGCTGGGGAAATAGGTATGAATACCGGTGCCGAATTCGACTTCACCCCATTGGACCAAACTGGGATTCTGACCGCTCTTGGGCCAACCGTTCATGGCAAACTGGTACCAGCGGGCAATCGTTTCGCTCTGTCCGACACGTCTGATATGATGCGTGGCCCAGAGTGAACCGTTGATATATTGACAACTCCAGAATCGGGGTTCAAAGAGATAGGGGCGGTAGGTCGTGCCCTTCTGAGGCGGTTCACCCGCATAACGATACGGCTCGACCGTGAGATCGTATGTTTGGCGAGTCGGTGTTGTCAGTACATTGCGCAAGGCATGAAAGCGGACGATCGTGTTGGATGTCGCATAATTTTCAGTCGATTCGATCAGGTATTGCGTGGTCATGTCTGCATCGTAGGTAATGGGCAGCCCGAACGATTGCTGACCGGTAATGAGCATGCTGGTGACGTTCGCGCTTCCTCCACTCAGAAGTGGCGCTTTTTCCAAAATGTAGATCAAGTATTTATCATTGGGCGTAAAGAAGTCCGCGGTAATGAAAACAGCTTCACTGTTTACGGCCATATTGGGTGAATCGGTATCGTTCCCGGCCAGGGCTGTCACATCAAATCGCCATTTGTACCATGTTCCGGTCGGGTCCGAATCATCAGACACTGCCAGGAGAAACATGGATTTGTTATCATTTGAACGTTCATTGGCCATGGCCCAGAACCGCTGTGCATGCGGATCATACAGTACCTCGGGATCAAAAACGAAGTAGGTTGCGCCGACCGGGCCCCAGAAACCTCCTGCATTTTCAATCGGTTGGCTAAAGAGAGAAGTACCCGCTTTATCAAAAAAAGCAATCTGGCCATTGACGATAACCACGATATGATTCGGACCGACCGCCAGTTCCGGGTCAGGTGGGGTCCAGCTCGTTCCGGACACAGCTTCGAAACCGTAATCGGGACCATCACCGCGCAAGCCTTTCAAACGGGTCAAAGGCCTCCAATTCGGATCGAACACGGGCGGCAGGTGGGTCTGAGCAGCAACATCCGGACTGGATATGAGTCCGGCTTCACGTGGCGCAGGTGCCAAGGATATGGGATTGATAGTTGCCGGGGCCTCCTGTTTTCCGGATGCAAGTACACTGAGATGCACTCCGCTCCGGTCGCCCAGCCGGGCATCCCCACTCCAGGCTACGACAATGCGATCCGGGCTCTCCCAGAGCAGTGTTTGCCCGGCGCGGGCGATGGTCAATCGTTGTGAGCCCTTGAGCTGATCTGTAAGCGCCACGGGGTCAGAAGCGACCTTGGAACAGGGGTGTTCGAGTACGAAACCCAGGATATCCGTATCGAGGTCATTCTCACGGGTCCTGTTGAAAGCCAGCAGCGTCCGGTTATCATCGGTCAGGTCCACGGTCAGACCACTGTAAAATTCATCTCCGGCCGACCGGTGCGACCAGGTCGGGCCGAAAGGACGACCGTCAGCATCATACCAGCAGGCGGATAGATCATAGCCAGCCGCGTTCGAGCTTAACCAGCAGATAACAGTTTGTCCGGCTTTATTGACGGCCAGGCTGGGTTCGATGTGCTCACGCTGGTCTGCACCGGCAATCCGGATTATCTGATCATGAGGTCTACCCGACCTATCGAACGACCGGGCTAGAATGCTCGATGCGGTCTGGGTCGGGTCCGTTCTGACCCAGACCACGAGAAAACGGCCCGAGGTATTGTCGCCTGGCCTCGGCTGCCAGATGACCTTGGGGGTCCGATCGCTGGTCCCCGGGTTTTTTTGTTCCGTGATCAGCTCCGGATTGGCAAATTCACCCTTTTCATTCATCAAACGCGTCACCAGTCGCGGCTTGTCCCCTGGACTGCTGTCCAGCCAGCAGAACAGGACCTCACCGGCAGGACTGACTGCCAGTGAAGCAAACGACTGCTGCCCTGCTGTCCTGGAATTGACCATTATTTCAGGTGAGCCCTGATCCAGGTCCGATGAAAACCGGCGGGCGACGATGCCCCAGCCGTCGCCGTCCTGCCCATACGAATTCCAGGCAACCCAAAAGCCGTCGCGTGGGTCCGCGGCGACAACCGGGAAACGCTGCATGCCAACGTCATATATGTTCAGCGGGATTTCAGCACTGAGGGCCTGTCCGCTTGGGCTGAACAGACGACCATAGACACCATAACTACCCTTCTGCTGGCAACGACTCTCCCAAACCACGACAATATTGCCGGAGGCAAGCCTGGCCAGACTTGCATTTTCCTGCCTGCTCACACCGTAGGTATTGACCCGATAATCCCTGGACTGGAACTTTCGGGCTATCTCGAAACCGGCCGGAACCCGCTCGTTTCCTAGCGGACGGAGGTCTTTAAACATGCTTTGCCCCGGCACAAAACACTCAGAGGGAGCACAGTTCACTGTAACCGGAAAGGCCAATACACTCAATATCCCCACCAAGCCGACCAGAACCAACGAGAAACATTGCCAACCATGTCTTACAATTACCCTTGTCTTATTCATGGGTTCTCCCTCTGAAAGGGTTTACGGTTTTTGTTCCTTCTCTAAGTTATATCACACATCACTGCTGTCCAAAATAGGACAGACTTGACCACTATGATAGAGGAAAATCAATGTTTTAGCAAAGTGAAAATCAGTTTTTCAAAATGAGGTTCCCTTCATGTGCCACCAGGCTGTCCAAATCTGAATGCCTAATGCATTTTCACTGCTTCCCACGAAGGTTTTTGCTTTCAGATTCTGTTTGAGTGCTTTGAAAAAGAGTACGATTTCCCATCTGTC
>JAFGSJ010000015.1 GCA_016934675.1 bacterium | reverse complement strand
GGGACGATTGAAGATCAATCAAAGACGTATCGTTCATCGTATTCAATCCCATATTCATCCAGAAAATGTAAATATTCCTCACGAAAGGATTTATATCGGTGATGCTCAGCCTGATTGTTTATGTATGCGGTCGTCTCAGGAATGTCTGAAGCACGGATGCTGAAGGCACCATATCCGATCTGCCAGGCGAAATCACCGGAACGTGGGAAGGTCTTCGACACCCAGGTCGAGGACGCACCTTTGATTTGTTTCAAAGCCTGGGCGATGGTAATTGTGGCTGTCAGTGAGAGCAGAATATGAATATGATCGCGTGTGCCTCCGATAGCCAAGGCTTTTAATTTGTTCTCTCGGGCAATACCGCCCAGATATGGCCACAACCGCTCCTTCATTGGGTCGGTGATGTAAGGTTCTCGACTTTTCGTGGAAAAGATCACATGCAGATATGCGCTGATGTATGTGTTGGCCATGGTTTCCTCACTTCAAGCGTCCCACTGGGACGCTGGCTCAATCTCACCCTCGGAATCCCGGCAATCAATTGCCGGGCTAGTATCAAACCGTCCCTCACGGGACTGGCTGGTCGTTCGTTCTCGACCATGTGAAAATATTCCAGACCCTACGCACCTTCGCTGAATGGAAATCAGACCTGACCGTCCCTCATGTGACTGGTTCGGCTTCAGTCTATCATCCGCGCTGCCGTTCATGGTTCATATTCAAGCATACCACCTCTGCGTCATCCGGTCAATTGCGGTGACAGAATTCGCCTATCTCTGTGTTCTCTGGTGTGCTCTGTGGTAAAAACCAAGCATGTCCTCATCAACCGCATTCCACCGATATATCACGACCCTGATTGACCTACCTCTCCCGATCAGATCAAATGCACCTCAACACTCAGTGGTCTGCACAACCATTACTACGTTGTTAAAAAAAAACGCCTGATTAAAACAAGACAACGGACTCTTGCTCCGTCACATCAAGAGCCAACTTTGCCCAAATATTACCCTTAAAAGCGTACGTGGCGGCTTTTCTGATCCCACTCACCAAAATTTCAGATGAGATTTTGTCCGCTCAGCGTGACTCGCCTCTACTTACAGAGCGGTTTGAGCGGCAGATGTGTTTTTGAACAGTACACGGTACGGGATGTGCGACGAAATACCTCATGCTATCGAGAAGAATCTATTGGTTTTCCATGCAGGATCGATCCGAGGGACCTATCCCACAATAGTAGCTCGCGAAAAGCAACTCTAGAAAATATCCTGTTTACATTCCGGTCCTGCTGATTTCCGGGATTCTCTCATTGTATGACCATCACTCAGCGAGACCTGGTCTTTCGCTGACATTTCAATGTAATGAGATTTCCGAGCAGCGTGGGCATGAAGCGGGGGTTGAACAGAACATTATTGGATAGGAAGCATTGATGGTAACAGTAGCATTGAGTCCGGCGGATGTGATCTCGTAACTCTTCCGCAGCCCGGCCCTGCCAGCTTTCTTTCATATCGTAATTGTGGGACCGGAGCTCGCCCAGTCTTTCGTCTCGCAATTCGCAGGCGGCCACCTGGCCTTCCGGGTAGATGACCCCAGTCAGAATCCCGGCCGAGCAGGGAATCTGATAGCGGTCTTGCCGGGCGGTTTTGATGATCAGATCGCGCAGCATGATGTCCTTAATGTGCAGGAGGTCCGGTGCAAAGGCATAACCGGGGAAGGTCCCTCGAAACGTGTCTTCTTTGATCCAGGAACAGATATCCTGGTATTTCTGGAGCTCGACCTGTTTGGCCGCAGGATTGCGGGGATTACCACGGATCAGGAGGGCGTTGAGAATATCCGGTTTTATTTCATCGCGGATAAAGAGGTAGAGGGGTCTGAGTCTGTCATGGTTCAAGGCGGAGACGGTCACATCGATACATAGATTGAGCGAATGATGATGTTTTTTCAGAGACTGAATGATTTCAACACTCTGTTTGAAATGCTCGAACAGGCCTGGTGCCTGACGGATGTTATCATGGTCCTGACCTAAACCGTCCAGCGACAGGTCCACGGTTATGTTGACCGGGTTGCCGACACTCCATTCAAGCATGTGCACAAGGTGTCGTTCGATAAGCTCGGGATGACTGCCATTGGTGCCAATCGAGAAATTCTGAACGTGATTGTTCAGAGCAAAGGTGCGGGCAATTTCAGACAAATCATCCCGTAAAGCGGCATCGCCACCGGTCAGGGTCACCTGGAGCAGGTCAGCCATACTGGCTGAAACTCGCCCGATTTCATCCAGACTCAATTCCTGCTCGGGTTTATTCGTACTCTGCCAATAGAAACAGTGCTGACAGCGGCACGTGCACCGTGACGTTACAAAGAAGATCAGGTAGACCGGGAAGGCACCTTTCTGTCGAAACAGTAAACGTGTGAATTTTAAATAATTACTCCATTTCATGTTCACCAGGTTTCTTCAAGATTGTCGTGTTTACTTTCATTGAGGACTCGCGTTCGTTCAATAATTGTCCTTGTTACGCTGAAATGCGAGTTTCATGACCGCCAAAGCCCCGCCCGTGTAAGCCAGTAATTCTCGGAAACTATCGAGTTTGCGCAGGAATGAGAATACGGTTTTTGGTCTCAGATAGAATTCACGGTAAAATTTCTTGTAATACCTGATCAAGTCTTCACGAGTCAGGCTATGAGGCACGAAGACGATATTCCCGAAAACATTCATTTTCGTATAATCGGCTTTAAATGTGCCGTATTGTTCGACATGGTCGGCTATTTCGCAGCCGGGGAAGGGAGTGAAGAAACTCAACTGGATCATATCAAGGTCGATTTTTTTAGCGAAATTGATTGAATTTTGCATTGTGGTTTTGGTCTCGTTGGGTAATCCGATCATGAAGGTCCCATTCGTTCTGATACCGGCTCGTTTGGTCAGGGCCAGATCGTGTTCGACCTCTTCCAGGGTGATGTCTTTTTGAAGATTTTCCAATATGTGCTGATTACCGCTTTCGATCCCGAAAACGATCTCATGACAACCGGCCTGCTTCATCAGGGCCAGCAAATCAGGTTTGAGCATGCCGATTCGGGCACAACACGCCCAGGTCAGATCGAGTTTTTCACTGATGACCAATTCGCAGAATTTTCTCAGACGTGAGCGGAACATGACAAACAAATCGTCGCCGATCCAGACATCCTTGAGACCATAATGCTCGATCAGGTGTTTGAGCATCCGGATGAGATACTCGGCGGAGAAAGCCCGGCATTTATTGCCGAAAACGGACCGGTCACAGAAAGTGCATTTTCCGAAACAGCCCCTCGAGGTCGAGATGGTGGTCGAGGGTAAACGTCTGAAGAGGTGAGGTGCCGGATGATAATTGGTCCTCAGGTCCGGGACCAGGTCCCAGGCCGGAAAAGGTAAGCGGTCAAGCTCTTTGATCAGCGGCCTCGGTGGTGTCACCACTACACCACCCGAATCACGGTAAGCAATGCCACGCACGTCCGCACAACAACCTTGGTTTTCCAACACTTCGAGTAGCTCGATCAGCGTATCCTCACCTTCACCGTAGACGATGTAATCGATTTCAGGATGCTCGGCCAGAGACTGTAACGGTCGGGCTGTGGCGTGGACACCACCGAGAATGATACAGACTTCAGGACGTTTCTGTTTGATCGCTCGGGCCATGGCTATCGTGTTCATAAAACCGACCGTGGCTGCGGTTAACCCGATGTAATCGGGTTGACGCTGAGCAATCTCTTCTGCTACTTGATCGAAAGACCAGCCCAGAGCGGCTGCATCGATTATGGTCGTCGCGTAACCGGCCTGGCGGACCACTGCCGCCAGAGACATCAATCCAAGCGGCGGGACCAGGTGTGCGGCACTGGCCATTTCACCGTAACGCTGTTTGAGCGATATGGGCGTTTCGATAAAGACGATGTCAACATTGTTCGAGGGCATTCCTTCTCCTCAGTTTCAACTGAAAGTCCTGATCATATAATAAAAATCGTGCAATAATCGTCCCTGGACCAGGCTCTTGATAAAATGACGCCCGATATATGAAGGTCGCAGGTAAAACTGACGATAAAAACGGTAATATGCCTTGGTCATTTGCTCCTGACTGAGATTGGGATGCTCGAATATCTTCTCGGCCAGATGGAAGTTGTATCGAGACCACTCCCGTGAAATGATCCTGTTCTCACGCTCAAACATATAGTAGACTTCCGTATCCGGTAAGGGCACAAGCACAGCCACCTTGGCATAATCTGCATTGAGTTCGCAGGCGAAATCAATGGTCTGCTGCATGGTTTGTTCAGTCTCGCCGGGCAGACCGATCATAAAATAGGTCACGGATTCAAGACCGACTCTCTTCATTAGGCTCAGAGCCCGTCGACAATCATCGAGCGTGATGCCCTTTTGCAAAGTATCGAGTAAGGTTTGATTGCCCGATTCAATGCCAAAACTGATCGAGTAACAACCCGCTCTTTTCGCCAAACGCAGAAATTCCTCATCGAGAGAATTCACCCGAATACCATTGAAAATATTCCAGGTAAAATCGAGTCCACGCTCGATGATCAATTCGCAGATATGCTTGGCCCGCTTCAGATTGGTCGAAAACTGGTCGTCCCAGACATGGATTTCCCTGAAACCGGATTTCAGGGTGAATTCCATTTCATCAACGACGCGTTCTGCACTCAAGGCCCTGAATTTGTTACCGAGTACATTTTTATTACAATAAATACAGCGATGCACACATCCGCGTGAGGTAATGATGCTGCCTACCGGGTTACGGCGGCTGGTGATGCGCGGGCTGAGATATGACGGGACATCAAAAAGGTCCCAGGCCGGAAAGGGAAGCCGGTCAAGGTCTTTGACCTGTTCCGACCGCTCAGTCTTTCGAATCTGACCGTTCTCACGGAAAGCCAAGCCGGGTATGCTTGACCAGTCTTGAGGTTCAGTCTCAAGAAAATCCGGTAATGTTTCATCCGCTTCACCGATAAACACTGCATCAAAAACCGTTTCAGCCAGTGTTTCTTCGGGTAAGGAGGTCGGATGCACCCCCCCACCGATCAGAACGGTCTCCGGACTCAGGCTGTTCCTGATTAATCCGGCAATCTGGGCCGCTTCCGGGTATAAAGGCGTGGTGAAAGTTATGCCCGCTACTCTCGGACGGGTCCGCTCAAAATATGAAGCAAGCTCCGCCAGAGGGTCTTCGATCACCGGCAAATTGAGAATCTCGACTATTTTCCCCCGGGCACGTACTTCAGCCGCCATCAATGCAATCGAATAGAGCGGTATGACCGGTATGGCCGCCTTGATCCGAGATTTGGCATACACTTTTAACGATGTCGAGGGATTTATCAGGACAAGATCGATGTCTCTTTTCTTCTGCATCACTTAATCATTCCAACCAGCTCGTTCATGTCGCTTTCTCTTGATGACTTTCCTAACGGCAGCTTGAAAAATTCATTATGTCACCAGATAAATAATACAACTCATCTCGATTTAACACATATTCGAGTAAAATGAGAGACTACATTTAACAATTTCATAACCACTCTGTTTTCAGTATTTTCAACTGTTTTACCGGGATTTCAAGATTCTGGATCGTCCAATACTTCATACAATGAAAGAGCATATATTATTTAGTATTGTTTTTTTTTGAAACTATTTATGCTAGAATAGTACATATTGTAATGAGATACATTCTCGTTTACGGGATCAATCAGGTACACTATCCAGGTTTCTGACATGTTACGAAGAACTGAGCTATTCGAGCAATTCGAGTTGGATTATCATCGGAGGCAGAGTGATTTGACCTACGCGCAGGCACTCTCAATTTATGAAGCATTGTGGCAACATGCTTGTGCTTTGAAAGCAATTCCTCTTGCAGATCCTCTGGATGGCATTGATGTTGACATTCGTATTGCCAGGATTTTACATTCATGTTCACAGAATTCTTAATAAAAATTGGTTCTATTTGTCGCTCGTGTTGAAGAAAATGTAGTTACCCTTGTTGGAATCCCAGTTACTGACGATCAGGTCTGGTCGTTTCGAGTATGAATAGTCAATAGTACATGAAGTCGTTGTGCTGAGCAAATTACGATTGAGTGAGAGCCAGCCTTGTTCACGATTGAAACAATAGTGTTTCGTCGTTAAGACTTGTCCATTGATACTGACCTGCGTGATCGTTTCGATCGGAATATGTTCGAGGTAAAAAAGAGACTGGTCCGGGCCAACCGTTTTCGTTTCAGTAGTCTGGATCAAACCGTCACGATCGAGATCGGCGAAAGTGATGGCTTCGATAACGCTCCTTGTCTCCGAACACCAATCAGAATGTGTATTGAAAAGGTCTTGATTATTTGTATAGACCCGGACATGTCCTGTGCCGATCTGATCGTTTTCTCCCCAGGTGCCTGTGATCAGTTCGAGCCAGCCATCCCTGTTCAGATCAGCCAGGCTGATCCCGGAACTGTAACCCTGATCAGCCGAGATCCAATTCGCCGCTGTATCTAAACTCCCTTGATTATTGAGATAGACCCTGAAGACACCGCTGCCTACCAGTTGATAGTTATCGGACAGGGCCAGATCGAGAAAACCGTCGTTATTCAGGTCCCCGAGTGTCAATGAATTGCCTTCGAGCAGCGCGTCAGTATTCCGCCAGGAAGGTGTGGTTTCGAGTACGCCCTTGTTGTTATAATGGACCGCAGCCGTGCCGCCCGATTCGACCAGGACCAGCTCTAGATAACCGTCATTATTCAAATCTGCCCAGGTGATATCATAGGCATAATCCGTACCATCGCTCGCCCAGCCGGAAGTCGGACTCAACAATCCGTCCTGGTTCAGGAATATCCTGTTCTTGTCGGAATGTGAGTAATACTCCTCACCCGTGGCCACTGCCAGATCAAGATCGCCATCATTGTCGAGATCACCCAGGTCCAGACTGAAGGTATAAAAACTCTCAGTCGATCTCCAGGAGGGCGACCCTTCGAGTATGCCGCCATTGTTCATGTACATTTTGACATAACCGGGTTCTTGAAAACCACTCGGGCCAAGATAAACGGAGACGACCACATCGCTGAATCCGTCACCATTGATATCACCTGCGGCCAGATGACCATGATAGTCAGAATCATTGGCTTCCCAATCCGGTATGGTCGGGAAGACCCCGTCACCCTGGTTGTAATAGACAACCAGTCGCTGTCTGTGGATGTCATTGCCGTTGGCTACAACCAGATCAGGCCAACTGTCATTGTTAAGGTCAACCGCGGCCAGACCGGTCGAAACACTCTGCACATCCTGAGATTCCCAGTCAGGCAAGGTCGAGAAGGGGATCGATGTGAGGGCAGGATCGTCCGGAATATCATTCGTTGCATCCGAATCCGAATCATCATCCGAACACCCGCACACCAAAAGGCCCATTATCAGAAAAATCGAAAACCAACGCCACATCTTTCGTCTCCTTTCATACAAGTAATCAAAGAGCTAACATTTCTAGCCTGCATCAGAGACACAAAGCCGAATTGACCGGAAGATCATGCATAACGGGTCTGGATGAGTTCTGCAGCGATGAGTGTAGCTATCTCGGACGGGGTTTCCGCGCGGATTTTCAGACCGATCGGGGCATGGACCCTTTCCAGTTGTGACTCCTGCACACCTTGTTGTCGCAATCGTTCAAAACTATGGCTGATTTTGTTAGTACTGCCGATCATGCCGATATAGGCGAGATCACATGTGATTATTTCTGACAAGATATCATGATCGTGAACATGGTTATGAGTGATGATAACGATATGGTCCGAAGCACTGAAGGTAAAGGTTTTAATGAAATCGAGCGGTCCCATGACCTGACGATTGATCTGTTGCGGAAATCGCTCCGAACAGTTGATCTCGGCACGTTCATCGATGACCAGGACCTGAAAACCGATATCCAAAGCAAGGGGAGCCAGTTTCTGACCGATATGACCCGCACCAAAAATAAGGAGCCTGGGCTTGTGTCCAAAGGTCTCGATAAATATCTCGACCTGTCCGCCGCAGTCTATATCAAGATCAGCTTCAAGCTCGAGGTTGATCTGCTGCGATCCGGCTTCGTGCATGGATTTCCTGGCTTTGTCGATGATGGTATGTTCGAGACTTCCGCCCCCGATCGTGCCCAGAATTTCACCGTCGGGAAATACGATCATCTTCGAGCCGGCTTTACGCGGTGTAGAACCCTTGGTCCTGGTTATCAGGACCAAGGCACATTGCTTGTTCGCTTCAATCAGATCTGCCATGACACTGAAAATGTTTTGCTCTTTCATCGTGCCTGTTACCTCGATTCGATCAATCCAACTGAGGATTATTGGAATTTTTTCGTTCCAGAGCGGCAAGGATTTTGGCCAGTAACTCCCTTATTTCGATCGAGAGTTGGACCGAACGCTCGCTTAATTCAATCGCCCTCTGCTGATCAGCCAGGGCTTGCTGTTGCTGTTGAAGGGCCTTGTCCTGGGCCGTCATGGCCCGTTTCATCTGACCCGAAGCCTTTCGGGACAGAAAAAGAAATATGACTAACAACACCAGGAGAAAAATGACCCAGGATGAATTTATCCATGACCACCAACGCACAGGAGTGCTTTCCGAGGATAGCCTTTCCTGCCAGTCACGGGTAGATAACCACTGTCCATTCTTCTGATCATAATACAAATAATTGTTCTGCAGCCAGGTCGTATAGCTATGTGAATACTTGCTGATAAAGTCATCGGGCAAATCTACCAATTCAACCTCGATCACACCCTGTAGGAAATCTCCGAAGTAAGAGCCCGGTTCCTCATCGATATTCGTATTCAATACTTGTAACGTTCCCTTGAAAGGGAAACGGGTGGTCTCGAACGCATAGCTTTTTTCGCTAATTTTCTCGAACGTAACCGTTTTGGGATCATCGCGAATCAACCTTTCCCAGGCTGTAATCAACGATTGCTCGGAAGGCTCCTGTGCCGTTACGTGATGACACAGTCCAAAACCTGACAGCCCGATTAACAGAAGGATGATAATCCCGGTTGATGACTTCATATTCTTCCTCCTTTGTTCATAAATCGTGAAGTAAAGTCGAGACGACATTATCCCAGGTGATGTCCTTGATCGCTTCAAGTCCATTCTGCCCCATGGTGCGGGCTTGCTGGGGTTGCGAGTTGATCAGAGCGATCATGTCAGCAATGGCCCGAGCTTCCGGTTCACACACAAGACCGGTTTCGAGATGGCGCACAAATTCGAGCGGTCCACCGGCATCGTAACAGGTGATGACCGGCTTCGCCGCCTGGAACGCCTCGAGCGTAACGAGGCCGAAATCCTCGTCGAACGGGGCGAAAAAGACCGCGTTGCAGCGATGATACAGGTCTATGAGCTGTGTCGGCTCGATCGTGCCGGTGAATGTGATCCGATCAGTCAGTTCGAGTTTCTGGGCCAGGTATTCGAGTGGTTGCCGGAGAGGCCCGACACCGACGATGACTGCTTTCATATGAGCAGGTGCATGCTGTAGGGCTTTGATGAGCAAATCGAAACGCTTGATAGGTTCGAGCCGTCCCGCACTGAGAATGAAATTTTCCAGAGGAAGCTGTTGAGGCCCGAAATTCAGGGGTGAAGGAGGGTAGAGCACTTTCGAGTCCAGGCCATTAAATCGCTTCAATCTGTCCGAAACGTTCCGGGAGATGGTAAATATACGCTGGGCCTCGGGCAGGACCCGATTATCGATATTGATGATCATCTCCCTGATCTCGTTGTCCTGGCAATTGTCCTTTAAATAGTAATGGTCCGTGTTGTACAGGTCGTACACTTCGCGGACCTGATGAATCAACCAGATTATCTTGTGCGGATGGCGGACCAGATAAGCCGGAAACTTCGATGGAATGACCAGGTCGATGAGATGGTCGGCGTAGGCCTCGAGGTCCAGCATCCGCCAGGTGACCATGTTCGAAACCAGTTGTTGCCGCGGTGAATGGAGCAGGGGCATGGTTATGCTGTCGACCTTATGACCGTGCAGGCGTAACTGATCGGCCAGTATGCTCATCTGTGCTTCGGCACCACCCCGGACGAACAGGGTTTGAACATTACACAGGCAGATATTAAGTGGTTTTACGGTCATATTAGTGCGATTTTTTTTGGGCGATCACTGCATAATCCTGGGGGGCTCCCAGAAAATAGTCGAGCCAGGTGAAATTGTAAAGTAAAGCATTGAACAAAGCAGGATCAGTCTGGGCAAGAGCAGTTGAACCCGAAAGTGTCTTCATCTTTTGTCCTTCGGACAGGTATGATGTTCGCTCGATCAGGACCGGCTCGAAACCGATCTCTTCAAGATAAAATTGCATCGTGTCCGGATGATAGAGCTGAATATGGGTCGGATCACGATGGAATGTACTCGCCCCGACCAGAAGACTTTCCGGATTCGGCGTTTCAATGATCAACCACGCCCCGGTTTGCAGTTTCAGACTGCATAATCGTATGAATTCAAGGACCTTCACGTTGCACAAGTGCTCGATGAATTGAGCACAGAAAATGCCGCCGAGCGAACCGTTCTCAACGCCCTTTAAATAGCTGAAGGCATCGTTTTGCTCCACTTCCAGACCCTGCTGTTGACAGATTTCGATCATGAGTGGATTGAGATCGATCCCGCGGGCATTGATATCGTTCGATCTCAGGAGATCGAGGAATTCACCCCGACCGCAGGCCAGATCGATTACCGGCGATTTTTCCTTGAAATAGGCCAGGTATTTCTGCTGCTTGAGCCTGATCTGATCGACCGGACCGCGAAAACGGTCTTCAAAACGGAGATAAAGCTGGTCCGAGAAAAGGCTTGGTCGAGTATCTTCCTGTTTCCGAGTCTCAGAATCCGAAGACTTGTGATTCTGTACGTTTCCGTCACTCATCTGCTTTTCAAAGTGTTTTTCGAGCACTGTTTTCAAGGCTTGTATTTCCGATTTCTGCTCGGCTATTTTCGAGATTTTCTGGTCCAGAATGCTTGTGTTCACCTGGATCGTTTCAGGCAGAAGGGTCAGAAATTCCTGGACCATCTGGTTGAAACGCTGTTGACGTGAAAACAGGACCGAATTGACCAGTTGGTTGAGCAGGCGGGTCACCTCGGCATTGAAGCCGACCTGACGCTCGATCAGCAGCCGACAGATCACCTCGTTCTGCAGTTGGACCATGAGCTGATTGAATTCCTGCTGATACTGTAACACTCGTGACTGATATTCAGTAAATTGATGCAATGTGGGCCCAATCAAACGGTTGACAATGCGACGGACCAAAGAGGACAGAGGTCCGGAATGGGCGGCTTCGAGGCCCGGTTCGGACATGGCCGCGGTCGGTATCCCTTTAGCTTGCAGGTCCTCGAGCCGGTGCTGTAATTGCCACCACAGCTCCTGTTCAGGAGGACCGCTGACCTGGGGTGCCATAAACTGCAGATTCCAGGACTGGTTGACCCGTTCAAGGGACTGGAACCATTCTTCATTTTCCGGAGTAGACGCGGGATTTTCCGGAGCACGATCTATTCGGGCCAATTGCTCCAGTATCTTCAAGAAATCAGGTCTCTCAGAATTTCGTAACAAATGGTAACCCAGTTTCGAGAAATATTGCTCGATCCTTGCGGTTAATTGGCTCCATTCGTCCTGATTCTGCCCTTTATTGGCATGGTCTTCATGATCATTCATCCGGCTTTCTCCTGATGTTATCTGAACCTATCATCCTCTGACCGGACTGTCAATAGAATACACAGGAGAGTGAAATGCAGGAGACAGGAGTCAGCCTGCCCCGAGCCCAGTCGAGGGGGAGTCAGTGGTGAAGGGCATACCACAGAGCACACCGAGAGCACAGAGGAAAAATAACCCCGAATCCAGCATTGATCGGATGTCGTTGAGATGGTATGCTTGATTGATGAAGAAGCTCGAGCGTCTGAACGAGTGATGAACTGACAGCCGGTCAGTCCCATTCGGAACGGTCT
>JAFGSJ010000117.1 GCA_016934675.1 bacterium | reverse complement strand
GTCGTTTTCCGTTGGAAATACAAGATGGATGAACTGTTATGAAAAATATGTTATTGTACCCATATATAAAGAACGGAATACTAGTTTCTTCCGCCTTTTCTCAAGAAAGTCGTACAGGTCTGCCGGCGGTAGTGGCGCCTGAAATTGCGCCGGATAAACCAGGGCCGGATTGTGACAGTAAAAACACCTGAAATTGCAGCCCTGCGTAAAGATGATCGCCGCAAACGTATTCGGGAAATCGATCAATGAGAAAGGACGGAGTCCACCAATGTGCATGATTTATCAAAGGTCTTTCGGAGCTTGAATTCTTCCTTCTTGCCCTTGTTCCACTGTTTAAGTGTTCTGAAATAACCGACGATCCGCGAGTAGATCTCACATTCCTCCGCACAGACCGGACACCTTTCATGGTAACCCGATTGGTAACCGCATTGGGGACAGACACTGAATGTCGGCGTGATGGTAAAGTAGGGGACCTTGTATTCCCTGCAGATCATGGTCACCAACCGCTCAACCATTGCGGGATCTTCGATTTTCTCGCCCACGTAAAGATGGAGGACCGTGCCACCCGTATACTTTTGCACAATATCATTTTGCAGGGCCAGAATCTCGAAGATGTCATCACTGTAGTTCACCGGCAGGTTGGTCGAATTCGTATAGAACGGTTCGGCGTTCTCGGCACCGATGTGAGGATTAGCACAGATTATTCCGGGAAATTTCCGCACATCAAGACAGGCCAGGCGATAGCCCGTACTCTCGGCAGGTGTGGCCTCGAGATTGTACAGATTGCCTGTTTCTTCCTGAAATTGCCGGATTTTTGTATGCATGAAATCCATAACCCGGAGCGTAAATTGTTGACCCTGTTGGTCCGCGATCGAACAGTTGTAAAGATTTCGACAGGCTTCGTTCATCCCGATCAATCCGATGGTCGCGAAATGGTTCTGCCAATATGATCCAAATCGTTCCTTCACACGGCGCAGATAATATTGTGAATAAGGATAGAGATTCTTGTCGGTGTAGCGCTCCAGGATTTTGCGTTTGATTTCGAGACTCGATCGGGCAATGACCATCAACTGATCGAGTCGTTGCATGAATTCCTGTTCTGTGCGAGACAGGTAGCCGAGTCGAGGCATGTTCATGGTCACGACACCTATGGAACCGGTCAGGGGATTCGCCCCGAACAGACTGCCTCCCCGCCGCAGAACTTCACGGTTGTCGATGCGCAAACGACAGCACATGCTCCGGGCATCTTCGGGATTCAGGTCGGTGTTTACAAAATTGGCGAAATAGGCGAAACCGTACTTGGCCGTAGCTTCGCATAATGCCCGGGCTGCCCTGGTCTGCCAGTTAAAATCCGGAGTGATATTGTAGGTGGGAATAGGAAAACTGAAAATTCGACCACTGGCATCGCCATCCTTCATCACCTCGATGAAGGCTGTATTAAATAAATCCAGTTCAGCCTGGAAATCACCATACACATCATCGGTCAAGCTACCACCGCAAACGACCGGGGTATGAGCCAGATACGACGGTACAGTCATATCCAGGGTGATGTTGGTGAACGGCGTCTGAAATCCGACTCGAGTCGGGACATTGACATTGAACACAAATTCCTGGAGGGCCTGTTTTACATCATTGTAATGCAGCTTATCATAGCGAATGAAGGGGGCAAGTAACGTATCGAAATTGGTAAATGCTTGAGCACCGGCCGCTTCACCCTGCAGGGTATAGAAAAAATTGACGATCTGTCCCAGTGCAGTCCGAAAATGACGGGGGGGACGAGACTCGATCTTGCCCGCCGCCCCGCGAAACCCCTCGGTCAGCAGGTCCATCAGGTCCCAGCCTACACAGTAGACGCTCAACGAACCCAGATCATGTATGTGAAAGTCTCCCCCCTGGTGGGCTTCCCGCACCTCAGGAGGATAAATCTCATTCAACCAGTACAGCGTGCTTACTTCGGATGATACATAATTATTCAAGCCCTGCAAGGAAAAACCCATATTGCTGTTCTCATACACCTTCCAATCACTCTGCTCCAGATAGCGATCAACCAGCTCGGCACTCATGTGAGATGTAATCTCACGAATACGGCTGTGCTGGTCACGATACAGAATGTATGCTTTCGCTGTCTTCTTATACGCAGAAGACAGCAAAATCTCCTCGACAATATCCTGGATTTCTTCAACGTGCGGCATGCCTTCTACAATTGTATCATGAGCTAACGATAGGACCTTGAGCGTCAATGAACGGTCCTCTGTCCCCTTGAATTCGCCAGTCGCTTCACCTGCCTTCCGAATCGCAGTTCTGATCTTCTCCGACTGGAATCTCTCCCGTGATCCATCACGCTTTACAATCTCCTGAAAACCGTTTTTCATGGCTTTGTCCTCCCAAAAAAAAACCCGGCCAGCAGAGACCGGGCAATCATTATTCCGCATCTCGGCTCACCATTATTCCTCGATAATGAATAAACCGCCCAGTCATGGCAGGTCTGCTGGCTCGAGGTTCATTCTACATCAGGCGACTTCCCACTTATCAAGCAGTTCAGAGCAAACACAGGGTATGAGCACACAATACCCTGTGTTTGGTGCCATACGCATCAATTTTCGATGAAACACATCCAGCAAGGCGGTAATGTCGAAAGGGCCAACGTTTCAATGAGTTCTTGCGTGGCAGCGTTATAGACATGAATGGCCGGACCGGTGTAGGCCCGATCGAGGACCCACATTTCATCTCGTTTGTTCAACTCGATACCAGCCAGGTCATATCCGGCTGAGGAGAGCAGAACGGATGTTCGGGTGCCGGTCGAGGGGTCGAACACCACAACATGGGTGATGAAATCTGCATCGGAGATGATTGCATAACCGAGCGTATCCGAAAAAATCACGAAATCGATAATATCGCCACCGAGTGCTTCTTCAGTGATACAATATCCCTGCGCGGTCATGCTGTTTGGATTGACCAGCTCGATTCCACCGTCATTCAGAGTAAACACGCCCACATTGCCGATGTAGAGCATATCGTTTGATTCGCGATAGAAAAAGTCGGTGAAGGGATTGAGACCGGTCAGCTCGATCACGTTTTTAATCGAATCGTTAGCCGTATTGACCACCACAACATAATTCGGAGGAACATTCATATAGGTGGCGGTATCCAAGCGTTGCATGGCCACAAAGAGTGATTGGCTTGCCGCATGATAGTGCATCATGGCCATTTCCGGGAAGCCGTCATCATCGGCATACGCTGACATATCGATCGTGCCGAGTTGATTACCGTTCTTCGGATTGACAATCAACAAACTCGCAGCGGCCAGTTGACTTACATATGCCTTTTCAGCGCTGATCACGACAATTTCCTGCGGATTTGTTCCTGTTCCGACACTGTATTCCGCAACCAGGCCGAAATCATTCTCGGGATCGAAGGTCTGGATGTTATCAAATCCGAAACGATTGACCACATAGACGTATGGATCAGAGTAAAAACAAACCGGATCAGAGCTGATCGAGGAACTGGTGCCATAGGTCGATACTGTTCGCGGCGAGTCGAGTGTCACCGTATAGAACGAACCGCTTGCGTAATCGGTTGCCGTTACAAATGCATACTCGAGAGCAGGGGGAGGGGTCGGCGTTGGGGTTGGTGTTGGTGTCGCATCGTCATCGTCGTCGTCATCACAAGCCATGAAGAAAACAGGCGACATAAGACAGAACAAAAGAATGAGACTGACCCCTAAACGAAAAAGAACTGAGCGTGACATAAAGGACCTCCTTATAAAGAGTGTTGGCAATCGCTGGAAAAACAAGACAAACGACCCGTAAGAAAATGTCCGGTCATGTCCTCGATTTGATTGGCATCGGTGCTTCTCATTTCGGGGAGAAGAGAGAGGCCGTTGAACGTATTTTCCCATTCAAACGTCAGGTTGTGTATCACATTATCCGGGACCCGGTTCTGGTTCGCCAGGTCCAGGTGATCATGGGATTGAAAGGTAGTATCATAATGCAGCTTGACAGGTCCAATGCTGCAAGTCAGGTTTGCTGAATGCTCATGCATAGACCTGGTGGGCAGGTCATCGTCAGGGGCATATGTGACTTCACTGATAGTGTTTTCTTCACGGCAGGGATGAGTGGGCCCCGAATAGCTCGAGTGGCTATCACCGCTTGATTGCAGTCTGGCCTTTGGCCCCGATAGAGTCCAGAAAAACCCACAGGTATTGGGGGTGGAATAATGTGGTCCGAGGAACAAAAAAACAATCGCAACGTTCTGAATCACTTCACATCCTCTCCCGCGAAAGAATAAGTGTGAAGAATTTGACCGGCAGGTTTCCTGACTTATGGATCACCCTACTCCCGGCACCTTCCCAGGACAATTCCCAGTGGTATACAGCCGGTTTCGTCTCCATTCACAGTTGCGGGGCAGTGATGAAATTCCATCATCTTCCCTAAACCGATCAAAAACCACAATAGCATTAACTGACGCACCATATAGAGCCCGCTTGACATCTTGTCAATAGAACGGTACATAAATCCTTCAGCGGTTCACCCCCACGCGTGTGGGGTGTGGAGACAATCAGAACACGATCTTAAATAAACCATCTTTCTTTTGAGAGAAAAACACTCTCCATTCGGACCCAACGCGCCATTGTCGCAATGTTCACCAATTTGTAGCATCTTTTGAGCTCAAAAATCGCAACTTCGCTCACCTAACCTACGGACGACTGCCCTGCTGAAAATCCGCTACTGCCACTCTTCATCAGCCTCTTGGAGGACAATCCCTAGCCCGCATTTCTCACAGAACTCTGATTTTCTATAAAATCAGTCATAATTTTCTTACAAGTCAGCTGGAGTGTCACATTTTTTGATGAGGGAAAAGAAAATTTAATAAAAAATTCAATAAATGCAGTATGTAGCATAATATATTCTTGATTCAAGGCACACTTCACCTGCGATCATGCACATCCTCTCATTTTTCTTCTACCAGGTAGTCGGCTAAACTCTCAGCGGGACTGCATTTTTGAGATTGTGATAGGCAATGGCAAAGTAGCGCTCATAAGGATAACCTGATGCCAGAGAGACGACTATCCTGCGGGTGGTTATCCGAACAAACGCACCGATCTTCAATAATTTCAGGCGGAGTGTCCCGCATTGAGCTGTTTTCATCGTCGTCTCTTTCAATCCTTCATGCCTGAGAAGTTCCAAAAACACATAAGCTACCGAAGAAAACCAGAGTCGCAGTTGGTTCGCTCTCATCGTGTTGCTGCTGGTCCGATCAGCGAATAATGACCACTGCTGTTCTTTTATTCTGTTTTCCATCTCACCACGGGCACAATAAAACTTCTCATACAGCCATTGTCCGTCATAGTCTTCACTGAATGAGGTGACGATAAAGCGTGGATTATCACCTTTTTCAAGGCATTCCGCCTTACCGATCACCCGTCGACTGCGACTCCAGCTGTCTCGTGTGCGATATATGAAAGACCGGAAAAAACGGGCAGGGTGCAGCGTCCGTTGAAACTTATCGTAGGCATCCAGGATTTCCTCAATAATCTCTTCGATGAGACGGTTGTTCTTGGCGAGGCCAAATACATAATCCACCTTGTTCTCCTCCAGAAAAGACATAATTGCTTCGCGGCAAAAACCACTATCTCCCCGGACAATAATGTGGACATCTGGCCACTGCTGCCTGATCTGAGTGATTATTCGATCAAGTTCTTCGACGCTCCCCGCTGAGGCATCACAATCTGCTGTGCGAAGGCGGGCACACAGCAGCTTCTGACCGGCAAAGATATACAGCGGCAGGTAGCAATATTCCTTCCAAGACAAGTTCGTGCTCAAAAAGAACGTCCAAGCCTGGGTGTGCAAGCGTGAATCAGTGAGTGTCTCATAGCGGCTTGACCCATTTTTACTCCGTGGCTTTGTGGCTCCGTGTGAATAATAATCTTTGCTGATTCACAATGAAGAAGTCTGTCTCGCCAGAATCCGGTTCGAACCGGGCCGCGACGGGCTCTTGTCCATCCCAGGTCAGATAGACCAGCGTTCTGTCGTCCAACCAATCGAAAGCACCGGGCCAACCTACCAAGTCGATCGGACCCGAGACGCACTCCCCAGCCTCGAAGACGTAGAGCATGGCTTGATTTCCCCAATATGGCAAAGGATCAGGCAACAATGCACACTTCTGTCCCGAGGGCGACCAGCGGATTGTGATGCCTTGAAAATCACCAAATCTCTCAAATGAAACACCTTCAATCATGGTCTCCTCGCAGGTGAGTGTGTTCATAATATGCACATCCACCGGGTCCCGAGAATATTTGTAGAAGGTATCTTCTGTTGAGTTCCAGGAATGATAATCATACCTCCCATTTTGTTCGGCGCAACATGTGCTCGGTTCGCACCAGACCAGGTACTGACGGTCCGGACTCATAGAAGCATAGACAACATCTGCCCGGAGCTGCCAATGGGCCGGTCGATCGAACTCGTGGTGGAGCCGTAATCCGATCGATTCCCTATCTCCTTCGTACCCGATGAGAAATAATACCGGCCAGTGATTATCGCGAGTTGCCGTACGATCGGCATCGGGATTACACCCGCCCAACGCGCCCAGGTAATGTTCACCTGTTTCGAGTTGCGACACAACACTTCCGGATTCCGTCAGAAGCGAGTCATCATAAACGATGATATTTCGATCCGAACAAGCGAGCAATGATGGCCTCATGTTATCGAAATGATAGCCCCGCTTGTGATCCGACTCTCGGTTTCTTTCATATATGGTCTCAACTCTACCGGTTTCTCTTTGCATGCGCCACAGGCGAATTTTGTGATAATAGTGATTGAAATAGTCCTCATAAGTGTAGAAATATGCATAATGCTCGTCTTGATGATCGCCTGCAAATCTATAAATGCCTTCCGGACAATCAAACAGTTCGGTTATTGTGCCACGCTCAAGGTCTATCTGCTTCATGACCCGTGCATTGGATTGTTTCCATGATGTCCAGGGAGTATCGTCTGAATACGACAAAAAGGCTAATTGTGTGCCTGATTCGTTCCAGATCATGATTGTGGGATAGGTATCAATATATTCAACCGGGACCAGCTTTTTTCCGTCGAGGTCCCAGATATACACATAATTGTCCATTCCATACTCATCCGGAAAAATCGGAATACCACAGATAGTGGCCCAAGTCATGAACTTGTTCTGGAACGGTGTCAAAGAATTGAAGGCAAGCTTCGAGCCATCCGATGAAAAGACTGCCTCGTCATTTATTTCAGGTATTTTACTTATATTATAGTGCGTAGCGTCGAGTCCTTCAGGATCGATCTCGACCAGACCGCTGGCGATTGCCAGATACAACGTTCCATCGGGAGCATGAAAACCGGACCGGGTAACGTCACGAGCAGCGACCATTGCTTTTCGCCAGAAACGGTACAAGCTAAAATCAGAATCGATTCCCCACAACAGACTGAACTGACACACACGCACACCGCTGAAAAACAGAACAGGTATGATGATCAGGAAGGTTATCAGTACATTCTTGAGCTTCAGATGAAACAAAACCGGGCCGGGTATCAGGATCGCAAGCAGGATGATGAAGAGCAGAATATCCTTGAACATGAGTTCGATGGAGGGTGCACTATGCAACGAGAAAACTAAATAGTGATCGGTCACAAACAACAGGGACCAGAGCAGTCCCAGGTACATCATCAGACTGATAGATCCAAACAATATTCCGGACAGGACCGAATTCAGCCAGCGCCCGCAGATAATCGCCACAGGAAAAATAATCAGGACTGAGATCGGCAAGATAAACAGCGGCTCATGGGAGAAGACGACTGCTATTGGGGCAAAACAGGGCAGCCCCAAACCCAGGAGCACCAAGCCATACACCAGCAACTTGACCCGATGAATATATCCGGTCCGCACCGGTAACGATTCGAGAAATGCTAGTGTGTCCCGTTCACGTTCGTGCCCCCAACTGAACACGCCGAAAAGCAGGGCACTCAGCGGAAAAACAAAACAGACATGCATCAGAAAAGCGATCAGCGGAGTATATTCTGTGCTGAACAAGGAGATCAGATAACTGCCAAACAGCAGTCCCAACAGAAGCAGCAACTCGTTCCGCATCTCGCGGACTTCCTTGCGGACCAGCATGATTATTCGTTCCATTAAATAGTACCTCACATAATATATGAGAGCCTTCAGGCAATTAGCATTAATACATATAAAGTCTTATAATACCGGCTAAAGAGGCTGTCGATTTAATCGAAAAAAGTGCCTTTTCTCTGTCCCCCTTTGGAGGGGGTCGGGGGGAGGATTATCGTTAAAATCAATAAAT
>JAFGSJ010000116.1 GCA_016934675.1 bacterium | reverse complement strand
TTGAGTATATAAGGGGTACAGTCAAACGCCAACTGCTGCGAAGCAGCACGCACCGCAGGTCCGAAGAACCAGGCTTCAGCCTGGTTTAGGTTAGAAAAGGAAATATAGGCTGCGAAGCTGCCCTTTTTCCAGTCTGAAGTGAACTCCAAAATCGGTGAAAGTCATTCCTTCATTTTCATGGAAGAGGTTTCAGAGCTGTTTCAATGGCTCACGAAGCCGTGTGAATGGGGAGCATAGACCGTACTACTCTTTGACAAAGTGTTGTCACTGCCTTCGGGATTTTCCATAATTTCACGTGCAGGTACATGGGTAACTGAGAGTTCGTTCGTTTTGACTGTTTCCGGAAGACGGTAGGGTTTTAGTGATATCAAGCATAACCCGGCCACGATTCCCTAAAATCCGCGATATTTCTTCATATGGTAACTCCTGAAACACTAGGACTGATTCGTTACACATTTTTTTTGGGGAGGGGTTAAGTCGCCTCGAGAGCCTTTCTTTTCACCATGTCGTGAGCACATGCTGAACCGGGGCGTATGTTGACCAATTGGGCATGTCCTTGATCTGTGACCGCTCAGTCGCTCATGGTCACATCGAAGAGGACTCATCGAAGATTTTACTTCATTTTCCCGGTCGTTTCGTTTATAATCCCGGTATTATGACCAGAGATCGTTGGGGGTACTAATCATGAATTGTCCGGCTCGATCGGCCCTGTCTGGTCCATCAACATAACCTGAAAGCGAGGTTAGTGAATGACAAGTGCAATCCACGATATCAATAATGTTTTCAGAGATTTATGTCTGAAAATGGACGTTCCGGCAGGAAGGCTCGAACAGGAATTCGCGGCATTGAATAATGAACTGATGAACAGGCGGTGCATCGCCAAGGGCAAAGTGCTCCCCATCTTTATCAAGCCTTATTTCGTGACCCTTAAGCAGGTCGAGCGTTTTCAGAGTGTTGTCGATACGGTCCTGACTTGCCAGGAGAAAGTGATCAATCTGTATTATACCGACCCCTCATTCCGACATCTGTTCGAGTTGACGGAAAACGAGGAACCCTTGGTTTCCATAGCTCATGGGTTGAAGCGACACATTTTCTTCTCGCGTTTGGATGCGATCATGACCCCGAATTCGTTTCGTTTCCTCGAGTTCAACTGTGACAGTCCGGGAGGAGCGTATTATACGGATATACAGACCGAGTTGATCCTCAATTTCTCGGTGCTACGGGAATTGTCCAAGCAGTATACCTTTCTGATCAAGCCATATCGCCCGATGGTGTTGGCCACACTCTTGCAAGCCTGGCAGGAGTTCGGAGGCAAGACGACGCCCCATATCGCGGTCATGGGCAATCCTGATGTGGCTAATGTCGAAGAATTCCGTCTGTTCGCTGAATATTTCACTCAACAGGGTTATCCCAGCTTCTTCACGGACCCCTGGTCCCTGGATTATGATGGACGGACATTGACCTCTCAAGGACGACGGATCGACCTGATCTATCGGCGAGGTGTGCTGGCCGATTACTCACGTGATCCGGACCGGGCCCGGGCCGTAGTTAAAGCCTATCGCGACGGTACGGTCTGTTTTGCCAACCCTTTCAGCTCAAAACTGGGTGATAACAAGAACCTGCTCTCGGTTTTGACGGATGAAAAAACGAGTTTTCTGTTCACAACCAAAGAGATCACCACGCTCCGCCAGCACCTGCCCTGGACCCGTATGCTCCGGGAAGGCACAACGAGTTACGGCGGCAAAACGATCGATCTCCTGCCGTTCGTGCTTACGAATAAAGACAACTTCGTGATCAAGCCCAATAGTGAATTTGGCGGTAAGGGCGTGACCATCGGCCCTGAAACCAGTCAGCAAGTCTGGCAGGAAACGATTGAAGCAGCCGGGCGTGAACCCAAAGTCGTCCAGGAATACGTTCCTATTCCAACTGAAGAGTTTCCTGTTTTCGATAGCGGGATTCACTTTCAACCCAAGAAAATCAACGTCAATTTTTTGACTTATGCCGGTAAATACGGGGGCGGTTTCTGTCGGGTCTCGGACTCGTCGGTCATCAATATCTCGGCGGGTGGGGCTCTGGTCGTCCTCTTCGTGGTCGATGCCTGATCCGGTGCGAACTGGGATCAGCATCTTTCGAGCGAATGAAGCGTTCTCTTGTCCTGTATCTATTTCTGATCAATACCGTGTTGGTGCTATGTCTTGCTCAGCTAGGGCAAGCCGGCACGCCGACTTTCTTTGAAATCAAGGGCACACAACTCTATTACAGCCTCGATGGCAACACCGTGCTGAGCGAGTCGGATGTCACGGTTGTCTATGGCCTGATCGCTTGTGCCGCCAACGGTTGTGCTCTTGACCTAAGTGATCACAGGCTCAAACTGAGCGGTAATGTGGTCATGGTCGGCCCTTCGGGTACAATCGTCAGGGGGCAGAGCCTGCTCCTGGACTGCCTCCGACTCGAGGGCCAACTCATGGGCGAGACTATTCAGGCGGTCCGGCTCGACCAGAATTCGATCACGATCAGCCCCGTATCCGAGACCACTCTTTCTCTTTCTGACAGTTTTAAAGACCTGGTCGAGTTGAAGGCAACGAATATCTATCTCCGCACGGCCCGTATTGTCTATTTTCCGGACCGACTCATCCGGACCTGGCACAGCACACTTTTCTTTGAGCAGAGCGAAGCCGGCCCAGTGCCCTATCTGTCCCGGAAGATAGGGCGATTACCTTCCCCGGGCAGTTTCGGGCTGAGATATCTCGGCCTGCGCAGTAATACCGGTCTCGATCTCGGCCTGGGTTATCATTATTATCTGACCGATCATCACTATGGTTCCCTGGGACTGGGTGTGCGTCGTTTGAACTGGTGGGATGCACAACATGAAGCCAGAGGCGAACTTGACCTTGAACATTACCTGCAGATCAGTCGGACCCAGTATGGTTTCCGAGCCAGTATACTGACCGACGATCAGGTGCAGTTCATACTTTCGGGCGAACATGCCTTTCGGGCAGGAGCAGTCCTGCTCAGTCAACTATCGTATCAGAACATGGTCCGGGACCAGAGTCCTCACAGGCTGGAGGCAGCCAACAGCCTGTTCTGGGATGATCGCCGTTCCTCGCTTCGATGCCATGCGACCACCAACCTCGAGCACGAATGGCATACCTCTCTCAACTATCACGAACAAATACTCGATAATATGTTTGGTGAACTCAGTTTCAACTATTATGCCAACAAGGCCCAGGACAGCGGTGAAAACAGTTCACGCTCCCAGGGGACAATCAATCTTGACTGGAAACCGCGCTTTCTGTTCACCGGTTTCCGATACAGCCGCGAGTATTTCCACCATGATCCTTTTTCATCTGATGAAGCCGTTCTGACCTTATCCTCGCAGCCCTACCACAGTCCCGATAATCTATTGTACTTTTCCATACAAAATGCACTCTCTTTTAAACGCATCGACCGGGAGTTGACCCGGGAACTCATGTCCGATACCGTTTCCGCCATTCTCGAGACCGATCCGATCGCCATGTCCACTCATAACAGTATCAATTTCGAGTATGCCCTGACCCACCGCTGGGAACAGGACCTGCCCCAGGAAACATACTTTGATGTCGGGGCCGTTTATAATCTGGCCCCTTTTCCCTTCCTCGATACGGGGTTCCGCTACACGTTTCTGACCAAACGCGATGCCACCAGCCCCTGGTTCATTTCCGGCTATCAGACCCAGATCGGCTCGTGCTACCTGTCCGTGCATCCCAATCAAAAGATCATGGCAGCCCTGAATTTCGATTATGATCTGACCAATGATCAAGCCCTGGGGAGCTCGTTACGTTCGGTACTCATGCTTTCACCGCTCTATCGGACCGAAATCCTGCTCGAATACAGCGATCAATACCAGGATTGGGTCCGGGCAGACCTGCTCATCTGCCGCGACCTTCATTTTGCCGAATTGCGTCTGATCTGGCGACAGGTCAGCGAATCCTTCTACTTCGAATATGTCTCCCGCCTCTAACAATCAGGACCTCGAGACCCTGAATGCATTGGATTCACTATTACAAATGTGTGCCGCAAATACAAAATCAATCATTATTTACACAATGGCCATGTCCAGCGGTCCAGGATCATTTTCTTCGATCAAGAGACATTGCATTTTCTGATTAAGTAGCGTATCATCTTGATCAATCACATTGGAACTGCACATTGTTTGGTTGTGTTACAGTTTTCAAGGAGTTGTACTGTCATGTCGCGGATAATTCATGAAAAGGCAGGACAGAAAGCGGATCGGACGGAACTGGTTAGCCGGGAACAGATGCGTCAGGCCTATTACAGTGCTCCCGATGTCATCAAACCTGTCAAAAACGGGACTTCGGGACATCGTGGTACCACGGGCGAAGCCTTCACGGACCTGCATGTCGCAGCCATGACCCAGGCTCTGATCGATATCAGGCGAGCGAAAGGTTCATTCGGACCGGATCTGCCAGCTGGCCTGGCGGCGAAATGGGGCCAACCGCCACTCGGACCCGTTCTTGCTGGTAAAGATGTCCGTTTCAGCTCGGATTTCGCCCTCGAAACCGCCGCCGAAGTTTTTGCCGGTAATGCCATGCCCTTGATCATCCAGAGAGGCGACCGTGCGACGCCGACTCCGGTCATCTCCCGGACCATTCTCCGCAAAAATGGTCAGGGTTCGAATGTTGAAGGTGTCATCATCACGGCCTCACATAATCCGCCCGAGGAAGCGGGCTACAAGAGTAACGGTCGGAACGGCGGCCCAAACACTCAGACCAGACCGATCGATGAACGTGCCAACCACTATCTGAACCATCCCGAGCTGATCAAACGAAAAGACTACGAGCGGGCCGTCCGCGAACAATTGGTGATCGAAGAAGATTTCATGCAGCCCTATGTCTCGGAACTCGATCGAGTCATCGACCTGGATGTGCTGAAAGGCGTGCCCTTTGCCGCCACACCGCTGGGCGGCTCGGCCCACGGTTACTATGAAGCCATCAATGATCATTACCGGACTTCATTTACTGTCATCATGCCCGAGCCCGACCCAAGCGGGACCCAGAAAACACGTGATTGGGACGGAAAACTGCGAGGCGACCCTTCTTCCGAGTATGTCATGAAGGCGCTCGAGGGTTTCCGGGAAAAACTGGGTGTACCCTTTATCGGGGCAAATGATAACGATGCCGACCGTTTCGGCGGTGAAGATGCGACTGCAGGTATTCTGAATCCCAACCACGTGCTCTGTGTTCTGTTCGATTATCTGTGCCGATACCGGGACTGGCCACCCCAACGTGGTATCGGCCGTACGATCGGGACCACGCACCTGCTCGATCTGATCGCGGCTGAACACCGGCGCCCGGTCCACGAAGTCAATGTCGGCTTCAAGTATTACGTTGACGGCCTGATCACCGGACAATATATCCTGGCCGGTGAGGAAAGTGCCGGACTGTGCCTGCCCTGTCGCGACGGTTCGCTCTGGATCACGGAAAAGGATGGCATCGCAGCAGTACTGCTGATCATGGAAATTATTGCCCGGACCGGTAAAGATATGGGTACACTCTATACCGATCTGGTCTCCCGTTTCGGACCGCACCAATACGAACGGATTGATATGCCGGCAACACCAATGAAAAAGAACAGACTGCTCGAACTCTGCCGCGATCCACAAGAAGTCAGGCTCCGACTCGAGTCCCAAAAAATCGCGGGTTGCTCTGTCGAACGCCTGGTTATCGGAGATGGCATAAAAGTCGTCCTCGAGGGAGGCATCTGGGTCCTGAAACGGGCATCGGGCACTGAAAATATCATCAAGGATTATCGTGAAGAACGGGGTGACAGCCTGGAGACTGTCCGCAAGGCTTCGGCTGAAATCGATGCCCTGCTCGATCTACCGGAATGAAAGTAACTCTTGGAATGAGCCGCATTCTTGATGAGGGATACAAAAAGACACATTCAGACTTGTTTTGATTGATGACACCAAGCCAAATCTGATCGCACTCAGATAACCAGAGTACCGAATTGTGGAATAGATCGAAAAGTCGACTGGTTTATGGAGTCTCGCCTTCCTCTTCCTCGGCAAGCTCACTCTCGATGCCCAGAATGGAACAGGCACCTTCATAAATCTGTCTGATCGCTTCCTTCTGATGATTGAGCGAGGTGATCGCGTCCTTCACTTCCGCTAATTCCCGCTCAATCTCATTATCAATATCTTCGATTTCCTGCCTGGTCATATCGAGGGTGGTCTGGTAGAAATCTTTCTGTTTATCGGTCAATTCAGCCATTTACCGGACTCCTTTCCCCACAAGTCTATACAAAAACGGGGACGACGAGGCTCGAACTCGCGACCTCCGGCGTGACAGGCCGGCGCTCTAACCAAGCTGAGCTACGTCCCCTTCTTACTTTCATTTCAATCCTGCATACTCATGCTTTGGGCGGAACAGGGTTTGAACCTGCGACCCCCGGCTTGTAAGGCCGATGCTCTCCCGCTGAGCTACCCGCCCATTCATTACGCCTTCATATTAGATCATTTCTGAAACAATTGTCAAGCAAAATGACCAAACTGAAGAAAAAAAGTATAAGACCTGTACCCAAGATCGGAAAATATAGATTGGACTTGTGGAAAAGACATCTTCAGGCAAAAGCTGCGCACGTTATATCCAACCTGATCTCCCCTTTATGCAGATCGCGTGGGATTTCAGTAGTTCGAGACCGTCACTTCTTCCTTTTTCTTTCATTGGTTTATGGTTTTTTCGTACTCAGTATATTTTGTTTTTTATCAATGAGCCATAGGCAATATATTGGATGCATATTACCTAATAGATGACTTGACAAAATTTTAGGGATTTGTTGTAGTGGAGTAAAATTCCTAAGATGGAATAACCTTATAATTTATGGCTGTATTATTGGATGTGTGATCTTGGGACTTTAACAAGGGAGGATGATATGAGAATCGACAGTTGTTGTTCTATGGTTTCGTTATTAGTGATCGTACTGTGGGCTGGAATAGTTGGGGCTGCGCCCATCGAACCAAATTATATGCCTCATTGTTACTCGCCCCAGATGCTTGCACCAATGCAGGCCATTGGTGGAGATAGTGTTGACTCGAGGACGTCAGTCGCCTGGAACGGCCAGGAATTCGGTATGGTCTGGATCGATTACAATTATCAACGCTTGAAATTTCAAGCATTTTATGCTGACGGTACACCGGCGACAGCCGTGACCACACCTTCTGAAAAAGATTCTTTAGGGTATTTTAATATGCACCCGACCCTGGTCTGGAACGGGACCCATTATGCGGTCGCCTGGGCAGCTCTGGATGGGGGTCTATCACAGATTTTCTTAGCCTTTCTCAATCGTAATGGGACTATGATCGGAACTGAGATAAAGGCTTCATTTACCGGAATGCCTGCCACGGTTGATTGCTACTACCCGAATATGGCCTATGGTTATAATCATTATGCCATCGTTTGGTCGGACGCGCGTAATGGAGATAACGACATATATTGTTCGATCATTGATTGTGATGGTATTTATGTGACCACTGATTTTATGATCTCAACGCAAGCGTACGACTCGCAATATTCACCGAGTGTGACCTGGTCGACCGCAGGCCATTGTTTTGTTGTGGTCTGGTTGGATAGTCGAGATTCCGTCACGGCAATATGGTCAAATTGGACCGATCATGGCGGTTTAACCGGATCTGAAGTTCAGCTTGTCTGGACAGGTCAGTATGTCTTATCGCCCATGGTAACGGAGACCGGAAGTAGTCTTGGATTGACCTGGTCGGATATACGGGATTCTTATTTGGAGATTTATTTTGCCCGACTTAGTTATAACGGATCATACAAGATCGGATCAGATATTCGTGTATCAAATTCTTTCACGTATGCAAATTATCCTTATCTGGTCTGGACTGGGGCAGAATATGGTCTGTTCTGGTTGGATGAACGGAACTGGAGTTCTGATATCTGGTATAATCGTCTCGATGCCAACGGCAGTGTTCTCGGTGCTGACACACAGGTTTCGTACGGATCCGGGCTGCAATATCCTGGTGCAGCGTTCGCTGATTATAGTTTTATGGTAACTGCGTCTACGTATGGTTATGTCAATCTAGCCTTTCCCTGGGGCTGTTCATATGATGACACCCCCCCGACCTGTCCGGAGAGTCTGGGGGTATACAATATTACAGGCACGACCGCTACCGTGACCTGGTTGCCTTCGCAGGACCTCGAGACGGGTGTGTCGTATTATCAGGTGTACCGGAATAATACGCTCATTGCCCAAACGAGCGATACCGAATATGATGATACCGGGCTTTCGCTCAGCACTACCTATAAGTATGACATTCGGGCAGTGAATGCCGCCCAATTGGTCACGACGGATTGCCCTTCAAGTACGATCTATCTGAAAACCAACGCTTCTTTGATGCTGATGTTAAATAAAAACGACTGGGATGCGATTCTCAGCTGGACCAATGAGGGCATGAATGCTTACAATATTTTCCGCGGGACCAATCCCCAGGTGCTCAGTCAGATCGGCTCGACCGCTGAACTTTTTTATAATGATCCCAATATTGTGCGGGATAATCTCAATTATTTCTATACCGTGGATGAGCCGGGTTGGTAAAGAATGATTTACTGAATAGTGGTGCGGGATTTGGGTCAATCAGCAGTTGAGTGCCAGCATCAAGGTTAAAGCCAGGAAGATATAGCTGATCAGCAGAAGCAGGGCGTATGTGCCGCAGGCTATGATCCGACCCGTTTTTTCAAGTCTGAGTCTGCCGGAGATCAGTCCGAACGCTGCCAAACTGAAGCAAAAGACAGCAGCGATCGTGAGCCAGAGTATGAGCAGTGTCTGACTGTACTCATGGCAGTTCTGCGGGTCCAATACAATCATGACAATGCCTGAAGCCGTCAGAGCAAGCACCAGGGTGAGGACATAAGCACCAGCCAATAATAGTATCGTTTTCATTCCCGTGTTCAGCATGAATCAAGCGAGCTGAGGAAAAAGCAGGATTGTTCTTGACTGTTTCTCAGATCGAGCATATGAATTCAGATATCATTTCAGTATTCTAAATCGTACAGAATTACAGGGTTCAAAGCAAAAGACATGTCGGGATCGGGATCGCTATCGCAATCGTTTTCGATCTTTTCTTCCAAAATTGTTCAACCACTTTTTTTTGAGTGACCTCTTGTTCATGTCCGAAAGACATGTTCCCGTCTCCGATACCGATACCGATCACTTCTTCGGACATGTTCTGAACTCAGAGACTGGTATCATTGCAGTCTCTGAAAATCCTCCAAATTGGGGCGATAGTAATACATAACGGCAGCGGAGACGGCCAGCAACAGGAGCAAGTCGACCAGGTTTCGTCCCAGTAAATAAAGGACGAGTCCATAGATTCCAATGCTTTCAGCAATCGCCAGAGTAATAATCAGGACCGTGGCATACCTTTGTTGCCCGGATTGTTGTGCGGCCTGGTTATTTCCCTGATCTGGTTGGACGGGCATGAGTAATTTTCTGATAGAGCCAAGCCCAAACAGTGTTAACAAGGCGATGAGATAAAGAACAGGTCGTACGACAGAACAAACAGATGGGTCCACGAAGCTCTCGGTGTTGGCGCCGACGATGAGTCCCGCCAAAAGATACAACCCGAGAGAGCTAAGCATGGCATACCAGATCAGGTCCAGCTTGAAAAAATCTTGATCATGTCGTTGTTCAGTCATCATATCGTACCTCCCCTGAGCCTGGTTAACGCAATGCCGCCCTAAAATCCTATCCTATTGCTTTTTAAATATACTAAGGGAAAAGCCCCCAGTCAAGTCCCATGATCGGTCGTTCCATTATCTGAGTAAGGCCGAAACTCGGATTGACAATGACCTTTCCAGTCCGATACAATCACATCTGGACCCCTGATCTGTTGTGCTTTTTATTCTGATATGCTCAGAAGGGCACGTTTTATCACCCTGTACCTTTCATATGGTGGAACAGTCACGAAAGAACAGCTATGAGATCGTTTAGATCATTTATGACCGGGCAACGAACCATGTCAATCCTGATGATTCTCGGTGGTACGTGCCTTTTTCTTCTCTATGTGGACCATCTTGTGCCGACCGTGTCTATTCATGATGCAGGCGAATTGATAACGGGATCGTGGAGCTTAGGTATCGCTCACCCGCCAGGTTCACCCTTGTACATGCTGGTAGCCAAGCTGTTTGCTCTGTTCGTGCCCTATGGTCATATTGCCTGGCGCTACAATTGTTTCTCCCTGGTATGTGCTCTGGCGGTCTTTGTGCTCATGACCAAACTGTCGGCGCGTCTCAGTGGTGACAGCCTGGTTGCGGTCCTGGCCGGACTTGGCCTGGCCCTGACCAGGGTCCTCTGGTCCCAGTCCGAAACGGCCGAGGTCTACACCCTTGAAGCGGCATTATTACTTGCTTTCCTGCTCAGTTTTTTTTCGCAGTTCAAAGGTCTCATTGATTATCGATGGCCAGCTTTCCTGTGGGGTCTATTGTTGACTTGTCATGTGGGGCTTGCTCCCATGACACCCGTGGTCCTGCTTCTGGTCACCTGGCAAAGAAACATGGGGACCAGGTTTTTTTTGAAACGTGTGGGGCAAGCTAGTTTGGTCCTGGTGCTGCCTTTATTGCTGTATTTTTATGTGCCGATCAGATCGTTAACAGACCCGGCTATTGATTGGGGTAATCCCGAGACTGTGCAAAACTGGTTCTGGCACCTGACCAATCGGTCGGTCCGTGGTCGGATGCTATCGTTGCCTTTGGACAGGTATTGGGCCCGAACACTCGAATATGGCCTGATTCTCTTCACTAATCTCCAGATAATGCTGCCGCTGTCCCTGTTTGGTTTATCAGTGGGATTATACCGTAAAAGCAGGATCGGATTGATGTTGACGATCATACTCGTATCCGACTATATGTTTGTGGTATTCATGGATAACGCGCCTCTGGCATCTGAGGCATACGCTCTTCCCTCCGTGATTGCCCTGGTAATTCTGGCTGCACTGGGTTCGGGTTACATCCACCAAAAAGCTGGATTGATCGCGACCCGAGGGCTGTTTCTCCTAGCTATAGCGATTTCCATTCTCTTGAATTACGAGCCGTGTGACGGTCATGGCCATTTTCTGGTCCGAGACCGGGTCGAGAACATTTTAAGCGAGGTCCCGGTAGCAGCGGTCCTGTTCACGCAGGAAGACAATATCACTTTTCCCCTGGCTTATCTCCGGTATGTCGAGGGGGCCCGGGAAGACCTGATAATATTTGATAGACAAGCGAATGTTTTTAAGACACCGTACGATCGTCCCCTTTTTCTGATAGCACCGGATACATTGAGTCGATTTCGTCAATCTCAGGAGGAAGCATTGGTCAGTCGATTGCTCGACCGGGGCAAAAAAGTCCACTACACATCGAGTTTTATTGATTTCGAGCCGTCAGCTTGGAGATTGACCCCTTTGTTCTATGGTGCACAGGCTGGATTGATCGGCGAGCAAACGGAGTCTGTCACAACGCCGGCAGCGCATCATTACCCGCTCCGTTATGGCCCTGTTCCGGATTGGATGGGTCGTCAGATTCTGGCAGAGTGGGCTGTGCATCAAGCTCATTATGCCCTGGAACATAAGGATATCCAGAGTGCTGTTGTCACACTTGAACTGGCGTTGCACTATGCGGACATCGCTGGATTATTGCTCGGGATTGCCCAATTAGCCCTGAAATGTGAGCAGGAAACTCTCAGTCAACGGGCCCTGGAGCAAGCGGTCCGGATCGACCCTCATTTCGCACCGGCTTACAGTCTGTTGGGCTATATATATTTCGAGCGTTCCGATTATTCACAAGCTGAGCATTATCTGGGCCTGGCTATCGCAAAGAGGCCGGATCTGCCTCAACCTTATGTAACCCAGGCATTTATCGCCCTCAGAAAGAACCAGCCTGAACAGGCTTATGCACTATTCACGCAAGCCCTCGAGCTCAATCCTGATCTGATGAATGTGCTTTACAACCGGGCCCTGCTCTCATTCGAATCTGGTGACTATCAGGCCAGTCGTGCCGATCTCGAGCAGGTGGTCCGGATCGATCCGGCATATATCCAGGCATATGTGTTATTGATCGAAAGCATGATCAGCAACAATGATGTGCAAGGGGCCCGTGAAATTATGTGTGAAACGTTCAGACATGTCCCCGTGGAACGCTGGGCCGGAAAGCAGCTCCAATCCTTGTTACTGCAAGCAGCGACGCTTGGCTTCCCCGAATGTCTCCAGGAACAGCTAGATGCCATCAGCAATGTGAACCCGGAACAAAGCGTGCTCCTTGATTCGTATCTGAAAGCTCGATCAGCTCAAATAAAGACACAGCGCCCATAGAATACATGAAACCAGGCTGATTACAGATCGATTCAACACGCTGAACCTCGAAAAACGCCATATGCTCAAGGTAATCAGAGCAAAGACGAGCGACAGGACATAGGCTATCATGCCGGGATCATTATCAGTCCGGATTTGAAGAGTTGGTTGTCCGTGAAGCAAGTCGGAATAGGGCTGATACAAGGAACGGATGCCGGCCAGAGCACGTTTCAGGCGGTCGGTAACATCCCGAGCCAGATCCGGGTCTTTGTTCTCCAATTCACCCACGAGGTCGAGCATGTTTTCGGCAGCGCTGCGCGAATATGCATTGCATGGAGCATAAAAGCCTATGGCTGTCTGGTACTCCCGTGCAGCAAGACTATAGAATTCTGCAGCCCGATATTCGGTAGCCAGGTGATAATGCCTGGCCGCATTCATGATGCAATAGCTCTGGATAACTACAATAAAAGTGAATAGTATGCATATACAGGTCATGAAAATCTTGAGGATATTGTTTCGAAACGGTTTCACCAGACGAGCATCCCGATAACGAAAAAAGGGTCGGCGACTATCACCGACCCTTTTTTCGAATTAACGTTTCAATTACGGACACGCACCGGTATCGTTCACCTGTCGTTCACCGGCGGTAGCATATCCGGCTGACCCCTGTCCGGCACCGTTGACCCCCACGACCAGGTAGTAGTAACAGTCGCCTACCGTGGCAGTTTCGGTCAGACCGGTCGCGGACGTATCGCTCGAACTCGAACCGGTCCAACGGATGCAGAAATCGGTCGCACTGGTCAACAGCGAAGCCAGATTTGCCTGCACTCCCCGATAGAGAGCATACCCATTGGTCGCGGTCGCTTCCTCGGCCCAACTCATCGTTTCGGACCCACTCCAATCTATGGGCGTGATCTCCGGTGGTACGATCGTTTCTTCATCTGTCGCCGCGACGGCGGTCGAGTCGGCGTGACAGGCCCCATTGATTGCCCGGACCACATAACTATGGCTGTTCGTGTCGCCCGGATTATGCAATATCCCGGACACATAGCCGGTCACAACCAGACTGCTGTCTCGATACAGATTGTGCGAGGTAGCGGGTGAGCCGGCAGTGTAGTAGATAAAAATGCCGTCCTGGACCAGGGGATCATTGTCAACAATGCTGGTGATCACCGGCACGGTGGTCACGCCGTCATTGATATCGGTCCCGGCCATGGCGTTCGAGTCGGCATAACAACCGCCGTTGATCGCCCGGACCACATAGCTATGGCTCGAAGTATCACTGGGCACATAGGTGTACGGACTGGTAATGCCCGTCACCGCCTGCGAACCGTCCACCCACAGATTGTGACTCGCAGCGCCCGCACCGGCCGTAAATGTGATCGAAACACCGGTCAACGCACAGGCATTCAGGTCGGCTACCGAACTGATCACCGGCGCACCGGGTGTGAGTTCCCAGGTCCCGGTCGAAGCGGTCCCATCGGTAATATCGACACAGCTTCCCGCATCCGATACCTTGCAGTTATAGGTGTGCGACTGGGCCGTCGCGTAGTTCCGAGTCAGGGTGGCATTGGTCGCCCCACCGATGTCCGAACCGTCTTCAGTCCATTGATAGCTGTACGGTGAGGTCCCGCCGGTCGGCGTAGCCGTGAACATGATTGCGTTCCCGGTACAGACCGTGGTCGTCCCGTTCGGGGTCACATCCACGGTCATCGAGCAACCACCCGTGCAGACCGTCATGTTACACTCGCCATCTTGAACACCTGAAACCAACACATTATCAAGGTCCCAGTTCCAACCGTTATACGACTCATAG
Organism: bacterium; assembly: GCA_016934675.1. Lineage (GTDB taxonomy): Bacteria > CSSED10-310 > JAFGSJ01 > JAFGSJ01 > JAFGSJ01 > JAFGSJ01. The sequence goes on along the minus strand of JAFGSJ010000116.1, from coordinate 317 downwards.
CGGAACCGGACCTGACAGTTGGTGTTACCCGCATAGGCCAATAATGAAATCGTGACATGGGCCATGTCCGAAGTCGTGGTCGAATAGGTCGCCAGATTGGTCCAGGTCGGGTTCTGGGTTGAACGAAAATCGACGTAGCCATACTCGCTCGTGTTATACACCCGGAAATAATGATCATACTCGAGGTTGACCGAGATCGCTCCAGCCGGAATCGTAAAAGCCGGAGTGATCAGACATTCGTCCTGATTTTCGAGCGGTGAATAATAGACCCGGGCAATGTATGAATAGGCGCCGCCCTTGGAATAACGATACCAGTC
>JAFGSJ010000115.1 GCA_016934675.1 bacterium | reverse complement strand
GTAAGGACGCAACCGAGCATTGTAAGCATAGTTATTGGTTCGATCAGCGTGCATGTTTGATCAATCCTTGAGAACTCCACCCCCCGATCATCGCCAGCGGGGGACAGAGCCTGTTTTGAGCCCAAAGGACACGATCGGCATCGCCTAATCTGACTTGTCCGAATTTTTTACGGCACCGGTTCGTGCTTTATCACCTTCCTGGCTTGCAGTTTTTGATTTTATCCTGTGCTGGAGCGGGTTAAAATTACCGCGATAGCCATAAAAGGGGACCAGGACTTCTTTCTGTTCGGGATCATCGGTCTGAAGTGCAGCCAGTCCGTAGACGACCTGGCCTTCTTCGAGCGGTCGGTGGAAGGTCAGTTTCAGCTTGATCGATCCGGGCGAGTTCTGTTGAGGGACAATTTCCCAGGTCAGATCGCTGGCAACCGGTGGAAGCACCTTGACGACTCCCTGAACTTTCATGATTTTTTTTATATCACTTTCGAAATCAGGCGGGGTTTTGGGCTCCACCTTCAAGATGTTGAATGAGCGTGTTTCCACGTGGGTCAGGGTCAATGTCTGGGTGACAGGCAATTGGCGATCGGTCTGGTGAAACAGCATTTTGAGGGGCCGTCCGCTGATGACGCCCAGGCGGTAACCGCTGATCTTGAAGCTTGCCGATGGTTTTGCGGCACAATCGGTCCGAAGGGTGACAATAGCCTCGAAAGGGCCATATGGTAACGATTTTTTCAGTGAAACCTCGATCGCTCGCTTGTCATTCTCAGTCCTGATCTCTTTCAGTTCGAGATCAGGATTGGAGCTGGTCAACTCGACCAGCTTGAAATCGAGGTCCGGTTTGCTGTTGATCATCACCGTTCGTGTGGTCGAGAGCTGCTTCTTCGAGATCGAACCGAAAGAAACGTAGAGCTGGTCCAAGGTGTAAACAAACTCAACCTGGGCAGAGAGGATCAGCTTGACCGATTGTATGACCGGATCATTGGTGAAGAGACGAAGGTTCTTTTTCATCGGACCGAGATGATTACCTGTCTCGATGGTCACTTTCAATTCTCCCGTCTGACCCGGGAGCACGGTATTTCCGGTAAGCATGGCCGCAGTACAGCCCCAGGTGGTATCGATTTTATTGATGATCAGATCGCTTTTTCCGGCATTCCGGATAGTGATGAGCAGGTTTTTCGAGCTTTGCTGGGGCACGGTCCCGAAATCATACACGCGACCGGGTTGATCGAATTCGAGTCGGGGGGAGTCCTCCTTGTATTTTGGCTTTCGAAATAACCTGATCGGCCCGGTATAGGTCGAGGGGTCGATATCCTCATCCGGCACGATCGGCGTTGGCGCTGTGGTTGGTGTGGTCTGGGCTGCGCAATCAACCGTGCTCCAAAAACAGAGAACAGTCAAGAAGGTACAACCGATGAGAAAAGAGAAAAGAACCGCAGGCCTGTCTCTCAGTGCCCTTTGTTTGGTACTCGGATCATGTCCTGATGCTCGTACGTAGTGCTTATTCATTTGTCAGTTTTCCCTTCTGTGCTGAAGGCAAAATATTGTAAATCAAGTGTTTTTTCCAGCGGGTCGTTCGTGGTGATCCGGATGCAACCATGCAAACGTTGTTTGGCTTGTAAGAGCCGCTTAAAAGTCAACTCGAGCGTCACTTCATCACTGCTTTTCTGAGGGAGAATTGTCACTTCCAGATCATCAGCCGAGGACTCGAGAAGCACTGTTCCTTCGTTCTCTGCTTGCCGGGCAGTCTCTTTGTCAATTTCCGGTCCCGGAATATATTCGGCTTTTTCGACCAAAAATTGCTCGCTGGCCGTGTTCTTCACAATGACTTTTTGCTTAATCTGTGAAGCATGTCCGGGTTGACAGCGAAAAACGATTCGGGCTGGAGTCACTTTAGTATGGCCCCGGACCACGACCGAGGCCCGAAAATTGGCCGTATACAGTGGATTATCGGTCATGACTGTAAAATCGCTGAGGTGTGAACCCAGAGGCAGTTCCTTGACAAGGCTCAATCCAATCTTGTTTCGCGTTGCCTCATCCTCATCCGAAAGTAGTTTCGCTTGGAAAAAGTCATTCGACGATGCGATCGTGGTCACCTTGACTTCAGGTAATTTCAGACCGATCAGCTCGACTGTTTTTTTCGGGTAATCCTGACCTTTAGTCACGCTGCCAAAAGAAACAAATTGGGGCTCGACCCCGAAATTGATTTCAACAAAGGCATTAAAATATAACACAATTTTACGTCTGATCGGATCGTTTGTCTCGATCACAACGTCCTTCTTGATCTTACCTCGTAGATTATTCCCCGAAATGCTAGCCTTAATTTCGCCTTCTTCACCCGGAAGAAGGGTCTCCTTGGACAGGAGGACCGCTGTACAGCCTCAACCGGGCCTCAATCCTGTGATTTCGAGTGGTGCTGTGCCCGCATTCTTGAACTTGATGATCCGGTCGATTGTATCGCCCTGTAACATGGGCCCCAGGTGCAAATTGATCCGGATCATGTTCATTCGTTTGTCCTTTTCATTTGCCGGTTCAATCACGACATCATCGGCGAATTGAAGGATGGGGTATTTTTCCGGAAAGTCCTGCCTCGTAGCTTCTTCCGCTTTTGGTGCAGTCGTCGATGTCGGTTGGGCTTCCCTGTGCAAAGAAATTTGGGCCTGACAGAGTTGTGGACCATCTGCATAAAACAGGGCAACGATCAGACCCATCAGGGCCATAACACGGAAGGGCTTCCAGGTTATGCTCATAATTACTCTCCCTTATGTGAATAATGCTTATATCAGCATCGTATTGGTTACATTACCTTCTCTCTGTCAATACTTACAACACTCAGACAACTCAGATCGTTCCGTTATTCTCATGAATGACATCTTTGGAGTCTGAACGACGACAATCTCTTTCTTGATCACCTCACGTAATTGTTGTTACATATATTCTGCGGCATGAGAAGTCAATGAGTCGAGATCGGGTCCGGTGGAATTGAATCATTCTCACACTCTAATTTTTTAAAAAATGCCATGATGGAAATCCGGATTATAATCCGGATTGATAACCCCGATTTTTTCCCCGGGACATGATGTTTTTGTTCATGCACCCAATTATTTGCCCAAAAAAAGAAAAAAATGAAAAAAAAGTATTGACAAGTCTGAAAAAAATCAGTAGTGTCCATTATAAGTCTATTATAAAGAAGTTACTGAGCGACTAAGCGTGAGAGCACTGTTCATACTGACTGAGAGCAGGTAAGGTTGGGCCAGGTGAATGCACCGGGACAGATGAAGAGGGCCATGACTTGTTAACACGGGACGTGTGTCTTTTTTGTGTTATGATAAAAACGAACAACATTGCAAACAGTTCTTATTGAGAAGGGAGGTCGAGAGCCGACTGACGAAATAAAACCGTAAGCACGAGCACAAATTGTGAGGGAAAAAATGTTGGGGTATTGACAGGTGAATAGTGTAGGGATGAAAGTAGTGACACGTAAGGAAGGAGGTCGAGCAATTAGTGTAGTGGGTTTCTCATTATGTGTTTTTTCTCTTGCAATAAAAAAAATTTAAGGAGGAAGTATGAATTCTTCGAAGTTATGGTTAATTGTATGTCTAGCGCTTGTTTTTGTGGGTACGACCGTTATGGCCAGTCTGGAGAGCGGCGACTCGCAGGACATCATCAAGCAGACCACGAAAGCCTCGGTCAGTAGCAAGGACCTGAGTAAGGGCCGGTCCGACATAATCCGCAACAGGGCTGAAGTCGGTGCAAAACAGACCAAAAAGATGCCTCTGCCTGCTCGTATGAATGAAGTGGAGCAAAAGGCAGTGGAAAAACGTTCGCCTTTCCCGGAACCGATGGCGACGCATGGGACCGAGTGGTGGCCGTATGAAGTCAGTGCTCCGTATAGCACTTTCAGTAATACGGACCATGTCGATCTGGATGTGGTTGTCATTCCCGGGATCATCGAGTTCAACGTTAACCGGGCAGACAATGCCTTGCGTATCGTTCCGTCCGATCTGTTACTCGAGTCCGAGACCATCGGAGCTGAAGGTTATTATCTGGTCAAGTTCCAGGGTCCGATTTATCAGGAATGGCTCGATGAGTTGACCAGCAAGGGTATCGATCTGTATCAGATGTTCAAATGGTTCACTTACGTGGCCCGTATTCCAGCCGGTCAGGTGGAATGGGTCGCATCCCTTCCGTTTGTGAAATGGGTCGGCAATTATGAGCCGGCTTATAAGATCGATGCTTATATCGGTAAGACCCTGGTCTATGCCCGGGAAGTCTATGCCGGGGCCCCGATCAAGTTGGAAGTCAGCGTGTTCATCGATCAGGATTTTGCGACCATGGGCAAGGTATTGGAAAGCATGGGTTGCGAGATTTTCGATACGATCAACAATGACCATCAGATGGTTTTCTTTGTCTCGGTTGATCCGAGCCTGATTCCCTCGATCGCCCAGGTTGAGGGCGTGTTCTCTATTCGTGAGGACACTCCTCTTTTCTTGAATCATGGGGCCAATTACGAGGAGAACCCATCGGTCATGGAACTCGGTTTCTACTGGGATGCGGTTCAGCCCTATCGGAATGCCGGTATTGATGGCACAGGCCAGATAGTGGGTATTAATGACTCAGGTCTGGATTTAGATGCGATTTTCTTTGCCGATACAACGGCCGCAGGCGGTACAGCAGGTCCTACCCACCGCAAGGTCCAGAGTTATATCGCCTACGGTGGTGGCGATACCTGTAACTGCGCTGACGGTTATTCGCACGGCTCTTTGACGACCATGATGGCAATTGGCCAAATCAGTGACTTTGGTTACGGTCATTATGATTTTGGTATTGCTGCCGGGGCCAGGGTTGTTTTACAAGATGTCCAGGACGATGCAAACTGTACGAGTATGGCTGTCAGTCCGCCTGCGGACCTGACCGCGTCCCTGACTGCGGCCCAGTCGGGCGGTTCATTTGCCATGAACTATTCCTGGGGTGGCACGGACAATGGTTATGATTCCCAGTGTGCCGACATTGACGACTTCCTGATAAACAATCGCAATTTCATGGTTTTCGCCAGTGCGGGTAATAGCGGACCTTCCGCGAACACGGTCTATGCACCCAGTACCAACAAGAACGGTGTATGTGTAGGCGGGAACGACCAGCATCCCTATGAGGATTACTATTTCAATGATAGCGATTGGTTCAGTGCCAGTGTCGGTCCGGTCGCGACTTCTGGTCGTCGTAAACCCGATGTCACCTTTGTGTGTGCCGACAGTTCCGGTGCTACGGGTAACTGGTCGAATGAAGGCATGCCGGCGCCGGTGACAAATGCGGACTGTAGTCCATGGACTGATACACCAGTAGCCACTGCTTATATGGTATCAGGTTTTGGCGGCACTTCGTTCTCATCGCCCTTGACCATGGGCGGTGCGGCCGTTATCCGCGATTATTTCGTGGATGGCTGGTATCCGACCGGTGCGGCCGGTAATCCTTCGGTCACGCCCTCCGGTATGTTGATCAAGGCCGGCTTGGTCGCTTCCGCGGAAGTGATGGTTAATTCAGCCAGACCGGATGCCATGACCGTGACCCAGCGTCCGTCAAACTATTACGGTTTTGGCCGGGTCAATCTGAACAACATCCTTAAGCTGGCTTCGCCCGCTTCCGGTCCGACGTATGTGATGGTTGACGACAATGTGTCCTTGACCACCGGTTCGACCATGACCTATAATGTCGATGTTAAACAAACCACGCAACCGATCCGGATCGCGCTTGCCTGGTACGATACCACGGGTAATACGATCAGTATCGATTACGACCTGACCGTGACCCAGGGCTCGAATACCTGGCGGGGCAATTCCTTTGCCGCTGGTTGGTCAACGACCACTGGCATGACTGCGGACAGGACCAACACGGTTGAAGCGGTCATGCTGAACACCGGTTCCTTTACTACCGGGGCGATGACCATCCAGGTCTATGCTTACAACGCTCCTGCGGGCAATAGCCCGACCTATGCCTTGTGGTGTTCCGGTGTCGGGACCTTGATCGTCGGTACTCTCGATTCAGCATCGTATTTCTGCAATGGAACGGTCTGTGGTTCCATTAACGATACCGAAGGGACACCGACCAATGCCTATTATTATTCGACCACCGGCGGGGCGTACGGACCGATGACTATCAGTGGCTCGACCCCTAATTTCACCGTGGCTTGTGCGACCATCGCCGATATCGGTGCGGCTGACGGTGATAATATCTGGTTGAGTTTCACCGGTTCGGATTCAAACACTCATACTTCAGGTAACTCGGTCTTGGATTGCAGCCTCGAAGTATGCGTGTATCTGGTCGATGCCTTATATGGTGGTTGTGACGATGATGCGTATCACGATCAGGGCGAAATCCTGGACTACAATGTGGGCATCGCTAATTATGAGGCCTTCGCTTTGCCGGAGGGTTTCTCGGCCACCCTGCAGCTTCGGACCGCCAATCCGGACGTGACCATTCTCAATGATTACGCCGAATATCCGGCCCTTGAGGCAAGTACCTATTCTTATGGCGATTTCCCGTTCTATGTCGCCTATGATGGTCCGATTGCCACAACATGTAACGATACGCTCGAGTTCGAGGTGATCATCGAGTCTCTGAACCCGGGTAATTGGGACAATAGTGGCTGTACTGCGGGAGCCAATGATTTCGATATCACCGCTAACTGGGACCTCGGCGACTCGATGCTTGATGAGGATTTCGATGGCGGGACCTGGCCACCTACCGGTTGGACAGTGACCAATGAAGCCGGTGCCTGCGACTGGATGCTCGACGGTGATACCAATACACCGCGTGGTAACAATACCGGCGGAACCGGTGATTGTGCCACTGCTGACAGCGATGATTGTAACGAAGCTATTACCACGGTGCTGAGAACTCCGGCAGTCAATCTGACGGGTTATACAGCTTCGAGTATCGAGTTCAATCATATCATCATCGATTATTACGGGACCACCACCGGTTATGTCCAGGCCAGTACCAACGGTTCGACCTGGACGACGCTCGAACAGTTCGATCCGTGTGCTTCGGGTAGTGGGGTCGTCTGTGATGAAGGTCTTAAGACGTACGATCTGAGTTCCTATACCGGCAACTCGACCGTTTATGTCCGCTGGCGGTATTATTCCAATGATTGGGAGATGTACTGGCAAGTCGATGATGTGAAATGGACTGCTGGCGATCCTCATTGTGAAGCTGATGTTTGTGTTCCGGAACCCCATTTCTTCTACGATCAATACCTGTTCGATGACAGTGCTTGTAATGACGACGGCGTGCTCGATCCGGGCGATGTCGGCTTCTTGTCGCTGTACATCGGCAATGATGGCAGCGATTGGGCCTATGATACAGTCGGCACCTTGACCTGTCCCACCTGTCCGTCCGGCTGGGGCGAAATCTGTGTGCTGAACAATCCGGCCACCTATGGTTTGGTCCCCCATAACAGCGGCTACGTGTTTGCACCGGTCGATACTTTCCAGATTGCCATCGATCCGTCGCTGACATGCGGCACTGAGTTGACCTTCCAGTTGTCACTGACCGCTTCGAATCCCTATGGCCCGCAGGTAATCGATATTCCGATAACCGTCGGGACCTGGGAAGTGGTCGCTGTGGTGGATTATGAGGAGCACTATCTGCTTGAACCTGAAACTGCCGGGGCAAGCGGTCGGGTCGGCTTTACCACCGCCTGGACCAACTCAGCCAACAACCGGGTCAACAATGAACAGGCAACAACTCCCCCGGCTTGTACCGCGGCTGAACCGTTCTGGCATGATTCCGATGGTGACGGGTGGCAGTGCCGTTTCGGTGGAGCTGCCGGAACACACACGTCCAGACATATCTTCAGTATGAGCGGTGTGGATTACGATGTCTTGATGAACTGGGAATGGGACAGCGGTTCATTAACAACCGCCCAGAATTATTATCTGGCGTATACCGATGATGGCTCGACCTGGAATACGTTATTGACAGTTCCCGGCACGGGTGGTGGAGCCGGTGAATGGGAATACTGCTATGCCGGTTCGATCTATGCCACGATCGCGAGTGTATTCCCCGGTGACGAGGACCTGATTTTTAATAATACCAATTTCGGGATCAGGTTCAGCAGTTCAACGACCGCCTCTAACTACGGTTGGTTGGACAATATCTACATCGAAGGTTTGTCGCTTCAAGCTATCTGTACGTCTACTCCGTGTGACGGAACATGCCCGACATGTGATCCGCCGACAGGCTTGACCAATAACACGGCCGTGGACCTGAACGGTGAGTGTGTCGATCAGGGTGTTCAGGTCAGTTGGACTGCCGATCCGAGCGACTGGATGGATGGTAGTTCAGGGACCAGGACCTACGCGGTCTTGCGTGGCGGTTCGATCATCCAGAGTGGCATCACGTATGGTACGACCACTTGGACCGATACCACGGGTGTGAACGGGACCACGTATCTTTATCAGGTCCGCTACATCAATGGTTGTGGCGGTTATGCGGATACAACCGGTGCTTCGGCTGCCGATTATTACAATCAACCCGGTGCGCCGGTAATCACTGCCGTGAACGATCTGGATGCCTGTGCTTCGACGGGCGTATCGATCGTGTTCACCGCGGGATCGGGTGCTGCGAGCCATAATCTGTGGGTC
>JAFGSJ010000114.1 GCA_016934675.1 bacterium | reverse complement strand
CGCCCTTGATCCGACTGTCGATCTCTTCGACCAAGCCAAGTTTGTGGGCAAAAGCTGTTATGATCGGTAAATGTTTGACATCGAATGCGCTGATTTCTAAACCTTGGTGCTCCATATCCTACATCCCCTTGTATAAAGGGGATGTAGGAGTGGAGTTGTCATTGTTTTTCTAGCCCCAATTTCACCAAGTATCAATATCAAGAGCAAGTTATTTTTGAGCAATGGTCAGGGGTGAAATCCGGATTAGTTTGAAAACAATCGTTTCATCATAGATTTCAAGGTGCTTCTGACGATAAGCTTGTAAAAATATAGTCATTGTTTGCCATTTGTCATGCTTCAACTGTTCCAAGATTCCTGTAAAGACAATATTGCCCTTGAGCTCAACGGGTGAGTCGAAGAGCTTCAGAAAGTGATGAACTGAAAAGATATTATCTTTTGCACATTTTTCCAGAAGAAAAAGATGCGGATTATCATGATTGATTAATTGCTTGATCTCGCTACTTTGAAAGGAATGATCGAGTACGGGCACTTTGAGCTGTTCGAAATAATCAAGTGTGTCTGGCTTAATCAGGAGTACTTTATAATATTGATCAAGCAATTCTGAATAGTTATTGGTGCTCAGACAGGACTCGAATGTTTGAATCTGATCGGGCTTTAAAATGGTAAGTCCGTTACTCTGTGAAGATGAATTCATTTTGTCATGTATCCGAGTCTGTTTATTCGACATAACTTTTGATGGATTGAGGATTGCAGCAGCGAGAATATCATTTCCAGCATCACTAACCAAAAGACAGAGCAGATCGCTGTTGGAATGATTTCGATATGTTGAGATATCATGAAAGAAAAGCACGGAAAGAATAACCGACACGGTGATTAGCAGAGCAAGAATAGAAACAAAAACCATCAGGATTTTTCTGATAAAAAAGAAAAGCAGGCAACCAGCGAGGAAAATAAGTACCAGAAGGATGATCAATTCAGTATTCATAAAAGTTATTGTCTCAATTAATACATAAAGTCATTGTTTTTGGTAAAAGGGAACAATGGATTTCAGAAAATCCCGGACCTGAAATCCCGGCTGATAAATATTATTCTGGACCTTCTGGACTAAAGCACGTAGGTTGTGCTCATCGAACTTTGTCGTATTCCGGGCGATGAAGATTTGAACATGTTCTGTTGAGGTGGTTCCCTCTTCTGCGGTGAGTAGTTCTTCGAATAACTTTTCTCCGGGTCTTAAGCCAATAAATTCGATGTTAATATCCTTATACGGTTCGATACCGTTCAGTTTGATTAAATCCTCTGCCAGTTTAATAATCTTAACTGGCTTTCCCATATCAAGGACAAACACTTCTCCGCCCTTCCCCATGGAGGCAGCCTGGAATACGAGTGATACTGCTTCAGGAATGGTCATGAAGAACCGTTCAACATCGGGATGTGTAACGGTTACAGTTTTGCCTTGTCTAATCTGTTCGAGAAAGACAGGGACGACACTACCACGGCTTCCGAGCACATTACCAAAACGGACCGATACAAAACGCGTCCCATTAGCGACTTCAAAGGTCGAACAGACCATTTCAGCCAATCTTTTAGTCGCACCCATGATGCTTGTCGGATTGACGGCCTTGTCTGTAGAAATATTAACCAACTTTTGGACATTATGCTGAACTGACAGTAAGGAAATGTTATATGTTCCTATAAAGTTGGTTTCCAGTGCTTCTTCGGGGAATATTTCCATCATGGGTACATGCTTATATGCTGCTGCATGAAAAACGATCTGGGGTGTATGCTGCTGGAAGAGTTTGCTTAAAGAATGTTCCCTGCGTATATCACCAATATAAGGAATGATCGTCGTTGAAACCCGTGCAAGTGGCTTAATCTGAAGCATCAGGTTGTAGACTTCAGATTCATCAATATCAAAGACAATCAACTTCGAGGGGTGATATTGAAGAGTTTGCCGAACGATTTCAGAACCAATGGAACCAGCAGCTCCAGTCACGAGAATCACTTTTGACTGCAGTAAGTTCCTGATCGATTCGAGATTGAGTTGAACTGCTTCCCGATATAGTAAATCCTCGATTTTAAGATCATGAATATCACTAATTGTAAGAGATTTCGAGGGCAGCTTATCAAGATGTGGAACAACTTTTATGTCCTTGACTCCGGCATCTTTCAATAAATCAAAGAATTCCTTGATCTGAAAATGCTTTGCTGTAGTAATGGCGATAATCGCCCGTTCAATCTTATACTCTTCGACAATCTGCGGTATATCCTTGATAGTACCAGCAACTCTGACTCCATGAATATTCGTCCCGATTTTATTGATGTCATCATCTGCAATGGCGACTGCATGATATGTGTTATCGGTCGAGCGTTGAAACTCGCGGACCAATCGTTCTCCCGTCGGTCCAGCGCCGACAATCAGGGTACGAGAACCCTTGAGTTGGGGTCTGAATGCTTCAGTATACAGACGTTTCGCAACCCGTAAATTGCTGATCAGGAATACACTCATAAAGAAATCAATCAATATCACACTTCTGGGGAGTGAAGCATTCAGATAGACTCGAAATGCTGACATGTTGAAAAAATAGACCAATCCTGATGAGATAAGACAGGAGTTAATGATAGACATCATTTCTCTGATACCGACAAACATCCAATTGAAATGATAAAGCCGAAAGGTGTACAGGGTAAAAATCTTTAAGATTAAGACAATGGGTAAGATTCGAAGTATTGTATGAATCTGCTCCTCAGGAAACGTAAATTCAAACCGAATAAAAAAGCTCGAGGCCAGCGAAATACTCAAAAGAAGTACATCGGCAAGGAGAAAAAATAAAAACCGTTTCAATTTGGTGGGTTGCAGCACCATATGTGTAATGTTTTTGTTCATACAAACATTATTATAATGAGATTACTCTTTATTTTTCAAGGGGTTGATCGGGTCCAGCCCAAAAAGGAAGCATGAATCTTGAAGAATTTACTGAATTCGTTTATGGTAAAGTTGAAAAGATATGGTTGGAAACACGAGGAAAAGAAAAAGATAAGAAAAGGGAAGGCATAGGAAAGGGAGAAACCTTGTCGTCTTTTGAGCAGGCTGAAGAGGGTGGTTACATCGTTATTATTGGGTGCAATGAGCTGACCTTCGAGTTAGTGCGATCGTTAAAAAATTCTGTAAAAGTGGTGGTCATAGACCAGGAAGCAGAAAAGTTAGTTCAATTGGAAAAGCTTCCGGATTCAACTATTCGGGTAGTAGCGGGCGATGCTTCAAGTGCATTGGTCCTTGAAGCAGCGGGTGTCAGCAAGGCGAACTGGTTGATTATTTTGTTACGGGACGATCGGACCACACAAGAGATAACAGTTTTAGCCCGAGATCGTTTTTCAGTAAGCAATATGATTGCTTTAGTCCAAAGTGAAGTGATGGATAATGAACTCGAAGCCCAAGGTATTGCGACAATATATGAGACAGGAAGTCTGATTCAGAGTATACGTAAGATCATGTTTCCCGGGAAGCATTTTGCAAGTGGGGTTGGCTTGGAGGCAGGGGAGTTAATGGAAGTCCTCGTTTTACCATCATCGCCAATCGTTGGCGTACCTTTATCGGAGATCAGGCCTAAGAACTGGATACTGGCTGCGATTTATCGTGATGAAGACGTGCTTATTCCGCATGGTGATACGGTAGTCCAGGCAGGGGACCGTGTTTTAATCGTGGGTAATCCAACGGCATTACCACGGATAGCTGAGTTTATTCATCGGGGGCAGCCCGGATTCCCGTTGAATTTTGGTTCGGGGATACTGATTCTCGATCTGCCCGACGCATGTGGTGATAATAACGTAGTGACCGAAGGTTGTTATCTCGTTTCAGTCACGCAATCACTTGGCGGTAAGGTGATCAGTGAAAAGGGGGTTGCCTCAGAGTGTTCATATGTCCAACCCGAGGGTTGCGACAAAAAAATCGAGTGGTGTGATTGCGAGCGTCCGCTGGAAGAGGTTTTGACTGACGCATCGGTTTCGGGGGAATATGGTTTGATTGTTATTCCACATAGAACAAAGCCAGGTTTCATTAATCAGGGAATACTCGGCCTGTCATCCTGGGAAGACAGGATCATGAGACTTGCCAAGTGTCCAGTATTGATTTCTCGAGGCACGCAACCCTATCGAAAAATTCTGGTTTGTCTGGCACCGGATTCCGATCCGCTCTGGTTGGGCAGCAGTGCGCTTGAGTTGGCTTCTTTGCTGGATTCGAAGATAACGGCAGCCACGGCAACACCGCCAGACCTGGTCATCGGTAAAGGTGAGCACGCTTCACAGGTCGCAATATTGGAGCACTTCATCAAAATAGCCCGGGTATACGGTTTGCACCCTGAGACAAAACCTTTAATTGGCAATCCTGTCCGTGAGTTGTCCCGATTGGCTGAGCAGCATGATTTAGTCATTATTGCTAACACGATTCAGAAAAAGCGGCGTCTGCTCGCACCAGACATCAGTCAACTGCTCATGCTTTCTATGCCCTGTTCCACTCTTGTTTTCCCGGATTTTTATGCACATGAACCGGTACCATCAATGAAGCCACCGTCGAGATAGTATAGGGACATGGAGACAGCCCAAGCCTGGACATTGATGATTGTAGCCCTGGGTGCTTTTTTGGTCCCGTTTATTTGTCGACTCCTCAACATATCAGCCGCAGTGGGTGAGGTTCTCTATGGCATACTAATCGGGCCGACCTTTCTCGATGTGGTGGAAGCGACCACTTTCCTGACTTTTCTCGGTCAGCTTGGTTTTATTGTGCTCATGTTTTTGGCAGGCCTTGAAATCGACTTTAATTACATCAAAGCCAGTGGTCATCGGACCAATATCATTGCATTGTTCATTGTTCTGGCAAATTGTGGGCTTGCATTCGGTGTCGCTTTGATTTGGGGCAAGTCGCTTTTGTTCGGACTTTTCCTGGCCGCGATGAGTCTGGGTCTCCCCGTCACGATCATGCGTGAAACAATCGGTAGCCATTCATCGACGGGGCAATCAGTCATTTTGATCGGGTCAGTCGGTGAGTTCATGACCATCATGCTTTTAACTGTTTTTATTGTATTCTTCGAGGTTGGTTTTTGCTGGCTTCTTGTTATGAAATTACTCAAATTGGTTATCCTCTTTTTTTTAGCGGTTTTTTTCCTGAAAGTACTCACCCTTGTCGTCTGGTGGCGACCTGATTTTTTTCAGAAAATAGCCGAGAGTGGTGATCCGCAGGAAATCGGCATGCGTCTCGGCATGTTCATCATGCTCTTCTTCGTCGGTTTAGCCGCTGTATTCGAGGTGAAACTGGTATTGGGGGCTTTTTTGGCTGGAGCGGTCCTTTCCTTTACTTTTCGGGAGACATCAGTCATCGAGAGCAAGATGTCCAATATCGGTTTTGGTTTTTTGGTCCCTCTTTTTTTCATACAGGTTGGTGTGAATTTTCAGTTGGCGACGGGGAACGTTTTTACTTTTTTGGGGCTTGTTCCTGTGTTGACGGGTATTGTGTTTCTGATCAAGATACTCCCGGCCATAATGTTGATTTTCACGGGGCAGACCATCAAGGACGCTTTTCTGGCTGGCACTTTATTAGCCTGCCCGTTAACCCTGATGATCGCCATTGCGGATGTCGGTTTAAAAATGGGAATATTTGATTCGGAGACCTATTCACTCCTCCTGGTCCTGTCGTTGATAGTAGCCATCATCAGCACGTTTGTAATAAAAAGGGTCCATGCCCGAAGACAACTCTGAAGAGACAGTCCTTATGCCGCAGGGTCTTCGTGTCCGTAGAGCACAGACTTGACTCGATCGCAGTGAGTGAATACATAGAGCACAGACAACACTTGACATGTAAATCAAACAAGTCATCATAATACAGGTGATGTTGAAGGAGAGAGATTTATGATTTTACCTTATCAGAAGCAATTCATAGACTTTCTTTTAGCCAATGAAGCATTACGGTTCGGCTCGTTTACACTGAAGAGTGGTCGTCAGTCGCCTTATTTTATCAATACGGGCCATTTCAATACGGGCAGCTCGATTGGTCAACTGGCATCATTCTATGTTTCTGCGATCGAGGAGCACGGTCTGGACAGTGCCACGATAGTGTTCGGGCCGGCTTACAAAGGCATCCCTTTGTGTGTGACCATCGCCTACCTCCTGGCTCAAAAAGGTAATGAAATTGCCTATTTATTCGATCGGAAGGAAGCAAAACTCCACGGTGAATTTTCAGGAGAGAACCAGGCTAAAAACCTGCTTTTAGGGAAGATGCCCGGGCCAGATGACAACCTGGTCATGGTCGATGATGTCCTGACCACTGGTGGCACTAAGTATGAAGCGGTCGAATTGCTGAAGTCATTATCGGATCAGATTACGATAAATGGTCTGGTCATCAGTGTTGATCGTCAGGAGAAAGACCAGTCAGGTAACGATCCGATCAAGGTTTTTCAAGAGAAGACCGGGATTCCCGTATTCAGTATCATAACTATCGAGACGATTATTCACTATTTACAGACAAGCTCGCAGTATGCACCGCATTTGCCAGCAATCAATCAGTATCGTCGGGAGTGGGGAGTAACTCGTTAAGTCGATTTTATCAGAGAGCGTCCTGGTCTCATGGTGGTAATCACCAAATCAAAAAAGCGGGGAGGATAGCACATGTCAATATTCGATGATTGGAAAAAGCGGCGGATCGATCGAAAGATCGAAAAATATGGACAGTATTTATCGCTGAAGACTTCCTCACGTGATGGACGCTGGCAAGCCATGGAGTTTTTGCGGGATAGCGGCTCATCTGAAGCAATATCCGCATTATTGCAACGTTTTCGTTTGACCATACCCGAGTTGACCCAGGATGAAGAAGAGAAGGACTTTGTCTGTACCATTATCAGCGAGAAGGGTGTTATTGCCAAGAAGCCATTGCTTCAGTACATATCCAAATATGATGAGATCATGAAGCCCCTGGTTCTGTTGGCACAAATACTGGGTCCCGATGAGATGGTGGTATATCTTGTCAATCAAATCAAGGATGTTGGTGAATTATTTTCCTCGATGAAGACTATTAAAGTTGTGGAGATTTTACGTCATCTGGCTCTGTATCAGTCAGCTTGTTTGGTTGATCTGGGCTTATCGATCATTACTTCATTTGATGATGATGAAGTCATCCTGGCCGGGCTCGAAGTTTTGGAAAAGCAGGCTGACGAGCGATCACGCCAGACCATGCTCGAACTCGCAGCGGCACCGGAAACCACGCTTCGGATCACGTTCAGGATCGGGGATATAATCGAGAAACTGGGTTGGAGCATTAAGGGAGTTACGGACCGGAAGCAGCTCGAAGTCAAGCTGAGGGACGAGTTTTACACAGTCAAGGGTGGTTACCTCAAAAGGAAGAACATTCAGAAGTATGGCTAACCGTTATTTCTTCTTTAAGGCAGACTGATAAAAAAAGCGATTGGATGAGTTGTTCATCCAATCGCTTGGTTTCTTAATCAAAGCAAATCCAAAGATTAATCGACCAGGAAAGCTATGCCGAGCATGGCCCCGAGTCCTCCCAGGTCAAGAGATCCCTCGGTGAGTGATTTGTCATCGCTCGAACCGGCGATATAGCTATACGATACTTCGCCAAAAAGCCTGAAAGTGCGGTTGAGTTCGTATTCAGCGCCTCCCTTGAGTATTGCTCCGACGCCATAGCCGATATACTTTTCATCAAAAGCCTTCGAGTCTTCTGAATAGTAGGCACCGACGAGACCGAGTCCGGTATAGGGAATGAATGAACCTTCACCGAAGCGGAGAATGCCGGAAATGGTCAGCGGGATCATGAGGAAATCAACCGTTTCCGGTTCAAAACCGACTGTTTCACCTGATTTTGAATAGTAACCGGCCAGAATTTCCAGCCCAAGGTTCCCACCAAATTTTTCGATCAGATAGCGACTGTAACCCAGGCTGAATTGTGCGATACCGCCATCATAGACTTCGTCCCAGTCTTTGGTCGAGGGCATATAGTAGCCGATACCGGCCTTGAAAAAAGCCCGATCATCAAAATCGGCCGCTTTGACTGGCTGATATGTATAAAAGAGAGTTACCCCTATAACTACAAGTGTACAGAGAATTTGGCTGATCTGCTTCATCATTGCACGCTCCATTCGTTGTTTCTAGCCTATTCCATACTTACGGATCTACGTTCTGGGCAATGTTCGAATAATCACCTTCTGCGCCGGTTGCCAGTGCTGCAGTGACTGCAAAATAAAAGACCTGATCGGTATCACCACTTGATGGAGTATACTCATAATGGTTTGTTTTAACCGGGCTGCTGGCTTGGGTGAGTCGACTCATTCCGGAATAGCTATTAGTATTGGATTTGTATACATGGAAACCATAGGTCGAGCCGGACGGTTCTTCATTCCAGCTTATGTCGATTCGTCTCAAACTGGCACCAGCGACACCCTGTGAATATCTGTTGATGGCTTTCACTTTTGTAGGAGGTGGCGGAGGCGGTGTACTTCCTGAATAGGACATGGCATAATTGTCATCTTGACCAATGCCGCAGTTACCCCACAGTATCCGGAAATAACCTTCACCCTCACCCCAGTTAGGTCCCCAACTGTTGCGACAAATCCAGCAGGATTTCCCCGGAGCATCAGGCGGATTATCATCCCAGCCGATAATGACAACGGCATGGCCACCTTCATAGGCTCCAGATACATATTCATACACACCGCCTTTGTAACTATTAAAATCGTGATAGACAGAGAAGGATGTGGTAATCGGGGCTCGCATAACTTCTTGCTTAATGGCATCGATGCTTTTGCCGATTTCCCAGTACGCATCAATTTTTACAGCCCGACTCTGCCAATCAGAACACGTATTCGAACAAGGGAGGTTTTGTCCCTTGTAAGGAAAACAATCTTCATCAGGTACACCAGAATTGACCAGATAATCAAGCACTGCTCCATACCACCAACCGGTTTCACACGAACCATTGACACAGGAACACAGATGTTGTTCGGATAGATTGACAGTCTCGTCCGGATTCCCGTCTGCAATTCTGATTACCGGTTCCATAACTCCAACGATGCACATGACGACGCAAGAGCCGCATTGCTTTTGATTGCGTATGCCGGACATCCAGTTAGCGCCCTGGTTATTTCTCCAATCAAAACGTTCGGGAAAGGATTGTTGGCCCATCGTCGGCGCGATTTCATCAATCGGTGTGTCCGCTTGTTCAGGCCTGTTCGGAAGACCATACAATTTCTGGCGTTCTTCGAGTGGTAACTGACTGACCCATGTCTCGGCGGCCACCCAGTACGCTCCGGCATCAGCAATAGCTTTGTTGAGTAGATCGACCTCAGAAATACGCGGGCTCTCATCCTGGTCCATATCAGAGCAGCCAACGAGGCCGAAACCGATAGCGGCTCCAACGAGAGCGAGAGCTGCAGTGATGGCCAGGACAAGACCAAGCCGTTTTAAATTACGTGGAGTCTTGGTTCCCTTTTCCATAAAGGCTCCTTCCTTGAAAAGTGTTGAAAGTGACATTCTCCTCTTGACACTGATTTGTAAACGTACTCAATTCTCCATAGCAATTTTCAGATAAAATTACAAGACCTTGCCTCGGATTAAGCAGATTATATCAGGTAAGATAAGCTGACATACCCGAGTTAAGCAGGGTCCATATTGGGCACTATTTCTGAAAAAGCACTTTCCCGACCACTGGCCAGAATACTTGTAACAGCAAAATACATAATTTGATCGGTATCACCCAATGGGGGATAATACTCGAAGTGATTGGTCTTGACCGGATAACCCGATTCGGTTATTCGACCCAGATGGCTGGGATCATTGACCGTTGCACGATAGACATGAAAGCCGTAAACCTCGTTGGCAGGTTTCTCGTTCCAACTGAGATCGATTCGTCTCAGACTGGCCCCGGCGATACCCTGAGAGTAATAATTGCTTGCTTTGAGTCCGGTAGGTGGCGGCGGTGGGGTCAGATCACCTTCATAGATGCAGGAAAAGTTGTTCTGTAGGCCGAGTCCGCAGTCAAAATACGCGATCCGAAAATAGCCTTGTTCACCCCAATTCGGTCCCCAACTGTTCCGACAGATAAAGCAGCCCTTACCCGGAGCATCCGCGGGATTTTCATCCCAACCGACAATCACCACGGCATGACCGGCCAGAAGATCGCCAAAGACATTTTCATAGACACCACCATCATAATACATGAAATCTTCATAGACAAGAAAGGATGTGGTCAGGGGTGTTCTCATTATTTCCTGTTTGATCTCGTTCAAACCGTTGCCAACCTGATAATAAGCATCGAGTTTGACGACCTGGTCCCGCCAACCCGAACAAGTCTGGCTGCAGGGCAATTCCGTGGCTTGGTAGTTGAAACAATCCTCTGACGGTATACCATCACTGACCAGGTAATTCAGGACCTGGGTAAATGACCAGCCCGAATTGCAACTGCCTTCAACACAGGAGACGATGTGCTGTTCCGCAAAGTTAATCGGCGCATCGGGGTCCTGGTTCGAGACCCGAATGCTGGATTCCATGGCCCCGATAATGGCAAAGACAACGCACGAACCACATCCGGCCTGGTTTCTGACTCCGGACATGTAGTTCTGGCCCTGATAATTCTGCCAGTCAAAACGCTCGGGCAAATCAGCCTGGTTCAGCAGGGCCGGAGGCGGGACCGGCACTGCTTCCAAGACATTGTCCTGCTCCAAATCCATGTTTTCATTCGTCCCGAACATGGCCTGACGTTCCTGCTCATCGAGCCGAGAGACCCAGGTTTCGTCCGCGATCCAACGAGCGCCCGCGGCGGTGATGGCTTGATTAATCAAATCAACATTCGGGTCCTTGACCGGACCGTCCTGACAGGACAGCACGAAAAAGCCGATCGAAAGGGTGGAAACTCCAATCAGAATAGTGGCCCATAACCAGTTATTGAAGATTAATCGAGGTTGAGGGCAGTTCGACTGTTGCTGGCATAACTTCATAAGCGGCACCTTTCATTTTCTGTCGAGGTTTCTGTTCGTTGATTATTTCGAGGCAGTTACTTTACCTTTCACGTTTAGGTCGAGGCATTCAGGTATCCCGATGAAATCTGTCAGGGTCCATTCACGTACCGGGCCCGGACAGCATCGATATCAGCTCCTGCGTGTTCATAGGGGTACCATTCTCCGGTATCCACGTTGAGGATATAACAATCTTTGCGTAAACCATCCCACGGTTGCTGGTCGAGAATCCGGACGAAACGGATGAGTTCCAGACCGGTGCCTGAGACATCGCACCAGGCTATTTCGCCCCCCCGGGAATAATTGGTCATGTAACAGGCCGATCCGGGAATTTGCATGAGATAATCGCTTGGCAACGACTGATCGCAACAGGCACTCTCTGTTTCATACCAGCCGGAGCCGGCTAGCCCGAGATCAAACCAGGGCCCACCCGCATGTTCCGCCACGAAGACCTGGAATTGTTCGGTCGCTGCGGCTTGCCAGATTTGCAGGTCGCTCTGGTCCCCGTCAACGATTTCCGAACCTTCTCCCATATCGAGGATCATGGCCCCCCTGATGCCGAGTGACACGAAACCATGATAAATACGGCCTTCCGGGCTGTCCAGGTCCCCTTCCCACCAGTAATCGGGCTCTCCAAGCGCTTCCTGGCAATCCCGGTAAATGACAGCATCGGGGCAGGTCACCCCGCAATAGGCGACCTCATCAGCATATGCCGATCCGATGGCTTTATCCGAAAAGTACCTGAAGCCTTGCAGGTCGGTCCAATGACCGGTATAATCTACTGAACGGCTTCTGACCCGCCACCAGTAGAATTGTCTATCGGTCAATTTCCGATCGATGACCCAGGAAGTCAGCTCGAATTCGCCGGGAACACAACCGGTCATGCTGGTTTGAAGCGTGACCATCTGCGGGTCGGCATACAGTTCAAAATCATATACCAGTTTCAGTTGGCAAATGTTGTTCGAGCTTTCCACGATGAGTTCGGGTAGGTCTGACAGGGTGTAGGTCCCGTGAATCGGCCAGACAGGCGTCAGAATTGCGATAGCCTCGACCGAGAAATGGGTGGCATCAGACCAGGGCCCGATCGAACCGTTCCATCTGGCCCGGGCCCGCCACCAATAGGGAGCATGGTCTGACAACGGTTTTGGCACGGACACGGCTGTGAAACCACCGCTGTTTTCCGGAACATTTTCCAGGACTGACAGTAACAACATCAAAGAAGCATCGGCGTATATCTCGAAATCGTATGTAACCGTATAATCGTCCGGGGGAAAACCGACATTACTGATGACCAACTCCACATTTTGGGGACAGACTGACTGCTCCACAGGTGAGACCAGGCCGGGTATATACGAAGAAATCACGGTAAAATGTGCAGGGTCCGTCCAATCGCCCGTGATCTGCTCGGAACGGGCCCGCACCCGCCACCAATAGGTCCGGTTCGCAGGGAGGGGCGGAAAAACTGTCCATGAAGTAGTTCCCTGAAGTCGGTCGCCCTGATCAGAGGGTCCGTCGGTCCCGGAGCCTTGGGGCACATTACGGCTGCGTGCCACCAGTTCGAGCAACTCCCGATCAGTGTAAACCTCGAAATTATAGAACAAAACGCGACCCAAGACATCCGGGGCATTGTAAACGGTCAGGATGTTATCGTTCTGGAGAACAATCTGGCCGTCTTCCGGTGAAGCCACTGACGGTAAACCCGGCTTGGTGGCCTGCTCGAAACCTCCGAACTCGTCATCACCGCAGGCCCAGACAGAAAAAAACAGTCCGAGCGTGACAGCAGACAAGACCAGCTTACAAGCAAACGCCCGCACTTTATCCGGTTTGTCCAGATACACGATCGAGTCTCCTTCACTCATTCAGCTTTTCCATAGTCTTTCGGCTGATCAAGTCAAGAGTATCAAACCGGTTCGAGCCAGAACAGGACCTGGGTCGATTTGATCTCAGAAACATCCGTCGCCAGTATTTTGACGATCCGGGCTTTTGGCGGAAAATCCGGGGCCATGAATTTGATCTGATTGAACGATTTCATGACCTCGACCAAGCCGAGTACTTGTCCCAATATGACTTCGTCACCCTCCTGAACATAAGGCGGTGATTCAGGATTGGGTTTGCGGTAGAAAATGCCATCAGTGGGCGAGGGCACGGTCAATACGCCTTCAGGTATGTCCGACTCGCCCGGTGCCTGAGGCAGGAACTGGTCACGTTCGAGGTTCGAGGAGCCCAGGGCCTGGCCCGGAACCAGGGAAAACAGTTCCTGGCGGTATTGGACCGGATTGGCCAGATCGGTCAAGGCGACCTGCCGAACAAAACCGGCTATCTCGGTCGGGATGCGCAGGTGAAATAACGTATTGACTCTTTTCAATAATCCGACCAGGGACCCCTTTTTCAAATACGCGCCCGGTTCAGGCGGACGATAGTACAGCCCGACTTCAGGCGCCAGAATGTGGACTTTCTCATCGCCCGGCTCGTTTTCAACAATGACATCCAGGTATGTGCGTGGCATAATTCACCTATTAAATATCCGATAGAACGTTAATATCATGCATGGACCAAATCCGCGGATTCTTGACCCGCCGATAGCCGATGCTCTGATAACTCATCTCGATGATCGCGCCCAGGTAATCACGCAACTCACTCATGAACACGATTTCGTCCGTATCGCGTTGCCGGGCGGTATTGATGGGGTACATGTCGCCGGTGATCCGGTCTTCGACCGCCTGCATCCCGGCCTTGATCCGGTCGTATTCCTCCTGGGTGGTGAAGACGATATTGAAGTTATCATCGAGCTTGGTATTGAAAGCGCCGATGGCCAGGGTCCTGCCCTCCATGACCGCCAATCGGGTCAAGGGCGTTGAAATCTGGAGCACGGGATCGTAGGGCATCCCAGCCATGGCATAATAGCCGGCCCCGGACGCTTTCCGCAATAGGACGGTGACCATGGGCACCTGATTGGTCGAGTTCGTGTAGAGCAGATTCGAGCCGTACCCGAGCAGGCCCTGTTTTTCAGCTTCGGGTCCGATATCGAAACCCGAGATATCCTGCAGCCAGACCAGAGGGATACCGTCGTCGTTACACGCCCTCGAAAAAGCGGAAATCTTCGCGATACCTTCCTTGTAGAGAATGCCGCCCGGCCGTTTGACCGATTTCAGCGAGGTATGATCGATCAGGTTCTGGTTATTGGCGATGAACCCGGTGTAGAGGCCGCCGATCCGCCCGATACCTACGATCATTTCTTCGCCTTTTCGGGGCATCAGTTCCCAGAAGATCGAGTTGTCAACCAGGCGGGCGATGACCTGACGCATATCGTAGGCCATCCGGTAATCAACGGGGAACAAACCGGTCAAATCGTTCGGGCTGTACAACGGATCGCTCGGTTCGCCACCATAGTAATAATACTCGCGGGCACTCGAAGGTAAACGTTTGATCTCATCCTTGATTTTAATGAGCATTTCCTCGTCGCTGTGCACACGGTAATCCGCACAGTTGGACAGATGAACGTGTATGTCGGAGCCACCAATGGTCAGCGAGGTGATGTTTTGGGCCTTGCCGCCCTTGACCAGGGCCGCCCCGGCGATGACCATGTAAGCCTGGTCCGTCATGTAAACCACATCGGAAATGATGGGCATATAGCCGCCGCCCGCAATACAATCGCCGAACACTCCGGCAATCTGCGGAATCTGGTGAGCGGACAGCAGACTGTTCATCTTGAAAATCTTGCCCGCACCCGTTTTACCGGGGAAGGTCTTGGACTGTTCCGGCAGAAACAAACCGCTGCAATCGACCAGGTAAATTACCGGGATACGAAGCCGCAAGGCGATTTCCTGGGCCCGGATGATTTTCTCGGGGGTCTGGGGCCACCAGGAACCGGACGCCACGGTATTGTCGTTGGCGATAACCATGGTATAGCGGTCGTGGATTTTGACAAAGGCCGTCACGATACCCGCACCGGGTGACGGTCGGGCCTGGCTGCCTTCACCGAAAAGAATGCCGTAATTCACGAAAGTGCCGATGGGAAATACTTTCGAACCCTTGTCCTGTAACCGCTCGATCCGTTCCCACACGGTCAGTTTGCCCTTCTGATGCACCCGCTCGACATATTTCGGACCCCAACCGGCTTTGACTTCATCACGCATCGCCTGAAATTTCTGCTCGAGCTGCTCCATCTGATTGCGGTTCTGATCGTATTCCTGGGAACTCATCAGCTTTTCGAGCGGGCTGCCAATCGGTTCTAAAATCACTTTTGCCATAGTTGACCTCAGTCCTGCTAAAGTTTCAGAATATCCGGAATGAAACGGGTCGAATACTTGCCCTCGATGAACTCGGATTGCTTCATGATGGTCCGGTGCAAGCCGATCGTCGTGGTCACGCCCTCGATCCTGGTTTGTTCGAGTGTGCTCCGCATCAGCTCGATCGCCCCGGCCCTATCCTGACCATGGACAATCAATTTTCCGATCAACGAGTCATAATAAGGCGGGATCGTATAACCTTCACGGACATGGCTGTCCAGCCGGACCGCACCGTCCCGCTCCAGGCCGGGGACCTCGAACCGAGTGATCTTTCCAGGATTGGGCTGAAAATTGTTATCCGGGTCCTCGGCATTGATCCGGCACTCGAGGCTATGACCTTCGAATTGAACGTCTTTCTGGCTCAGACCCAGTTGATACTGGGCCGCGATTTTCAACTGCTCCTGCACAATGTCCAGACCGGTTATCATTTCGGTAACCGGATGCT
Organism: bacterium; assembly: GCA_016934675.1. Classification (GTDB taxonomy): domain Bacteria; phylum CSSED10-310; class JAFGSJ01; order JAFGSJ01; family JAFGSJ01; genus JAFGSJ01. The sequence goes on along the minus strand of JAFGSJ010000114.1, from coordinate 2,440 downwards.
CGACCTGCAAACGCGTATTCATCTCCATGAAATAGAGCTGGCCTTCCGGGTCCATGAAAAATTCAACAGTCCCGGCATTGACATAACCGATCTGACGGATCGCCTTGACGATCCTGTCACCCATCTTTTTGCGTATGCTTGCCGAAATGGCAGGCGAAGGCGACTCCTCGACCAACTTCTGGTTCTTACGCTGGATCGAACATTCACGCTCGCCCAGGTGAATCACATTCCCGAAATTGTCCGCCAGTATCTGAAACTCGATGTGACGACCGTTATTGATGAATTTCTCGAGATACAGGGCCGGATTGCCGAAGGCTTTGTCCGCTTCGAGCCGGGCCTCCTGATACTTCTCTTCGAGCTCGCTCTGGTCAAGTACGACCCGCATGCCTTTACCGCCGCCACCCGCAGTCGCTTTCAACAGGACCGGATAGCCGATCCGCCCCGCCAGGCCCCGTGCCTCCTCGAGCGAGGCCAGAATACCGTCGGAACCGGGAATGGTCGGCAAGCCCGCTTCTTTCATGGTCCGCTTGGCCACTGCTTTATCGCCCATGACCTGGATCATCCGACCCGATGGGCCGACAAACGCGAGCCGATGTTGCTGGCACCGGGCCGCAAACAACGCGTTCTCGGCCAGAAAACCATAGCCGGGATGAATGGCCTGACAATCAGTCATCTCCGCCGCCTGCAATAACGCATCCGCCCGGAGATAACTCTGGTCGCTCCGGGGACCGCCAATACATACCTTCTCATCCGCCGCCTCGACATGAGGTGATAACCGGTCCGCCTCGGAATAGACCGCAACCGTTCTGACCCCGAGCGCATGGGCCGCCCGATTGATCCGGACCGCTATCTCACCTCGATTCGCGATCAGTAACTTTCGAAACATGCACCAGTCCTTTCTTCGCTTTCTGTATTTCGTCCATGATTACCCTGAATAGAAATTCGATGCTACCAGAAGCACATATGTCTGTCAAGAAAAATGAACTGCACTCAAACTCCATCATTTTCTCAATACGTAATGCCGGCTTGACATTGGAACCGTGGGGGCTATACTTAGGATATCCGGGGGTGCGATATGGTGACTAAAATTCAAAAATGGGGGAATAGCCAAGGATTACGCCTTGCCAGACAAGTGCTTGAAGATGCTCGTATTTCGATAGGCGATGATGTCGAGGTCGCTGTACGCGAGGGTATGATTGTCATTACACCGGTAAGATGTGTCCGCGGCAGGCAGAGCTTACATGAGCTTGTGTCACGCATACCTGAAAACTATAAACCTGAAGAGACGGATTGGGGCAAACCTGTTGGTAATGAGGTCTGGTAAATGAAAACATACATCCCCAAGAAAGGAGACTTGGTTACTGTTTCCTTCGATCCTCAGTCAGGCCATGGGCAGAAAGGACGCCGTCCCGCCTTAGTCGTAAGCAACGATCTTTTTAATGAACGGACCGGACTTGCTCTGGTGTGCCCATTGACTACTACTGATCGTAAGTATCCTTTTCATGTTCCGGTAAGGGGAAATCCAAACGTAACCGGTTTCGTAATGGTTGAACAGGTTAAATCCATTGATTATAAAGCACGCAAGATCAAGTTGATCTGCAAGGCTTCGGATGAGGTGCTTGATGTTGTCCTTTCTATCCTTGATGCGTGTATATATTGAAGGCCAAACATTGATGGCTTGACATCAAAAGCCATACCGGGATCGCAATCGCAATCGTTTCCGTTCTCTTCTTCCAGACAAAATATACCATTATGTTTCAGATCACGATCACGAGCCGATCTTCTCCCGGACCTCAACCGATCAGTTCTTGGTAATACAGACAATGGAAACACTGATTGTAACATCACCAGAACTACCGTTACAGACAGAGACAGTGTACTCTGCCGGAGAAGTATTGTTTGTCCAATCGGAGATGCTTTCCTGTGTATGGATCTCATTCGGTATTTCACCCGGAAGTGAAAAAATGCCTTGAAGCGGGAGATCGTTCGCGTCATTACACGTCACATTCAATTCACCGCAATAACCTTGCCACAACATGATCGACTCCGTATTCACATACAGAGCTTCTTTGGTTGAATAGATGCCACCATAGGGGTCGACTTCGGCAGCAGTGAGACTATTGTCCAGAATATCCTCGTCGCCGATACAACCGTCACAGGCCAGGTCACCGTCCTCGCTGATACTGAACACAGCGCTGTCAGCACTGTCGTAAATACTGAAATTGGTAACGGCGATATCATCGTTGTTATCGAGATGGACCTCGACCGAATCGTTACTGTTCAGAATGAGCCCGCTACTGCTGTAGGTTCCGGCGGTGATAACCCCGTCTGTCCCGCCCAGGAACACATCGGCGGTTCCACCCCCGGCATGGATACCATATGTGGAGCCGGAAGCCTGCAGCCCTTGTGTTCCGCCTCCGAGCGTCAACCCGATATTCGT
>JAFGSJ010000113.1 GCA_016934675.1 bacterium | reverse complement strand
CCCCTTTGGAGGGGGTCGGGGGGAGGATTATCGTTAAAATCAATAAATTCAGATAGTTACAGTTTCGAGAATTCCACCCCCTGCTCCACCGCCAGCGGGGGACAGCATTAAATCGACAGCCCCTTTACGCGGCTTCGTGAGCCATTAAAAGAGTCCTGAAACCTCACTCCCACATGATTAAGGGGGAATGAGGGGTGTTTCTTGTCATAAGGCAGTCACCATATTCTCGGTCGTGCTATTTGTCTTATCATTCGAAATATCTGTAAATCCACTGGTCCTGGTAACCAGCCAAACTATTATCCCAGCCGGAGAACAGAAAGCACTCCTGCCAGGATACCCTGATCAAAACTCTTAGGTTCACACGGAGACACAAAGGCACGGGGAAAACTGGGAAAAAGGATAACTGTGTTATTTCCAATATCGATGATCATTACGAGCACTGCTCAGTTGCCTTATATGTGTGCCCAGGTTCAGGATAAACCTGATCTGAGCTCTGTAAAGAGCGTCAGAGACTTGCATTACCTATCGTCTGGAGTACGACCAGAAATATGGTCGGGATTGAAAAGCAACCGGTGCCATTGTTTCAGATTATGTGTGTAGCTGCCGCTCCTTCAGAGCTCGGTTTCGCCGTCCTCTAACCTGGGGCGTCGTCCTGTCTTCGCTCAAGCTTCGACGCGACTATGCCCCTGCCTGACATCTGTCAACACTTCGTGGTGAAGAGAGATGTAGGGACAGTCAAACTCGAACCGCAGCCTGCGCGGATTACGCCGATTTCTATCTGCGACATCTGCGACATCTGCGGACATGTTTTCATTTTCCCGAATACATGATGCCACACGTGTGTGTCCTCTTCAAGGTCAGCTCGGCTCAGACCTGGCTCTGTTCAGGAATGAGACCGATGTTATCGCGGTTATAAGCAGGGCTGCACCGCACCATTGAGCCGGATCGAGGATTGTGTCATTGATCAGCCAGTCCAGTACGAAGGCGGTCAGGGGCAGGCACAGTTCAGAGATAGCCGCGACCGAGGCCTTGACGTACTTCAGTCCGAAATAATAGAGAAAGATTGCTCCACTGCCCGTGGTCAGACCGATTAACAAGACCAGTCCCCACTGTGTGAATGAGACCACGCTGAACGGCAAACCCAGACCGCTCAATATGAGAAAGATCAAGGTGATTGCCGAGGTCATGCCATAACGGACATAGGTCGCACTCTTGAAATCAAACGTGCTCAGAAGCATTTTGCCAAAAACTGTCGCTGCCCCGAAACAAAATGAAGCAATCAGGGACCAGAATCCTGCCAGGACCAGGGATGTACTACCGGAGAAATCAGGCTGATCCAGACCGAAGGTCAACAGATATGCCCCGATGAGGGCAATCAGTGCCAGGGAAACAAAAGCCCGATTGAACTTTTCCTTGAGCAGGACCGCGGCCAGGGAAATGGTCCAGATGGGCTGCAGTTTCTGGAGCAGGACCACGATGCTTAAATGGTTGAAATTGACCATAAAGAGGGCTTTGACCATGGCAAAGGTGCCAAAAAACCCGCCGGTGAAAGCCACCAGAAACAAGACCAGCCAATCGCGGCGGGTCATGGCCCGGACCCGATACATGCTTCTCCACAGGAAGGGCTGCATAATCAAAAAAGGGATGATATGAAGGAGAAAAACCGCGAATGTGATCGGAATGCCGAAAAGATGAGGGGTCAATACCACTCCATCCAGCCCCCACAGACTCGCTGCTAGACAGATTGCGAGAATGCCCAACAGTTTCATACTCACCTCGTGGCGATCGTTGATACAATTATAAAGCGGGGCACACAACTTACAGCAAACGGACTGTTTCTCTCTTCCCAGACCGGAATGGACCTGACATGACTAATCCGCGTTACCCTCGCTATTTTTCTATTGTTTAGCCGGAAAATCGTCTCGATACAGAACATAATTGTGTGAGTCAGCACTGATCGAATGAATGTTGAAATGGAGCCTTTCGAGGAGTTTTCTGGCTTTGGTATTAGCCGAATAGGTATCGGCGCTGATTTTTTTCAATCCGAGTGTGGTGAAACCGTAGGCGATGATCGTTTGCAGGGCCTCGGTCATATAACCGTGCCCCCAATGCTTCCGGGCCAGATCACAGCCGATTTTACCCCAGGAGTTAGCCTCGAGTTGCTCATAACTGCATGTTCCAATGAACTCGCCAGTCTTCACCAGGATAATTGCCCAGTAAAGACCGGTCCCAGCCTCAGCTTTTTCGAGAAAATCCCGGATGATCCGATCTGCTTGTTCGAGTTGCGTAAAAGGTTGATCAAAAAACCACTTCGCGATCTCCGGATTGGAGAAATTCAGAAAAACAGCATCTCTGTCTGACCTGGCGACAGGTCGAATAACAAGTCTTTCAGTGATAAGTCGTGGATATTCCATAGTTACTGATATCCCCAATCGTTGGCTCGATAGCGAGTTGGCTAAGGTCATGTTCAGTGAGTAGGACCCTCTTCATCGTAAAGGATGATATATAGTTCAAAAGTCTAAGTATTGCCATATAAATCTGGGTGTGCTGAAAAGTTGATTGTCCCAGAAATCCCGGTCAAATATTCAGATCCGAACACGAAGAACAGAAGGTTTGTAATCCACATAATGTATCAAAATTTCCACAGACTTTAAGCCTGAAATGTGATACATTGCTGACAGTATAAGAATCGGCCAGGTTGGCATGAATTTTGGACTAAAGAAAGCAGACCTTAACAAAGGGGGTCCGAACATGGATCGGCGCACTCGTTCTCTTCTTGTTCTGGCAATACTCGTTCTGGTTCTGGGCTTATCATCTAGCCTGATTTGGGGTCTGGAACCGTTGATGGTGATCAGACATTCTTTTCAGGACAATCGTGAGGTCCAACAAAGTTCCTGGAAGCTCGAACTTGAATTCAATCAGTCGGTTGTTTTTGATCGGCTCGCATATTTTGTTCATCTTGAGCAGGATGGCAAGCGTGTCGATATGAATATAACCCGGCCCGAGCAGGCTGATCAGGAAGGAGAAGCAGGCGATACGGTCAATCGGATCATGCTCAGTCCCACCAAAATCAAAAAGGGCCTGGTGGCCAATCGGATCGTGGTTGAGAGCGGTTTACCGGATGCTCCCGGTCAGCATATTCTGACCGGGGATTATGTCCTGACCTTTTTTTCTGCGGATATTTTTACCATAACCCAGATCGAGCCATCGGACACTGATAATCAGATCGGGATACATTTCAGTGATTGGATCACAATGGATTCGTTGCGTCATAAGCTTAATATCGTTCCCGAGGCTGCGATCAGATGGTACGATAGTTATATCGACCGCAACAATGTCTTGGTCCTGAATGCGGATTTCAAGCGGGGCACGGAGTATGTGATCACGATTCCGGCCGAGGTCAAGAGCAATCATAATCTGGCCTATACCAAGACGATCAACCGTTTTCTGATGCCGGACCACCGTCCGGAGCTGAGTTTCATTCAAAAGGATACAATTATCGAGCGTAACAGCAGGCAGTTGCTCGGGACGGAAACGATCAATGTCGAAGAGGTTCTGGTTGAGGCCTTGCGGGTGCCGCCATTGGCAATTCCGCTTGTCCGGGCATTACTCGAACAGCACACATCCGAGTCGGACCAGCAGTCAAGCGGTATTCAAGCAAATCTGGCCTCGTTGGCCGATCTGCAGACCGAACTCGAACAACAGCTCGAGACATGGCAGGACAAGACCGCTGAGGTCCCGGAATTCGACCTGTTCAAAGGCGATATCTTTCCCGAGCGTCAACTCTTCTTTAAGAAACAGGAACAGAACGAGTGGGCCAGTTCTTCGTTTCCGTTGACCTGGCGGAAGTCCAAAGAAAGCGGTTGTCTCGAGCTGATCAGGCTCACCAACAATCGTGGTCAAGGCCAGACTGATTTTCGGTTGTTCCGCATAACGGACCTGGGCCTGACCGTCAAGAAATCGGAACGTTCCTTCCTGATCTGGGTGACCTCGCTCCAGACGGGGCATCCGATGCCGGATGTGGCCCTGATGGCGTTCGATCTGAACATGACCGCCTATTATCTCGGCCGGACTGATACACAGGGATTACTCACGGTCCTGCCTCAGAAAAAGTTTCCCCGGGTCGCATTGAATGACCAGAAGCCTTTTCAAAACCATCCCTTGAATCGTGAGAATCCTCTGACCCAGATCATTGCGGTCTCGCCCGATGATGTTTCTTATCTGGAACTGAAGCCGGATAATTATCTGCAATTAAAAGATATCGATCATCGTCCAGCGACGGGAGTAGCTGGCCAATTAATCAAGGGAGTGCTGATAACCGAACGGGGGGTGTATCGTCCCGGCGAGACGGTCCATATCAAGGCAATCGTCCGTCAACAGCAGGCAGGTTCATTTTCGCTGCCAGAGCAGAAGAAATGTCTTCTGACCATACAGGATGCCCGTGATGAAGCGTATTATTCCGGGGAAATCGAGTTATCTGAATTCGGAACGCTGGTCTGCGATATTGCTCTGAACGGCTTTGATCCTTTGGGCACCTATACGATTTTCCTGAAAATGGTCGATCGGGACGAGATCGTCGCCAAGCGGACGTTCCAGGTCCAGGAATTCCGTCCGCCCCGCCATTTCACCGAGGTCAGATTCCAACGCGGTTCTCAGGCACGTTCCGATTACATCAATCTCGAGGCACGTGAGGAATATCTTGATCTGTCCATAGAAGGCAAGTATTTTGCCGGCAGTCCGGTCAAGCACGGCCAGGTCCGTTGGAAAGTGTATTATGCCGGAACTGCGTTCGATCGACCCGATTATAAGAAATACACCTTCGGTCATCCCGGTCAAATGCAAAAGGAATTACTCGAGAGCGGTGAAGCCCTGCTCGACGAAAAGGGGACGACCACGGTCCGTGTCCCGCTCAGCCAGTATGTCCTGGCCGGTATGTATGCCCTCGAAGTGACTGCAGCAGTCATTGATTTTGACGGAAGGGTCGCCTCGACCACCGAGCTTTTTCAGGAAAAGCCACTCTACCTGGTCGGTTTCGAGCAGCATGATCTGCAGGTCAATGCCGAGGAAGAACAGGGCCTGACCATGATCGTGCTCGATTCCAAGAACAAGCAGATCAAAACGGGCAGTCTCGAGGTCGAATGCTTTCAGAAGGGCTGGTCCTATACCAGGAAAAGGAACAAATACGGCGACTATTACTGGGAGAGCCTCTATACCTGGCGGCGGGTCTATTCTCAGACCATTAGGATCGTCGAGCGTAAAGCCACGTTTGAATTCGATTTTGCCTGGGGAGGTGAGTATCTGATTCAAGCGTCTTACACCCGGGACGGTCAGCGCTATACCTCAGGTACGCTCTACAATGTCTGGGGCGACTACTACAGTTATGAAGCGGAGACAGGCCTGACCGCCTACGATCCGATCCGGATCTCGACGGACCAACTCAAATACAAAGCCGGTGATACGATGAGTCTTGCCGGTAAATCCCGTTCAAGGCTTTCCCATGTTCTGATTACCTTCGAACGTGAAGACATTTTGCATTATCAGGTCATACCCTGGACCAAGAAGCCGTTCGAGTACACGATCGAGCCGACTTTTGCGCCGAACATATATGTTTCGATGATCGGGACCATACCCCGGGGGGAGTTCCCCGTGTACAACGGGGCTTATGACAGTGGCTCCCCTTCGTTCGCGTTTGGCACGAAGAATATCGAAGCCCAGGCTGAGCTTGACACACTCGAGGTCCTGATCAATGATGGGCAGGCCATCCCCAACCAATTGCCCGGCAGCGAAGTCAGTCTGGACTTCAGTGTCCGCACGGACCAGAAGAAGATCGTGCCGACTGAATTGATGGTCTGCGTGGTTGATGAGGCGATTCTGGCCCTGACCGGTTATACCACGCCCGATGTTCGGACCGCTTTGCGTTTCTTGGGGCCATTATCGGTTTTCACCTTCGAATCGAGGGTCGAGTTGATGAAGCAGACCCCGTTCGATCTTTTACACAATCAGCCCTTGACCGGTGGCGGTGGCAGTTCGGCCACATCGGATATCTCGACCCATATCCGCAAGGACTTCAATCCCGTGGCCTACTATAATCCATGTCTATTGACCGATGCCAACGGTTGCGCATCAGTCAGTTTTATCCTGCCGGACACCATGACCCGATATCGGGTCTTCGTCATCGGCTGTGACTCGGGCGTCCGTTTCGGATCGGGCCGGGCCGACCTGACCGTAACCAGGGACTTTTACCTGGAGCCGGGTCTGCCTCAATTTCTCAGGGTCGGCGATGCACTGACCGCATCGGTATCGGTGTTCAACAAAACGCCTCAGTCCGGATTGTTCACGCTCGGTTTTACGGCGGACCGGGGTCTGTCAGTATCGGCGCCGGACAAGACCTATCCGATCGGGGCATTTGATCGACAAGTGATCACGCTTGCGGCTGAAGCGGAGCAGTATGGCACCAGTGAATTGAATATCCGGGGCCAGTTCGCAGATCAATCGGACGCGGTCAGGATCAAGCTCCCGATCAAATCACCCTATGTGATCGATCAGGATTTCGTGCTGGGCACATTCAGTAGTCCGACCACTTTACGGTATACCTTGCCCGAAGGCACGGACACAATGCCCTGGCATTCGATCGGCGATGAAGACCTCAACTTCAAGATCATCTTCAGCGGCTCACCCTTCCTCCGCTTGAACAGCGGTTTGCACTACCTGTTGCGTTATCCCTATGGCTGTGTCGAACAGACCAGCTCGATTACCATGCCCTTGGCGGCACTGCGCGAAGTGATCAGGGCAGGACTCATCCATAACATCACCCTCGATCAGACCGAACAATTCATCCAGGCCTGCGTTGATCGGCTGTTCAGCATGCAGACCAGCTCGGGCGGTTTCGGCTATTGGCCGGGCGACCGTCAGCCGGATACGTGGGGCTCATTGTACGCCCTGACCGCCCTTATCACCACGGAACAAAGCGGGACCGAGTTACCTGAACCGAGAATGACCCGGGCCTTGGACTATATAAAGAACGAGGTCAGGCAGAGCGGTCCGAACGATTATACTGCCCGGTCCTGGATGGTTTACCTGTTGGCCCGCAAGAACCAGTTGACTCGCGATCTGTTCGATCTGGCCTACCGCGATTTCGAGAAGCAGCCCCGCGAAGCGGCCTTGTTCTGCCTGATGGCAGCCTGGTCAGGGAAATTCCTGCCCGTGGAAGAGATCGAAACAAAATTGATGAATATCAGAAAAACTGACCCTAACAAATCCCGATACGATTGTTTCTACACGCGTTATCGTGAGAGTGCGATCGCCCTGCTGGCTGCCAGTACGATCATACCCAAAAGCGATCTGGCCAACGAACAGGCCCAGAAGCTCATGGGCGGTATCGGTCGCGATGGCATCTGGACTTCGACCAGCGATACGGGCTGGTCATTACTGGCCTTGGCCCAACACTTCAGCGGAGCCTCCTTCGGCGACACAAACATCACTGTGACCGTCCGCCACCAGGACCGCGAAGTAAGCACATTCGTGCTTGAACCCAAAGGCTACCAAACCGTTCAACTTCCGGCACAAGCATTTCTTAAACGACCTGAACTCGAGTTGGAAGTCCAGCCCGAAACCACGGTCCTCTATCAACTCGAAGCCACCTATCCCCGAATCGATTATCAACAGAATGGTTACGCTCATGGCTTCGAAATAAGCAGGACGATCGAGAACACCGATGGTTCCAAGGAAATCCATCTGGGTGACATGGTCAAAATAAGCCTGAAATTGAGCATCCCGCATTACGGTTACCGCTATATCGTGCTCAATGACCCACTGCCGGCTGGACTGGTCGCGATTAACAGCGCCTTGAAAACCGAGGAATCAACGCCACTTCAGGATACAAATGATAGTGATGACTGGTGGTACTACTGGGACCCCGAAGGTTACTATCGGTTTATCCCAAATTACTTCGAGATCAGGGAGGACCGTGTCCTGGCCTTTCGCAACTATAATTGGAACGGTGATTTTATTTACACGTATTATGCCCGAGCAGTCAGTGCCGGGCAATTCATCGTGCCATCGGCCAAAATACAGTTGATGTACGATGCTGACATCGTTGCGTATACACAAGCCACTACTTTGACCATTCTTGAATGAATATGGGCCTGCCTCTGCTCGAGGCTTGGGAAGGCAGGCTGTGAAGGAGGACTGTTGTGATCAGAAAAATTAGCTCCATAATCGTGCAAACCTTCATACTGGTCTTGATCATCGGGTCGTTCCTGATCATCAGAGAACTCGAACGATCGACCGGGCTGGATATGAACGATTTCAAACGACCTGAGAACACGATCTATTACGATCGTTCCGGCCGGGTCCTTTCCTTTTTTCCGGATGAGCGGGGGGAACGTCGCTTGTGGACAGGCTTCGATGCTATACCAGATCGAGTGATCCAGGCATTTCTGGCTGCCGAAGACGCCCGCTTTTTCGAGCACACGGGCTACGATATCCGAGCCATCATACGGGCAATCTGGGATAACAGTCGGCAGGGACATGTTGTGTCGGGTGCTTCGACCATCACTCAGCAGCTTGTCAAACTGGTTTATCCGCGCGAGCGAAACTTTTACCAGAAATTCATCGAATTGATAAAGAGTGTCAGGCTTGAAAGCAAGCTGTCCAAGGAGCAGATTCTCGAACACTATCTCAACCGGGTCTATCTCGGGAATAATATCGTCGGAATCTGTCTGGCGGCCCGGCGCTATTTCGAAAAACCTCTGGACAACATCAGTATTGCCGAAGCGGCGCTCCTGGCTTCACTACCCAAGGCACCCGGCTATTATAATCCCTATGGACCGCATCTGCAGGAGCTGCTCGATAGAAAGGACTGGGTCCTGGGTCGGATGCTGGCCCTCGGTTATCTGGACCAGGCTGACTATGAACAGGCCAGGACCATGTCCCTGTCTTTCTCACACAACACTGAACAACTGCAAGCCCCCCATCTCGTTTTCCAACTGAAAAACGATTTCAGAAACCGTACGGGCTCAGTGAAGACCACACTGGATCTGGACTTGCAGACATCCATCGAGCACATTCTGAGCTCTCACCGTGAACGTCTGCACTATCGTGGAGCCCGTCAGGCAGCGTGCTTGATCGTGGACAATCGTTCCATGGAAGTGCTCGCCCTGGTCGGCTCACTCGAATACGGTCCGACTGACCTGGGTTATAATTGCGGCAGCCGGGCTTTGAGGTCAGCCGGCTCGACCCTGAAACCCTTTCTCTACGGCCTGGCCCTGGAACAAGGCTATACGGCCGCCACCCTGCTCGAAGATACGGAGCAGAGATTCCGTTCACCCCGGGGTGATTATATCCCGACCAATTATGACCGACGGGCCTACGGTCCCATGACCATACGTAAAGCCCTGGCCAATTCACTGAATCTTTCAGCCATCAAAATGCTGAATTGTATCGGCTATGAACCGTTCTACCATCGCTTGCAACAACTGGGCCTAATCAATTATCCGGACTTGGATGCCGATCATTATGGGCTAGGGCTGGTCGTGGGCAATCCCGAGGTCTCGCTCGAACAATTGGTCAGTGCATATGCCACCCTGGCCAACAACGGGTGCTTCAGGCCCCTTCGCTTTTTTTTAGGACCTTCACCTGCACCTGACCACGGGACCCCGATCTTTTCGCCCGCTGTCGCTTCCATTATTACCGACATCCTGGCCGATCCCGGGGCCAGGAGCCTGACTTTTGGTAATCGTCCCTTTGATTTCCCCTTTCGGGTTGCCCTGAAAACGGGGACCAGTACCAATTACCGTGACTGTTGGACGATCGGCTATACACCGGATTATACGATCGGGGTCTGGGTCGGTAATTTCGATGGGCAACCGACCTATCAGTTGAGCGGTGCCAGTGGGGCCGGCCCGATTTTTGCCGATATCGTTCGATTGCTCTATCGGCATTCTCAACCCAGCTCATTTTCCATAGACCGGGAAGTGGTCACATGCCAGGTCTGCAGCAGTTCGGGTTTAAAGCCTTCGCCTTATTGCCGGCATGTGATCGAGGAGTTTTTCATCAAGGGCACGGCCCCGACACGGACCTGCACGTTCCACACCGCCGATTCCGAACAACATCACCTGCCCAATGCCTATGCCGATTGGTTATATGATCGCGATGTCCGGGGGCTTCCTTCGAATTATGCCCTGGCTGATCGTCAGGTCCGCGAATCCGGTTTCGATAACCCCTGGCATATGCTGGAACGCTCATCAGATCAGCCGATTATCAGGGCCAAAAATAACAATGAGTCCATGAGCGCCGCCACTGTCAGTCCGCCTGTTCCGGACCAAACACCCGGCAAGATTAGGCTGGGACTGGCTGATCATGATGAGCTGACGGAAAGCGGGGCCACTCTTCAGGGCAGGAAGGAATTGAAGATTGCCTACCCGCTCGAAGGCGACCGGTTTATCAAAGACCGGGACCATCCGAAAGAGACCATTCTGTTCAAAGCCTCGGCAGGACCAGATCTCGACCGGGTGACCTGGTTCGTGGACGGGTTCGAATATACCACCACCACCGCACCATTTCAAACCTATTGGCCTCTGCAGCACGGACAGCATACGATCATGGCCGCGGGCCCTTACGGTTACGGCGAGAGCATCTCGATCACGGTCGAATGAACAAACCGGCTTGAAAAGAGTGACAGAAAATGAAACAGAATCAGATCAGTCCATGCTGTCCTGGCTGAACAACTGATGGGAACACCCGAGCCGCCAGTAAGTTGTACAGCTCTCTTGGCTCGGAAAATGGGTCTTTCTGAAAAGCAGGCAGTCATGGCTGCCGGATGCGCCGGTGGGATTGGTCTGAGTGGTGGTGCCTGCGGAGCATTGGGCGTCGCCATTTGGACCTTGACCCTGAACAACAGACAGGACCAAAAATTAAAACATGCCTTTAAGAATCCGCTTTTCAAATCCAGAATTCACACAAGGAGGTCAGGAACATGGGATTATTATCCAAACTTTTTTCAGGAAACAAGAAGCGAGAATCTCACCGTGACGAGTCCAGTGCTGCTCTTCAGGGTAAAAGCGTTGTGATTGTGGAATCGAGTCTGACCATTAATCCTGGACCTTGTTCATAAATTGCGAGACCAGGAGCAGGTCTGTTTGGTCCCGGTATTCGATCCGATATGGTTCGAGTAAGGGAATGTGTTCGAGTGAGGCCCGCCTGTTTTCCGGCCAGAGATCGGTATGGACCAGAACGCGGGTGACGCCCAGTTTTTGCAGCAAGGCCAGGCTCTCGATCGAGGGAAATTCGTTGAGTATTCTTCTGTTTCTCAGGTATTCCGCCGGGAAGTGACCGCTGTAACCATTGACCAGATGGTGATCATGATAACAGCCGAAATAGGTATAGATCACATCCAGAGAGAAATCCTGTTCATCGAGATAGAGTGGAAGCTCCACGAGTGAATCCGGAGGACAGTTGCGTTCGAGAAAGCGATAGACAGACGGCACAGCCGAGTCGACCGGTGTCTCGTAGTGGGGCACCGGGACCGATATATATTCCAGGCCACACATAACGATCACGAACCAGATCACGACAGATCGGAACTTCGTCTGCAAGCCCGTCAATGAATACAAGCCACGGGCCAAGAACAGGCCCAGCGTGATCGAGGTCAAGATGTTCCAGCGAAAAACAGCCCGAATACCGGAAAAAGGCGGAAAGACATGCCTGAGTGCCACAGCCCCCCAGAAGGTCGAAAAAATGAAGGTGAAAACAGCCATGATCAGAAAACTGAACAGCATGACCCTGTTGCGGTTATCTTGATTATGTGGCCTTCTGACAATGTAAAAACAGCCGGAGATAATCAGGATGGTCGGCACAAGACCGAGAAAAAATATATCTACAGAACTCGACTGGGCACCCAACCAATCCCCATAGACCAGATTATATGGCACTGTCGTTATCAGGTCCCGGCAATGAAAAGCATAACGTTCCAGCTCAGCCCACGATCGGGTAAAACCTTGCTGATGCATCCGATAATACGGGAGATGGATCGGTATGGAGGCCAACCCGGCTGCTAGGAGTGACACAAAGAGCCAGACCACTTGCTTGAGATAGTCCCGTCCGCCCACTATGACCAGGCTGATCAGCCAAATGGTCAAGGCCACGGGCAGGAAAAGCAGGAAATACGTGCCCGAAATCTGTTGGAACCAGCAGGCCAGTCCGAAGGCGAGAAAATAACGCTTCTGACCTTTTGTTATGGCCGTGCAACCCAGCCAGAGAGCACAAACGACCCAAAAGCTCCATAAAACCTGGATACGCTCCAATTCACCGAACCGCAAGGGCGAAAAAGCCAGGAAAAAACCCGTCACAAAACTGACCACCAGACTTGGAAAGAACAGAAAAGCCAATCTGGCCATGAACAACGCCGTCAGTGGAAACGAGACCAGTAACAGAAAATTATGAATGAATACAGGATTGAATCCCAGCTTTTGCAGAATAAGACTCGGAAGTGCCAGGCCCAGAAAATGCTCCGAGAAACGGAGACTGACTTCGTCTGGATAAAAGATAGTGGCCCTGAAATAACTATCGAGGCCCTGTCCGAAATGTGTGCCCGCCCAATGGACCAGATATACGTTCAGTAATGAATCGCCTTTTTCATACACACTTGCATTCATCTGCACGGAAAGGGGATAGAGAAAAATGACCGTGATCATTATGAAAACAAGACAGAAATAAACCCAGGGAAATGCCGGTCTCATAACTTGCTCATTATCCCGGGTTTGTCTAATCTGGTCCAAAGCCCCGTTCCTCGCCCGCGTCTCAATATCCGGTCCCATGCCGCTCCATTGCACACTCAGCACACATGATCCTGATTGTTGACTATTCTCGTTACTCCGTAAACGTGCTCGTCCACGATCCTTGTATCATCTTTCGGCTGTGAAATAAAGCAACACTATCTGAAGAATATCTCGAGCTGGAAAAACACAATTACTGAAAAAATGAATGCTGAATGTGTGTCTCAGGATGTGTTAAGTCGCTGATCCCATCCCTATGCTCGGGCTACGGGAAGATGAGTTGAAGGGGCAGGGCATTGGGACCAATGTCGAATGTTTGTGTCAGTGCTCATCCCTGAAGGCAATGAGTCCGGTAGTGGTCGGAAAATACATGGTCCCATCAGCGGAGAGGACAGGCGATGAATAGCAGATCGTCTGGATCGAATACGACCATTTCAAACTTCCGTCACTCTCCAAGGCGACTAAAGCATACTTTTCAGTAAAATAGGCATCCCCATAAAAATAAATGGACCCGTCTCGGGCAACCGCAGGGCACGAATCAACCTGTTCATAACCTGGACTCTCGAAGATCCATTCAATCCAACCATTCCCCCGGTCAAGACAGACCAGTCCCCCCCCCCCAAAATGGTTATGAGTAGTCCCGATGACTAGTAGTCCACCAGGGAGGAAACCAGGAGTGGATTCTAGTATGCCTCCCAATTCATTCAATGAGGTCTTCCATAAAAGATCTCCCTCAGGATTGAGTGAATAAACATTTAAGCCATCACCATAGTAAAGCATGCCATACTCATCTATGGATACACTCTGACTTCCCCCAAAAGTATCTTGATTATACCACCACTTCAAGGAACCGTTCGCATCTCTGGCCATCAGGCATCCGCGCCTCGTTGTCGTGTAAAGGTAATCTATTCCGTAATAGATGTTGCCCTCGGCATCGGTGGCCGGTGAGGAGGAAACAGCAAAACCGTAATGTTCAATGATCCAATTGAGTTCACCGGAAATATCGACCGAATATAGATTACCGTTGTAATCGCCGAAAACGATCGCCCCGGTCGGTGATAACGTGGGATTTTTATGTACCTCGGCAAGTTCGGGAGTGTAATTGTGCCGCCAGATCAGATTACCGTTCTGGTCGATACAATAGACCTCGCCACGCTCATCCACGCAATAAATAGAGCCGTTGTCCCCGATCATGGGCGTTAAAAAATAGGAATTAGTAGGTATCTTGTATGCCCAGACAATATCACCCTCGGGTGTAAGGCAAAACAATCCCCGACCTTCCCCTTCAGATATCCCGTTAACATACAGAAAACCGTTCTGGTCTACAACGACAGACAAGGCATATAAGAGATCGTTCTTCCAGATAACGGTGGGCGTTTGCGGTCCGGGATAGGGGGCATAACCGGTATGACGGTAATCGTGGCGAAACATCCGCCACTGAGGCGGTACAGTCGGCTGTGGTGTCGGGGTAACGGTTGGCGTCGGATCCGGGTCATCATCGTCAGAACAGCCGCTCAGGGCCGTGAACACGAAACCGCTCACCAAGACACCCACACAGATACAGATGGTGACAATGGCAAGAGTAGACTGATGTGAAGGTGACACAGTTCTTCCCCCTTTTTTGTTTTTCGCACAGGATATACGGTCTTTTCCATCTTGTCAAAATGTAACTATTCACTATTATGAAGCGGTGGTAGAAAAAAAGCAAGGAAAAGGTTGAGAAGTGTCAATTTTGCACTTGCGCTTTTTGCGGCGATGGTACATAGTCTCTGATCATGAGGCTCAAACGACCATCGACCTTCCCCATAGACCTTTCCCGGCCCCTCACCCAAGAGGAAGCCCAAGCTCTCTATCGTCTGGGTGAAGAGGCGGTTATCTTTGCCTTGTTGATGCTCTCGGCGAAACTCGCGTCACCGAACGGCGGGGAGTCATCATCGGCCCCCAATACTCCCTCAGGGATGATTCCAGCTTATCAGAAGAAGAATGTTCACCGTCGTCGCAAGAAACCGGGTGCCAAACAGGGCCATGAAGGGAATGGGCGTTCGTATCCCGAAATTACCACGACCACAACACATCCGCCCTTGGAAACCTGTCCGTATTGCGGTACGCCGCTGAATAAACCGGTCGAGACCAGGACTCGGGCGATCGAACACATCAAGGAAAGCACACCCGAAGTCACGGAACATCACATTCCCCGGTCATGGTGCCCCACCTGCCGGAGATTGGTCGAACCAGCCATCCCCGATGCTCTTCCAGGATCACGTTTCGGTCATCGACTCATCGCCTTGACCATGTGGCTCCATTTCGGACTGGGCATCACGATCTCTCAGATCATCGAGGTACTCACCCGCCATCTGCAGTGTGTGATCACTGCTGGTGGTTTGGTCAAGAAATGGCATCAGGTCGCGGCCATTTTCTATGCCTGGTATGAGGAGATCGGTCAAGAAGTAAAGCAGAGTGGCGTTTTGCATGCCGATGAGACGGGCTGGCGGGTATCCGGACAGACCTTCTGGTTATGGTGCCTCACCACTACCCGGGCCACCTACTCCATGATCCATAAATCCCGGGGATCACCAGCCCTCTCGTCCTTTTTCACCGACATCTTCAAGGGGACCCTGGTGACCGATTTCTGGGCGGCCTACAATGTGGTGATCGCCGCTGCCCGACAAGCCTGTCTGCCCCATCTGTTCCGGGAACTGAGTAAGGTTGATGACCGGAACCCATCCGCGGAATGGCAGGAGTTTGCCCGGGCTGTCAAACGATTACTCAAAGCCGGTATCCGCTTGGCCGGTCAGCGACAGCAACTGTCGCCCGAGGAATTCGCCCAGAAGCGGACCCACATCAAAACACAGTTTGATACTTTTCTGGAACGTGATTGGCTTGATGCCGATGCCCAACGCCTGCAGCTTCGTCTCATGCGTTTCAACGAGGCCATCTTCACCTTCCTGGATCACCCGGACATTCCGTATACGAATAATCATGCGGAACAGGAGATACGGCCGGCGGTCATCATGAGAAAAAACTCCCAGTGTAATCGCAGTGACCTCGGTGCTGAGACCCAAGCGGTCCTCATGTCAGTCTATCGGACTTTGCGTTTACGCGGGCACGATCCTCTCAAAACCATCATTGAGGCTCTCCGAACCTACGTCATAATCGGCTTGCTGCCACCTCTGCCGCCTCCTGTACTTCAGAAATGTGAATAGTTACGATCTTTTCAAATCCTTTTTTGGACAAGAGTGATTCTATATAAAAATTACCTTGACTTTTCCGACATTAATGTTATAGTTGTTGTTACATATAACATTTTCCAGTATATTCAGGTTATATATTCAGAGGGGGGTTTTTTTATTCATGCTTCCTGCACAACAAAACTACTCCTTGTTCATTTCTTCATCAATCACTCTATATGTAAACCCGTTTTCTTTTTCCCTTATACTGCATATCTATTAAAAAAAGGAACACGGAGAGAGGGGGGATTTTTATGATTGACTGTGATCCGATTATCTGAACTATTTCATTTGTCAAAGCGTTGTGATTTGGACAATGAAGGCATGTTCCGACATCTTTATTCCAGGCAAATGTCGGAATTGCACTTTCAAACAGTATGTCCCAAACAAGTCCGGTTTTATGAAAAAGGGAGGATATAAAAATGAGGAAGACCAATGTTTTTCTGTGGATATTTTGTATTCTTATGACTCAATTTTGTTTGGTTTCCCTGACATTCGGGGATGATTGGCCAACCGAGTATTATGTTGATTGTCTGACAGGTTCTGATTATTATTTCTGCCAGACTAATAGTCCAGATCACCCATTTGAGACGATTGATCGAGCGATCTCGTGTATAAAGGGTTGTAATGAGAATATCTTTCCTTGTTCAAGTTATGATTATGTCATCAACATCATGGGGAGGAATAAATGTGTGTATGATGATCTTCATGAAGAGGGGACAGGAAAACACGTGGTAAGTGTATCAGGAAAGGGCAATTCGATAACCCTTAGGGCATGGGATGTTAATCACAAGCCAACAATCAGGACCTCGCAGAGTTCCGGATATAATCAGTTTGGAATAATTCTCCATCGCCCGGATGTGATTGTGCAGAACCTGATTCTCGAATGTACGGGGTTAAGACCTGATTGTGTTCCGTCTTTTGAGGAAAATAATTGTGAATTCAACGATACGGGTTTCATGATTATCGGCGATAATACGACTGGACCACCCGAACAGAATGATACTATTATCGAAAGTTGTGAAATTTCCGGGTTCGATGTGGGGATATCTGCCATGTGTGTAGCGGACAACGGTCCTCTGTTTAGAGAGAATGAAATATACAATTGCACTTCCGGTATCTGGATCCACCATACGACTAAAACAGTCGAACTGAATGATATCCACGACAATGGGGTTGGCGTTTATATTTCATGTGGCGATATGGGCTCCGTTATCAAAGAGAATTATATCCACAACAACAAGTATAATGGTATCCGATTAGACCAGACTTATTACTCGTATTGTGCTGTTGACCGTAACGCTTCACCCATGCAATGGTTGAATCAGATAAAAACAATAATTGTCGATAATGTCATAACAAATAATGGTCTCAACGGGCCCCAGTATCCTGCTTATGAGGCTTATCAGGCTGGTTCAGGAATCTCCTTATATCTGATCGATTTTGAGACTCCATGTAATGTCTTCGATGATCCTCCACCACCCCCTGGAGAAGTAACGCCGAAAATTTTCAATAATGTCCTGGCCAATAATTTAAACGGTATTATTCTGACTTGTGGGGCTAATCCGCTCATCGAAAACAACCTGATTGTGAGTGATGGTCTTTTATGCGAGAATATGAATAATTATGGGATCATTATTGATAATGATGCTACACTCAAAAGGAATCCATCACTCATGAAAAATCCTCCATGCTGTGCCTATTATTGCAATTCCGATCCACTTGCCGATGGTCCTTGCGTCGAAAATTGCCAGTTATCACAAAATGGCAAAATCACCTGCACCTGGAAGAACATGTCCCATTTTATTTGCCATCTCGAGGATATCGAAAGCATAATCAACATGAATACGATCGATGGATTTTGTGATGACGGTATCTTTTTAACAAAGGATAGTACGGGTAGACTGAATTTTTCACCCAGCTATCAACCAGCCATTCATTTTTCGACAATCACCAATAATGCCGGATACGGTGTCAATTGTATGAATTTTAGCAGTGGGTCGGATTTGATCGATTATTTTTATCTTAATAATTGGAACAACTCGACCCCCTATAATAATTGTTTTTGTTTACCCCCTCTGTGCCAAACCGATAATCCGCAATATCGTGAGGGTGATTATCCTGTTTGGTCAACAAGCATGTCATTTGTTTCGGATTACTATCTCGATCAGAGTATCAGCCCTTTGTTGAATAAATTTCTCGGTAATCCCTGGCACCAGAACTTGCCTATGCCGATTCTCTATACAGACCCTGATCTTTACACTCCAGATTCGAGTCCGTGGGATATTGGATTTCACTACCAAGACGGGAACTGGTATGAAATCGAGTAAGCAAGTAGGATAGATCGGACAGACGCAACAACTTTGTCTCATCCGGAATAAAGAGTACTTGACAAGTGGACATGAGGGTTCATCCTTAGGATTAAAACAAAAAAAATTAATCTAAAGGAGAGCCCATCATGTCCACATTATTCCCTTCCGATAAGGAAGTACGTCGATAAATCTGGTTGCATCCCAGAAAGAAAGCCGCTGAAACCGTCCACAACCATTGGATAGCTTGTGCCAGTGCTTCCGGCATCGAACTACTGAGAAAATGTGGCAACCTTCTGGCCAAGTATCGCCACGTATCGTATTGGAAACACCCCATCACAACGGGCTCTCTTGAGTCTGTCAACAACAAAATCATAGCCATGTCTCGACAAGCCTATGGTTCCCGCAATCGAGCATTTTTTACCTTCAAAATCATTACCATTCATTGAAGTTAAATTCGCCTTTCAAAAGATGTAACGGGACTCTCAATTGGAATGATACCTGTTGACCTTTTTGGAATGAATGAATACAATAACAAATGATATGAACGAACCGATTTCACAAACTTTTCAGGAGTAAGGTCATGAGATATCGAGGGAAGAGGAAGCTCTGCTTATTGGTTCTGGTTTTTGGTCTTATGGTCTGGATGCATGTGCCGATGTTGGCAGCGAAGAGTGTCAATTCAAAGGGTGCCGCGGTCATTACCGGTGAAGACATTGCCCAGGCCAGAGATCAGGCTATCAACGATGCGGTCCGAAAAGCGGTCGAGATGGCCGTGGGCTCTCAGATTCAAACTGAATCTCTGATGAAGAACTACGAATTGCTCGAGGAACAGATTTACAGTAAATCAAGCGGATATGTCTCCAATTATAAGGTCATCGAGGAGAAGCGTGAGAGTAATCTGTATTGGGTGACGATTTCAGCGGAAGTGTCTGAGGGTCAACTCAAGGATGATCTGGCCGGATTAGGCCTGCTGATGTCAAAAAAGAAAATGCCTCGGATTATGGTCCTGGTTGGCGAGCAGAACATGGGCTTTTATTCCTGGAATGTCTATTGGAACTCGATCAATCAATCTGAAACCGTGCTCATTGAAAAACTGCGAGAGCGGGATTTCAAAGTGGTGGACTCGAATACGGTCAAGAGACAGGCTGACAAGGATGCCGCCCTCAAGGCTTTCGAGGGTGATGACAAAGCGGCTGCGGTTATTGCCCGGAAGTTGGGAGCGGAAGTCATCATTGCCGGAAATGCCGTGGCTGAGGCAGGCGATACCATTGCTGGCAGCAATATGCATTCGTGCAACGCCGATGTTTCCGTGCGTGCCATCCGGGCTGACACGGGTGAAATAATCGCTACAGCCAGCAAGCATGCGGTCAAACCTCATATCAGCACACAATCAGGCAACAATGAGGCCCTGCGGGCTGCGGCGGAAGAAGTGGCGAATGAACTCATTGACCAGATCATCGAGCGCTGGCAACAGGACGTCTATCAAACCAATGCAGCCTCAATTTTTATCGTGTCGGCCGATGCGGCTGAAGTCCAGGATTTCAAGGAATTCCTTTTGACCCAGGTCCGAGGAGTCAGTGCTGTCTATATTCGCGATCTCAGTGGTCAGAGTGCCACACTCGATCTCGAGCTGAAAGGTGATGCCGAAGACCTCGGAGCCCAATTGGTCCGTAAAAAATTCAAGGACAAAACCATCAGCATTGTCGAGCAATCTCTCAACAAATTAAGCATTCGTTTCGACAAGTAATATCATCTATTTTCAAAGGAGGTCCAATGAAAATGCTGAGAAACGTTACCATTCTATTCGTTCTGTGCTGTATCGTCGGTTCGGTCTGTCTGGTCAATCCCGCCCTGGCCGATAAGAAGAGAATCGCCGTTGTCCGTTTCGATAACAAATCGGGTTATGGGGCCTGGGAACTTGGTTGGTCTGCCGCGGACATGATGATGACCAAACTGTTCAAGTCTGATAAATTCACGCTCATCGAACGGGCACAACTGGAAGCTATTCTGAACGAACAGGGTCTGGGACAATCTGGTGTGATCACACCTCAGACGGCTGCCCAGGTCGGAAAGGTCCTCGGAGTCAGTGCCGTTGTCATCGGAACTGTTTCGGCATTCAGTATCGATGAGGGGGGCAGCAGTTTTTATGTAGGTTCCTATCATCGGACCACGGCTAAATGCACCATTGATGTTCGAATTGTCGATACTTCGAGTGCTGAAATCCTGTTCATGGATACTGCTTCGAGTTCGGCTGATGACAAATCGGTCAAGGTGTACGGTATTGGCAAGGACAGAGGTTACAACGAGTCTTTTGCTGAAAAAACCTTGCGGGGCGCCATCGATGAACTCGGTGATAAAATTGTAGCCCATGCGGATAAAATTTCTTCGGGTGGGGCCGGATCACTGGTCCAGATTGCCCTGCTGAAGGACGGCAAAGTCTATATCAATGTCGGTAGTTCCTCGGATACCCAGGTCGGCGATACTTACACAGTCAAGAGACAAGGCGAACAAATTATCGATCCGGTTACGGGACAATCACTCGGAGCTGAGACAACAGTTATCGGCAAAATCATGGTGACCAGTATCGTGAACGAGAAACTGTCGATTTGCACAGTCAAATCGGGCAGCGGTTTCAAGAAAGGCGATCTGCTTTACAAAGACTGATTGCGGATTATCCGGAAGAACGCCCCTCGAGCAATTGAGGCGTTCTTCCGGAGCTGGTGCAGTGATCGAACCTGCGCTCAATCGGAAACCGGAAATTCATGCTGAATTCAAACAAACGGTTTGTGCTCGAACATGCTCACACAATTGTGACGCTCTGTCTGTTCAGTATGATTAATCTATTTGGTTTTGTGACTGTTTCGGCCCAGATACTCGAACCTACAGCGGATACAGGAGTCGATGCCGATGCCGAAATCATGCATGTTCAGGAAGCACCTGCCCGATCCGAGGTCATGGTTCCATCCCGGGACCAGACCATAGACAAGAAGCCCCGAATCATTGTTTCCGATGTGCTCTATAGTGCACCACCGAACAAAAACTCGCTTCTTCTGAGTGCAACTGCTACTGTCATTCTTGAAGAACGCCTGAAGCAGGTCCCCGGTGTTAAAGTCATTACCCGCCCGCAAACCGAGCCAGCCGAGCAACCCGGCACCCCGATGCATTCCCCTGAATCGCTCGAAAAGACACGGACCGATGAGCTTTTCGATACGGTAGCTCTGGGCGAAATTATTTCATTCCGGGAAACATGCCTGGCCGGTGGTCTCCTTTTACTCGGGGTCAGGAAAATGCAGTATGAGCTGACCTTCTCGCTCAGGCTGCGTACCGTTGCAACCGGACAGGACCTGTTCGAAGGGACTGCTTCGCATACGTATATCGATAAATCCATCGGTTTTAAACGACATAACCTGGAATTAGGTATTCCGGCAGCCAATAAGTTGCTGAAACCTGCCATCAATGATATCTTGCTTGAATTATCTATCATATCGGCAAGCCCCACAGAACGAAGCGAATGATACAAAGAGACAAACTGACTGATATTTTGAAGTATTGTTTTCTGATCCTTTTTTTTCTGGCCTATCTGATTTATTTATTCAGGTTGTTCGCTCTCCGGGAGCCTGGACTCGATCACGGGTTCTGGCTTGGCAGCCTGCTCATGCTTATGTCTGCCCTTTCCGCGTTGATTCTTTTAGTCTTCATCCGGATTGGTTGCTCGCGTATTTCGCCGGTTTTTATCGATTATATCTATGACCGTTTCTTGTTTATCGAATTGATTTTCTGCACATCGGTCCTGGGTCTGTTACTGATTTTCGCTACAGTGTACCTGCAGTCTGAGCTGCCATTTTACGCATACCTGGGCCTTCTGTTCGAAGCTTTGAGCCTGCCCGCCCTGTTCGTGTTTCTGTATATTTTCATGATGCTCTACCCTTTGATTGTTCCGGGTAAGCTGATCGCCCATATTGCTCAACATATTATGACCAACATCCAGATTGCCTTCGAGAAAAACGATTATTCGGCAGAACGCAAAGCCGCGATTGTCCGTCATTTCAGATATCTGGGCATGATTATTACCGATTGTATCAGGAAAAGACAGATTTTCCAGGAAGCGATCCAGGCTCTGCAGACTATTCTTGAACATTATCATTCCAGAAAAGATACGGCTGCCAAAGGTTGGTTCTATATTGAAGCCAACCACTTTCCCGATAAAACACCTGAAGATATAGCCCTGATCATTGAACATAAAACGTGGTTCGAGATGCTCATTCTGGATACGTTCGAACAGGTCCTCGACTCGACTGATACCAGTGTTGATTTTCATCAGCGGATACCGTTCTGGTCCGTGCCAGAATATATCATGAGCCGCGCTCTCGAACGGAAAGACCGGGCTTTGTTACTCTCCCTGCTCCTGTTCTATCAAACCAACTTGTTGAAGTTGATGGAACATGAGAACAAGAGCTTGTATCTTTCCTTGTTTCATTCATTCCAACATGTCCTGCCCGATATTCAACGGACCGCGCCGGCCCTGCTCGAGAACATTACCGACAACCAAAATCAGTTGCTCCATTACTCGCTGAAAAATAAACCGGACCTTGTCCCTTCTCTTTCGGAACATCTCCGGCTCTTTCATGAGAGTTGCGTCACGCTGGATGTTCTCAACAGAGAAAGCCTCTTGACTGACTTCCTTGATTCCCTCAAAACCATTGTCGAACAGAGTAAATACTCATCTAATAGAAAAAGCATACTGCCCTTGATTACGGACTTACTCCTGTTAGGTAAATTCTATCGATCAGTAAACGAAGAGCACTTGATAGCACTATTAAAAGAAAAATTGAATGCCTCACCCTTTGTCGAACTTATCCGCGCTATCCAATTTCTGCGAAAAACCCAACTCAGTTCAACCAGAAAGCAACCAGAACCGGAAAAAGACGAACTGACTGATACCGAACTGGAAATCTCACGGAAACTCGAGGGCACAGAAGACCCGCTCGATGCACTTGATAAGTAAGTAGTTTGAGAGTCACTCATTCATGACCCAGAATGCTCCCCGAATAATCGCCATCGACAAGCAGGGCCTTGCGGCCGAGTTGGGCTGGTCCATCAATGACCGTATCCTCGAGATTAATGGACACCCGATCGAGGACATGCTTGATCTGCTCTATTATGAACAGGAAGAGACCATTGATGTTACAGTAGTAAAAGCGGACGGAAAACCGGAACGCTGGTTGATCGACAAAGACCCGGAAGAAACACTGGGAATTGAACTCGAATCGCTTGACCTCAGCTTGTGTCACAATAACTGCGTTTTCTGTTTTGTGCACCAACAGCCTAAAGGGCTCCGATCAACTCTTTATGTTAAGGATGAGGATTATCGTTTCTCATTTTTACATGGCAATTTTGTCACGCTCTCGCACATCACACAGGCTGAGATCGAAAAAATCGAGCGATTGCATTTGTCACCACTCTACGTCTCGGTCCACGCCACTGATGAACAAGCCAGACAACGATTGCTCGGGCATGCTGCGCCTAATCCGATCATGCCCCTGTTGAAACGGTTGGTAAGCAGTAATATTACCTTGCACGCCCAAATCGTTCTTTGCCCCGGTTACAATGACGGCACGGTCCTTGACCGGACCATCGATGACCTGATCTCGCTGACTCCCGGGGTCGCCTCCCTGGCCCTGGTCCCGGTCGGTTTGACCAGACATCGCCGTAATCTGCCTGTGCTTGCACCGGTCACTCCGGAAAGGGCCGCCCGACTCGTGAAAAAATACACAAGCATACGAGCCATGCTTATCGAACGTTTTGGTTTCCCCTGGCTCTACCTGGCTGATGAATTCTTCATTCTGGCCGGACGATCATTTCCCGGCACCAAATATTACGCCGATTTTCCTCAAATCGAAAATGGTGTGGGGCTCTGTCGTCAATTCATCGATGCTTGGCATAAAGCCCGTCGCAAGCTGAAGTCCGCTGCATCCGAACATTCGTTTGCCCTGATCACCGGCAGGGCTTTCGCCCCTATACTGAACAAACTGGTCCACAGCACCTTTCCCGAAAATTCGGACCGATTCAGAATTATCCCTATCGTCAATACACTCTTTGGTGAGAGTATCACCGTGACCGGCCTCTTATCGGGCAACGATATCATCACCCAATGTCGACAACAGAATCTGACCGGGACCATACTCATCCCTGAT
>JAFGSJ010000112.1 GCA_016934675.1 bacterium | reverse complement strand
GAAAATTCACAGTTGACAATTGATTGTTGACCATTGACAATTCATTTATCGTAATACTGCTTTACTAAAATTGTCAATTGTAAATACATGAATGATCAATTGTAAATACATGAAGTGCTGATCTCGATTGAAAAAGGTCCAGCGACATGTTACATTGTTTTGGTACGACAGGTTGTCCTATGAATCAAGGATACATCGGATCAAAAATGTGTGGATAGGGTAAATGTCTCAACTGCCTGACATTGCTGTTCTGGTCCTGAATTACAATGGTTTGTCCTACCTGGAAAAGTGTTTCATGTCTCTGAGTAAACAGACCTATCCCCGGCTCAAGGTGTATCTGGTCGATAATGGTTCGACAGATGCGAGCATGGTTTATACACGAACACATTTTCCCCGGGTCGAGATCATTCCCTTCGCGCGAAATCTCGGTTTCACCGAAGCGTATAATCGTGCCGTCGAGCTCATTTCAGAACCATTGGTCGTTTTTCTGAACAATGATACGGAATGCGCCCCGGACTGGCTCGAACAACTCTACCGGCCCATGCGTCTGAACGCTGCGGTAGCGGCGGTTGGAAGCCGGATGGTCTTTGCCTCGGACCCAAACTTACTTAATCACGGTGGAGGTTACTTCACGTATGCCGGCATAGGACTTGATCGCGATTACGGTCGGGCAATCGACGAACCCGACCTGCCTCGGGAACCGTTTCTGACGGCTTATGCCTGTGGTGGTGCTGCCCTGGTCCGAAGGGATGTCTTTCTCGAGGTCGGTGCGTTCTCGAATGAATATTTCATATATTTCGAAGATGTCGACCTCTGTTATCGGATCTGGCTGGCCGGCTATGAGGTCATGCACGCACCTGATTCAGTCGTGACCCATTTCTTTTCACCGGTTTTTGGCCAGGAATCACCCGCCAAGATTTTTCTCTGTCAAAAAAACAGATTAGCGAATATCGTCAAGCATTTCAGTTGTTGGTCCTGTCTGAAAGCCCTGCTAGTATCAACGGGTTACGATCTCAGGCGCTCGTTTATCTGGTGGAGAAACGGGCAATCTGCATATTTATCGGCTGTTTGTCGCGGGTATCTCCATTTTCTCGGGACAATTCCACGACTGCTGGCGGAACGACGCTCTCTCCAGAGGACAAGGACCCGTTCTGATACACAACTGGTGAGCCTGGGCTTATTCCTGAATGTTTCCCAGTCATTCAATGAACTGAAACGTCTCCAAAACGTCAAATCAAGACTGTTGAAAAAGGTGCCTTATGAACAGTGAAAGAATCAGAAGTAGTTATGATCAGCATGCCCGGGACGGCTTCCCCTGGAAAAAACGCAACAAGACCTACCATGCCAATCTCCGGCAACTCATTGCTTTTCTGGCTCCTCCCTGTCAATCTGTTTTGGAGATAGGCTGTGGAAACGGAGACCTGCTCAATTTCCTCAGAATTGAAGATGCGGTTGGGATCGACTTCAGCCCGGTCACCATTGAAAAAGCACGCGAGCTCTACCCGCATATCGAGTTCCACCACATGGATGCGACCCGGATCACTCTCGAGCGGAGATTTGATCTTATCATTCTGTCCGATCTGGTCGGTGAACTCGATGATGTCTATTTGGTCTTCGAACAACTGAAAAAACTGTGTGGACCGCAGACCAGAATCATAATAACATATTTTAGTTATCTCTGGGTGCCTTTCTTAAAGATCGCCGAGAAAATTGGTTGGAAAATACCGCAGAATTACCAGAACTGGCTTTCTCTGACGGACCTTTCCAACTTTTTGACCTTGGCTGGTTCCGAAGTGATAAAAAAGGGGTGGCACATCCTGATGCCCATCCATATTCCGTTTTTCTCCGCTTTTGTCAACACTGTACTCGCACCGCTCCCTGTCCTGAGGAGATTATGTCTGACCCAGTACATCGTGGCTCGTCCCAAGCCCGACTTGTTTCCACAGAAAGCGGAGCACATATCCTGTTCGGTCGTCATTCCGACCAGAAATGAAAAGGGAAACGTGCGGGCTGCGGTCGAACGTATTCCGGCCATGGGTTCTCACACAGAGATTCTGTTCATCGATGGTTGTTCGACGGATGGCACGGTCGAGGAAATCGAGGCCGTTATCTCCGAAAACGAGGGTCGGAAAGACATTAAACTGCTGCATCAGGTCTCACGTGACCATGTCAATACCGCGGAAAAACAATCCGGGAGAATGTTGAAGCTGGGCAAGGGTGACGCAGTCAGGAAAGCCTTTCAACAAGCAAACGGTGATGTTTTGATGATCCTCGATGCCGATCTGACCGTCCCCCCCGAGGAACTGCCCAAATTCTTCAATCTGGCGGTCAATCGTGTCGGAGAACTGATTATGGGCACGCGTCTGGTTTATCCCATGGAAAGACAGGCCATGAGATTTCTGAATATTTTGGGCAATAAGTTCTTTTCACTCTTGTTCAGTTGGATACTGGAGCAACCCATCAAAGACACGCTGTGCGGCACAAAGGTCCTGTTCAGGTCCGCATATCGACAGATCGAGGCCGGACGGTCCTTTTTTGGCGATTTTGACCCGTTTGGCGATTTTGATCTCATTTTTGGGGCCGCAAAGCTCAACCTGAAAATCGTCGAGTTGCCCATTCATTACCGTCAACGTCTCTATGGCGATATAAAAATCCAACGTTTCCGTCACGGCCTGATTTTGTTGAGGATGAGTTTACTCGCATTCAAGAAATTCCGTGTGCTCGCTTATGCCAAAAAATAACCATAGATTCCGCAGATAGCACAGATTTGTATCTGCGAAACTGGTTTTTTTTAGTGAAATCTGTGGTGCTTTTGGTTTCATTAATCAACGTGCGGAGCTATGTTCGTATCAGGGGACCAGGCTGCATCCGCATGTGCTGGACAGATTGCCGATGATATCGTGATCTCAGCGGACATTGTGCGACTTGAAATCACGCTCCATATCGCGTTTCAGATCACGTTCCTTGATTTCCTTGCTCTTGTCGTGCGACTTTTTGCCACGAGCCAAGCCCAGTAACACTTTGGCCCGACCGTCCTTGAAATAGAGTTTCAGGGGCACGAGCGTGAAGCCACGTTCATTGACCTTACCGATCAGCCTCTTGATCTCACGCCGATGGAGCAGGAGCTTTTTCTCGCGCAAGGGCTCATGGTTCGTATAACCGGCATGATCATAGGGTGAGATATGACAATTACGAAGGTAAATCTCGCCTTTATTGATATGTCCATAACTATCGTTGAGGTTTGCCTTGCCCTGTCTGAGCGATTTTACTTCGGAGCCGAGCAGAACGAGGCCCGCTTCGTATGTGGACACGATTTCATAGTTGAAATGGGCCTTTTTGTTGACGGAGATATTTTTTTCGTTCTCTTTCATCGGGTCTTTTTCCGTTCATGATCAGTCATGGTATCTGAAGATATGTACGTGTCGATTGTCCCTTGTTTTTAGGAGCAGTTCCCTGAATGATCAATAGGGATAGAAAATATAAAACAACAGCGAGAGGCAACAGAGTATCCAGAGTCCCGGATGGATGCTTCGAGCCTGACCGTTGATTGTCTTGAACAAGGGGTAAAGAACAAAACCGGCAGTCATGCCTATGCCGATATTATAGGTAAAACTCATCAACACAATGACACAAAAAGCGGGTATCAATTCGGACAAATCCGAAAAATCGATTCGGGTGATGGCTTCGATCATCAGGATGCCGACAATGATCAAAACGGGCCCATATGCTTGAGCGGGAACCATGGTCAAGATGGGCGAAAAGAACAAAGCTGCCAGGAAGAGGAAAGCGGTGACGACCGATGTCAAACCCGTTCTGCCGCCTTCTTCAATCCCAGCAGCGGATTCGATAAAAGTGCCTGCGGTGGTTGTGCCCAACAGAGCAGCGACGATTGTGGCGAGAGCATCACAGAGCATAGGTTTTTCGATCTCAGGCAGATTGCCGTCGGGGTCGAGCATACCTGCACGTGCTGCCACCCCAATCAAAGTGCCCATAGTATCAACGAAATCCATGACAAAAACAGTCAGGATCACCGCGAAAAAGCCCCAGGTCAAGGCCCCGACAATATCCAACTGCATAAAAATCGGGCCAAGGCTGGGAGGCATACTGATGAAGTCTGAAGGCGGTTGAATCACCTTGGTCATAATGCACAGGATCGTGGTCGCGATCATGCCCAGAAAAAGGGCGCCCTTGATTTTTTTCAGCAGTAGTGTTGCCAGAATAATGAAACCGATCACTGACAACAGGACAGGGAGCGAACTGAAGTCACCGATCTTCACGGGAGCACCGGGCACGCCGAGCACAACCAGACCGGCATCGTTCAAGCCAATGAATGTCAAGAACAGACCGATGCCCACGGCAAAGCTGAATTTCAGACCGGGTGGTATGGCCTCGGCCAACCAGCTCCTCAACTTCAAGACGGTCAAGAGAGTGAACAGAATACCGCCGATAAAGATAGCCCCTAATGCAGTCTGCCAACTGTATCCCAAGACCTTGACCACGGTGAAAGCCACAAAGGCATTCTCCCCCATATAAGGAGCTATGGCAAAAGGTCGGCGGGCATAGACACCCATCAGCAATGTGCCCACAAAAGCCGTATAGATAGTGGCTACCATCGAGGCACCTTTTGGGATACCCGCAACGGCCAGAATGGCGGGATTGACCACAATGATATAGGCCATGGTCATGAAGGTCACAATTCCAGCAAGTATCTCCGTCCGGACCGTTGACCCGCTCTTTTTGATCCCGAAAAAACGCTCGATAATTGACATTTCGACCTCCCCTGTTATGCCATGATCAGATCGAATACTTTTTTGGATGCCCCATCATTTGTCAACATTGTCTATCTGACCTCATTTTTTAGCATTGCATGACATTGTATAAAATCTAACCTCACCTGTCAACGTCCTTTCTCTCAGAGAGCCGGATCCGTACCAAACCGGACTTGCCATTTCCCTTTTTTCTGATATTATATTCGGAAAGGTTAGGTGGTTATGAGTACAAAAATCCTGATTGTTGAAGATAATGTCCAATTCCGGGACGTGTTGATCATCGCTCTTTCGGATTATGACTGTTCGGTTGAAACCGCCACGAGCGGGACCGAGGGACTCGAGAAGTTCTTCGCTCAGACGCCTGACCTGGTTGTGCTTGATATCATGCTTCCGGAAATGGATGGTTTTGCGGTTTGTGATATCATTCGTAAATCGCCCCAGGGTCAGAAGATACCCATTATCGTCATGACCGCGGTCTATAAGACCGAAAGTTATCGCAAGAAGATGCTTCAGGAAATGAAAGTCCAGGCCTTCCTCGAAAAACCTTTTACCATCAAGGAATTCCTTATTGTTGTGTCGGGCCTTTTACCTGTTCAGGCACGAAAAAAGGGCGGCTCGCCCCAGAAGAAAAAAGCGGACCTGGTGACATTTAAGGATAATTTCAGTAACACCAAGACGTTCCCTCGATTGTTTTACAGAATGTTCAAGGAAAATCTGACCGGGATTCTTACTCTGACCCAGGGGAAAATCGTGAAATTGGTGTATTTTGTCAATGGTTCACCGGTCTATGTCGATTCCAACGTTCCCGAGGAGCAGCTTGGTCATCTTTTACAGAAACGGGGCAAGCTCGATGAACAGGAGCTTGATCGGTGCTGGAAAATCATGTTCGAATACAAAATCGAACTCGGAGAAGCCATTATCCGGCAAGGTCTCATGAATTCGGTCGAATTCTATCGTGAACATCGTGAGCAGATGCTGACTAAATTAGCGTATTGCTACAGTTGGACCAGTGGCTCCTATCACTTTCAAGAAGACTATAGTTTCATGGATAAATTCAGCTTCTTTGATTTCAACACGCTTGTCGTCATCCGGCACTGCGTCAAAGTGAACCGCAATCCTTACGATGTCGAGACACGTTTGAAAAAAATCGGCCTGGATAAACAGTTGATCATTACTGAAAACATTACGGCCTGGAAGGACCTGGAGTTGTCCGAGAGTGAACAGATAGCATTGACCAAGGCCGCGAAAGGATTACCAATCAAAACCTTGCTATTGATGATCGAACAATCACCTGACTTGGCTTTCTTATTCGATATTTTTCTCGAACTCGAATTATGCTCCCCGGAAATGCTGGTTGAAAGTACGCCCGAAGAGACTGAGGAAATTGCCTTGGAAGAAGAAATAATCGCAGAAAGTGAGCCGGAAAAAGCGGCAATAGCGGAAGGAGTCGAAATACCGCAAGAAATCGATAGTGAGGCAGACTATGACCAGATTCGGAACCAGGAAGATATTTCTCCCGTAGTCGAGGATTATACTTCTTCGATCATTCAGCAAGCTCTTGGTGAAATAGAAGCTCTCAAACAAAAAAAGGTTGATCAAGCCGCCCGGGAAGCTGAAGAGATCAGCCGGACCCCGGAACAGGCTGATGTATCTTCGGCATCAGAGCAGCAAGAAGAAACCCCTCCTTCCCCAGATGAAAAGATGGCTCCAACACAAAATTTTACTGAACTGCTTGCCAAGAGCGATTTTGAGCTCTTCGAATTGAATCGAGATAATTTCACGCGCAACGAGCTGACCAAGAAATATTTTGAGCTGGCCGATAAGTATCATCCTGATAAATACATGTTCGAACCCGATAAAAACATCAGAAAGCAGGTCCAGGCTTTGTTCGAGCGCATCAAAAAAAGTTTTTTTGAGTTAAACCAGATTTGCAGGGATGATAGAATTGATGTGTACACGACCCCCGTTAATTTCTATCAACGACCTCCGGTCGAACAGTTTGCTCAAGGTCAAGTCCCTCCTGAAGCTGATCAACCTCTCAAACCCAGTCCGGGAGCAGAGCAGTTATCTCAAGGGCCTGGTCCGACTGAAGCAGCACCTGCCCAAAAAACAACTTCGCCGACTCGACCTGTTGAGAAAGAGGATGATAGTGACCTTGTTATGGAGTTGGTTGATTCCGATGAAGTACCGGAAAAGAGCGCCGACGACTTCGGCCAGGAGCTACAATTGACCTTCGGAAACGAGATCGAACTCGAGTCCGGTCTCGAGAAACAGCCTGATTCAAGAAATACCTCTCGACGTCGTCATGAGACCAACCCCGAGATAGCCCAACTCATCGAACAAGGGGCCCGACACATCACCGAAGAAAAATTCATCAAGGCCCAGAAATGCTTCGAGAGTGCATTGGAGATCGATCCTGATAATGCAACGGTCCTGGCTTGGAAAGCGTGGTTATTGTTTCTCAAGGCCGAACGATACGGTTTGACCGGCCAGATGAAAGATGCTATTGCATTGTGTAATACTGCCTTGGAAAAGGACCCCTCGTGTGAACAAGCCGAACAATTCCTCTTTCAGATGCGATTGAAAATGCCCTAAATAGATTGAGAACACGACCCCGAAACACAGGAGCACGTATGTTAGCGGCACTCATAATGGCTGGTGGTAAAGGTGAACGGTTCTGGCCCAAAAGCAGGACCCATAGACCGAAACAGTTACTGTCGATTTTTTCCGATTGTTCCATGATCGAAGAAACGGTCAAGAGGTTATCCCCCTTGATCGAGCCTGAACATATCTTCATTTCAACGGCTGCTCATCTCGAGTCGAGCATACAAAAGGTCCTCGGCGGCATTCCCAAACACAATTATATCATTGAGCCCGTCGGTCGCAATACGGCACCCTGTATCGGATTATCGGCATTGATCATCAGGAAAAGACTCGGCAATGTGCCTATGGTTGTCCTGCCGTCCGATCACGTTATTAGTGA
Organism: bacterium; assembly: GCA_016934675.1. Lineage (GTDB taxonomy): Bacteria > CSSED10-310 > JAFGSJ01 > JAFGSJ01 > JAFGSJ01 > JAFGSJ01. The sequence continues at coordinate 13,818 of JAFGSJ010000112.1, read as the reverse complement.
CCGTGACCTTTTTCAACGGACCGTGGCTATTGGAGCCAGACTGGCATCTGAGCAGGGCAAGGTTGTCACAATCGGCATCCAACCCGGCTCAGCCCATACCGGATACGGCTACATTCAACAAGGACAAAGCCTGGGTGCTCTCGATGACATCGAGTTTTTCCGACTCGCAGCCTTCAAGGAAAAGCCCGATTTGAAAACCGCTCAGCAATTCCTCGAAGCGGGGACTTATCTCTGGAATTCGGGCATGTTCCTGTGGACCTGTGATACGATTCTGACCGAGATTACGACGCATCTGCCCGGTCTCGATCAGGTTCTCCGGAAAATCGCTCCGGCTCTGGACTCACCCGAGCAGCAACGCGTGATTGAACGATTTTTCCCCGAAGCTGAGAGTATCTCGATCGATTATGGCATTCTCGAAAAAACAGCGAAAGGTGTTCTCGTCCGGGGAACATTCGATTGGGACGATGTCGGTAATTGGCTCGCACTCGAACATTACATCGAAAAGGACCAGGACCACAATACCGTAAAAGCCCCCTTTCAAGCTATCAATACCCGGAACTGTCTGATTGTCAGCGATAGACAACTGATCGCAACCATCGGTGTCAAGGACCTGATCGTCGTTTCGACCGACGATGCCGTGCTCATCTGTCACCGTAATGACTCGGAATCTATTAAAAACCTGCTCGCGGCCATGAAAAACGATGACTCATTCAAACACTATCTCTGATCTGTCGCGCTGCTGTCTCTTGTACACTCTTTAGTCTTGAACTGCCAGCGGATACTGGTCCTGGCTGATAAACCTCGTAGAAAGGAACCGCCCCATGCCTCTGCTCCTGATTGCCATCGTTCTTGGTCTGGTCCAGGGTTTGACTGAATTCTTGCCCGTTTCCTCGAGTGGGCATTTAGTCATATTCCAATACCTCTTCAAAGTCGAAGATATTCAACTGCTGCTCAGTGTAGCTGTTCATTTCGGGACGCTTCTGGCTGTGCTCGTGTTTTTCTTCAACGATTGGGTGAGCATCCTCTCGGGTTTCTGTAAAGGTGTGAGTCAATGCCGGTCCAACAATTCCTTCAAAGAGGTTTACCGTGACAATGAGCAGTTCAGGATTGGTGTCCTCATCATTCTGGCCAATATCCCTGCGGGTTTAGTCGGTCTGACCCTTAAAGACTACCTCGAGCAAACGTTTTCATCGATCTCGCTGACCGGCTGCATGCTCCTGGTTACCGCCCTTTTCCTTTTCCTGACCAGATTCATGAAAAAACAGACAATCGAACGGGACACATTCTCGCTGGGAAACGCTTTGATTATCGGTTTGGCCCAGTCTGTCGCCCTCCTGCCTGGCATTTCACGATCGGGGGCCACTATCTCCATGGCACTTCTCCTGGGCATCGAACGGGAATGGGCAGCCCGCTTTTCCTTTCTGCTCTCAATTCCCGCCATTTTGGGCGCATTTATCCTCGAACTCGAGGACTTCTCCCAACTCGATCAATCCAGTTTGGTAGCCGTGATTGCCGGCACGATTACTGCCGCGCTGGTCGGTTATCTGGCCCTTAAAATTCTGATGAAAGTCGTCAAAAAAGGAGTGTTTTACCGTTTTGCCTATTACTGTCTCATCATCGGAATCACTGCCCTACTCATCGGTCTGCTGTCCTGATGAAGGCCGCAATGAAAGAAAACAGACCGGCAATCAGAAAAAGGACCGGATAACCGGAGAGGTCGCCGATAAAACCAAGCAGAGGACTGGTGACCATGCCTCCCAAATCCATGAGCAGGGTCGCCATGGTAATGATCATCCCCCGGTTCGTAAGAGATGATTTACGAGTCGCCAGCGTTATCAGGATGGGAAATATGAATCCCTGGCCAACACCGACCATACTCCCGGCTACCATGAGCCAGGTCTGGGTCCGGGCCAAACCAACCAGAGAGACACCAAGGCTGAGAACCAGGGCGGCGGGTCTGTAAAAATGTCTCACACCCAGTTTTTCCGGAAGTTTACCCAGAAATAACCTGATGATAGTCGATGTTAACACATAGTATCCAAAGAAAACGCTGATGCCTGATAAGGCGTTGACCCGCGTGAACGGTGCCAGGAAATTATAGGTGGCATTCGTGGCTGCACCAAAAAGAAACGAGGCAACCCAGATACGAACCAGACCGTTTCGACCCAGCATGGACAGGTTCAGGACTTTACCGAAACTCTTTTCGGGTAAGGTTTCATGCAGAAAAAAAGTCAGAAAAAGCGATATGGTCGAGAGCACAATCGCGGCAATGAACAGAAAAGTGAAATCTCCCAAACTAAGCAAATATTCTCCCAGCATTGGTCCCAGAACCATGGGCAACAATCCGGCTATCCCAAAAAGACCAATCACCTCGATCTGCTTTTCAGTGGGAACATTATCGACAGCGGCTGTCATGAATGCGGCAAAAAGCATACCCGAACCGAAACCATGCACAATACGGATAAAATAAAGGAAGACCGAAATTTCTGAAACAAAGAGGTATAAAAAACTGGCAACCGTGACCAGCAGGCTCGAAAGGATCAACCAGGGTCGACGACCATAACGATCAAGCAGGCTCCCGATCAGCAACCTGATCAGCACGCCCCCGCCCTGGGCTATACCCATGACCCAACCGATCTGGGCCCTCGTCCCCCCTATATCTTCTATCCTCAACGGAAGCAGATAGAACAGAGTCAGGTTGATATTCACCAACAGATATGCCACAAACAGCAGCCAAAAATGCCGCTCGAGCCTGATTACCGTCAGTGAACGAAGTAGATTGACCATTGTTTTACTCCTGATCGTGCTTGTTCGAATTTGCTGACATTACCGGAACTCTTGTTATTAGGAAGCCTGATCGAGGAAAGTCAAGAAGAACAGGAACCGAACGATATTACCACCGAGACTGAAATCGATCAAGGCCAGGTCATGATCAGGTCTTTGATGTGTGACATGCTGAATGACAGTCTCGAGATCATCGGTTTCACCACTGTGATAAGCGCGGGCCAGCAGGTTTGATTCACCGCTACAACCCTGGAAATTGTAGCAGACCACATCCCAATCCCGATGGTTCAGGGCCTGGCACATTCCGCGCATATAGGCCCGTTCCGCATTACCCTCGAGTCCATGAAGCACAATCACTATCAGTCCGGCTTGGATAGAGGCGGTTCGTAGGTCGAATTCTGTGATCGCGGTAGACTCATAATGACGTTATTTGGGACTCATACTGTCAAAACACGGGCTGATAATCCAATAAAGCTGAGTCTTCGTTTGGTCCGTACACATACTCAGGCGATCGTTACCCGACGACAAGTTTGGGTGTTTCTTCCTCGGGCGTTGCCGCTTTCCTTAATTGCAGAAGGTGCTTTTCATATTTTTCAGCTTCTTCTCTATCCCCAAGTTTAGTATACATAAAAACCAGATTCTCCAGTGTGGAGATCATTTGAGCTTCATATGTTTTGGCATCTTTCACATAAGTTCTGAGGGCATCCAGAAAATAGGGTTCGGATTTGATCAGTTCGCCCTGTTCAGCGTACAAGACGCCGATGTTGTTCAAACTGTTGGCGATACTTGGATCGTCAGGTTTGAGTATTTTCTTCTTGATGTCGAGGGCCTGTTCATGAAGACGGATGGCATCCTCCAGCCTGTCATTTGCCTTATATACCATAGCTAGATTGTTCATGCTCCTGGCTACATTCAAGTGTTCAGCACCAAAGAGTTCCCGGGCCAGCTCGACATTTTCTTCTGCCAGCTTCAAGACCTCGCTGTATTTCCCCTCGTTGAATAAACGTTCGACCTCAGCCCTCTTATTTTCCCATTGCTTGGTCTTCTGACAACCCGTTATCAGTAACAACAGACCGATGATTGTGATACATACGCACGGATAGACTCTCCACGTCTTCATATTCAATCCTTTGAAATGACCTGTTTCAAGTTTATTGATTTGTCTACTTGCATTACTATCCTGTTTAACCTTGTTTTGTCAACACGTTTCTGTGATTTCCGGATCAAGTCTTTAATGACATTGGCATTCCATCTGAGTAGCGATGTGACGGGCTTCGGACCAGTCGGGATTTATTCCGAGCACAGTTTTGATCAGGTGGCAGGCGAGTTCTTTACGATCGGTTTCGTAGTAAAGTATGGCCAGATTGAGCTTAGCTGGCAGAAAGTGCGGGTCCAACAGGCAGGCCCTTTGGAAATGGAGCTGGGCCTGTTCGTAGTCCTGCACTTTCTTGAGGGCCGAGCCGTAATTATTATGGTAACGTGCGTTATCCGGTGCAAGTTCAACTGCTTGAGCGAACATACGAGCTGCATCGCGGAAATTGTCCGCGTTTTGATAGACCAGTCCCAGATCGTTTCTGACATCGGGATTGGTCGGATCGCACTGACGAGCTTTTTCGAGGTAAGCTTTGGCCTGGCTGAATTTATTTTGACGGACAAGTTCCGAACCGTGTTCGATATCGTCCAGGCAAATAATTCGTTCCTTCGGGTCCGGCAAATCGATCGGGGGACGGTCTTGGTGTTGCCCGGTCGATTGCGTATTGACAATATAGCCCAAGGCTTCCAGAGCGGATAACACCTCTTGATCGGACTCGATTATGGTTTTCTGTTGTAAGGTCGCGCTCGTTCCACTTAAAGAGGCATGTAGCCCGGTCATGACTGCGACCTGGTCATGATTGACTACGGCCAGGTCATGCTGTTCCTGAGGATCGTGCTCGAGATCGTAAAGCTCGATCCGGGGACCGGCATGTAATTTCCACTGGCCCTGGCGGATGCCGCTGATGGGGCTCCAGCGGTATTTTTCAAACGCATGACAGCTCTCGAAATAGAAGGGTGGGTCACCGTGCCCCTCGGTTAAGGGGTATTCGGCCAGTTCGGCCTTGTCTTTCCTGGTTTCGAATATGAGATCGTGGACCTGATAGATGGTCAAGGCATTCTGGGTATTCATGATCAATGCGGGCGGACAGGTCCCTTCCCAATTGATGATCAGGGGGATGCTCAGGGTAGCCTGGTATAACAGGAGGCCATGGGTTTGCTCGCGGTGATCGCCCAGAGCTTCACCATGGTCGGCGGTGACGATCAGACGTGGCCGGGACTCTGATGGAAAATATTTCCTCACATACCGGAACAGTTTGGTCAAGGCCGCATCAGTATAGGCTATTTCACCATCATACTTATGCTCGAACATGGCCGCGAAGGTCCCGGGGGGATCATATGGAGTATGTGGATCGTAAAAGTGCAACCAGATAAACCAGGGCTGTGGGCCAGGATTTCGTTCGAGCCAGGCTTGGGCGGCGCCGACCAGCTCGAAAGCGGGTCGCTCGAGCATGAGAGTATTCGTCCCGTCCGACCGAGTCAAATGATCGTCGTAGGTGTCGAAACCACGATCGAGGCCGAACCGAGCCAGCAGCGGGTAACCGCCGATGAACGCAGCCGTCCTGAACCCGGCTTGTCGGAAACGTGTGGCCAGAGTCTCATATTCGGGGGCCAGAGTATACCCCAGATTGGTCCGAACACCATGTCGTGATACGGGCAAACCGGTTAGCAACGAGCAATGTGCCGGGAGGGTCAAGGGAACATCGGTCATGACCTCAGTCCAGGTCCAGCCGCTTTTCGAGAGCAGATCGAGGCAGGGTGTCCGGGCGATCGGAAAGCCGTAAGTCCCGATATGGTCAACCCGCAAGGTATCGATTGTGATCAGGATTGTCGAGTGGTCGGTCGGGCATGAAACGGCTGACACCTGAGTTCGACCGATATGCAACATGATTGCTGCCAGTAATCCCCACTGAACTGATAATGACCGGAAACGAAAGAGGAATCTCATTATCCCAGTCTCCGTACGTTTCTTGTTACTTTAGAAGATCAGCAGTTGGGCGTCATCGCTTTGCACTGAAAAGACCATGAAACCGTCTCTATTGTAGATCAGTTCTACACCGGGCACATCTTTTAACTTTCTACTCAAGAGTTGGTCGCCGAAGATGAAGCCCAATGTTTCATCGTCCTGTGGTTCATAATCCGGACCGAACATATAGAGCCAATTTTCATTAACGGATAATGGAATGCTGTCTTTCTGCAATTGGACCACGACTCCTGCGACAAAGGGCCATTGTTCAAGTATGCGGATATCAAGGTAGACCCGGGTCGGTCCATTCTGTTCGATTTTCTGTTTGATGACTGTATAAATGTTTTGAATAGTGCGTGATTCATTCGGATCGTGTGGTAAGCGCAGATTGATCGAGCCGAGATAGAGTCCGATCATGGCTGTGATCATCAGGCCCCACAAAACGCCCATGGTGTTTATCACGCATTTATGCCGGTCTGTCCGGATTTTCTCGAGGGCATATTCTATCATGACACCCAGGATAATGGTGAGGTTAAAGAGCCCGAGCATACTCAACCATTGAATCAGGTAGTCGCGGACCACGCCTTCGATGCTCAGCAAGGCGATCAGCCCGGAAAAAAGCCCCAACAAGGCGATAAAAGCCTGATTCTGGGTTATGGACCAATTCCTGCGAAATGCGATGATTGCTGTCCAGGCCAGTCCGATCAGTTGCATACCGCTAAAAATCAGGCAGATGCTATTGGTTCTCGGTGAGAGATTATTGAAGCCCAAATAGGTCAGGAGTTGCAGGGGTACGAAAGACAGTTGCCGGGCCAGATGGTAGATCGCCTCTCCCAGTTCATGTTTCCGGCCGCCCTCGGAGAAAAAAAGGGCCAGCTTGGTTACATTACCGTGCTGGCTTGAATACTGTTCTATCATTGTGGGGAGCCAGAGCAGTACTGCTAGCAAGGTGGAGCCGAGCAGGAGCCAGGCCCATCGTTTTGAGCCGGGCTGCATTCTTTGTCCGGGTTTGCTCGTGTTCAGAAACGGAGTTAGGGCTATGAGCAGGAGAGTGAACAAGCCCAGAACAGCTACAGTCATAGCATAGCCGATATGGGATTGGACCAGAAGCGAGCCGAATAGGACCACGATCGGCAGATAGGCCAGATATCCAGAGGCCAGCAGGGCCAGAAGAAACAACAGACAGCCGAATGGCATCACCGTTACCAGTGGGTTCAGCGGGGTCACAAAAAACTCGTGACCGGTATAGACCAGGAAGAACGTGAACAAAAGGACCAGGCACGAACATTGATAGCGACTCTCACTCCTTTTTGTCATGCGGTACATGAAAAAGAAACAGATCAGATTCAGGCAGAGTGCTGCCAGATGGATACCGACCACGGAATGATGGCAGAGCAGGTAGAAGGGGACAAAAACATAAAAGAGCATTGGACCGGGATGGTTCCATTGAAAACGCGAATAGGGCCCCAGCAACTGTTTTCCCTGACTGGCCTTGAGTGTGCCCAATTCGAGCAGGGCATGATCGCCGAAAGCCAGTACCGGCACAGGGTCCTGGTCGATCAGATAATGCGCAGCGATAACCAGCAACGGCAGGATGCTGATCAACACGATCATAACGCAGAAGAGTCTTTTCATCAATCATGCTTTCAGATGAAGTTTGACCATGGCTATTTGAGAGGATTGGATCGGCTATAACTGATATCTTTCTGATTATGAATGTAGAGGACGATCTCACGACTCAGTTCATCAACCATGGTTTTGATTTCATTGTGGTTGTCAAAGCTGGTGCTTTCGTTCCTTTTGCTATGCTTCATCAGGGCGACCAACTCTTTCAGCCGGTTACTGAAAAGCTGGCAGGTGACTTCAATAATCATCGGGTCCTCAAGCTGTTCCTTCACTATCATGATCGAGCCTTTGAGGACGAGATCGGTCCAGGGCCCCGAAACCTGAGGTGAGCGATCGACCAGTTCAAAGACTTTGTCCTTTCCCAGTGTGAGGGCTATGTGTTCTGGAACATATTGTTCGAGCCATTTCATGGACTCGGGCAGCGCTTCACCGGAAAAGTCCGGGACCTGGACCGAAGTATACTTGCTGAAATCGACCTCTTGATCGATCCAGGCCAGGTCGATCTGCTCGACCGGCTCCATCTTCTTTTCTTTTTTCTCGAGCTCCTTAGTGGGTGTCGTGGCGCATGACAGCATTCCGATAATCATGATCAGTTGAAGAATTGTCGATAGTTTCTGTGTGATTTTCATTTTTCCCCCTTTTGGGCACAGCCCGATCATATCATTGTCGGAGCATTTGTTGCAATAGTTTCTCCGGATTGAACGGGGTGTCGGTCCGGACGATTTCCCTGTTTTCGATGAGCAATATGGTCCGGACCGGTTTAAGCGGCAGCAGTTGCTGGGCTCGGATCGTTTCTTGCAACAGTTCCCGTCCTTTCGGGCCTGTGGCAAGGTCCCTGACCCTCCACGGGTCGAGAGAACAACGGTAACACAGATCAGTCCAGTAGGTCGTGCCGAAGTTATTGAGCCAGGCCTCGAGATAACATGGAAACTGTTGCGGAAATTCATGAGCAATGATCATCTGACGGAGGCTTTCTTCATCTGCAGCTCGGGTAGTTTCATCGGCCTTCCAACCGTTCTGATCGTATCGAAATGAATAATTGACCTTCAGCTTGATCGCATCACGAATCGAGATCGGCTGCGTCAAAAGGTCAAGCAGTAATTCCAGGGCCGGTTTCGAGTAACTGTTCAGGACGAGTTGCAGCGTTTTTTCCTCTCGAGGACGACGACAGAACACGGTCGCACCGACCCGGTCCGGACTGAACAGCAAAAGATCGTGCTTCCGATAGAAACCGTCACGAAACGTGGAAAAACGATAGGTTTGCTCGATGCTCTCCCCAAAAAGATAAGCGGGCAGGACCGTAATTTCGTATTTTTTGATCAGTGCCTGTGCTTCCGGACTGTTCTCGGTCAGTTCTCGCAACTGAATACCCGGAAAATTCCGATAGTTCAGGTCCATGATCTCGACCTGGTTTGTGAAATAGCCCGGTTCCGGAATGATAAGGGTCAGGGGCACGGCGATCGGTTCCTTGTAGATGCAGTGCGCTTCGGGCGTGCCCGCATGTTCGCACATACCCAGCAGGCCCGGCTGCTGACATTCCGCATGTGAGAGACAAGCGGGCAATTCTCGGCACGACTCGTAGCTCAGAGGTCCGGTTACCAAGCGACAGATTGCCCGTTCGAGCTCGATCCGGGTCTGCCGTTCCTTGAACGGTTCCCCGTTCAGCAGGACCAGGGGCAGGTTCTGGTCGGGGTATGCCTGTCTCAGAGCCTGATTTTCGGCGAGTTCGGCTGGAACCAGCCCGGATTTCAGACAAGCCTGCAACTCAGCCGCTGACAGGCCTATCTGCTCGAGACAATGACTCGTAGGCGTGCCGATTATCTGTTCAGCCTGACAAACACAGAATTGTCGGAACAGCTCGTAATCCCGGTTTTGCAAACAGAGCCCGATCTTCATAATTTCATTCGAGCAGTTCTGATCGGCCGGACCACATTCTTCAGGCATGAACCTGATCCGAGCTTTGAGCACATTGGGGAATGCGGCTTGCATGTCGCCGAACAGGCCCACATAAAAGCCCAGATAACGGTCCGAGTACGTAATGAGCAGATCGAGCTCGATCCGTTCATCCGCTTTGGTCGGGACCGCTTTCTCCATCAATTGGGTCGGACCGGCCCCGTCCGTTCGAGCATTTTCATGTTCGTCAGGGTCAGCGTACAGGCAGGTTGCGGTCATGACCCAGAACAGATATGCGATGATCGTGACCTTGAGCTGTGGTCTCAATGCATCTCCTTTCGAGGGCTCAATGTGCCCCTCCTCATTCATTTTTGTCCGGGTAACTGCTCTTTAAGACGACCGGAGACGATCTGTTCGATCTCATGGGCTTTGTGTTCGACCGAGTCCTTGAGCTGTTCCGCTTTTTCGGCCATGTCTCGACTGTAGTCCGGATCGCTGATGCCGGCCAGATTGATCAAAACGTTGTAATAAGTGCCCAGGGCTGATGCTCGGGCCATAAGTGTGGCCACACCCGCATCTGATAATGAGTTCGGATTGCCATGTCGCACGACTTTTTCGGCGAGTTCAAGCAGGACCGGGACCTGTTCCAGCACGGACAGGGGTACTCTGATGGCTTCCCTGGTCGCTTCCTGGAAACTCCGTTCACGCAGCGTATTCTCCTCTTCCGTGTTCTTGGGTAAGGCAAATGCGCTCATGAGTTTATTGAAGGCAGCCGTGTCATGGTCAATGGCTGTCAGACAGAAATTCTTTATTTTCTGTGCCTCGAGTGCAACTTCATCCATCAGGGGCTGGACTTCCTTGAATTTCTTCTTCGGAAAGGTCAGATTGGCAACCATGGCTGAAAGTGCCGCGGAGAGTGCTCCGGCCAGGGCCGCCACGCTCCCGCCGCCCGGAGCCGGAGAATCGGACGAGGTTTCATTGGTGAACTCCCGGATGGTCCGGGCAACCAGAACATCCTGTTGAAAGCAGTATTCGATGATTTTCAGACGCGGGTCGAATGGAGTCAATTGGTCGAGCCCCATGGACCGGATCGCGACTCTGATCAATTCCTCTTCGGTGACACCGGCACAGGCCTCCTGTTTCTGAAGGTAGTAGATGCCTGCATCGAGCATGGCTTGTTTGGGGATGAGCCCGACCAGTTCGGAACCGGTCACGACCACGCCATACTCGATGGCCAGTTCACGGACCCGTTCGAGCACGATATGGACCGGCGTGACATGGTAATTGGTCAGATTCATGGTCACCTGGGCGCATTGATACTCGTCGATGTACCAGCCCGTGGCCTTACAATACTCGAATATACCCGGTTCCATGACCTTTTCGCCCTCGGCATCATAGACAAAATTGCCCTGTTCGTCGCGGACTGGCCTGCCCTTTTCACGGATCGTGTTGGCTATTTTGCGGGCCAGGAGGGCCCGACGCGTGTTGAGATTGATATTATATGCGATCAGGAACTCACGAGCCCCGATCACGGTGGCACCGGAACGTGCATTGAAAACAGGCTCTCCAAAATCCGGGCGCCAATCCGGGTCCTCGAGCTTGGAAGCCAGACCCTCATATTCACCGCTCCTGATCGTAGCCAGATTCCGACGTTCGGGTCGTGTGGCCGCCTCTTCATACAAATACACGGGGATGGACAATTCCCGGGCGACCTCTTCGCCCAGTTCACGGGCCAATTGCACGCAATCCGCCATGGTCAACTCACTGACCGGGATGAAAGGACATACATCGGTCGCACCCATCCGGGCATGTGCTCCCTGGTGTTTACTCATATCGATCAGTTCAGAAGCTCGCTTGATCGCACGAAAGGCGGCACGCTTCGCAGACTCGGGACTGCCGATAAATGTGACCACAGTCCGATTGGTCGCTTTACCCGGGTCCACATCCAACAACTTGACCCCCTCGGTCCTCTCGATCTCGGCGGTTATGGCATCAATGATTGAACGGTCTCGTCCTTCTGAAAAATTAGGCACGCATTCTACCAGTTTCATAATGAACCCCTCTTACTATATTATCTCACCTCTGGTTTCTTGTTATTCATCATTACCGTTTGCTTGCAACCCGTCAGGTGTCTCAGCCAACGATCATTGTGATTCTAGGTCAAGTCTGATGTGAGTTTCACGCAATTGGACCTCGTCCACGCTCGATGGACAGCCATCGAGCGGTGAATATGCGGTCAAAGTCTTGGGAAAAGGGATGACATCGCGGATCGTATTTTCCTTGAGCAGGAGCATCAGAATACGATCCAGGCCGGGAGCAATACCCCCGTGCGGCGGTGCGCCATACTCGAGCGACCTGAGAAAGAAACCGAAACGACGCTCGGCCTCCTGTTCCGTGATGCCTACCACCCTGAAAATACGCTCCTGCAATTGCCTGTTGTGGATTCTGATACTCCCGGAAGCCAGCTCGACTCCGTTCAAAACCAGGTCGTACAATTGACCGTGTATATTGCCCGGCTCCGTTTCGAGCAAGTCTATGTCCTCATAGCGGGGCATGGTGAACAAATGATGGACAGCTTCCCATTTTCCCGTCTCATCGTCCCACTCGAACAGGGGAAAATCCGTGACCCAGACAAAATTGTAGACATCAGTCGGGACCAGCTTCAGATATTGGCCGGCCTTAAGCCGTAAATCAGCCAGCGACTGATAGACCACTTTCGGTTTACCGGCGACCATGAGCAGCAGATCGCCCTCGACCGCTTTAAAAGTCTCGAGCACCAACTGGCGGTGCTCGTTACAGAATTTGGCTACGGAGCCCTGGAATGCGTCGGGACCCACTTTGATCCAACTGAGCCCGGCGGCGCCAAAATAGGTTTTGATATTGGCTTCCCACTCCTGGATATCTTTACGACTGAGTGAGCTACCGCCCGGAATACGCAAGCCTTTGACCCTGCCGCCCTGGTCCAGGACCTGATGGAAGACCGAAAAAGACATGGCCCGGGCCAACTCGGTCAGGTCCGTCAATTCGAGCCCGAAACACAGATCGGGCTTGTCGGTACCAAACCGGTCCATGGCCTGTTGATACGTGATCCGCTCGAATGGTGTCCCTAACTCCGCATTCAGCACCACTCTGAAAATATGACTGAACATGTTCTCGACCAGACTGAATATCTGTTCCTGACTGGACATGCTCATCTCGATGTCGATCTGGGTGTGCTCCGGCTGTTTGTCTCCGCGCAAGTCCTCGTCCCGAAAACATCGGGCTATCTGATAATATCGGTCCAAACCACCGATCATCAGCATTTGTTTATACAGTTGCGGGGATTGGGGCAATGCATAAAATTTCCCCGGATGGACCCGACTCGGAACAATATAGTCACGGGCCCCTTCAGGCGTACTCTTCATCAGGACCGGTGTCTCTATCTCGAGAAAATGCTGACTGTCCAGATACTGCCGAATCGCTTGCGTGACCCGGTGCCGGAAAATGACGTTCTTCTTCATCCGTTCGCTCCGCAGGTCCAGATAGCGATATTCAAGCCTGGTCTCCTCATTGACCGCTTCAGCTTGCCCGATCGGAAAAGGTGGCGTCGCAGACGTATTCAGCACGGTCAGACTGTGGGCGAGCACCTCGATACCGCCACTGGGCAAATCGGGGTTGATCATGCCTTCCGGCCTGCTTCTGACCTGGCCACTCACCGCGATGACATACTCGTTCCTCAGACGGGAGGCCGCTGCATGGAGATTGGCATCAATATCTGCACTGAATACGATCTGACACAAGCCCCGGATGTCACGCAGATCGATGAAGACCAGATTGCCCAAATCCCGCCATTTATGGACCCATCCGGCTAACCGAACCTGTTCACCCAAATGATTTTCCCGTAATTCTCCGCAGTAATGCGAACGTTGTACCGTCTCATACACTATTTCCGCTCCCGACATATTCCTCTCCAGTGTAAAAAAATGTTGTCTCAGTACTATCGTAGATCACACATAAGGGCTGAAATATACATACTATAATATGTTCGGGAGCTAACTTCAAGTTCAGAGAGATCGCGGACCAGTGTCATACATTTCGGGGCGAATCGGTTCGAGTTCGTCTCTCTTTGAAAGAGTACAGACATGCCCTCAGGACGATCGCTGTGCTTCAGCGCTGGCCCGCTCCGCCTGGTACAATAGTTCGTAGTTCCACGTTTACGTGGGCTTTGTCCCGTTCAACACCACAAAGCCCCACTGAAGTGGGAACTACGGGCGATTGTACCCCAACCACGGTTATCACACAATTTTGTACCACAATTTGGAGTACTGCCTTGACGCGGCCTCGTGTGGTATACCAGAATCCTGAAACTCAATTTTCTTTTTGAAGTAACTGGTAGGAAGACTAAAGTAACGGGCACGAACGTTTGGGAAATAGAGAGTATTGACGGGAATGGCAATGGAGCCATGAACTCTTCATGT
>JAFGSJ010000111.1 GCA_016934675.1 bacterium | reverse complement strand
ATGCTGAATTCGCGTTGCTTGATCATCCCTTGAGAATTCCACCCCCCGACCCCCGCCAGCGGGGGACAGAGCCTGTTTACGGCCCAACAAAGGAGTGTTACCAGAAACCAACCCAACGCAATCAGCAACACAAATCGCTCACGATAGACCAAGCCCAGTAGGACTGCTTGCCCCAATAGATGAAATAAAAATCCTCGGAATGAAAAAAAAGTGTCAGGAGAGGATAATAAACGATCAGGGCCGAACCCAGGATCGTGATGATAATCAGTAATGTCGATACATGTTTCATAGTCGCAAGCAAGGGATGATCAGCGGAGGGCCGCAGTCGAAAAATAGGAATCCGGGATAGCTGGATCAAATTCGATGGCATCGATGATGAATTCGGTGCCCAGGCCCGATTGCAGGACATCCTTGAAGGTCATGGTACGGGGATACCAGCGAGTCTCGATCCGAAAAACTTCGGTGACGGTTAATTCCTTGAGCAATTTGCCGCTTTTGGCGAAGCGTTGTTCTTTCAAGGGGATGAAGCGTTCACGATCGACCCAGAGTCGCCGCGAAAAGTAGGCAATATCATCAGTTTTAGCGGTCAGTTGGAGAACATAACAATCTCGATCATCGAGCTTTTCCGAGCCGTCCAGCGTGGCTTGATACAGATGGGAGAGTTCGGGGTCTTCCAGATAGTCCTCATAGGAGAGATCTGAACCCATCACGGACCGACGGAGCATGTGTCCGGCGATTTTCACGGTGCGGTCCGTATCAGGAGAATAGAGCCACAATTCGTTTTTTAATTTCAGCATCTTGGTGCCTTTTTCCCGTTCAGGGAAGAGGTATTCGGTATAGGCCTTGTCCATTCCCTGAATATAGGACAGGGCTTTCACCGTCCGTTCGCTGCGGCGGCCGTGAATGATCATGGTGCTGGTCACCTGTTTTGTGGTCGAGACGTAGTTATCATCAACCCTGGCCAGTATTTCGGTGGCACTCAATCCGGTTTCAAGCGGTGTCGGGCTTTGACAGAGTAATACAAACACTATCCAAAAGCAGATCATACTTCCAACTCCTTGAATAGTTGGGCGGTTTGACGTTTATAGATGCCGATGCCGGCCAGGGCGGTCCCGAGAAAGGGCGCGATCAACCCGGGAAAGAAGCCGATCAGGTAACTCCAGCCCGTCACTCGGGCTCTGAGCACGGTCGACATCATGATCTGGGACTGTTGCATCGTTGAACTGAAGTCGAGCCCGTAGACCTCGAGGAGATAGGCCAGGGCGAGACCGATCAAGGTGCCGATGACCGATCCGATCAGGCCAATGATCAACGATTCGAAAAGCATCCGGCGATAGACGGTGCTTTTGGGCTCACCCATGGCCAAACGGACCCCGATTTCGCCATAGCGGCGGATACCGTTCATCAGGCCCGAATTCCAGAGGACCAGGGCCATGACCGACCCGAAAACGGAAACGATAATTGCTCCAAAAATCCGGACCAGGGCCAGAAACTCGCCCAGGTCGTATTGGGCGCTGAGCGGGACCATGAAAGGCTCAAAATCATCGGTCCGGGCTAATCTCGTCTTGTTGAAACGTTCACTCAGCCTTATCATGGCCTGATCGTCATAGAACATGGAGCCGGAGAACCCGACGATTTCGGTAGCCGCATCGGCCATATCCAGGGCCTGGCGGACATCGGCCAGGTCGGCGATAATACAGCCCCGATCGAGCGGCGGAATACCGAAGCGCACTGTGCCGGCTATGCGAAAATTGGTCATGGCCATGGCCCCATACATGGTGGCACCGATCAGGGTGACTTGATCACCGATCCGAATGTTTATTCGTTGGGCGAATTCATCACTGATCACGATTTCCGATTTTCGGCGCGGGACCTGGCCCTGGACGATGGCAGCGTCGATATTCAGGAGTCGTGTTTCCGTCTCAGGATTTTCAAGCAAGTCGACCGCAAGCCCGATGACGGTGCCCTGGGCCCGGGTTTGGCCCTGTTCATCCGGGACATCGATCAATCCTCCGAACCTGATACGTTCGAGCCAGATCAAGTCGGGATCGAGCCGGGTCAGTTCCTGCTTGGTCCGGGCCGTGTCCAGTAAAGCGAGATCGAGCGGGGTCTGGTCGCGTAATTCCCAATAGGCCCGTGTGACGACCTTGACATGCCCGGTATCGAAGCGGGCATTGGTTTGAATCAGATCATCAAACATGCCGTTCATCCAACTGTAAAGGAGCACGACCAAGAGCGAGCCCGCCGCAACCATCATTATGGGGAAGAGGCTGCGGGAGCGGTCCCGTAAGATTCCCTTGAGCAGAAAGATGATCATGACACTTTTCCCCGCAGAGCGTCAGTCGGTTTCAGGTGGGCAATCTGACGGGTTGGCCACGAACTGACCAGGACCACCGTGCTGAAAACGATCGCCACGGTTATGACGATCAAACCGGCTGAATAGATTGGATAGAGCGTCTTGGCTATGGCAAGGCCATAATCATCCGCATTGATCGGCAGCGAAAAACCGTGCCGCGCCGAATAGACCAGGAGCGGAATACCGTAGATTGCGCCGAGTCCCAGGGCGAGCAGGCCGTTCAGGGCACCTTCGAGCGTGAACAGGCCGATGACGTTCCAACGGGTCATGCCCAGGGCCATGAGTGTTCCTATTTCGCGGCGCCGCTTGAAAATGGCCAGGACCTGGGTATCGAAGACAGCCAGCATGGCCAGAAAGAGCAGAAAGGCGTACATGATGAACGAGGCCATCCTTTTGCTGTCAACCACGGCTTGAATATCGCGCAACAGATAGTCCTGATCGCGAAAAGACCACGAGTCATGAAGTTGCCGTGGTTCAACATTCTGGGCGAGCGTAACCAGCGTAGCTTGATCGGCTAATTGATTCATGGCCTGCAAACGTTCGAGCGGGAGCCAGACCTGGTTGAGATCTATGGTCGGCAGGTCTGTTTGCATGATCTTGACAACCGTGGCTTCGAGAGCATCAAACGCACCTGATGTGTCCCGCCAACGGATGGTCAGTTCGTCACCGACATGCAAAGAAGCTCGTTTCGCCATGCGTTTGCCGATCAGGATGGGTAATTGGACGGCTTCCGCGTCCGGGCCTTTCAGGGCCTGGCTGGGAATAGCCAGTATTTCCTGTTCTGGATCGATACCGTTCAGGCTGACATTTTGAAGGCGGCCCTGAGGAAAGACGCTTGCCTGTCGGACCAGGATAGCGGTGGCTTTTTTCCGTTCGATCAGGTCTTTCAACTCGGCTGGGATGGGGCCGTGGCTCTGATCGATCGAGAGTGGATCAAGCGGGTCATAATCCTGCTGCCAGAACTGGCCGCCACCGATATATTCCGTAATCGTCGCCCGTGTGCCATGGTGGAGCATACCGGCAAAAATACCCTGGTGCCAGATGATCAGAACATAGGCAATGGACAGGACGAAAACGTTCAACCAGGTCCGTAAACCGGCCCCGACCAGGTTCCGATACGCTAACCTGAAGTAAATCACGGTCGCTGCTCCTTGTATGTATCCACGAACTCATCCCGTGCGATCCGGCCGTCGACCAGGCTGATCTTGCGGTGCAGATACCGAATGACTTTGTCGTCGTGGGTGGCAAATAGGAAAGTCGTTTCGAGGTCCCGGTTCAGGGCGACCATCATCTCGAGTATATTGTGAGAATTATCCGAGTCAAGATTCGCGGTCGGCTCATCGGCCAGGACCAGGCTGGGTGATTTTACGACTGCCCGGGCCACCGCGACCCGCTGGGCTTCCCCGCCCGATAACTGGGCCGGACGCGACTGGGCTTTATCGGCGATGCCCATACGTTCGAGAGCGGTCCAGACCCTTTTTTCCCGTTCCTCGGCTGTCATCCCCAGAAGCAGCAGGGGAAACTCGACATTCTCGAAAACTGTGTATACCGGCAACAGATTATAGGATTGGAAAATGAAACCCATGTGCTGGCGTCTCATAGCGGCGGCTTGCTGGGCCGATAGTTGCCGGGTGTCCCGATCGAGCACAACGGTCCGGCCGCTGCTGGGATTATCCAGGAGACCGATTATATTCAGCAGGGTGGTCTTGCCCGAGCCGCTTGGCCCGACCAGACCGCAGAATTCAGCTTTTTCGAAGGAAAGGGTGATCTCCCGTAATGCGGTAAAGGTGCCTTTTCCGACAGGATATTCTTTACTCATTTGCTCGATCGTTACCAGCGGCATGGTCTGGCCTCCCCTTTCATCAATCCGTCAGATATTTCGCATTCCATTCTACTATACAAGCAATGTACATACCATATATTTAATAATGATACAGTATCATTAATTGACAACCGTCACCCTGGTAGAGAGCTTGACTGTCCCCGTTCCCGTTCCCCGGACCGGAAAACAGGCCGGTATTGATTTCCCAGCGATCATAGAGCCGCTGCCAGTTCAGGAATAGGGTGCGTTCCTGCTCGGGCCACGACCAACCTCCCAATACGGTCAGATTATCCAGAAGGCTGACCGAGGTCGTAGCTGACACGACCGTGTTGTTGATGCTATTGTGCTGGTGGTCGAAATCGCTGCCGGTTGCACCGTACAAGTGTTCGAGCGTGACCTGGACCCCGGCTCCGATTGTAAAAGTATAATCCGTTCCGCAGGTAACCAGGTTCTGCCAAAAATCGTTATTCGCACCGGTCCGAGTCCGGCCGGTAAAGGCTTCGAACCAGATGCCCGGACCGATATCCCAGGTGCCATCCAGGGCATAGCGTTCTTCGATACCTTCAGATGAAACAAAAGGTTGTCGTGGTCCGGGCCAGTCGCCCAGATCAACCCGGCGTTGATGATAACTGACTCCCAGTTCTCCCGACCATAACGAGAATTGACAGCGACCACCGCCTTCCAGCGTATTTTTTTTTGTTGCCACGATTTCCAGGCCTTTCGGATCATCATTTCCGGATAAGCCCCACAGCCAGATGCCGGCATTATTGATGAAATAGTGCCGAACCAGCAGGGCCCATACACCGGGTGTCGCTTCGAGCGGGTCGCGGACATCAGTCTGATCGAACCACCTGAGCGAGCGCAGTATCCGAGCGGGCCCAAAGTTGATTTTTTGCAGACCAGCTCTGATTTCACTGTGCAGGTCCGACCATCGGAGCCAGCCCCGATAGAGTTTACAATCCGCCTGATCGTCGTATTCCGAGAGCGAGTCGAACCAGCCCTGCGTGCTCGCCACGACACTTATTTCACTCTCGAGCCGCCAATCACTCTCACTCTTCCACAGGAGAGTGAGACTGGGCGCATAACGCAGGCCGACCAGTTCGGTGTCGCCGGCAGCGATCCAGGCTGCGGCTTGACCGTTCAACTCGTACTCCGGCCCAAGGAGGGCTATGCTACAGGCCAACATCACGAATAACTGACTCACCCTATCAGCCCAGTCCTCTCTGGCGGTCTCTTGTGTCCCGAACATAGTGCCGATATGTCTCGACTGAGTTAATAACAAGCAGAATTACCAGTGTCAAGTATTCCCATTCCGACTGCAGGACTCCGTTATTTTCAGAGAGAGATCGAAAGCGATTGCGATTGCGATCCCGATCCCGGCATTTTATATAATGTCAATTCTATCACCCTGTCCGGTTTCAGAATGTTGAATTGATACGTTTTTTCAAATCAGCTTTTGGACAAGAGTGAAATTACATATTGAGTGGCTTGTGTGAGAGTAGCCCTGTGAATTACTATAATAGACAGTCCCGATATTGTAAACGTGGATAACAACATTATTACGGACAGGAGTCGAACGGTTGTGAGAATAATTTTGGTGCAGTTACCCATTCCGCAGCATAATTTTTCACGACAGACCGGTAACATACCGATCGGGGCGTCCTGTTTAAAGGAAGCGGTCCGTCACTATGCCGGGCTGGAGGTCGAGCTATTGCCTGAGAGCCAGGTTTCGTATCTGGGCGATGCGGCACTTGTGGAACTCATACTCCAAAAAGGGCCTGATATTGTCGGGTTTACAGTTTACGCCTGGAATGTGGAGCGGACTTTATTTTTATGCGACCGCTTGAAGAGCAGACGGGCAGTGCGGATCGTGTTGGGCGGTCCGGAAGTGACACAGGATAACGCCTTGTTTACCGGGCATGATCGTGACGACCTGTGTCAGGGTGAAGGCGAAGCTTTTTTTCAGGAACTGATTTCCGGTGAGTTGGCCGGATCAATGACGGGGAAGCGGAAACAGATGGTTGAGCCCTGGTCGTTTCAGAGTGCAGTGAGTCCGTATCTCAGCTGCGATTTGGAGCCATGGCTGGACCGGATGATGGTACTCGAGACCATGCGCGGCTGTCCGCATACCTGTTCATTCTGTTACTACAACAAAGCCCGCTCGAAGCTGACCTTTCTGCCATCGGACCTGGTCATCAAGGCCATTGAATGGGCCAAATCGCAGGGCATTCCCGAGATATTCCTGCTCGATCCGTCACTCGAAGTCCGTCCCGATCTCGAAGATGTACTCGAGCAAATAGCCCGGGTGAATTGCACTCGTGATATTGCTTTTCAAAGTGAAATCCGGGCGGAAAGAATCGATGATCATGTGGCGGCAGCCTTTGCGGAAGCGGGTTTTGTCGAGTTCGAGATCGGATTGCAAAGCAGCGATCTCAAGGTGTTGAGCAGAGTGAAGAGAAAGACTGATCTGACCCGTTTTGTCAAGGGTATACATAATCTACATAAACACGATATCCGAACACGGGTCGATCTGATTCTCGGTTTGCCCGGCGATACCCGATCCGGTTTTTGCCGATCTGTTGATTTTCTGGTCGAGCACGACTGTGCACAGGATGTCTCGATATTTCCCCTGGCCCTTCTCCCCGGTTCTGAATTACGTTTGAAGAGTGGTGAGTACGGTCTTCAATTTCAGGACCGTCCGCCCTACTCTGTCCTCGAGACGCCGACCATGACCTGCGAGGATATGCTCGAAGCATTCTGCTATGCCGAGGAAAAACTGGGTTATGTTCTGCAGCCTGAACCGGAACTGGATGTATCGTACCGGACCTTCGACAAATGCCCTGAAAGCGGGACAGAGGGGAAGTCTGAAATCGGCCATGTGCCGTGGTTAACCTCGGTGTTGAAGGACGGTCCGGTTTACAGCAAACTCATATTCGAAGGCGAGCCAGGTCTGTGGCTTAATCGGGTGCCTGGCCATCATCTGGCCCAGCCGTACCAGGTGTTTATCTTTTCCGGACCGGAAAGCTATTCGGCCCTCGAGGCGGAGCTGGTCCGCCTGACTGGCGAGAACCCGTTCACGCCGCTCGAGATAATCGTGTTCAATTGGGACCGGCCCGAGCTGATAAGGGCACTCGAGAATTCATTGCGGTTGATCAGGCCTCAGTATCTGGATTTGGATATGCCATTCTGGGGAAGCCGGGCCGCGGTGTTCACGCTTGTATCCGAGATCGACAGGCCGCTTTTTGGTGGGACCATGAAACGCCAGGTGTATTGGTGGAAAGAGGAGCGTTTGCCCTCGGAATCCGATCTGGTCCGGCTCAAGCACCTCGATGGTCTCCTGATCGATAATCATGTTTCCGAACGGGAGATTTTTGCCTGGCAAGACCGCTTTTCTGCGATTGCACCTGAACTGATACTGGTCTCGTTTGCCGTGATCGAGCACCAGCGGCGCTGGCTCGAGCTTATCTCGCCCGATGAATACTGGTTCGGCCTGGAGAAGAACGAGAGCGGGTTAGGGCGAACAGGGATCTAAACAAGCCTCGATCGGCCAAAAACCGCTGCTTTCTCTGGATACTCCCTCGCTGTTGTTTCCAAAGGAACCCTCACAAAGCCCGTTATTGCCATTGGCCAAATAAAAGTAATTTGCGGTATCAAGTCCTCCGGTCAGATCATTGACTGTTGTTTCAGGCGTTCCATCACACGCATAACCCGTAATTCTCAGGTCATGGCAATATATGCCAGAGGCTAGCAAATCATCCAGATTTCCGCGATAGACATTGTACAGTGAGGCCCCAGATGCCGGGTCAAAGTCGATGTGTAGTGTTGTATCGATTTTTGTGACGGTCAGGGGATTCGTTGCCCCTTCTCCCGCAGGGACCAGTCCGACCGTCGAGGTTTCTATCTGACCAACTCGCAATCCGTTTCCGAAACTGGTAACCCAGATTTCATTCGTATTGTAAGGGTTATAGTAAACGCGTTCGGGTTGGTGGAACGGATAGTCATCGACCCGATTGAACGTAGGCGAAGCTGAAGTTGCATTTGAGCTATAGAGGAGCCCATCTTCCTCGGTTGTAACGAACATTTCATCCGGGTCAGCCGGATTAATGGTGCAGGAAGTGACTCGGTCAGCGTCACAGATGCGGGTCCAATTGAGTCCGCGATCCGAGGTATAGTACAGCCCGCCCAGACCGTTGGGCGGTCCACCCCAACCACTGAACACGCCGACATACCAGGTGTTCTGGGCGGGATCGTAAGGTGAAATGACCAGGTCTTTCGTCCAATAGAGCATGCCCGGGTCACTGCGGTCCAACCATGATACTCCGCCATCAGTACTGACGAACACGCCTGAACTGGCTGTAAAACCGGGATCGCGATGACCTGAATAGGTCGAGACCAATGTTCCGTCATTCAAGACGTGAATATTGAAGGGATGTCCCTCGGTCCGCGGTGGATCGCTGAGCTTGGACCAGGTAGAGCCGGCACCTGCCTGAAGATTGTGGGTAACATAGATCCCGCCTGAAGTGCTGTGGATAACACTGGCATACATCGTGTTGACTGAATTGGGATCAATGGCCAAACAAATCACGGGATGACCGAAATTATGAACGACTTGCCAGGTGTGTCCCTGATCGCTGGAGGAGAGGATTCTTCCGGACTGACCATCCAGAGCACTATCCGACAGATAGGTGCTCTGGTAGATATCATGGGCGGTCGAGGTGCCCCCATACAAATATCCGCTGGTTGGATGAAGCACAACTTGATACATTGAATTCTCGGTATGACCCGTATAATCAAAAGACCAGGAAAGCCCGCCGTCCAGGCTGCGAATTCCCCGAATATCGCAGAAGGACGCGAACAGAATGTTTTCAGTGACCCAGAGCAGGTAATATGATGTCGTATTTTCCAAGCCCACACTGCGGTAGTAATGTTTCTGAGGGGTCGGGTTCCCGGCCGGATTCTGATCGTCCGGATGGACATACATCTGTCGCCAGGTGGTCCCTCCGTCCGTTGTGCCATGAACAAAACCCATATCACTGAATACGGCCAGATCTGCATTCAGCGGCGACACGGCAAAACCAAAAGGATACTCGGCGTAACTCCAGACCCGGTCTCCCTGGTAACCGCACCAACCCGTATACACATTGGCATTATTGATCGTGAACAGCGCTGTGCTCCAACTCAGGCCGGCATCGATCGTTTTGAAAACGATCGGGTCGTAACCGCTGCCACCGCCGCCGCCAGCAGCATAAACCACATTGATATTGTTGCGGGCCATACCGATAAAGAAGGGATATCCGCCGCTTATACCGCTGTCTCTTTGGACCCAGGCGGAACTGCCCACATCAAAAGAATAGATGCCGCTGTAATCCCAGAATTCACCACCATCTATGCCGGGATAAGGCATGCTTGATTGAGTGATCATAAAAAATCGGGTCGTTCCACCGACTTTCGCACCGGTAAAAGAGAGAACATACTCCCCGCTCGGAATTCCGGTATAGGCGGTGGGGCTGAAAGTTGAACCACTATTTGTAGAGATGAGCAAGCCAGCGTTCGTCGCGACATAGATCGTGCTGCCATCAAAGAAAACACCGGCAATATAACACCCATTCCCGCCACCATTATAGTATTTCTCCGAAAACGAAAGCCCTCCGTTCGAGGAGAAATACATCCTTGAATAGTCCGAGATTATCAATCGGTCACCGTCAGTGCTATCGGCAAAAAAGCTATAAGCTTCTCCCCCAGTAGGGTCCGAGCCCAGAGTATTCCAAGTCAGGCCAGCATCGGTGCTCGTGACTGGAAAATTACCGCCCGAGGCACTGTCGGCATAAAGAGAATACAAAACAGCAGGGTCATCGCTGAATTGAACGCAGGTATATCGTCCGCCCCACACTTCATAAAAAGGGACCACATTCCAGGAATAACCGAAATCAGTGGTATGGAACAGCTCACCCATATCACAGGCAACATAGATTTCATTCAGACTATGGGGACTGAAACTAGGTGAAAACATGGAGCCGCCACCACCTATTCCTCTCGCGTGCCAGGATGTAGGCAACTCTGCCTGACTTGGCACCTGCCCCCAGAGCAGGACTACTCCCATACATAACAAAAAAAGCATTGTCTTCTGCCAGTTAGCGTCGATATTTCTCATGATGGACCCCCTCTCTTCACAAGCTATTCTCATCAAGACGAATTTCGTTCTCGTCAGCACATCGAAGTCATTATTTCAAAAAAGAACAAATAAGTCAAACAGAGGAGAAACCGTACAGAACCCCAGAAGAGGAAGTCATCCAAGATATACCAACAACAAAAGTATGAATCTGTTCAACCAGAAATACTGAGCCTCGAGATGATACACACAAATTTAACTACCAGGTCATATTTCTGAGGGTCTTTGAAAAGCACTATCACTCTGACTGGCCGGGTCTATGAACGATCACAATTGTTTTTTATCGAGATCAGCCCTGATCCGGCCGTCCAGAATACTGGAGCTTATTGTAATATAAGCGGTGCTGTGTTATGTATGGTGCAGTTTTCAGATGTGGCCCGGTCGCTCGGGTCTTGGATTAATTGATTGATGCCTGTCCGGGAGATGGTCTTGGGAGCAGAAACCCGATTGCCGCTTTTATTACATGTGTGTTGTGCGCCTTGTGCAACTGTGCCTATTCAGCGGTTGCGGGTTGAATACGAACTCACGCTTTACTTTTACAATCCCAACATTTTTCCCCGGTCTGAATACGATCTGCGTGAGGATGAGATCGGGCACTATGCCCGTCAGAATGGGCTTCCGCTCATCGTTGGTCAGCGCGATTTCTGGGATTTCGAAGCGGTGATTGCGGGTATGGAACATCTGGGTGAAGCGACGGACCGCTGTTGGGCTTGCTACAGACTCCGGCTTGAGGCCACGGCCCGGACTTGCAAGGCACACGGCATTTCCTGCTTCACGACCACCCTGTCTGTGAGTCCACACAAGAAAATGTCGCGGATACGTGCTATCGGTCTCGAGCTTGCGGACCGATACAGGCTCACATTCGTTGATCAGGACTTCAAAAAGCGGGACGGTTTCACACAAAGCACGTTACTGAGTCGGGCAGCGGGTCTGTATCGACAGGATTATTGCGGGTGCAGATACAGTTATGAAGAAATGGTCCGTCGTAAGGGAGCGGCCAATGCGACGATGCAGCGTTCACCAATGAAGAAGGACGGAGGGAGGCATTCTTGAATTCAATAAAAAGCAGGGAACCGCTCTCATCAGAGCCCTCCACCCGGGCCCAGCAGACCGGGACAGAAATTCTGTGGCCATCGCTCCGGGAGGGCGATCTGGCACCATTCGGTCTCAGTCCACTGCATCAGCAGCGAGCGAACGAAGTTACAAGGATACACGTGCATGCCTGGTTTAGGTAAAATCACCGCCAATTCGATGACCTGGTTTCTGGGTCAGATGCTGAACAAGGGATCAGGTCTTGTTCTGGTCCTGGTTGCCGCCCGGATCATGGGTGAAGACATGTTTGGCAAATATACGGTGGTCATGGCTTACTACGTGATCTTTAACGTGTTGATCGATTTCGGGTTGCGACCCCTGATGATCCGGGAGGTGGCCCGCTCGCAAGACAGGGCCAATAGTTATCTCTGGTGTGCTTCATTTGTAAAGGTCATTATCCATTTGACCTGCCTGCTGTTATTGCTCTTGATTCTCTGGATTTCCGGCACGCCGCGATTGACCGCGTTGGCGACCATATTGGCAGTGGTCGCCCTCTTACCTTTTTCACTGTCGCAAACCCTGTCTTCCATGTATCTGGCCCTCGAGCGAATGTATTATGAGGCCTTAATCGTTACGATCGGCCAGCTCCTGTGGGTGGTCACGGTCATCGTCATGCTCATGTCAGGGTATGGCCTGATCAGTCTCTTTGTGGCCCTGAACATCGTGAATCTAATTGTGTTTCTCATGAATATCATTGTTTTTACCAGGCGTTTTTTCCGACCGCGCTTCGAGTTTGATGGCAGACTCATCAGGCAGATGCTCCGGGATACTCTTCCCTTTGCTCTGACCAGTGCTTTTGCCATTCTCTATTTCCGGGTGGATACGATCATGCTGTCCTGGATGCGGGGCGATGTCGAGGTCAGTTGGTATGGTCTGGCATATCGGGTGACCGATACCGTCAATTTTGTGCCCATCGCATTGATGGTTTCTTTATATCCGATTATTTCCAGGCTTTATTTGACCAATCAACAGACCATGCGTGTTCTGGTCGAACGGACTTACTATTATTTGTTCTTGATTGGTGTGCCCATGTCAGCGGGTCTGTCTCTTTCTGCCGAAAAACTGATCAATCTCTTTTTTGCGGCGACTTTTCGACCGACCATATCAGCCTTGAGTCTGTTGAGTTGGTCGCTGGCGCCATTATTTCTCAATTCGATCCTGATTACAACCATGAATTCAGCCAATCGTCAACATCGGGTCACCCGGGTAACATTATACAGCCTGGCGGTAAACATCCTGGGCAATCTCGTGGCCATTCCTCTGGCCGGATTGCATGGTGCCTGTCTGACCACGATCATCTCCGAACTCGTTATTCTTGTTGTCTTACAGAGAGAGCTGACCCAGACGATCAATATCCATTTTTGCACGGTGAAAGAATTGCTCTCACCAATAGTGGCAACCCTGGTCATGAGTGTGAGTTTCCTCTTTTTTTCTGAGTTGAGTCTGTTTCTGTTATTACCACTTTCCGCACTCATTTTCCTGGTCGTTGTCCTGATTACAGGTGGCATAAACCGGTCAGATCTCGTATTATTCAAACAGGCCTTACTCGAAAAGAGCACGACCACACTTGGTGAATTCATTACACTTGACAGTTGACCATCGAATTTCTAAGACATACACAATTAAACAAGAAGCCATCTGACAAGAGTCACGACTCGGTATTACTCGTGAATCTGAAAACCTGAGTGAAGCGGAGAGCGGGGGACATGAGGATCCTTTTTCTGACAGATCGTTTGCCATATCCATTCAGCGGTGGAATCTCCGTGCGGACTTTCAATCTTATGCAAAGTCTGGCCAGGGAACATGAACTGCATTTACTATCGCTGGTTTCGGATACAGGCATCCAGGCCGGACCGGTGACTGTGTCTGACGAGCTGCGCAGATTGTGTTCGAGTGTTATCCAGGTCCCACACCGGCCCCAAGCGGTCCCGTCAAGATCAGGTCATTACCTGAAAAACGTTCTCCAAAAAGAACCCTGGATGATTACTGAATATCATCAACTTCCCTTCCGCGAGAAACTGCAGGAAGTCCTGGCCAGCCGTCAATTTGACCTGGTCCAGGCTGAATTGCTGAGTATGACCCAGTATCTGCCCTTCGATCGGCGGATCAGAACGGTCTACGGTGCTCAAAATATCGAGTCCGCTTTGCTGTGGCAGAGAATGAAGCATTTCTATTCCCCGGTGGTGAAGTATCGTTGCTTCAAGGAATATCTGCGGGTCCGGCACTACGAACGGATGATCATGCGTAAAGTCCAATTGACTATTGCGGTCACGCGTGAAGACCAGATCAAAATGCATCATCTGGCACCCTATGCCCGGATCAGTTATTTCCCCATTACCATCGATACCGACCAATGGCAGCCCTCGACTGATGAATATGATCGACCCACTATCATTTTCGTGGGAACACTTTCCTGGCACCCCAATGTAGATGGCCTGCTCTGGTTTACCCGCGACATATTCCCACTCATCCGGAGTATGATTCCGGAAACACAGTTAATCATCGTTGGCCGTGACCCGGTCCCGGAAGTCACCCGGCTTCAGGAGATAAAAGCGATACAGTTACAAACTTCAGTTCCCGAGATTGCTCCATTCTTGAAAAAAAATGCACTCTTCATCGTACCTCTTCGCCTTGGGGGAGGTATGAGGGTCAAGATTCTGGAAGCCTTGTCCCGCGGGATGCCCATCGTGACAACCGGTGTGGGGTGCGAGGGACTCGAGGTCCAGAACCGGCAACAACTCTTGATCGAAAATAAGGCTGAAGCCTTTGCCCAAGCCTGTGCACACTTACTATCCAATCGAATGGAACAAAACCGTCTCAGCCAGGCCGGACGCATGCTCGCCGTTCAGAATTATCACTGGCACAACCTGAACGGCCGTCTGTCCGCACTGTATAACCTGATCGAGGAATTATAGCCGGATATCGGATTAGTAAACACGATGACCGGTGAACCAGGTATTCGGGTACCCGCTGATGACATT
The DNA here is from genome assembly GCA_016934675.1 of bacterium. Taxonomy (GTDB): domain Bacteria; phylum CSSED10-310; class JAFGSJ01; order JAFGSJ01; family JAFGSJ01; genus JAFGSJ01. Next base: position 16,235 of record JAFGSJ010000111.1, on the reverse strand, counting down.
GGCGACTATTCCGGCCATGTGCCAGACATAGATACTCACTGTTTGACCGGCATTAAGTTTAATCGTTATTCCGCCACCCGCAACAGCTGCAGATGCATTCGAGTAAGGATGTGTGGACAAGACGGCAATAGGGCTGTTATTACGATATAAAGCGACATTATAACCCGTTTCATAGTTGCCAAGTGCGGGTTGCACATAGGCATTGAAGTGATAGACACCTGATACCGGACAGGTAAAAGTTCCCGTTGCCGTATCGAAAACATCACCATCATCGTGAAATTCAGTATTAAACAGGACCTTGGTCCAGGCACTATCAGGTAATTCCTGATTGTATCCTGAAGCCTGATAGGCATGAAAGGAAACCTTGAGATCAGTTCCCAGTTTGTCCGCAGAAACAGATTCATCTTGCAGATGGTCCGTACTGATTGCATCCGGAGCAATTTCGTCGGTACTCACACAGCCGGTACATTGCAGATCACCCGAGGTAAACGCAAATGCAGCGGAAGTCAATCGTTTGCGTGGAATCAAATTTTCACCATTGATATTGACGTTTAGATAAACCGTTTCGTTGTCAAAGATTGACTCGGGAATTGGATAGATTGATACGTCTCCAATCAACGTGGAAAACATACCTTGATCGTTGGGTGTGACATTGTCGGAATCGGAAAAAGAGCCCAATTGATTACCACCTGTCTCGGCGTCCCAAAATGTAAAAATAATGACCGTAAAGCTGGTGACCGGATTACCGGCACTATCCGTGAGCATTCCCTGATAGTTTAAATAGGGGGGAAAAGCAGCCACCCAAGAACACGTGAGTATAAACAAAACGACAAAAAACATCTTTTTGAACATGTTTTACCTCCTTAGAATTGAATAAGTGCAGATTGGCTTGCATGTTTTCATAAATGCACAAAAGGTCATCCTTTATGAAACCCGAGCACAAACACGACAAATCAATATCTCTCAGGGTACTGTTTGGAGTAATGCCTTTTTACGGGTATACCTGCGGGTGAGCCAGGCCATGAGAAAGACGAGCACGAGTATCGCCCATGATTGTAAATCGGGCACAGATGTCAGAATAAGTTTATACCAGAGTCCGGTCCAGAGTCGATTCTGAGAGCTTTGACTCTGACCTGTCCCACAATCTTGCCCGATAGTGTCGTGCAATGAGTAACTCTTGCTGGCACTATTATTGCCACCGACCACGAGCGCATCTTGCTTCATGGTATAGTTGGCACTGGTCATTTCCGCCTGAAGGGGCGTCACAACCAGGGCTGCAACAAGCATGATCAGGAGATAGACGCCTTGCTTTTTTCCGGGTGTGGAATGGAATGAAACATTTTTTTTGCCCATACTCATAGGTCCTTCCGTCAATGTTGTGCTTTCATCCATGACTGACTCTTGCAAACTTCATTTGCATGACTGTATTTCAACGTGTCCCGATAGAATCCGGAGCAGTAATACATAGTATATTTATAAGTTTTTCCTGATATTTTGGCAACTCAGATTGGAGATTATCATCTCGCTCCTGGCTCACAATCCGTGGAAAAACTCAAAGTGCTGTCTCGAGTCGGGGCGAATGGGTCCGTTACCCGCCGTGGGCGAGATGAAAAACATTCACATCGGCATTATCAGGGACAAGGTGGGTCCTGTATGCTTCGTCGGGCACGAGAACACCATTGACCGTGACGGTGATCAGGACATAGGTATAGCCCATCTCGTTCAAGACATCCTTGACGGTCATGCCTTCATGCCATTCGATTTTGTCACGATTATTGATAGTCAGCATGTTTAAGTCTTTCCCCTATTGATGAGCAGTTCGAGGGCAAGGTTGGCTTGTGTGTTGGCTACAATTCCGACACGGGCAGCGCACAGACCCTGTGTCATATCCGAATGTTCGTCGCCGCACAGCACGATTGTGCCTGCACGTCGGATTTTCAGGCTTTCGGTCTTACCAATGCCGGCGATACCACTGGCACAGATCACGTATCTATCCTGATAAAACTGGCACCATTCTTCGATTAACCATTTCTTGTCCTCGGCTCGATCAAAGGCTTCGAGCAAAAGATCGGCTTCAGCGAACAAGGAGGGCACGTCATTTCGTTGCAGGCGTTGGAAGTGCAAGGTGAGTTGGATTGCCGGATTGATCGCGCGTAAATGTGCTGCAAGTGCGTGGACTTTGGGGCGACCGAGATCGGTCCGAAAAAAGTGTTGCCGGTTGAGGTTCGACAATTCGACCCGATCGCTATCGACCAGAATGAACCGGCCCACACCCGCGCGGGTCAGAGCGACTGCGGCATTGGAACCGAGCCCACCACATCCGGCAATGGCCACAGTCGTTCTGATCAGGATTTCAGTCGAGCCCGGGACATTTCGTTCGAATATTGTGTCTTCCGTGCTACTTTGGACCATACTTTATCTCGGCATATTGACGATGTCGATCAATTCCGGGAGGTCGATACCCAGCTCTTTCAGGCGGTTGACGGTCGGGACCCCTTCTTTATCCCAGCCACGCTTCAGATAGGCCGCATCCATGACTTTCTGGTATTGGTCTTCACGGAAACGTCGTAAAATCGCCATTTTTTCTTCGGTCGTTTTACCGGTCGGGTCCACACCGATGATGTCCTTGAGTTGCTTGTCATAGCGGTCCTGACGCGACTCGTATTCCAATTTGGTGACCGGGCCGACTGCTCGATATGGTGGAATATCATCCTTACGCAAGCCATAACCGAGCATGCGGTTGATCAGTCGCTGGAAATTGTAGACCCGGGCTGACTGGTCCAGCATACTCTCTTCGTCGAGTGGTTTTCCGGTCATACCTTCGAAGAATTTGAAATAATTTTCGACATGTTCCGGGACCTTGGCCGCGATTTGGGGCGGATGTTTCTTGTTGTCCGCGGGCACGACATCGTTCCAGAGCAATTTACAGAGTCCGTGCAGACCAAACCAGGTCCGCCAGAGCGGGAAATAATACAGGGCTTCGGCTTTGTCTTCAAAACTCGGGATTTGATTATTGACCATGTCCATGGAGATGAGCCAGGCCTCGTCATGCTGTGGTCCCTTGATGGCCATGGCATATCCTGCTTGCTGGGCGAGCGACTCCTTGCAGACGTACTCGGAAAATTCGAGACCTTTGACTTCCAGGCCGATATCGTGGAGGTATTTCGGATCGGCCCCATACTCGCGGACCCATTTTTCTTTGAGCCAGCGGATGCCCTGTCCGACATCCACGCCAAAACCTTGGCCTCGGGCCATTTCGTGCAGAAGTTCGAGTACCTCGGCCGTCGCCCCGAACGTGAGGACCTTACCACCGGTATGGCTGGTATTAATCACTCCTGACTCGAAGGCATCCATGACGAAAGCGATACCTGTTCCCGCAGAGATGGTATCGATGCCGTAGGTATCGCAGTAAAAGTTGAATTCCAGGACGAAGTCGAGGTCAAAGCAGCCCATATTGGCACAGGCTGCTGAGGTTTCATATTCGGGTCCGTCCACGCACACGCTTTGGCCTTTATATGGCCCGGTTTTCAGCACGAAATTATCCACGGTTTTGGCGCAGGACATGGAGCAACCCTTCCAGCAGCCATCAGAAATACCTTGGGTGTAAACATGGATGAGTGAGGTCATATCGATCCGATGTGAAAGCTCATGAGAGCCGAAGCGATGGTTGTGGACCGGCAAAAGATCGTACTGGTTCATGACGCTGACGATATTGGCGGTGCCCACCTTTCTCATCTGACACTGGTAGTCGTCCAGGGTCGCCATCTCGGCGTTGACGCGCATGCCGTGCTTACGGATCATGAGTGGGTCCACCGGATTATTCAGATCGTCGATCACTTGAATGGCGCCGGTTGGACAGACATGGGCGCATGAGGTGCAACCCACACAATGCGGGTCCACCAGGCCATACGGCATAGTCAAGTGACGTCTTATTCCACGCCCGGCAAACTCGAGTATTCGCTCCTGAATAAAAGTATCGCAGGCACGAACGCAGTGCCCGCACAAGATACAGGCTTCCGGATTTTCATCGGTCAATTCGCTTCTGAAGCGTGAGTTGGTCACACCGCACGTTTTGGCAATGGCCTGAATAGCCGGTACATTCGGCCAGCGGCCCAGGTACATCTCAGCCAATATTTTGCGGTGCTGGAGTACTCGAGGGGAGTGCGTCTCGACGCTTATCTCATCGCGAACAGGGAAATTGCACGAGGTAACGAGCTTTTTCTTCCCACGCTGCTCAATCTCGACCATGCATAATCGGCACGTGCCGTTTGGGGCAAGGTCCTTATGATAACACAGGGTCGGTATTTGGATACCCAGCTTCTTGAGAGTGGGGAGCAGGTATGAATCCGGGCTCACTTCCGTACTCTGCCCGTTAATCCTAATGGTAATTTTATCTGTGTTTGCTGAAGCCATCAGTGCACCTCCACCGAGTCGAAGCGGCAGGTTTCGAGACAGATGCCGCATTTGATACATTTTGAAGCATCGATCACGTGTCGTTTGTTCTTTTCCCCGCTGATTGCCTGGGTAGGACATGGTTTGACGCATGCGGTACATCCGTTACAGTTTTCATTGATCTCGTAGCGGATCAGGGCTTTACATGCACCAGCCGGGCACCGTTTCTGTTCAATATGGGCGATGTATTCATCCCGAAAGTAACGTAATGTGCTCAAAACCGGGTTGGGTGCTGATCCACCCAACTGACAGAGACTAGCTTCACGAATAGTGTGGCAGACCTCCTCGAGAAAATCGATGTCTTCGGGTTTGCCCTGCCCGTTACAGATGGAGGTCAGAACACGGTTCAGGGCGAACAGTCCTTCGCGGCAGGGAGTGCATTTGCCACAGGATTCATCGACCAGGAAATTGACAAAGTAGCGGGCCACATCGACCATACCGGTCTTGTCATCCATGACGATCATGCCGCCCGAACCCATCATGGATCCGGCTTCAGTCAATGAATCGAAATCAACGGGCATATCAAGCATACTGGCAGGCAGACAGCCACCGGAGGGACCACCGGTCTGGACCGCTTTGAAGGCCCGACCGTTGGGTATACCGCCGCCGATATCTTCGATGATCTCCCGCAGGGTAATGCCCATGGGCACTTCGACCAGGCCGGTGTTACGGATTTTGCCGACCAGCGAGAAGACCTTGGTCCCCGAGGAGCCATCCCAGGGGTTCTTGCTCACATCACCCGAACCGATCGAGGCGAACCATTGGCTGCCCCGATCGATTATGGGCGGCACATTGGCCCAGGTCTCGACATTATTGAGCACGGTCGGTTTGTCTCGAAAACCGTACTCGACATTGTGGATATACTTGGCCCGCGGTTCGCCCGCTTTACCGGACATCGAGGCCATCAGGGCGGTGGACTCGCCGCAGACAAAGGCGCCGGCCCCTCGATGAATACTAATATCGAAATCGAAGCCGTTTCCAAGGATGTTTTTACCAAGTAAACCACGCTCACGGGCTTGCTCGATGGCTATTTTCAGTCGATGTTGGGCCAGTGGATATTCCTTGCGGATATAGATAAACCCTTCATGGGCTCCCACCGCGAAAGCACCAATGGACATGCCCTCGATGACCGAGTGCGGGTCGGTTTCGATAATTGACCGGTCCATAAAAGCACCCGGGTCACCCTCATCGCCGTTACAGACGACAAAAATCTCTTCGTTTCGCTTCTGGGCCGCCTTCTTACCCGACTGCCATTTGACGCCAGCCGGAAAACCGCCTCCACCGCGACCACGTATACCCGAAGCGATGATTTCCCGGATCACATCGTCAGGTTTCAGTTCGGTCAATACTTTTCGAAGCGAGCGGTACCCACCGCGGGCAATATAATGGTCGATATTTTCAGGATCGATTAAACCTTTATTCCGCAGGGCGATGAGCTCCTGTTTATTGAAGAAAGCGATGTCATTCATCTTCTGTTGAACGACACCACTGACAGGGTCTTTGTGCAAAAGACGCTCGAGGACCTTACCCTGAACGATATGGTGCTCGATTAACTCCTCGACATCAGTGGGAGTGACTTTCTGATAGAACGTACCATCGGGCTGCGAAACAACGATCGGGCCCATTGCACAAAAGCCGTTACACCCGGTCGAGACCACGAGCCATTCCTTATCAAGTCCGCGCGTCTTGAGCGCTTCAACCAGATGATCACGTAGATCAAAGCCTTTGGCAGCGACACAGCCCGTGCCGGTACAGACCATCAACATACCCTTGTATGTTGCGGCACGCTCCTGCTCTCGCCGGGAGATTTCCTCGAGCGGTTCCGGGCAACGTGTTTCCTTGATGACCGCTTTCTTCTCAGCGGCAACTTTGGCTGACTTGGCGTGTTTCTTTAAAAGTTTCTCGACATTTCGGGCTTCAACATTGCCATAGACCTCGTCGCCGATCCTCACGACCGGCGCGATCGAGCAGGCTCCAAGGCATGCAACCGCTTCAAGGCTGTACTTGTTATCCGGAGTGGTTTCGCCTGCTTTTATACCCAGGACACGTTCGAATGAATCCAGTATACGGGCTGCACCTTTGACATGACATGCAGTCCCCATACAAACCATAATCGAGGTTTCACCGCGTGGCTCCAGACTGAATGCCTTGTAGAACGTGGCGATGTGATAAAGCTGGGCAAAAGGTGTGCCCGTGTGCTTGACAATTTCATCCAACGCCGTCTTGGGTATATGCCGGAAACGTTCCTGTATATCTTGCATCATCTCGATCACGTATTCCGGATCATCGCCCCATTTTATAATAATCGCCCTGATTTCTTCGATTTCGTCAAGATCTGTAATGCGGGAAATAGTCCTGGGTGTGGTCAGATGCGCAACCTTGTTCTCAGCGACACGCCAGGCAGGTGTGATATCACGGTTATGCACCACAAGGGCTTTCAGGTTCTTATCTCGGAATACCGTCCCGATACCACCCCGACCGGCTTGCTTGATCCTGGCTACGCCACGTCGCCAGTCCCAGAACGAAAAATTGAGCACACCCCAATTCGTATGATCGGCCCCTCGACCCGCCGATACGACCGCGACATTGCGCCGGTCGAGCTCGTCATCCGCGTACATCATGGTGAACTCATCCGCGGCCAGGTGTGAATCAACCGATTCCTCGGGACTCGTTTCAATGGAGATCGTCTTCTTGACCGCATCGATCAGGACCATGACCTGTTCACGCGATTTGCCAACAATGACCAGGGCATCAAATCCGGAGAACTTGAGGAATGGCCCGAAATGCCCACCCACATTGGAATCAATGACAATGTTCGTAATAGGTGAAATGCAGGTGACCAGCGTTTTTCCCGCACCGGGAAACGAGGTCGTGCCCCCCAGGGGACCACAACCCATACAGATCGGATTGTTCGGGCTGTCCCACTTTGTAGTCCGGTCGATTTCCTTGAACATCAACCACAGGTCCAGACCCTTTCCCCCTGTCCATAATTCCTTGGCTTTTTCCGGTACTTCCGGCATGGTGATCGAGTTGGTATCAAGATCGATCCGCAACGTTCGGTTGGCGTATCCCTTATCTAAGGGTACAATCTCAAAATCGATTTTCTTCAGGATACTATGTGCCGACCGCATGACAGCCAGACGACTTTCATCGTGCATGTGAACCCCCTTGCATTATGAATCAAAGAAAAAATCCTTTCACGGACATGTAACTCACACTTAATCTTATCGCACAAGGCATTTAAGAATAATTGTGGCTTATGTGCGTTACGAAGTCAAGCCCGATACTTCTTTTACTGAATTGTAGTTACAAGGATTGAGTATTCCATGGTTTCAATAATTAATCAGACTTCAACCTCGAATGGCAGGATCGTCGTATCGAGTCCGGGGTTACTCGTCCTTTTTCAGTTGAAGTTGGGGCTGAATTTTCGTCTTGAGATCTTTATACGCCTGCTGAAAATATGGATTGTTCAGAGCCTCGACTATCTGCTTGAAATTGAGTAAATATTCGCTGCTTTTCTGTTCATAAAACTCCTTCAGTTTGTGACTGACCTCGGTGAGATTGTAATAGAGTTCGGCTATTTCCCATTTTTCACCCAGTTTCAGGGTAATATTCAATGAATTCAGATAATAAGCCTGTGAGGTTGGAAGATCATTTTCCATGAACGCTATGGCCCCAAGAATATTGAGGGCCTTGGCCTTGCCGTTCAGTGTTCCGATCCGTTCAAAGAATGAACTGGCTTCGGTAAGGTATGATTTAGCTTGATCGAACTGTTGGAGATTAAAGGAAATTTGTCCAAGATTCAGCAGAACCGAGGCCAAAAGATACATATCCCCGATTTTTTCGCAGGAAGGGATCAGACTGAGATACAGTTGTCGGGCATCCTCCTTGTTGTTCATATGTTCCAGGATTAATCCTTTTTTTATCTGGAGCCGTAATTCCTGGTAGAACATTTTCGCATTCTGGGCGATTGCTATGCCATTATTAATGATTTGATGGGCTTCATCGATCTTGCCAGTTTTTTCGGAAATCTCTGCAAGCAATAAAATTGCTTTGACCGTCGTAACATCCTGGTACGTCTGTTTTCTATCCTCGGCTAAAATTTCTTGAAAGTACCGCTCAGCATCATCAAATTCTGCTTTTTTATGATGGGCAAATCCCAGGAAATAGAGAATCTGGTGCCTGATATGTTTGTCCCTTGACTGAGGTAGCTTTAATAGTTCGAGTGCTGAAGCGACATAGGAGAAATCACTTTTCCGGTGTAGTGTATCATATTCAATTAAATCAGCTTGAATGGCGAGTTCAGGATTATGGCTCAGTGAAGTGAGTTGCTTCACGCTATGAACAAGTTTCAGACTCTCGTCAAGGTTACCGATCACAATAAGTGTTCTGGCGAGAGACAAGGCTATGGACCATTTTCTCACATCGTCTTTTTCTTCAAGTAAATGGTATGCATTTCTATAAAAATGCGCGCATTCATTAAAGGAAAGTTTTTGATTAAGCTGATCTCCTGCTAATATACAGTATTCTATGGCTTTATCGGGAACACTGGCCAGGAAATAGTGGTTGGCAAGGTTTGGATACCATTGTATCAAATCAGAGCGAAAGAGTGTCTCGATGGACCGGCCGATTTTACCGTGAATCCTGACACGTTCTTTTTTGGGGATTGAATTGTATACCGTGTTTTGGATTAAAGTATGCTGGAAAGCAAAAAGGTCAGCTTCGATCTGAACAAAGAGGTCCTGTTCAAGTAACTCGTGCCAGTATTTCTGCTTGAAATCACGGCCCATGGCTTTCTTCATTAAGCGGATATTAAATGTAGAACCGATGCAGGTGGCAAAACGGATCAGGATGTTTAGGTCAGGGCTGAGTTGATGGAGTTGTGTCAAGATGATTTCTTCATTCGAGAATGCTTTATCGATAACAACATCTTTGCGAACAGCCCATTGATCGAGACGTTTTTCGAGATAATCGCTCTTGATCAGGTAACGCAACAGGTGCAGGGTGAAAAACGGATTCCCCTCCGTATGCTTTATCAGTAATTCGATCAGATCTGACCTGATCGGACCCTGTAACGTTTTTTCAGCAAGAGTGATGACTGTTTGCCGGTCCATATTACCGAGTTCAATAATCCGACAATAATCTCTGTTCAAAAAAGGCTCCCGATGCCAGCCGGGACGTGTTGTACAGAGCAGAAAAAACTGTTGATCCTTCAAATGATCCAGGAGAATCACCAACAATTCAAGAGAGAGAGAATCAAACCAATGTAAATCATCGAGAAACAGAATCACGGGATTCTTCTGAGCAAAATGAAGAATAATAAGGCTAAGTTGATGATGGAATAATCGTTTTTTCGTTTCCTCATCATATTCACTCATGCTGAGATCATGCTTTACTTTGAAGAAGTCAGCATGCCATGCCGTGAATTCGATGAATTGGGGATCAATCTCATCTAAGAGTGCGTTAATGCTCTCAAGACCGGGGCTTTTGTTTTGAAAAAAAAGGCTCGTCAAACAGGATAGCCAGGGCGCATATGGGTGGTTTCTCAGGGTAATATCACCGCGACCAATGGTTACTTGCCAATGCTTTTGCTGACCGATACCGAGTACATGATTTGCCAGAAATGATTTCCCGATACCTGGCACTCCTTCAAGGACAATCATGCTGGGTTCATCTTTTCGGGCTTTATCCAATGCTTCGAGCAGTAGTGTTACTTCGGTGCTCCGACCTGTAAAATCTGCTACTGTTTGCTTTACGTCGAACTGTTGCCTTTTTTTATTGAGGGCATAAACTGGCAGAAGTTCTTTCTTTCCCTTGAATTTATGTTTGCCCAGCAGGACGTTCTCGTATTTCTCCTCTGTCAGGTCTTTGATGGCTTCACTTACACAAATTTGATTGTCCTGGGCGTTTTGCATGAGCCGGGCGGCAAAATTGACGGCGTCACCCATGATCGTATAATCAAAACGGTCATGACCACCAACCAGCCCTGAGAAGACCCGACCTGAATTCATCCCGATTTTCAGGCTGATCGAGGGAAATTCCTTACGGACCTCTGCGATCAATTCGAGGGCCCAGATACATGCCAATTCTTCCTTTTTCTCTAAAGGCACGGGCGAACCGAATAGTATGAAAAAGGTACTGCCTTTGTCACCCATGCTGATTCGATTGAGTCGTCCCTGATAGCGATGCGTGATATCCATGACCATACTGAAAAAAGAATGAAAGAATTGAAGATCAAACTGCTTTTGAGAATAGGTAAAACCAGTAAAAGAAATAAAAACAGGTACCGCACCCTGAAGCGTCCCGATATAATGATCGTAGCCTTTGGCGACCAGAGCGGCGATCTCGCCAATTACATAGGGGGTCAGATCCGTTGAATCAATGACAGGTTCTTGGACCATTGTGGATACCGGTCTAACTGATTTCAACTTGTAAAAATCCGCCCCGAGGGGAATAACCTCCAGCCCTTGGATAGCCAGATCAGTTTTTGTACAAGCCAGGATAATCTCCCCGGCAGAGGCATAGTGTTCCGCTTCGGCGGTCAGATCAACTGCAGATCCTGCAAAAATATAATCACAGCGATGTTCTTCCCTGCCCACACCAGCTAATAATACTTTGCCGTGAGCAAGCCCGATTTTCATCATTAGGCTGAAATCCTGGATTGGTGTATGAATTATGGCGAATTTTGCCATGGCATCTTGCATGAGTTTTGCGGAATATATGGCTTGATGAAAAGTGTCAGTACCCGGGAAAAAACAGAGTACAGCATCACCGCCGAATTTCATGATTTCACCACAATATTCAGAAACCAGACTGATCATTTCGCTGAAATAATCGTTCAGAATATCGGTCAACAACTCAGCCCCTTCGGCTCCAAGCGGTGAGAGGGCCTCGGACATGGGCGTGAAACCAGAAACATCCGCAAACAATACCGAGCCTTCAATCCAATTCTGCCACGGTTTCTTACCATCATACCTGGCTACAATCCGAGGGATTAATGCTGATATGTTCAGTGACATACTCCTCCTTTAAAATTACGGAATCTACTCCCTTCCTGAAAATCTCTTTTCATGCTGAAACTAACACGGAATTAGTCCATCTTCAAACCACTTGATTGACCGTGCTGTCAAAAAATGCTCTGCGTTCCTTTTCATAGGTCACTAGATGTATTCATTGTAGAAAGTAATCGGGTGCCAGTCAATAGAAATTAACGGAATGAAGGGAAACTATTGCCCCCGCCAATACATTGCTTTCAAATCATTATCTTGCACGTTTTTTCGGTTCGTGTTACAGATATATGAATGCAAGTACGGTCGACAAGAACACAGGAGGCGAAATGGAACCGATCACGACTTTTCTGACAGCGACCATTGCCGGTAATCTGGTCATGGGCATACTCGGAAATGCGATGTATGATCTGAAAAAGAATGCAATCGCCAATTTCTGGAACGATCTGAATCTGGGCAATCATGACCTTCAGAATGCACTCGACCAGGCATATACCAACACATTCGCCTCACTCGAACTCGTGCTGACCAATCGCGAGGGACTCAAACGTATCATTCACAAAATCGTGCCCACAAAAAAGTCGCATCAGGAACTGGCCCAGGATTTTACGCACAAGGTTTTGGAGCCCTTTCTGCTCGCTCATCACCTTTCCGAAAAACAAAAGACGGATTTTTGCCGCGCGGCCAAAAAATGTTGTGAATTTCTCCAACAACAGCAGAGCCGCATTGTAAACTATGACGAATTATTCGGAGAACTCCAGAAGGAACAGACCTCAAACGGAACACCGACGCTGATGAATGCGGAAGCCCGTCAAACATTCGGCCTGATCGAGTCTATCCTCTTTGTCGGGCAGGATTTGGCCGACGTCCCGGACCTGGCTGCGTCACGTGCTCAAACCACGACCGCGTTCTTGCAGCGTTTCCAAAGAGTGGGCGGCCAGGAAATAAAAAAACTTTTCAACGGCTGTCAATTACCGGAAAAGCTGTTCTATGTTTTTTTGCAACAGGACGACCTGTTTTTAAACGGTCTGGTGTATTACCTCGATCTGGCTATCAAGAACAATCAGAAAGTGGCCAACATTATTCAGGAATATCGAGCCCAGGAAGAGAAAAAGGACCGGGAGCGGGAAAAACAGGCCCGAACACAGGAACACCAGGAACTGATCGAGAAGATCGGCAAGATGGAACAGGCACTCGCTCTCATGAAAGACACGGGCGTCGATACATCCCCTATGACCTCGCAACTCCATGATTTACAACAACAGCGGGACCGGATCGATACTCTGATCAAAAAGGTGGATATGTGGACAGTCCTCCAGCAAAAAATGCGAGCCGAAATCAAAGCTTTTGACGGCTATTTCCATGATATACTCGGTTTACTCGAAGAACTTGGCGGCAAGCTGGACGATGTATTGACAGAAGTTCGCACATTGGATCGGGGCGTGCGTGAAGTGGTCAGCACCACCCGGGAAACGAAAGATATCGCCCTTAAAACCAGCGAAGCTGTCACGGGTCTGGACTCGAAGGTCGATTTCATTCTCGATTTGTTGCAGGGCTTCCGGCAGGATACGGTCCTGAGCGATCATTTACGGGAAAGCCTGGTCGCAGGCCTGGAACCAGCCGAGTGTTTCGACATTCATAATCTGTACGATTTTCAGGAGACCCGGGATTTCGAATTGGGTCGCGGTGCGGTCGGGGTCGTTTATCGGGCAGTCCATAAAGGGACCGGCGAGGAATGCGCCCTGAAACTTCTCAAACACGAATACCGAAACAATACGACGATTGTGGCCCGCTTTCTCCGTGAAGGCACCGTTCTGCGAGGCATTCAGCACCCGAACATCGTCCGGGTCGATGAAGTCGGCGGCGGTGGTAAATCCCTCGATTTCTACATCCATATGGAACTCCTGAAAGGAGCATCACTCAGGCGACAGATCGATGAAAAATCCGTCCCACGTGCCTGGCAACAACTCCAGACCATTACAACTCAGTTATACGACGGACTCGAACTGATCCATGCCAACGGGATTATTCACCGGGACTTGAATCCGAATAACATCATACTTACCAAGGACGGCCAGGTCAAGATCATGGACTTCGGCGTAGCGAAAATTGTAGGTTTGGCCGGACTGACCCTCCAGGGTGAAGTTGTGGGCACAAGCAAATATATGTCGCCCGAACAGGAACGCGGTGAAGCCGTCGACCTCAGAAGCGATATATATTCACTCGGCCTGGTTTTGTATGAACTCTACACGTTCCGCAAGCCGGATAAACCGCCGAAATCGATCCGCTTCTATAATCCGCAACTCCCGGAATGGCTCGATACGATCATGCTGCGCTGTCTGGACCCGGATAAAGAGAAACGATTCGCTTCGATGGCTAAACTCATCAGATGCTTCGAAGGTCAGGGAGCGGACCCGGAGGACCTGAACCGATACAAGAATTCTGTGCTGGTCTTTTTGGAAGATGGCAGATTGAGCCGTAAAGAAGAAAAAGTATTGACCGAACTGCGTGACGAACTTGCTCTTCCCGAAGCTATCTGCCGTCACATTGAGCAAGAGGCCCGCGAGATCGTGGCCAACGAAACGGTTGAGGAAGCGGAGCAGGCCCTGCAAAAGGGTGACCTGGAACTGGTCGAGGAGCTGTATACGGTCGTCCTGAGACTGGCTCCGGACCGCGCGGACATTCTACGGCAACTCGAGTCTCTGCACAAAGTGACCAAAGCAGATCAGCAGGTCAAGACTGTTCCGACAGGCCCGGAACCTTCCCAACCAAAACCCGTTTCTAACCTAAAGGTAGCCGTTCCTCAAACCCGACCAGTGAATCCTCCGCCGGACCCGGCCACAATCGCAGCCTGGACTGATTGGTCCGAGAAAATGAGACTCGGAACTACCATCGGACATACTGCTCCGGTTAATTCCGTCTTTATTACCAATGATAACACCACGGTCATTTCGAGCGGTAATGACCGCATTATCCGCTTCTGGGAACTCGAAACCGGTCGCGAACAAAAAACGCTGCTGCCCGGTATCGGTGGGACCATGATCTATCCCTCATTGTCCCAGCAAAAGAATAGTATCGTCACCACTAACGGCAGCCATGTGGGCCTGGTCTTGGATGCACAGACCGGGCAGGTCCTTCACAAATTGACCGGTCACGAAGGGATCATAACCTCGCTCGATCTTTCAAGCGATGAAACCCTCATTGCCACCGGAAGCATAGATAAAACCATCCGGCTCTGGGAGGCTGAAACCGGGAGCAATATCACTGTCTTCAATCAACACGAAGGCAATGTCAATTCCGTCTCTTTCTCGAGGGATACACACTATATTGTGTCAGCCAGCCACGATAAAACGGCCCGTATCTTTGAAAGAGAAACAACCCGGGAATTTCGGAAATTTACGGCCGAATGGCTGGTTATAACGGCCTGCCTTTCACCGGATAATAAACTGCTTCTGGCCAGTTCTGGTCTGTTCATCTATATTTGGGATATCGAGAGCAGTCAGTTGCTCGAAAAACTAAGGGTAACGGATATCGGCGGTGCTCAGGTCCAGATACTTTCAGTCTCAGCGAATAATGAATTTCTCATTCTGGGTTGTACCGATAAGATCATTCGCATTCGCGAAATGGGGACCTGGCGTGAACTTCATTCCTACCAGGGCCATACCTCTTATATCAAATCGGTCTACCTTTCACCGGACAATAAACATATCGCTTCGGGGAGTGCTGATGATTCAGTCCGGGTCTGGGAGGTCGACACCGAGCGGGAAAAATGGTCCCGAGAGGGTCATACCGGACCGGTCAATGCGGTCTGTTTGTCGCCGGACCAGGCACTTCTGGCTTCTGGTAGCGATGATTGTACGGCCCGGGTCTGGTCGCTCGAGACACACAAGGAAACGCATCAATTCCTCGGTCATAACGGTGCTGTCAAAAAACTGGCTTTCTCTTCGGATGGCATGTACTTGGCCTCAGCAGGACTCGATTGTATCATTTTTATCTGGGATTTGGCCGCTCGAGAGAAAAGAGCCCGTTTAAGCAGCATCGGCTTTCTGATCCATTCTCTTGCATTCACTCACGATGACAGCTCGGTTGTGGCGGCGGTTGCACCGGCCTCGATCAAAGTCTGGGATTGGCGGACAGGTTCTCAGATCAGGACGTTCGAATGCGGGAGTAATCATATCAGGACTGCCGCTCTGTCAGAAAGTAATGATCTCATTGTTACGGGCGGTGTCGATCACAAGGTTTACTGCTGGAACTTTCAAACAGGGAAACTGATGCAAACTTTTTCCGGGCATACCTCACCTATCACCGCCCTGGCCATTTCTTCAGACAGTCGCCTGATCGTGTCCGCCGACTCGAATGCCGCACTCATGGCCTGGGAAGCTCAGACCGGTAATACAATCGCCCGATTGCAGGGACATCGCCTCCAGATCAACTCGGTCCTGATCACTCCCGACAATCGCTCTGTTATCTCGGCCAGTCAGGATAAAACCATTAATATCTGGGATATCGAGAGTGCTACTCTGGTCAAGACTCTTTCGGACCATACCGGCAATGTCTGGTCGTTGGCCCTGTCTCCCGATGCCCATTTACTTGCCTCGGCCAGCGCCGATAAAACCATCCGCCTGTGGCAACCAAAGGCATAAGCCAGATCAATCTCTAATACAAAAGCGTTTCCTCGTCGCGTAGCGACGATCACCGCAGGTCCGAAGCACTGCCTTTTAAGGCTTATGTTTATACACATTTTTTTTCACCTTCCTCTTGCGCATTTTTTTTCAT
>JAFGSJ010000110.1 GCA_016934675.1 bacterium | reverse complement strand
CGGAATGTGGAAAAAAGTTACAAAAAATGTGCCCCACACGCTCACCGAAAGGATACACTGAAACAGACTAAGGGTCCCAGTAGTATAGATCGCACCGCCACCAGTCCTCCCAGAAAAACCGGACAATATTCCATTCTGGACAAATTGTGTATTGGTTATATCGGCATAACCTTCATTTCTCAGCGCAGCTCCCTCAACTAATTCAACGCCAGTCATAATACAATACTCACAATTGATACGATTGTTTTGAAAAAGACAATCGTTGCAATAAAGATTCCCAAGGTTGAATACTCCGGCACCTCCATCATCGTAATCTTCGTCAGTAGATTTCCAATCCCCAACATCCCTTTTTCTTTCTGAATCGGTATCGCCATTAGTCTCAGTATGGAAATCTTCTACATATTCAAATAAGAGATAGTTATCAAGAAAACTGACACGATTGAGGGTTAAAGTGCCATTATTTGTTACTCCATGTGCACCATTACGGATGGTCATATCTTGGAGTGTTACGGTTGTACCGGATGATATTGTGAATATCGACAATCCCCACCACCCTGAAGGACAAGAGCCGGACACGATTGTACTCGTCTGACCCTGACCCTGAATGGTCAGGTCCTTGGAAATGTAAGTACTGGATGCGAATAAACTTGTGGTTTGAATATCGATGATATCATTGGTTAATGCCGCATCATGAGCGGCCTGAATCGTGGTGAAATCACAGCCCGACTCGCACACGGTCAGGGTCGCAGCGGATACGTTTGATACTCCAGCGACCATAATAACGAAACAGATGAGCCAAAAGATCTTTTTCATGTTCTTACCCTCTTTTTGGGATTGAATTTTCGCTTTACATTGAATGTACTTGATACATTACAGCCGAGTCAAGTAATAAAGTACTGTTTTTCTACTCTCATGAAATGACTCGGGCGTAGTATCCTGGCTCACTCTTGTCTACAAATGGGTTTGGAAAAAGCTCATTACATAAAGACCAAACGTATCATTTCATTGTATCGAGAGAATAGTGTCGAGATCGACTTTCCGGTTATAGGGCACCAGGGCGATACCCACGCCCGGAAACTGATTAATGGTCGTAAAGGCAGTTTTGATTTCCTGCGCTTCGATATATCGACCGTTGTCCCAATCACGGACCTGCAATTTCATGAGAATACGATTCGGGTCCTTTATTTCTGCCAAGGCAGTTGTAGTCATGGTGGACAGCATTGCTATGGCCTGGGTTGGAGTTTTATGTAATTCAGCAGCCATCTGACGGTGATAGACCATGAACGAGAAGAGATCGATCGGACAGTTGCGGGCCCGTTCGAGATCGTGAGCGTACCAGGTTCGGGCATGAGCGGGGACGGTCAAGATTTCATAGTAAAAGTTCATGGCAATTTTCAAGGCTGGTCGTCGCTTTTTACAGACGAGAGCCAGTTCGGTAATGAACTCGAAGAGTTTGTCGATTTTCCAATCCTGCCAGGCATAATATCGGGAACTGTATTTCGAAACATATGTTTTTCCGTCGATTCGGACAGTTTCACGGTAAAATTCTTGAGCATCAATGTCCTGCCCGGTCTCGCGGTAATATCTTTGGCGGGCATGAGCGGAAAAAGCTTCATTCGAGCGGAGAATACAATCATCTTGCAGCAGAATGCCGTCGAGATCGTATCCAGCCAGGTCATAAAACAAGTCGCTGATTTTTTTCCGAAAAGCGGGATGAAAGATATCGCAGCGGGGATAAAATTCCTTGGTCTTGGTCTCGAGGTTATAGCGTTCATCCTGCCACTCACGCTGGACATAGGCGTACCAATCACAGTTCCGGGTGGTCATCCAACCATACAGTGAAATGCCAACGGTTCGGGCGGCACGACAGGCCGGTTCGAGCAGGTCGGTTAACAGCGGTGCCTGATCGGATTTAAAATACACACCTGAATCATACTGGGCCCGACCATTTCGGTCCCGGGTTCCTCCGTTCTGGAAGAGCCTTATGATGACTGTATTGACACCTTTGGCTTTCAAGTCTGAGAACAAGAGTGTGAAATCCTGTTCGGTTTTCCAGCTCAAGTCGATGAGTTGGACCGCGACAAGGGGAGTTGGGGTTGAATGTGTTTGAGCGACAGCTATTTCCGGCAGGGTCAGGACCAGGAACACAACCAGGAAAACGAAATCCTTGACCATTCCTTTTGTAACTTCTACCAAATTGTGTATAATACGTACCATATCAATAGTATTTATCAGAACATGTCTTCATTTTTCCATAAAAAAAAGCAAGATATTTCAATATCGTCCGAAAACGTGGGAAAGGTACTTGCAGATGGACCTAGTGGATGATCGTCGGGGTGAAATGGTGAAAATCCATTTTTGGCAGAGTCTGATCAGGGATGTGAACGAGATAAGCGTGGCTTTGATCAAGAACCGGCAGGTCATTGTCAATCTGGTCAGACGTGATATCACAATCCGCTACAAGGGTTCGTTACTTGGTCTGGTCTGGGCGTTTCTCAACCCGCTGGGGACCATGTTGATTTTTTTGGTCATTTTTTCGTTTGTAGCGAAGTTTCAGACTAGTGAACCTTACGCCTTGTTCTTGCTGACAGCCATTATTCCCTGGGGGTTTTTTGCCAACTCGGTCCAGAAATGCGTGACCATATTTACGGACCATGCTCCGTTGATCAAGAAGGTTTATTTTCCGCGTGAGATACTGCCATTGTCTACGGTCCTGGCTGAATTTATACATCTATTGCTTGGCCTGGTCCTGCTCCTGCTGTTGGTAATTCCGTTATATCCAGATGGTCTGAGTATGCTGTGGTTGTTGCCTGTTGTCTTACTGGTCCAGTGTTTATTCACATTGGGTTTATGTTTTTTTGTGTCCGTTGCCCAGGTTTTTCTGCGTGATCTGGCCCAATTGGTCACAATCTTATTGAGTTTCTGGTATTTCTTGACCCCGATTTTTTATCCGATCAGCATTATACCGGCGAAGTATCATTATTTCTATCTGCTCAATCCTCAAGCGGCATTGATGATCATTTATCGGGCCATTTTTTTCGGGAGTGACGATTATCTTCTCTTCGCGGTATTGGTCAGTTGGCTCTGGGCCTTGGTTATTTTTCTGGAGGGGCTTCATTATTTCAAAATGCATGAGAACAGTTTTGTCAAACTGTTATAGAGTGAGGATCAGTCATGAGTGAGTCCGGACCTGACAATATCATCGAGTTTCAGGATGTTTGGGAGAGCTTTGAACTTCCGGGTCAACGGGTCCTCGGTCTCAAGCAGGGCTTTTTGGACCTGGTCAAGGGGCAAACGCGGCGTGTTGACCATTTCCATGCCCTTAGGGGCATTTCCTTTTCGATTTCCCGCGGAGAGATCGTGGGGATCGTGGGCGAGAACGGTTCGGGAAAAACGACGCTACTCAACTTGATTGCTGGGATTTATCAACCGGACCGTGGTTCAGTCAGGATAGGTGGCAAAGTCTCCGCTCTGCTCGAGTTGGGGACCGGTTTTCATCCCGAGTTGACTGGCCGCGAGAACATCTCTTTGACCGGTAGCCTGCTGGGATTGGACAAACAGACCCTCGAACAGCAGTTACCGGCCATACTCGAGTTTGCTGAAATCGGCGATTTTATCGATGTCCCGGTCAAAACCTACTCGACCGGAATGTACGTCCGGCTGGCTTTCGCACTGGCTATATCGGTGCCGTCGGAAATACTCTTGATAGATGAGGTCCTTTCGGTGGGAGATATTTCTTTTCAACAGAAATGTATCGCCCGCATTCTCGAGATCAGGGATGCCGGCACGACGATATTGTTTGTCTCGCACGACATGCACACGGTCAAGGGCCTTTGCAACCGGGTCTTACTGTTGAAAGAGGGACGGATCGTTCGTGACGGTGAAGCCCAATATGTACTCGAATACTTTTACCGGACCATGGGCAATCGTACTGCTGTTCACGAAGTCGAGACGCCACATTATAGTCTGCTGTTCAGCAACGGTTTACTCGCCCTCATGATTGATCAGGCCTTTATCACCTATGATGAGGGGCTTTTTCAGGAAATCCTGGTGGCGGACCGTGAGATTCGCTCCTATGCCGGGGCCTGGTCCATTACATCCGCAACGGCAAAAGGCTTGATCGCTGAATGTCTGTTCCCTCTGGATAATCTGAAATTGATCTGGCGGATCGACTGTGATCCGGACGGCTTCTGTCTGTCCATTCTTATCCAGGACCTCGAACAAACTGGGAGAAAACGACACATCTCGAACCAGTTGAATCTGAAATTGCCCGATTCATTCAAGCGTTGGCAGGATGTCTTATTCGAGCATAGTTTCGAGGAACTTGATGGGCAATCGCTTATATCTGTTCAATCGTTCGGGCAACCCCTGGCCAATTCGACCGTATTACAAGTCCAGGACGAGCAGGGAACCCGTCTGTTCTTCGAACTCTTACCCTCAGCTACTCCCGGTCATTTTCACATCCCAAAGGACGAAATGCATCTCCCGGCACGGATTATCAAGATAAACCATCCGGCACCAGCTCGTTCGAACGGACCCGGGACCGAGCCCATCACATTGGAGTATGCTTACCGATTCGAGATCAATCTCCCGGTCGATCTCGAACAGGAGAAACGGCAACAAGCCCTGCATGACATTAGTCTGACCTGTGCGGATACATGCCTTTATTTCAACGGTTCCCAATTTCATATACTGGACAAGAACAGACAAATCACCGAGAATCTGGGCATATTCAGCTCATTATACTATGAGCGGGCTTTGTTTGAGTCTCACTCAGGCCAATGGCAACTTGAAAAAAATGCGGATGGCATCCAGGCCCGAGTTACCTTTGCGAACATACCTGTCGCGCAAAACTGGTATTTCCACTTTGCCCGAAACGGCCAGCTCGTTCTGGAGATCAGCTTCGAGCTGCTCAGGCACAGCGATCGTAACCTGAACCAGTTTCATCTCAGCGCTTTGTTTTCTCCACATTACACGCACTGGTCCGATGTGATTCAACATGATGTGTTTCCCGACGTTTTCCCGGACGATCAGGAATGGACCCTGATCGGTAAACAACTGAACAATGCATCTATCATTCATTTAATGAATCCGGATAACCAGAGTAGCATTTTAGTCGAAAATGGCAGCACCATTTCGAACATGCAGGAATTGCTGTTTTGCGCCGAATATGCACATCCCGCTCACATCATCAAATTCGTGGACCCACAACCACAATTGACTCTTAATCAGATGAATCATTATTCCTTTCATTTCTCATTGAACCACTCCGAAAAATACGTTCAAACCCGCAAAGAACGCTATCTAGAACGGATAAGTCTGAAACGAAGCGGACTCATCCTGATTTTTACCGGCACACAGTTTCACCTGTATCAGCATGATCATCGCTTGACCAAGAATCTCGGCCTGTATACCTCTATATATGCACAGAATCAATGGCACGACTCACACCAGGCCCAATGGGACCTTACTCATCAGGATAAATGCCTGGTTGGGCAATGCCAGTTGAAAAAACTACCCGTAAAACAATACTGGTATTTTTTCTTTAACGATCAAGATCAGTTGATCTGGAAAATCGAATACGAAGTCTTGAAACCATTTCGCCTGAATCGCATGCAGACAAATATTATGCTCGATGAATGGTACAGCAACTGGGCTAATGGCCTGGCTGAACATGGTTTGTTTCCCGAACGTTTCGCCGATGATTTTGGCGGTGAATGGGAGATCATCAGCTCGCATAAAAGCGAAAAAGGCGATATTTCTGCCTCAACCGATGTCAATAGAGCCGAAAACAAACCCCGGATCAGCCTGAATCTGGTTTCCCCTCGCTCTGATTTTCAGGCGAATATCGTCAATTCGGACAGCTTTTTCCGCAGTCGCGTCCTGCAAATGCTGAAAACACCTTCAGCCGGTCAGGAAGAACAATCGCCTGGACGCTATCTCTATTCGGAATGCCTCATCACCGTCAGTCCGTTGACCTAAATTCTCTGACGCGGTATGTTGACTGATCTCGTTAAAAGTGTTAGATTAAAAATAGATCCGGCCTGAGTCGCTCTGGATTATGTACCCATATGTTATAATTGGAGTGTTAAAAGAATAAAGATGATCTATGACAGGTGTGTATGGTTTTGTTTCTTTGATTGGAGAAGGGGAGCTGGGATGAAGATACGGAAAACGGTCCTGATCGTGGATGATGATGCTTTTTTTCTGAAAGGCCTGTCAGAGACCATGGAAGAGGTCGGGCTACGTGTCTTGACTGCCATTTCCTGGGCCGACATGACTCCTCTCCTTCGCACCAATGTCCCGGATATAATCCTGCTCGATTATATCAATCCCTCGCTGGATGGGATCAAAATATGCAACATTCTGAAAAAGAGCCGGAGGACACAGAATGTGCCTATTTTACTCTATTCAGGTCTCAAACCGGAGGAATTGAAGCAGCGAGCTCAGGAAGTCGGGGCACAGGGTATCATCGAGAAGTCACACGATTTTGCTCAGATAACCCATATGGTCCTGCGTTTTTTACGGACGCAAGAACTTCACTGATACAATCGCTGATCACTTAGCGGAGCGGCCCTCCGGGGTTTAAGGCATTATCCGGATAGCAGGTAACAAGGGTTATCATATTTGCTGGTCATCGGGGTCGATCAGGGGATTGTCCTGTTGGACAAAGCTATTCACAATGGATTTCCTTTAAGGAGCAAGCGTATTAATCCGGCAGTAGCGCAGCAGATCAAGCCCATCATCACGAGTATGATCGACGGTGTAGCAGTCTGGGGCAGACAACCATAAGCTGCAGCCATGTCCCAACCTGCCGGGAGATTGATCGGGACATGAGCACGAGGTCTAGAGGCATCCAAAGGCTTACCGGGAGTTTTGTCAACGGCAATCAGGCTGGTATATTTGGTCACAAGATTATGATCGAACGCGACGGCAATGATCTCACGTCGAAGCGCCGCGCGTTCCGTACTCGTGCTTTTCAGGATTCGGTCGGTCAGTTCTTCAATTTTTTTGCGAGCCCATAGTGTGGAGATGCTCTGATGCTCCTGTCCCGGGGTTAATGGCAGTGTGACTTTCCAGGGAAAACCGTTGCAATTGCCTCTGATTGCTATCTGCCCCCTCAATTGTTCCAATCGGGCACAGACTACGATTGGTTCACCCAGATACAGGTCCGGCACAATCGAGGGGTAGTACTCGAGGTCCGGGTCATTCCACTCGATTTCGATGTCAGCCAGTAACGGATTCTCGATCCGGGCGAAGAGCAGGTCCATTCTTGTAGCGACTTCCGCGCTCGAACCGATCTGGGTGAACGAACCCTGACCGTATCTGGCTGCGTTTTGCATGAAATGTGTATTCGGGGCAGGTCCGATCCCCACCGTAAAGAGACGACTTCGTTTCAGATTGTGCTCGATGTACTGGAAAAGCTGTTCCTCATTGTCAATGGCACCATCAGTGATGAAAATGACTTGGCGGAGCCGGTTGAGTGAGCCATGGTCTTCGAAGGCTTGCTGCAAAGCCGCGAGCATATGAGTTCCTCCCTTGGCCCGCATACTTCTGATGTAGCTGCCGGCTTGCTCGAGTGTCTCTGGAGTCACCGGCATACTGTGCTCGAATAGTCTCTCGGCAAATGAATTGCATTGAATGATATTGAATTGATCATCAGATTGGAGCCGTTCCAGGGCGAAGAGCAGGGATTGCCTGGCCTGTTGGATCGAATTCCCGTGCATGGAGCCGGATGTATCGATCACAAAAATGCATTCACGCGGGAGCTTGACCTCGGCGAAGTCTTCATTCGAGGGCGGCATGACCATGATCAAGGCATAAGGCAGGTCACGATCAGTCTGGGTAAAGACCGCCGCTTGCGGCAGTCTGTCCCTGGCCGGTTCCCACGACAGGACAAAATCGCAGTCCGCAGGGACCACTCGATCCAGGAGTTCGATCCGGAAAAATTCAGGTTTGATTTTGAAGATATCGATGTCATGATACGGAGATATGACTTTTCGTATGGGGAAGCCTGCTTCAAGCTCCACGGATATGCGGACATAGTTGTCCGGCCCCGCATCCCATGTACGCAGGGGAGGTGCTATCCGGGCAGCATCGTGGGCTGCTTCGGTGTTCTGGGCCCAGCCTCTGCCTGATCTACCTTCGAGGACCAGCTCACCGGGAGAAAAACGGGGCGCAACAACTAAGGGAAAACGGATTTGAAACTGTGAACCATCGAATGAAGCATGATGTTGATAATTGATGATCACCACGATTTCTTCTTGGGGAGCGATATTGGCTACTGACATGGTAAAGATGTTGGGCCGTTCCTGGCTGAGGAGAGAGGCTTTCTTACCAGTAATCCTGGCGGTGTTATACATGTGCTGCGCCTCAACCCGCTCATGAAGTTCAGCTTCGATGACCCGATTCCCGATCAGCATGTTCAGATGATCGACCGCCGCGGATTCTGGCAAGGGAAAAGCATAAACGCCTTCAAGCCATTCATCAGACGGATTGTGGAATGTCTGCCGCACTTCGGCTCTGACTATCAAACCCGTTATCCACATCTGAACATCCGTCGTGAGTGTGGGGGCCAGAATATAGCTGTCTCGAGTTTCATCGTGAAAAACAAGACTACCCCGCCCGATGTCGCTTAAAGAAACTTCGGGTCCGAGCTCTTCCTGACAGCTTCGTTCTGTTACACATGAATCTGGCTCAATCAGAGCATTATTAGTCCCATATTCATTGTCCATGTCGTTCACCGGTCCGCACAGGTCCGATTCAGATTCATTCTCGTGTGCAGAAACCTGAGCGGACAAAGTGGACACGGTCAGCATGACAGCCACAAACAGGGCCTGCCAGGCCCGGTTCCTCGATATTTGACCTCTTTGTTTCATGAGCGACCTCCATGTTACGCTTTTCTTGAATTTCTCATATTCTTTTGATTACAAAATGTGTACCACGCTGCTTGATTGGCTCCGTATAAAGGATTATGTCCATTGCATTCATTCTTTTGTGTCAAGTCTGACACGATTTGTCGTGAGCTGAGAGAATGGAACTTTATTCCTGTTCCAACGTCTAATTCACATGCAGGACATTTTGTAAGGAATATGGTATAATCAGAGGAAAGAAAGATGTTTTTTCAGGCACAAACAATCAGTGGATCACTATGGTTACCACTCTTTCCGGGCGGTGATGGTTACGTGGAGCAGACCCTTGATCGGGAATTGGTCCAACGCTGTCAGCAACATGACTCGCTGGCCCTCGAACAATTATTTCGGGCATATGAGAAGCGGGTCATCACGCTGGTTTGCCGTATGATTGGAAATCGTGAGGAAGCCGAGGACATAGCCCAGGACATTTTTGTAAATGTCTATAAAGCGTTACCGCGTTTTCGGGCCGAGGCCCGACTGACCACATGGATTTACCGGATTACGATCAATCATTGTCTCAATCATCGGCGTAAATGGTTTCAGCGCCGGACCAAGCATGCTTTTTCATTGGATGAGCCAATCGAGCACGAGACAGGTTCGATACATCGCGAAGTTGCAGATGATTCGCCCGACCCCGCGGACCGTGTTCTTGAACGGGAACTGCAGAAAGCACTGCAGGATGGGTTAATGACCTTATCACCCCGTTTACGGAGTATTGTCATTCTTCGTGATATCGAGGGCCTGAATTATGATGAGATCGCTGAAACACTCGATATTTCACTCGGTACGGTCAAGTCTCGTCTGAACAGGGCCCGACTTGCTCTAAGACAAAAAATCGAACCCTATTTGAAAGTTGAATGAGGTGGCCGTATGGATTGCCACAAATTCGATCGCATTCTTTCACTCTATATCGACCGTCAGCTTTCGTCTGAGGAACAGCATTACTGGGACGAACACCTGAAAACCTGTCAGCGATGCAGGACTAAGGTCCGACAGACCCGGGAACTGGTTTCACTTCTGGCTGATTTGCCGCAGTACAGCCCTTCACTGGATTTCCATCGCGATTTACGCAATCGTCTGGTCCAAGAAACAAAAACGAAAATGCGTCCCTTCGGACTGCGCTGGTTACAGCCTAATATTGCCGGATTCACGGTGTTCCTGTGCTTGCTGCTATTATGTGGGACCATGTTTTACAACCTTCGTGAACAAGGTCTGAGCTATCCAGCTCCAGAAATACAAGACCAAACTCTTTCGGGCCGGCACACCCCGTATAGCGGGAAAAGTTTCGAGTTACAAGAAGCTGCTTCTCCTTCGTCGTCTGAACCTGCCCAGTCTCCTGCCGTCACAAAATCTGAGAAATCTGTAACCGGTTTGGATGGGACCGCGACTCGGCCCGATGACACTGATCGTGATGCGAAAACTATACGATCAGAGTTGACACTGCCATCCGCAGCTACCCTGGCTCCAGCAAAAGAGATTGCTCCAAAAAGCAAAGGCGAAGCCAAGCTCCACATGTATGCTGATGCTGAAAATGTCAGTATTGGCGCTGCTACGACCGGATTCGATACCGGGAGCACATTATCTGCCGAAGAGGACGGGACCTCTGAATATAAAGTGGACAGTAAAGATACTCAACAAGTGAGCATTGACGAATCGAGTGAGATTGATAGCCTTCACACTGTTTCGAAAAAAACCGCCCGGAGCAGATCGGCATATTATGCTGATAAAGCGAAAGAGGACGCAGGCAATGCACCGCGAGGTGCCATCAGTAAACCCGTCCCGGCTGAGTATCGTGAAGTTGAAACTGAAACAAGCGAGGACTTCGAGTCCAGCATCGAAGAATCGATTCCTGAATTCATGCCTCTTGAGAGTGACATGACGGCTCCGATCCTGCTCGAAGGCGACCCGATCACGATTATCGAAACCTCACTCGAAGAACAGTATGTCAGGAGTATTCGTTGTGTCCTGGCCCTCACGGAACGAGGTAGTGTGGTCGATGTCACTCTGCCGGATAATGATCTGACCGCCGAACAATGGCAACAGGTCAGGACTCAATTGAAGAAATGGACCTTCACTCCGGCATACCGAGGTGAGACCGCTCTCAAGGTCTGGTTTGAACGCACTCTCGAGATCGCCTTCACGCCGGTCCCAACTGACCAAACTAAAACAGATTAAGCCATAGCGACATATCATTTGTTAGTGTCTCATTTTTTCAGAGCAGGCAGAGAAAAACAGGAGACAGCATCTCCCGAGCGAGGTCGATGGGGGAGAGAGGAATTATGCTCTGAAGCAAAAGATTCATGTTCTCGACCCGCTATGAAGGTGTTTTCGGTTTATTATTGTTCTATGCTCCGTAGCAGCAAGCACCGCAGGTCAGAAGAACCAGGCTTCAGCCTGGTTTCGGGCAAAACAGGAATCATGGGCTGCGACGCTGCCCTTCTCTACATCTGAAATGTTGGCTGGCAGTCCTTGGCCTTCTACTATGCAAGATGGCAGCTACGCAGCCTGATGCTTTGGGCTGGGGGTCACCGCCTTGAAAGGCGGTGCTTCGGACCTGCGGTGATCGTCGCTACGCGACGAAAATATTGGTGGATCATTTTTGAGAGATCATGTTCGCGTATACCACATTCATATCAAAAAGGTAACATGAAGAGGTAACGCTGCATGATTAGATCAACAGTCCCTTTACGCGGCTTCCCGAGCTTATGAAATAACATTTTTATTGATGACGAATATTCTTGTTGTGTCGGTGATTGAAGCATATGCTTCCGAGCATACCGGTGATGGATTTTGATATGGAGTAACTCTTGACTTGATGCGAATTCTTGGATATGATAGGCACAATAATGTCTTTCGCATAGGGCTGATCACGCAACGAGGTCCATGATACGTCAATCTTTCGACCATATTCAGCCCCATTATTGAGAAAATCAAGTGCAAGGAGAGGGCAGGATGGATTTTAATGGTTTTCTGGAGTCATTATTAAAACTGGCACCTGCTAGCATTTCCGACCTTCATTTTAAGGTTGGCAGCCCGCCTTTATTAAGGATTTTGGGTACTATCCGAGCAGCCAAATTCAGGCCTTTGACAGATGAGGATACTGAAATGATTGCCAGTTTATTTGTACATCCAGACGAAGAAATACCGCTTCTTCATGATCTGGATACATCTTATACACTGCCGAGCGGTCAACGTTTCCGGGTCAATCTGTTTCGGCAACGCGGCTCATTATCGATTATCTTGAGGGTGATCCCGGCAGAGGTGCCGACGCTCGATTCTCTGGGTCTGCCCGAGGTACTCAAGCCGATCAGTCTGGAGGAGCGGGGCCTGGTCCTGGTGACGGGAATAACCGGGAGTGGCAAGACTACGACCTTGGCAGCCATGGTCCGCCACATCAATGAGAATCGGCGGGCCCACATTCTGACCATCGAGGACCCGATCGAGTTCATCCACGTGGACAAATTAAGTTCGATCAATCAGCGTGAGATCGGTAAGGATACGGATACGTTTGCCCTGGCTTTGAAGAAGGCTTTACGTCAGGACCCGGATATCATCCTGGTCGGCGAGATGCGTGATCTGGAGACGATCGAGATCGCCTTGAAAGCGGCCGAAACCGGGCATCTTGTGCTCAGCACCCTGCATACGATCGATGCGGCCAAGACGATCAATCGAATCATCGATGTTTTTCCAGCCGAACAGCACATGCAGGTTCGCTATCAGCTTTCCGCCAATCTGCAGGCGATTATTTCACAACGTCTCCTGCCATTGTCTAACGGAAAAGGACGTATTTCAGCCATGGAAGTGCTCCGTTCGACCGAATCGATTCGAAATGCGATCGAGGACCCGACGAAAACGGGCAATATCAAGGACTTGATCGAGAAGGGGCGGGACGTCTACCAGACCCAGTCCTTCGACCAGCACCTATCCCGCTTGTTCCAACAGGGCAAGATCACACGTGAGGCAGCTATTGCCGCTTCATCCAACGCAGCGGACTTCGAACGAGCACTCGCTTTCGAGTAAGATGGAGAGAGATATATGGTTATCACAGATTTTTTGAAGCAAGTCGAAATTTTTCGTAATCTGGCTGACGATGAGTTATATGAAATCAGTCGTTCGGTTACAGAGCTGTCAGTGCCCAAGGACTATATCATCATCGAGGAGGGCACACCCGGAGACTCGCTCTATATCATCAAAACGGGTAAGGTCATTGTCGAAAAGCGAAGAAATGAGCGTGTGACCATCCTGGCCGAACTTGAACCGCCACGTTTTTTTGGCGAGATGTCCTTGATCGACGAATATCCGCATTCCGCCCGCGTGACCGCACTCGAAAATTGCGAATTCCTGCTGATCAACAGACTCGATCTCGAGATCATCCTCAATTGGAATACTGTCCTTGGTTTTAAATTGTGGCGGGCTTTCTCGAAAGTACTGTCGGAGCGATTGAGAACCACAAACGAACGCATATTCGAGCACATGTTCACCACTGAAGACTCGAGTCTTTTCAAAATGTGGGGCGAAGTAATAAAATGAGTTTGACGAAGGGAGTAATACCATGAAATCGTTCACCCGCCTGATTACGGTCATCTACGATCCCAAGTCAGTTTTTACCGAGGCCCGTCTGGCACCTCTGATAGCTGTTCCCCTGATTCTGTTTACCCTGCTGACTACGGCCTACAGTGCCTATTATTATCTCAAAATCGACATCGACTACATCTTTGATAAGCAGATCCAGATGTCAGGAAAAGCGGACATAATGGACAAAGTACCCGAAGAGCAACGGCAGATATCAAAGAAAATGATGCAATATGGTGGGATATTTTCGGGTCTGTTTCTGATTCCGCTTTGGTTTTGCGCAATAGCCTTATATTTATTCGTCGTAGCCAAAATCAGGGGCGAGGAGCTGACTTTCAGCCAGTGTATGACTGTACCAGTCTATTCCTATTCCATATCATTTCTGTCCATATTGGTCGGTTTTCTGATCATGCTGACGTCGGATTTTTCGACCACGCTCATGCAGGACCTGGTCCCATCGAATGTGGCTTATTTTGTTGATTTAGAGGCGAGTCCCGATAACACATCCAGATTGACACTACTTCACGCTCTCGATGTTTTCACGCTCTGGCACTTGATTGTCATGAGCATAGGCACCATGGTCGTGCTTAAGATCAAACCGTTGCTTGCCTCGCTTCTGATTTTTGTGCCCTGGCTGCTCATGATCGGTATTTCTGTTCTGGTCTCGACATTGTTCTGATTTGATCGCGGTCCGGCAGCACTATGCCCGACATCATCCCCAGCATTCTGATTATGAATGATGTATCCTCGGTTTGGTTCAGCTTTGTCCGGATGACTGATTATTGTCCAGGCCGTGCAGGTACCGGAAATAGTCTCGATTGATGCTATGCCATTGGCTGACTATTCTGCGTGCCACCAGGAACAGGGGCACATGCAACCGACGATATTTCACACTCCTGTGTTTCCAGAACCTGAGTAATCTGGTCAAGAGATACAGGATATAATCGATACTGGCGCTGAAGGAATCGTTCAACAAGCGGGTCAGGGCATAGAAATCATTAAATGAGTGATACATGCCTCGCTGCAGCTCTTCGGCTGACATGAGTTTTGGCTCGAATACCGCATGCATGGCGTCATAATAGGACCAAATCGAGTGCAGTAGCCGCTTCTGCTCGACCATTTTTTCGAATATCTCCGTGCCCGGGAAAGGCGTCAAGACCAGATATTGGACGGAGTCCAGCCGGACCTTCCGCGAGAATTCAACGGTCTGTTGAAAAACTGTCGGATCATCGCGATCGCTTCCGAACATGAACATGCCATGGACTGAGATACCGTAACGATGAAAAATCGCGATGGCTTGTTCGATATCGGCCCGGGTTTGACTCTTGTTCAGGCTCTTTAAGGTCTGATCGTCGATGGATTCAAGGCCGGCATAAACCCATTTACAGCCAGAGGCGGCCATTTTCTCGACCAGACCGGGGTCACGGGCCAGATCGGTCCGGACCTGGGCCGTCCATTTATAGGTACGGGGCAGACGCAGAATCCGTTCGAGTAATTGATGGGTCCTCTTCTTGTTGGCTACGAAATTGTCATCATAAAAGAAAATCTGACGGGTCGGCGCACGCTCGAGTTCCTCGATGACCCTGTCCACGGAGACCATACGATACTGTCGACCGAACATCTTGGTGACCGAGCAGAACGTGCAGCCAAAAGGACAGCCACGACTGGTAATAATCGGAGTAATCCGCATCCGCTCGCTCCGGTAGAGCAATGACAAGTCTGGTAAGGGGACCCGATCGAGATCGTCAATCCTGTCCGTATGGAGTATTTTCTGATCGGAACCATAGCGGACCAAATCGAGAATCAGGTCTTCACCTTCACCAACCACGACATGATCGGCGACCTGAGAGGCCTCTTCCGGGCACATCGAGGCGTGAATACCGCCGAAAATGATCCGGGCATGCGGATTACGGGCCCGAAAAAGGCGGGCAATTTCGTAACCCCGCTCGATTGTAGCGGTCAAGCCTGACAGACAGAGAAGATCAGCATCGAGCTCACTCAAAGTGATATCACGACCGCTGATATTTTCGTTGAATACTTTCACATCATAGCCCTGCTGATGCAGTAGAGTCCCCAGATAGAGAGGTCCCATCAGGGGCAGAGTCAGATAGCGGGCAAAAACGTTGGCCTTTACACCTCGTGGTTCTACAAAAAGGACCCGTGTTGGTCGGTTCATGTTTGATCCCCCAGTAAAATAAGAATAATGCTGATCCCAAAAAGGACCAGCGCTAATGGCCATAAACGCGCGTCAACTTTAAAAATGATAAATAAGAGCAGACTCAATATCATCAGAAAGATACTGAGCACAATGATGAGCTTCCGGCCACTTCCTTTGCCTCTGCTGAAATAGAAAACAGCCAGAAACGACAAACCCAGTAAACCGACAAAAACCGGCCACAATTCCTTCAGTTGGATCCAATTTGTCCAGTTCAGATAGAAAAAGAACAGGCTGACTGCGATGAGATAAGTCGCCATCCCGATCAGGGTCAGATCCTGTTGACCGCGGTCATTGAAAAGGCGGACCATGCCCAAACCGACCAGAAAGGGAAACAGCGGCCACCACATCGAAATCGATGGAATTAAGCCGTAATTCTCGAGGATGAGGAGTCCACCCACCAAGATACACGTTAGACCCAATGGAGTGAATGTTTTATGCATTTTATCTGCCCGGCTTCAGGTGTTGTCTCTGTTCACTGCTGTCCAAACAGGACAGACTTGGCTACTATAATATAGGAAAATTGTAATTTTAGCAAAATGAAAATCAGTATTTCAAGATGAGGTTCACTTCATTTGCCACCAGATAATCATTCTGGACGATTATCAGGACATGGAGTAAACAATTGAACAGCTCATATATTCTGAAATAGTGAACGCAATCGGGATCGGGATCGGGATCGCAATCGGAGACAGGAACATGACTTTCGGAAATGAACAACATGATGTCAAAAAAGTATACTTATTGTATGTAAGTGAGTTTACGATCTTTGTGAGCATGTAATGGGACGACACCGCTGAATATAATGATGCCAGGCAACTTCTTAATCGGAGTGTTGTCCTGTTGACGAATACCGGACAGTGTGGTTCCTCTGAAATTATGGTATATCTTGTTTGGAAGAAGAGATCGAAAGCGATTGCGATCCCGATCCCGAACCCGGCGTGTCTTTTGATGTCAACCCGGTCATCCTGTTCGGTTTCGGAAGGCTGAAATGATATGCTGGTTTTCCTGCTCTTTGATTTTTTCAAATCTTTTTTTGGACAAGAATGAGCCAGGATACTACGCCCGACTCCGAGCATATGCCCGAATTATTACTTAAGTTCTTGACTCGATGTTTTGTATCAAGTATATTCAATGTGAAGAGAAAATTCAATCCAAAAAAGAGGGTAAGAATATGAAAAAAATTTTTTGGCTCATCTGTTTCGTTATTATGGTCGCTGGAGT
>JAFGSJ010000109.1 GCA_016934675.1 bacterium | reverse complement strand
TTCATGGTGCATATTGTGGGGAAAATGTTTTTTTCTGATCGACCAAAATCGCTCCGCTCTTTGGTCTAAAAACATCGCACTTGGCTCGTAATAAAAGATTGGAAGCAAATACCTCCTCGAATCTTGCCATACTTCTCAAAGAGCAAGAGAAGTATGTTGAAGCTCGAATTCTGTCCAAACAAGCCATTGAAATCGCCCATGAGATCGGCTGGAGACGCCTCGAGGCCATAGCTATCTTTAATCTGGCTGCCCTCGATTATATTTCGGGCTATCAACCGCAATCTTTTCTGAATTTGGCCGAAAAAGCCCTGGCCATAGCACAAATGATCGATGATCGGTGGATTACAGGAACTATACTCACTGGAATGGCCACGGCTATTCGTCAGATGGGTGGAGAACTCGAAGAAGCATCATATTACGCCAATCAGGCCGAGGAAATCCTGTATACAACAGACCAATTCGATCAGTTGAATCTCTGCCTGTGCGAACAGGGTTTTCTGGCTCTGGCTCAGAACCAGTCAGCCAACGCCATACTGACTCAACTCAAGCAAAACTGCCAATCTTATACTGTGCTCGCCAGTTCTTGTCTGAAAGAGCGTATCGAACTGCTCGAACTCAGTCAGACAGCTTTCGAGCAGGGGCAGCCGCTCTATCGGGGCGAATATCCCGGGCATTTTCCCCCAGGTCTTCAGGAATGGCTCCAACACAACTGATCACTGATGATGGAAAGCATTTGGATCAATTGTCTCATCACTCTTCAGGCGAAGATATTCTCGAGGCTCGTTCACATAGGGCACACAGGGGACCGATCTGAATGAGCTAGGGTCACCTTTTGCTTTATCTGAATCCGTGACATATAAAGATGGGGGTACAGCGAAGGAGCACGAGAGAAAAAATATGAGTGGACAGAATGTCACATCCGGAGAGAATGTCCGGGTCAGGTTTGCGCCCAGCCCAACGGGAGACTTGCATATTGGCGGAGTACGGACCGCCCTGTTCAACTGGTTGTTCGCCCGGCATCATCAGGGCACATTCTTGCTGCGGATCGAGGATTCGGACGAACAGCGTTCGACCCAGGCTTCAAGCGAGATCATTACGCAGGGCATGAGCTGGCTCGGTCTCGAGCCCGATGAAGCTATCATCTATCAAAGCAGTCGCAGGACCCGACATCAGGAGGTCCTGCAACGTCTGTTCGAGGAAGGTAAAGCTTATTATTGCGATTGCCCTCCTGACCTGCTCGAGGAAAAAAGAGAAAAAGCAATCAAGGAAGGGCGAAAACCTAAATATGACGGTCGTTGTCGCCAACGAGGGCTCGGACCCGAAGGACACGCTCTCCGCTTTCGTGCTCCGGACGACGGCAGCACAACTTTCTTCGACCATATCCGGGGCGAGGTGACTTTTCTCAACGAGGAACTCGATGATTTGATCATCTGCCGCTCGAATGGCACATCGACGTACAATTTTCTGGTTGTGGTCGATGATATCGATATGAGGATTAGCCATGTCATCCGGGGTGAAGACCACATCGCCAATACGCCCAAGCAGGTTCTAATATATAAAGCCCTGAATGCAACGGTGCCCCAGTTTGCCCATTTGCCCATCGTGCTCGGACCCGATAAAACCAGGCTGTCCAAGCGACATGGAGCCTCATCGGTTCTGGAATATTATCACCAGGGATTTCTGGCTGACGGTTTGATCAATTATATCGCCCGTCTCGGTTGGGCTCATGGCGACCAGGAAATCTTTACCCGTCAGGAATTGATCGACTATTTCGACCTGGCCAAAGTCAATAAATCCGCCGCGGTATTCGATCCGGAAAAATTGCTCTGGGTCAATGCCCAGCATATCAAATTGCAACCACTCGAGCAGGTGGCTGCCCAACTCAAACCCTTCCTGGTCCAAAAAGGTTATCAGATCGAGGATTGTTTCCCGGGTCAAGCCATCGTGGACCTCTTTAAAGAACGGTCTAAAACCCTGGTCGAGATGGCAAGCGATGCCGAATTCATCTTCAATGAACCGCAGGATTATGATCCGGTCGGTGCTAAAAAATTCCTGCGTCCGATCATGATCGAACCGTTTCAGGAAGTCATTGCACTCTTTGAAAAATTACCAAGCTTCACGCGGTCGACCATCACTGAAACGCTGGAAACATATCTTGGGGGAAAAGACTGGAAACTCGGCAAGATTGCCCAACCCATCAGGGTTGCCGTGACCGGGAAAACCGTCAGTCCCGGCATTCATGAGGTGCTCGAGACCCTGGGCCAGGAAAAAACCCTGATTCGGATGAAGAAAGCTCTTGTCTTTATGCAGCACCGGTCTGAGAACGATTCTGAGGATTAAGCCGATGATTATCGCTTTAGATGGTCCATCCGGGGCGGGCAAAAGTACGGTCGGAAAAGAATTGGCCCAAATCATGGGAATTAATTATCTTGATACCGGCGCGATGTATCGGGCAGTCGCTTATTTGAAAATGAAAAGAAAGATACGCGATGACGATGAAGAAAAACTTGTCCACGCTCTTGAGAATGCTACCTTCGAGTTCAAATTCGAAAACCTGAAGACCACGGTCATTTTGGATGGTCTCGATATCAGTGCCGAATTGAGAGATCCGGCCATCAGCCAGGAGGCCTCACGTTTGTCCGCTCTTTCACCCGTCCGGCGAATCATGGTGACGATGCAGCGACATATTTGTGCCCAGGGTGACTTTGTTGTCGAAGGTCGCGATATCGGCTCCGTCGTCTTTCCCGACACCCCTTACAAGTTTTATCTCGATGCCAGCGTTCAAGAGAGGGTCCAACGGCGCCATCAGCAGCTCGAAAAACAGGGCGTGCAGAGTGATCTCGACTACATTACCCGGGAGATCGAAATACGTGATCACCGCGACACCCATCGGTATGACTCGCCCCTCCGTCGGATGGATGATGCAATGTATCTCGACTCTACTGACCTTTCTCTGCCTGAGGTTGTGTCAATCCTGGTCAATGCCGTTGAAACGAAGATGAAAAAAAATTCAATAATATGAC
This sequence comes from bacterium, assembly GCA_016934675.1. Lineage (GTDB taxonomy): Bacteria > CSSED10-310 > JAFGSJ01 > JAFGSJ01 > JAFGSJ01 > JAFGSJ01. The sequence goes on along the minus strand of JAFGSJ010000109.1, from coordinate 34,218 downwards.
TTGATATCCAAAAAAACATTGAAAATTGAGTTTTGTGTTGCTAAATAGAGAACACATTATGGGTTTCTACCCATAAAATTAAAATTTAGGAGGTCCCCTAATTCATGAAAGAAAGTAAGAAACAAAAAGAAACAGAAAAGGCCGTCTCGAAGACTGAGACTTCTCAGAATGAAGAGGAACAGACGACCGAGGACATGGATGGTTCTCAAGAGTATGAAGAGAGTCTCGAAGACTTGTACGATGAATCCTTCAGGAATATCGTCGAAGGTGAAGTCGTTCGAGGCAAAATCCTGCAAATAACCGAAAATGAGATTCTGATCGATGTCGGTTATAAATCGGAGGGTGTCATCCCTCTGGTCGAATTTCAGTCCTATCTCGAAGAAGAAAACCTGAAAATCGGTGACGAGATTGATGTCTATCTGGAAAAGACCGAGGACAGCAATGGCTTGGTCGTACTTTCCAAGGAAAAGGCCGATAAAATTAAAATCTGGGACCAGATTCAAAACGCCTATGATAATGAAGAAATACTCAAAGGGAAAGTGATCGAACGCATCAAGGGCGGTTTGAATGTTGATATCGGGGTCAAGGCATTCCTGCCGGGTTCTCAGATTGACCTGCGTCCGGTTCGCGATCCCCAAAGTCTGATCGGACAGACCCTGGAAATGAAGGTTATCAAACTCAACAAACGCAGGGGTAATATTGTTCTGTCACGCCGGGCCATTCTTGAAAACAAGCGCAAGGAACAGAAGGAAAAAACCCTGAGTATTCTGGAAGAAGGTGCCCTGGTTTCGGGTATCGTTAAAAATATCACTGAATACGGTGCTTTCATCGATCTGGGCGGCATTGACGGTTTGCTGCACATAACCGATATGTCCTGGGGCAGGGTGAACCACCCTTCGGAAATGTTTATTATTGGTGATAAAATCGAAGTTATGGTCCTGAAATTCGACCGGGAAAAAGAACGTGTTTCCCTCGGATATAAACAAAAAACTCCCGATCCCTGGGAAAGCGTGGAAACCAAATATCCAGTCGGGGCCAAAGTCAAGGGCAAAGTTATCAGTATCACTGATTACGGGGCATTCGTCGAACTGGAGGAAGGTGTCGAAGGTCTGGTTCATGTCTCGGAGATGTCCTGGTCACGCCGAATCAGAAATCACAGTAAACTGGTGGCTATCGGTGATATGGTCGAAGCCATCGTGCTGAATCTCGACAAAGAAAACAAGAGAATCTCGCTCGGAATGAAACAAGTTGAACCCAATCCCTGGAAAATCATCGAGGACAAATATACTGTCGGCTCGGAAGTAACCGGGAGGGTCCGCAACTTAACAAATTTTGGCGCTTTTATTGAACTTGATGAAGGTATCGATGGCCTGGTCCATATCTCGGACATGTCCTGGACCAAGAGAATTAACCATCCATCCGAAATCGTGAAAAAAGGTGAACGGGTAAAAGCAGTTATTCTCGATATCGATGCCAAAAATGAACGCCTGTCACTCGGTATTAAACAGCTCCTGCCCGACCCCTGGGACCTTATTCAGGACAAATACCCAGCGGGCTCTGTTATTAGAGGTAAAGTCGTCCGCATTTCCGAATTCGGCGCTTTCGTGGAACTCGAAGACGGTATCGAAGGCCTGGTCCATGTCTCGGAACTTGATAAAAAACATGTCAATAATCCGGAAGATGTCGTCAAAATCGATGAAGAATATACTATGAAAGTGATCAAGATCGATCCGGATGAACGGAAAATCGGTCTGAGTATCAAAGCCTATCTCGAATCACTCGATCAATCCGATGTGAACGATTACATACAAAAACAATCTGAACATCAGGAATTGGCCAAAATGGGCGATCTGCTCAAGAGAAAAAGCCTCGATGCAACCACTTCTGATAGCGATCCTTCGTCCGAGGAGCCGAAAACTGAACCGAAAAAACGGAAAACAGCATCCAAACCCATTAAAGCTGTTTCGGATGAATTACCTGCCCAGACCGATACAGATACTGCCGAACAGCACACTGCAGAATCCCTTGATGCTCAAGCTGACGAAGCCAAGGATGACTCACCGGCTTCGCAAACACCTGAACCCGAACCCGAACAACAACCTGTATCTGAATCCCAGGAACCTCTTACTGACCCCGATGTTACACAATCCTCGGAAGAACCTGAAACCGACCCTGTCCCCGGGAAAAAAGTCAAGGATTCAAAAAACGCTGTCTCAAAACTCGATGATGTCGACTCGATGATTTCAAAAATCAAAGGCTCGATTAAAGCAAAAAAAGATGCCCCGAAAACCGATGAGGGTGAGGAGGAATAACTCCTCACCCCTTTTCTTTCAGCGTTGGCTTCTCCGGATAAGGTCGTCAAACCTATCACACAGCGCAGAGACCTATGATCACTGAACATAGAAAAAAAATCAAAGAGTTGATCGGTGACCGGCACAGCCATGAGTTGAGAGAAATATTGGAGGCTATTCTCATTAAAAAATGGGATTTGCCCCAGCATCGCTTCTCGCCACTCATGATCGAGCATCTCCTCTATTTCATCACCAAGTCCATCCCTATCATCAATTCTGACCTCTTCGTCAAATTATTGACCATGAAATTCGCCCAGGAATACGGCTACGAACAATACCCCCATATTTTACCCAAACTCGTGGACGATCTGATCGCTACACTTCGCCCCTATTGCACCACAACATTTCAATTACATAAAAAAGCACCTCAGAAAGCCATCGCCGACGTCTTTACCGAACCACTCATGCTTTTTCTTGATGGCTATAAAATCAGTAGCAAAAGCGCAGAATCCATTTGGGATATCTCGGGACTGCCCCTCGTTTTTCTTTCAGAATTTTTTGAATGTTTTTCCCAAGTTCTGAATGGCGACCCCATCACCGACGAAATGGACCATTACTTCGGGCCCCTCTTTCGCTTTATCTCACATGAATGTTCATCCAACCGATTACATTCCTGCTGATTTTTTTTTCAAACTGATTATGCTATAGTGCCCTTGACGCAGCAATACGCTCGCATGAGGCGCTGTTTTTTCCGTGTGCTATCTCAACTCTGCACGAAGGATTTTCCATGATAACTCGAAGCCATGTGAAAAAAATCCTGATCATCTGCATGATCGCTTTGTTGGTCATTTTCGGCATCTATTTCTTCAAATCTACCCTCCGGCCAATGAACCCAGAGGCAGATACTTTACAGCTCGATAAGGATAATCCCGACTGGAAAATCGAATCCTTCGAACGGACCTTTCAAAAGAATGGTAAAAACTGCTTCTTTATCAAAGCACATAAAATTAAAGGCTTCCTCAAGGAAAACATCTATCTCCTCGAACAAATCGAACAGGCAACCTTCTGGCAGGATGACGGCTCCACTGTCCAGGCCCAAGCAGATGAGGGTATTTTCGAACAAAACCGCAACAATATCACCGTGACTGGTAACGTCGCCATAACCATAACTCCCGCTGACCCAACCATCGCCCCCCTGCATTTTCGGTCAAATGACCTAAAATATGATCATGAATCGGGACTGCTCAGTACGGATTCTTCTGTGACGCTGATTCAGGGCGAATCAACGGTCTCTGGAACCGGTCTGGAGATGCAGCGAAATAATTCGGCTCTTTTTTTGGAAAGTGCTGTTCGAACGGAATTTTACTATCACGATGAAGCTTCGGGTCGAGCAGTACCGCTTGAAATTCGTTCAGCACGGGCTGAATACTTCCATGATCAACAGGCTATCCATTATTATGAGGAAGTAAGGGTCAGGTCAGAAGAAAGTACGATCGAATCGGATGAATTGCATGGATATCTTGATCCAGCGGTCAATCGGATCGAATGTCTTGGCCGGGTCAGGGCGGAACTGTCTCCCGAGGTTGCAGATGGTTCAGGGGAATCTCTGGAAAAGTCAGGAGAGCGGGTCCATATCCAAGCCGCAGAATTGATCATCTATCGTTTGACACGATTGATTCGGGCTCGGGGCGAGGTCGAGGTCCATCGGGGTGATCGCTTGTTAAGGGCTGAGGAAACGGAGTTGTTTTACGATCAGGCTGAGCGTGCCATTGTGGCTATGTATGCTCAGGGTAATGTCCACGTGGAAGAGATTGGGCGAAGCTTGACCGCTGACAGGGTGAGTTACTCGATTCTTTCGGACAGACTGATTGCCACCGGTGAACCTCGAGTCGAATCAAGTACTGATTTTTTGCGGGGTGATGTGATGGTTATGCAGCCCGATATGCAATTATTAACGATTCGGGGCAACGTTCATGGTTCATTTCAATCAAACGTGATCCATACAGGGGAAAAGAAGAAGGGACCGGCCAGGGCTGGAAGTTCACTTCTGGTTGGCTTGACTGAAGGTCCGGTCGAATTCAAGGCCCGCAACGGTTTTTTCGATCAATCACAAGGCTTGGGTCTTCTTGAAGGTAAAGTCATTATTCGTCAATTGGAAAACACTCTGGCCACAGACAAAATATCGTTTGCTTTGAATGCATCTCGTCAGATCAGGGATTTTGATGCGATGGGTCATGTTCAGGTCTCCGATCCGGAACAGAACATGCATTGTGATCGCCTGACTTTTTCTGGTCAGGACCGGCTGGCAATAGCGACGGGAAACTGCAAACTCTGGCGTGATCAATCGAGGATTGAAGCGCCTGTCATTCATATTTTCACCGAACAGGAAAAGGTCTATGCTTTCAATGGTGTATCGACACATCTTGAGGGTGAGTTCGATCCAGGACAGACTCAAAGTGCTGATAAAGGCAAAATGCTCACTGATGGTCTATTCAGTCAGCATCCGGTGGATATTCATTCTGAGACACTCTGGTTTCTGAATAAGGAGGCTGAAGCGATCTTTGATGGGGAGGTACTCATCCGAAGGACTGGTCCGAATGGACTGGTTAGTACCATGAAGTCTGATAATGTCCGGGTTGTTTTTGCGGATGATTCTCAAGGTTTTCAAGAACTGACTGCGGTTGGTCATATTGAGATTCTCATGAAAGAACCAGATGGTGACCGACGGATTCTCGGTGATCGAGCTGGTTATCGGGGGGGGATCGATTTGCTCTGGGTGGAGGGCAGCCGTGTCCGTATCATTGATTCCAGCAATGATATCACCTGTACCCGAGCTGATTTTTTCTTGAGTGAGCGGCGTTATATCATAGAAGGTCGTGATGCGACCAGTATTCATTATATCCAGGGCGACACTCGAGGCAAGGTAGATCAGACTGAAGAAAAACCAATAAATAATGACAAAGCTTTTACTCAGCCCGGACCAACACCCAGTACCGGTCAGCAGGTGCCGAGAAGTCGAATTTTAACACAATAGTAGACTCTCTGAAACCGGCTCGGGAGATGAAATCCAGATACAGATGTTCTAATGGAAAAGAGATGATTGTCCACGCAATGTTCAGGTGAAGAGGCGGAAATGACAGCGGAAAAATGCACGAATGACAAACCCGGACAACTTCGAATGGAGCATGTCCTGACCGAGTCAATTCTGTCCGTTCATGATCTTTCCAAAACATATGCCGGTCGAACGGTCGTCGATCGGATCAGCCTGACCATGAAGTCCGGTGAAGTCATTGGCTTGCTTGGCCCGAACGGGGCCGGGAAAACAACGACTTTTTATATGGTTATTGGCTTGATCAGGGCCGATCACGGTCATGTTTTACTCAATAACGAAGATATTACCGAAATGCCCATGTATATTAGGGCCAGAAAGGGGATCGGCTATCTGACCCAGGAGGCTTCGATCTTTCGAAAATTGACGGTCGAGGAGAATGTGATGGCCATTCTCGAGACTATTCCCCTGACCAAAGCCCAAAGGGAAGACAGATTGAACTCTCTGTTGCATGAATTTGGAGTTAGTCATTTAGCCAAAAGTAAGGCCTACACTCTCTCGGGTGGTGAACGGCGGCGCGTTGAAATAGCTCGTTCGCTTGCCAGTTCGCCTTCATTTATCTTGCTTGATGAACCATTTGCCGGCATTGATCCTCTGGCAGTAATTGATATTCAGAACATCATTTCTCAGCTTCGGATGCGCAACATCGGTATCCTCATTACTGATCATAACGTGCGCGAAACACTTGAAATTACCGACCGGGCTTACATTATCAGTACGGGTCGCATTCTCAAAACCGGGACCCCTCGCGAAATTTCTGAAGATGAACAGGTCAGGAAATTCTATCTCGGTGAACATTTCAAGTTGGGAGATTAATTTCCCGTTGAAATTTTCATGTTTTCCTGGTATAGGATAAGAAGAGCATGGTAACAATCAGGAGATACGCAATGAACCTGGGATTGGACTGACATGAACATTGAAATGAAATTGCAGATGAAGCTGCAACAGAAGCTGGTTATGACTCCTAATCTGCAATTGGCAATCAGACTCCTGCAATTGACCCGACTTGAACTCCAGGAAGTCCTCGAACAAAACCTGCTTGAAAATCCTGTGCTCGAGGTTATGCCTGATGGTACACCTGAAGAACAACCTCATGATTTCATCGAAGAGAGGAATACAGCCCCTAGTGATTCCGAACAGCAAGCGAACACCCCCGAGCAAATCAAGGAAGTGTTTCCTGATCAGTTGCCTGAAATTAAAAATGATGATCAGGCTCGATGGGAAGAAATAGACGAGTATCTCAGGGAAGAATATGATTATGGCTATATGCCTCGGGAACAAAAGGATGCAGTGCTTTTCGAAAATCTAACTCGTGATACCAAGAGTCTATTTGAAATTTTGTATGAGCAATTGCTGCTTTCAAAACTCGATACGCTCTCAATGAAAATTGGACTTCAAATCATCGGCAATGTCGACGAAAATGGCTACTTAATAACGACGATTGAGGAAATTGCGACTTCGCTCAGTGTCGACCCCGATCTGGTTCGGGACACGTTAAAGACCATTCAGACCTTCGAACCAACCGGTATTGCTGCTCGTGACTTGAAAGAGTGCATGCTGATCCAAATCGACCAACTCTTCCCCGAAGAAACGATAGCGCGGTGTATCATCGAAGAATGCCTCAATGATGTTGAACAGAATGATTTTGATAAAATCCGTCAGAAACTCGATATCAGCTCTGAACAGATCGATCATGCCATGGAAGTTATTCTTGGTTTGGAACCCAAACCGGGCCGGAAATATTCCGATGAACAAACCCGTTACATTATCCCCGATGTCATTATTACAAAAATGGATGATGAATTTGTAGTCTTGCTCAATGACGACGGGATTCCCCGCTTACGTATCTCGAACCTTTACCTCTCGATTCTTAAGAATAAGCAATCCAATAACGTTGATACCAGGGACTATATCGAGAAAAAATTGAATTCAGCCAAATGGCTCATTCGAAGTATCGAACAGAGACAACAAACACTCTACAAGGTGAGTCGTAGTATTCTCAACTTTCAGAAAGAGTTTTTTGAAAAGGGGATTGGTTATTTGAAACCTCTGGTCCTCAGGGATGTCGCTGATGATATCGCTATGCATGAATCTACCGTTAGCCGCGTTTCGACCAATAAATACATGAACACACCACGCGGCGTCTTCGAACTGAAATACTTCTTTCACAGCGGATTGAGCTCGACCTATGGTGAAGATGTCTCGTCTCTCAGAATTAAGGAACTCATTAAAAATCTAATCCAAGGAGAAAAAACGAACCTACCACTCAGTGATAAAAAAATCGCGGATATTTTGTATCAACAGGGAATCAGGATTGCCCGAAGAACTGTGGCCAAATATAGGGAAGAACTACACCTTCCCCCTTCGAGTAAGCGAAAAAGAAAGAAATAGTGCACTTGATCAGTGGGGACCCGATTCTGGCCATATGCAATTCTTCCACTTTCATATTTCAACGGAGGTAACAACCTGATGAAAATCACAATCACGAGCAGAAGAATGGAAATCACACAACCATTACGGGATTATATCGATAGTAAAGTGAAAAAAATCTCTAAATTTAAGAGAAATATTACTGAGGCCCATGTTATCCTGTCCGTGGAAAAATACAGGCAGATCGCTGAAATCTCGCTTTCCGGGAACGGGTTTTCACTCTCTTCAACCGAAGAAACCGCCGATATGTATTCTTCCATCGATGGGGCCATTGAAAAACTTGAAAGGCAGGCGAAAAAGTTGAAAACAAAAAAAATAGATCACAAGCGAAGTGGTCATTCCCGAAATCCGGATAATCCCAAAACCTGGAATCCGGAGGAAGCAGATGAGAATGCCAAAAGGCACATCGTGAAAATTGATGCTTTTATCGCCAAACCGATGTCGATCGATGAGGCTGCACTCCAGTTAGAATATCGTGAAGATGAAATTCTCATGTTCAGGAATGCCCAATCAAACGAGATCAATGTGGTTTATCGTCGGGCCGATGGCAGCGTCGGCTTGTTGGAACCCGAGTAAAAATAAAATCCCGGGTCAATTACCCAAACGAGACAGGATAAGTGGATTAACAGATCAGAGTTATTTTGTTCTCACTCGCAATTTTCAAACCAGCTCCATCCACTCTCGATGAGGCAGTGGTACCTTGCTGACGCACGATGATTTTCTCAAACTGGAAGTGTTGACTTTGTGCTGAAATGCTCTTAATACTAGTCTCCTTTAGAAGCTTGAACATTCAAGGAGGCTAAATATGGTTAAAAATCGCTACTTTTTTACTTCGGAATCTGTGACGGAAGGCCATCCCGATAAGATCGCAGACCAAATCTCGGACGCTGTTCTGGATACGGTCATGAAAGAGGACCCTACGGGTCGGGTCGCCTGTGAAACATTACTCACCACGGGACTTGCGTTTGTCGCTGGTGAAATCAGCACCAAAACTTATGTTGATGTCCCCACGATTGTGCGAGAAACCATCAAATCGATTGGTTATACGCAGGCAAAATTCGGACTTGATTATAAGACCTGCGCCGTTATTTCCTCAATTGACGAGCAATCACCAGATATAGCCATGGGTGTCGACCCAGGCGGCGCTGGTGACCAAGGCATGATGTTCGGCTATGCCACGGACGAAACGGAAGAGTTTATGCCTTTACCGATCATGCTGGCTCATAAACTTACCATGCAATTGGCTAAGGTCAGAAAAGAAAGTATCCTCGATTATCTGAGACCCGACGGCAAATCACAGGTCAGCGTCGAATACGAAAATGGGACCCCGTTGGGTGTCAGTGCCGTGGTTATCGCTGCCCAGCATAGCCCCGATATCGACATGCGCTCGTTGCGTGAAGACATTCTCGAACACGTGATCAAACCTGTCATTCCCAAGCATTTACTCTCGGACACGACGAAATACCATATCAATGCGACCGGGCGTTTTGTCGTGGGCGGGCCCCAGGGTGATACCGGTTTGACCGGTCGTAAAATCATCGTCGATACCTATGGTGGCGTCGGCTCCCATGGTGGCGGCTGCTTTTCGGGCAAAGATCCGACAAAAGTCGACCGCTCCGGTTCGTATGTCTCACGCTATATCGCCAAAAATCTCGTAGCTGCCGGACTCGCAAAAAAACTCGAAATCCAGATCGCTTATGCGATCGGTGTCGCTGACCCGGTCTCAGTTATGGTCGATACATTTGGTACCTCCACTGTTCCCAATCAGGAAATTGTCGAACTGGTCAAAAAACACTTTCCCTTACGACCACTCGATATTATCAAGGAGCTTAATCTGAGACGACCGATTTTTCGTAAAACCGCAGCATACGGTCATTTCGGACGTAATGAACCGGAATTTACCTGGGAAAGAACTGATCGGGTCGAATTATTGAAAAAAGGCTAATGGGCTTGCTGTGCTTACACAGCATTACAACCCTTGCCACCCGTTACTGCATTAACGTGATCAAACGAAGTGCAGGTCCGTGAAAGAAACGGATCTGCACTTTTTTCGTAGAATAAGTAAAAGTTATTTGCTAACTTCTCTCGGAAGCGCATCTCGATGAATGTCAAAACAAAAATGAGACATTTTTTTCTGGCCGGTATTCTGGTTCTTTTACCTGTTTTTCTGACCTTCTTTTTGTTTACTTTTTTCTTCAACGGGATCGGACGCTTCTTTCAAAAATATCTGACACCTTTAATCAATGTTCTAGGTTTTCATGAACTTCCACTCTATTTCTTCAGTGCTCTAGGCATTCTGATTATTATCATTTTTATCACCATAACGGGCATGATTGCCACCAACTATATCGGTAGAAAAATTGTGGCCGCTGGGGAAAAAATACTGGCACGTATTCCAATCGTAAGTAATGTCTATCTGGCCGCGAAGCAGTTCCTTGAAGCCTTCGCTTTTACCGAGAAAGAAGCCTTCCGTCATATGGTTTTGGTTGAATATCCCCGAAAGGGTTTGTATTCTATAGGTTTTGTCACCGCTCAAACTCAACCCTTGTTCGGGCAATATCTTAATCAGGAATGCTTCAATATCTTCATACCGACGACACCAAACCCCACCTCAGGTATGTTGATCATCGTCCCCAAAAATGAGGTCATTCCCCTGGAAATTCCTGTGGAAGATGGCTTGAAATTCGTTGTTTCAGGCGGGATTATTTATCAGAATAGCCTTATTCAAAATTCCGCTAACCATCAGAAGGAACAAAAGAACCCGGATAACACCCAATAAACACCGTTATTCAACAGCGTTTTTAAACCAAACCCATCGCTCGCATCATTATCTCAGCAGATTGTGACCATTGATAGGTCGCCCTGACCTTTTCTCGACCCCTTTTCCCCATCTCGCGACTTAATTCAGGGTGATCGATGATCCATCGCATCGCTTCGGACCAGGCCCGAACATCCCCTGGCTCAACCAAAAAACCATCGACACCATCTTCAATTAAATCTGATAAAGAACCAATCCTCGATGCAATGACCGGTACACCACAGCTCATGCTTTCCAGAACTGTCAAACCGAATGGTTCGGCCCATTGGGCTGGTATGACTACCGCCCTGGCTTTCCGATAATGCTGGACCATGGTTCCATGTTCGATCCAACCGAGTTTCCTCATGAACGGTTCAGAATAACACCGAGTACCTGTATAGGCAATGATAAAACGACACCCTTGAGCGGACAGAACCGAACCAGCCTGACGGATTATTGCCAGGCCCTTCAAAGGATCATCCATCCGCCCCGCTGCGAAAAAAACAGGCCCTTCGGGCGTGTCCTCATAGTCCTGAGCAGGACAAAATGCAACGCTGTCAACACCACCTGATATAATATGGACTGTGGGATTGATATCTTCCAAACGCGCAGCCATGAATGCATTTGAAACAAATAAACCCTGCGCACGGGCCAATAATTCGCGATTCTCCCTACCGTACCATGGAAAGAGGGCCCCACTCGAGATCAAATCATGGATATATAATTGAGAACGGTTTCGTAACGCATGACCAAGTCCACACATCTGGCACTTGACCAGATCGCCATAGCTACCACTGAGTGTATTTATGCGACAGACTGCACCACGACGATATGCAATTCCGTATTCTCGTAAACAGGTCAATTCATACGCATAAAAACGGACAAAATATGGAATATCAGCACATTCTCTGAGTATTACCGATTTCATGGCCCAGCCATCAGCAACTAATAACAGATCAGGCTCGTATGCCCGCACCTCTTTGAAAAGCAACTTCGACAACGACCAACGCTGATATTGATACCCGGATATGCGAATCGGCTTGAGCTGAAACGGAAAGTGCTGATCTGAAACGTGACCACGGCAAATCTGCCAATCCCATACAGGATAAAACAGCACCACCTGATGATATTTTGTCAATTGACCTAAAATATGGACAAGGTCAACCCGGGCACCTCCGTCCGGAGGCCACTGGAAAAGCAAATCGATGACCGCAAGACGGCTCATCCTTGGTCCTTGCCGGTCCTGATGAGATCAGGCGTCAGATCGTAGCGAAACTTTGCAGTTCCTGATGATGTGTTCTGACCCAGTTGACGAGCTGTTCTATCCCTTGCCGAGGTGAGGTCCGCGGTTTCCAGCCGAAATCAGTCTCAGCTTGTGATATCTGGGAGACATATACTTTTTGATCGCCGGGTCGCCAATCCGCAAAAGACAATCGTATTTTGTTCGTCATGATCTCCTTGAGCAGTTCGATTAATTCAAGAAGGGACAGAGTATAGAACGGACCACCGCCGATATTATATATTTTTCCGGCACTCTGCTCGCTATGGTCCGCCGCAGCCAGATAGCATTCCAATAAATCATCAATCCAAAGAACATCACGAACTTGCATGCCATCGCCATAAATCGTCAGTGGTTTATCGAAGTGGGTCGAAATGATAAAATGGGCAATCCAGCCCTGGTCCTCGACGCCGAACTGCCGGGTCCCATATATGCATGATTGGCGGAAAACTATGGTCTTCAAGCCATAGATACGTGCGTAATCACGACAATACTGATCTCCACACCCCTTGGAACAACCATAGGGGGAATGAAAATCGAGCCCGCGCGTCAGTGGTACTCCATCCGGTAAGGCAGCTAAACGATACCTGTTCTGTGATAAAGTCACCTCCAGGTCTTCAAGACCACCATAAACTTTATTGGTTGAGGCATATAAAAGTATAGGGTCTCGGTCTGATAACCGGGCTGCTTCCAGAACATTGAATGTACCCTGTGCATTTATCTCGAAATCAGGTCGAGGATCGGTCACAGAAGTTGTCACCGCGACCTGAGCTGCCAGATGATAAATACGATCTGCCAATCGGCACTCTCGTTGCAGGATGTCACGATCCACCCGAATGTCACCATGAAAATATGATAATCGTCCCTTTAAGCCCTGTAACCAATGTAAATTAAGGTCTGTTCCACGCCGACTCAGATTGTCGATAATACAAACCTGATCCCCACACTCTAAATGATGTCGGGCTACATGACAGCCTATAAAACCGGCTCCCCCAGTTATCACTATTTTTGCCATCTCTTTAACGCTCCTTCTTTTCCTGACATGATCGGTAACCTCGATAAAAAAACTGATAGCGTATCAACCGAAAATAATAGTTAACCAGACCGCAATATGCAAGTTTTGTCATCATCGGATACAATCGCTGCCCTAACCATACCACAGCTCCCATGGATAATATGCCTTTCAACCAACGCCTCATCGGATATTCTCGTATTTTAAAATAACTGTCCAGTTCCGGATGCAGTTCCAACAGGAGACAGACACTTTTCCCCAATATTTTTTGTCGTTCGACAAAATGATTATAGTCGCTGGGATGGTCATGAATAACACAGGCATCAGGACAATAATATATGCCATACTGTCGGGAGGCGCGATAACCGAATTCGATGTCTTCCCAGGCAGGTTCGCTGAATCGCTCATTGAATCCCGATAGGGACTGAAACAATGATCGTGGGAGTGAGAGATTGGCTGAATAGCACTGCCAGAAATCAAGTTGCTTGCCTCGGTCGGGAAAAGAAAACTGGGCCCCGTGCTGGAGAAAAATATCGAGATTGGACAGATCATATTGATCAGGCATATCGATCCGACCGACACAGAGAGCAGCGGGATTTTGGGCGTGGAATTTCAGATGTTCTGCGAGAAGGTTGGGAGCAGCGATCGTGTCATCTCCCAGAAAGAGGAGTATTTGACCACGACTTTGAAAGGCCCCAATATTGCGGGCCCGGGCTGGGCCGGCGTGGGGAATACGTTCGTATTTCCAGTTGGATACAGATTGTGGTGCACGAAAGGGGAGTAGCTCCGGTTCATCGAGACCATCAGCAATGATAATGATATCATATTCCCCAGCGCTTATACCATCCTGCTTGATGAGTGAAAACCAGACCCGTTCGAGCAGGGCAGTTCTCTTACGACTAGGAATGACAACCGATATCCGGATCATATGATCACATAGACCTCTGGCTTTTTCATTTTCAGGGCAATTATTCATTGTATATACAGGCTGGACCAGTAGCACTCATAAACCAGAGCATAGCGAAAAAAACTTTTCCCTGCAAGAGCGTCTGTTCCTCTCACGGAAAAACGCTGGACTGTCCCCGATCAGATCAGGAGATTGATCCTGAGATAAAGATATGCTATACAATGAAGGATTGAAAGGTTAATCTGATCCGGGATTGAGGTAATACTCTCGCGTTTCAGTGATCAGATCATACAAGCGAACGAAATACAGAACCCCGTAGACCTATTACGGCGAAGTAAAGGGGGAGACTCTCCATGTTTAAAAAAATTTGTCTCACAGTAATACTCCTATTCCTGATTGGTTTGACTCTAACTTCTGCTTCAACTGAACCCGCGAAAGTCGTGCGTATTTTTTTCCAAGATAAAGAACAAGCTTATCAAGAACTAAGACCGCTGCATCTCACTATCGAGGATGCTCGCGTTAATTGGGTCCAAGCTCTGGTTAATCAGGACCAACTTGAAAAAATCAAGGCCCTCGGATATCGGCTCGATATTCTTTATGATGATGTCCGGACCAGGGCAATCCAAAGAAGAAAGGCCATGGGGTCACGCTGGACCTCATATGCTTCTGCGGTCACACAGATGCAAGCCATCGCCAGTGCTCATCCCGAAATCTGCCGATTGCACAATATCGGACAATCGACAGAAGGAAGGTCGATCTATGTCATGGAGATAACTGATAATCCTTTGCTGGACGAGACCAATGAAGCCGAGGTCCGGCTCATTGGTAATATTCATGGTGATGAGTATATTTCAATGGAATTGATGATGTTAATGATTCAGCACTTAACTGATAATTACGGCAGTGATTTGGAAATAACCAATCTGGTCAATAATCGCGAGATTTGGATACAGCCCTCCGTCAATCCGGACGGTCATGAACATGGCACACGAGAAAATATCAATGGTGTCGACATGAATCGGAATCACGGTTACATGTGGAATTATGGTGGCTCTGGGCCTTTTTCTGAAATCGAGTTGCAGCGTTTCCGGGAGTATTCGCTCATGCGGAATTTTTCGATGTCCCTAACCTTTCATGGTGTGACGACCTATTTTAACTACTGCTGGAATTTCACGGGATATAATGCTTTTGACAAGACCTATTTACACGCATTAGGCGAGCAGTATCGGACTTGGAATGGTTACACTAACACCGAAGGATATGACTGGTATCAGACCAATGGCGATACAAACGACTGGAGTTATGGTTGTCGAGGCAGTTTCGATATAACCATAGAGACACCCGGTTATACTGCGAGCGATGTTGATGAGGACTGGGACGACAACCGTGATGCCATGCTTTATATCATTAAACAGGCAGGATATGGTCTATCGGGTATAGTCACCGATCAGTTGACTGGGGAGCCCCTCGAAGCAACGGTGCTTGTGCATCAACATCCGATCATGGTTTATACCGATCCCAATGCGGGTGATTATCATCGGCCCTTGCAGGCAGGAGTATATGATATTACCGTCTGGGCCAACGGTTATGCGGCCCAAACCATCAATTCTCTGACAGTCCTTTCTCAGCATACTACCCTGCAGAATATGCAACTGGTTCCCGATAATAACTATTATGCCATGCATGTGTGTTGGAATATCATTGCGGATGAATATGAGGCGAGTGCTTCGACCTGGCATGGACTCTGGCCACATCGGGCTCTCGGTCCGCCGGATGGTGTTCCCGGTTCTTTGGGACGGGAGTGTGAATTGGTCTTGGATATGGGTGAGGATTTTGTGATTCAGGATGGATCAGGCGATGATCTGATCGTCTATGAAGCAGATATGGGTGATGGTGACGAATCTTTCGAGCTTTATGGATCTATTGGAGGTTTTTTAGGACCGTGGGTCCTTATTGGTTCCGGGATCGGGACAACAGCATTCGATCTTGACGATCAAGGACTGGACTCAGTTCGATATCTCATGTTTGTTGATACGACCACGGGAGATTTTCTGATAGACTATGCCGGTTTTGATCTCGATGCCGTCCACACGATCAATCACGATCCCGGCTGTGGTCTCATTATTCTCGATCATGCTCAGTACACTTGTGATAACGAACCGGTCCAGATCACAGTTGAAGACCAGGACTTGAATACGACGCCCCTTCTCAGCGAGACCGTACTCATCACGATATATTCAGATAGCCAGCCTGCGGGTGAATCAGTAACACTTACTGAAGTTTCAACAGACTCGGATACCTTTCAGGGCGTAGTTTTATTATCAGAGATTCAGTCAGGTGCGGGTTACCTGCAGGTCCATAAAGGCGATACAATAACGGCGGAATATAACGATGGCGATTGTGAGGGCGTCCCACAAACGGTTACAGACACTGCTCTGGCCAATTGTGATGATCCGGAAATTGTTCTCGACAGTGTCATTATCGATGATTCGAGCGGCAATGCCGATGGCGTCGCCGATCCTGGGGAAACAATTCGACTTCTGTTCACTCTGACGAATACGGGAAATGAGACAGCTACTGCTATTACCGGCATTCTTGTAATAGATTCAACATGTGCCCAGGTGACTGATAGTAATGCAAACTGGCCCGATCTGGCTCCCGGACAATCGGCCCAATCGTTACCGGACCATTTTGAAGTGATGATTCTGGCAACGGCACCTGTGGGTGAGCTTCTCACCTGTTCAATCGAACTGAGTGCGGGTACTTATACAACCCAGATAACCTGGAACATACATATCGGACAAAAACCGGTCCTGGTTATCGATGATGGATCAGATAGCGCCGATACGATTACTGATTATCTCATCCAATTCGGCCTTTCTGTTGATCAACAAACTGCGGCAGCCACCGATCCAGCAGACTGGAGTCAATACGAGTTTATTGTCTGGAGTTGTGGTGATAATGAATCTCCAGTGGCCCAATCATCATATCGGAACAACCTGGAAAGTTATGTGGCTGATGGCGGACGGCTTTGGATAGAAGGGGGTGAGCTCGGTTACGATGCTCTGCGTTCACCGGGTTATGCCTCATTCGCCGCCAATGTTCTTCATTGCACGAATTGGACAGCGGATTCGGCAGGGAATATCACGGTCTATAATACTGAACACCCACTCAACACAACACCGTCTGTCCTTCCTGCGACGATGTCCTGTTCCTATGACGGATATGGAGATGAAGATGCGCTGGTAGTCGACCAACTTGCAGACCGCGTTTGTGCCTGGTCAACTTATCCGGCAACCGCCTCTTTGATCGGTTTTGACAATGATTCAGACATATTTAATGGAGGTCAGATTGTCTTCTCTCCTTTTGATATGGATTCACTATCGAGCGAGACCGCCCAGAAGATCAGCGAGAATATTGCCACTTGGCTGTCAAACCATGGAAATTCCGGAAACGTGCCTGCTTTAGATTTTTTTGCTTTGATCTTTCTGATCTGTTTGATGACCGTTTGTATCAAGCTGCAATCATGATAACAACAATTGATGAGGCATGTCCTGACCCTTCGTTACAGACGCTTAAAAGAAAGTCTGCTTGTCTTGAGCCAGGGTAGCCCGAACTGTTAACTATCCAATAATGAGACGGTGATCATGTCGGTTCGTAGTATCCAGAACTTCTCGCCAGCGAAAATAATCATCATTGGTTTGGGCGATATTGTTTTGCTGTCTGGAGCATATGTTTTATCGTTTTGGGTCCGATCTTTCTCTCGATTGCTCATCTTTGATGACATATTACCGCTGCATAGGTTTTTGACTCAATTTAATCATCATTATCTTCTCCTGGTGGGTTTACAGATATTTCTCTTGTACTCTTTTGGTCTGTATGATCGTTTGAAGCACATCCGTTTGAGTGAAATGATCAGGCTGTCCTCGAGTGCGATTACCATACAAGTTCTCATTCTCATAGCGAGTTATTATTTCGTGAATGACCTTCTTTTTCCTCGTTCCATTTTCCCGTTATTCTGGTTATTTAACATTGTTCTGGTATCGTCCTGGCGGATTTTTTTGACACGTTGTTTCAAGATAAAGGGAAGCAAACGTCGCGTTTTAATCGTGGGTACTTCAGCCATAGCGAGTGAGCTGATCCGTGAAATTGAGCGTCTGGCCATGACAGGACTCGAGATCATCGGGATCGTAACCGATTCGGAGAATGAGTTGGCTGAGACCATAGAAGGGTACCCAATTGTAGGTGCAAGCGAGGATATTCCGGAAATCATCGAACGCTACGCAATCAATGAAGTTATCATCACTCCTCATATTTCCTGGCAGGATCGTTTACTCATCGATATCAGCAAATCAGAAAAGACTCATGCTCGCGTTTCAATCATCCCCTCGATGTATGAAATCATGATCGCGAAAATGCATCATTTGAAAATCCATGATATTCCGTTGGTGGAAGTGTTACGTGAACCGACTGGGACACTAACCAGGGCAAGCAAAGCTGGACTCGATCTGATCTGCGCCCTTTTGGGGCTCATTGTGACGGGGCTGCTTTTCCTGTTCATTGCGCCTCTGATAAAACTGGGTTCACCTGGACCAGTCTTTTTCCGTCAGGAGCGGGTGGGCTCAGGAGGAGCCCTTTTTAAAATCATTAAATTCAGGACGATGAGATGTGGAGCTGAAGATGCTACGGGCCCTATTCTCAGCGGTCCTGATGATGATCGCGTAACAACAATCGGCCGTTTCCTGCGACGGTGGCGTCTTGATGAATTGCCCCAGTTCTGGTGCATTCTTAAAGGTGAAATGTCTCTGGTCGGTCCTCGTCCCGAACGCCCTTATTTTGTCGATAAGTATAAAAGTGAAATTCCCGGTTATGCGGTCCGTTTTAAAATCAAACCGGGCTTGACCGGTTTAGCCCAGGTCAATGGTAGTAATCTTACTGGGCCAGAAAACAAACTCCGTTATGACCTAGCCTATATTTATAATCAGAGTATCTGGCTGGATATTCTGATCATACTCGCGACAATCAAATATATTATTACCGGACGCGTACCGTAAATAGATGTAATACTAAACATCTCCAACTGGCTCCCCTTATTACAGGTCTAGTTGACAAAAAACTGTTTCGCTATAGTTATTACTTTCCATCTTAGCAACAAGCACTAACTTGGCTGTTGATACATGGCCAACTTATTATCGATTCATCTCGAAGAGGGGCTTCATGGATGATATTGAAAAAGTTATCGGGAATTTTGCCCAGGTAAGGATTTTGATCATCGGTGATTTAATGGCCGATAAATATGTTTGGGGAGACGGACTACATCTTTCACGCGAAGCTCCCATCCATGTTGTTTCTGTTGTTGAGGAGACTTTTTCTCTGGGAGGGGCTGCCCATATCGCCCGAAACGCCCGTCACCTCGGCGGAGATGTCTATCTGGTCGGTCTGGTCGGTTATGATGATGCTGCCCAGTCTTTCCGTCGAGCCATCGCTAATTCAGGTATTGATACAGGGGGAATATTTCCATCTTCTGAACGACCAACCACGTTGAAAGTCAGGATTATGTCCACAGAATTTAATCAACAGTTGATGCGAATCGATTATGAAAGCAATAAACCTTTGACCAAAGACGAAAAAGCTTCCATCCTTAAATATGTCACCTCATATATCAATGATATCGACGTCATCGTTTTTGCAGATTATGAAAAAGGTATCTTTAATGATCAGACTCTGATTACTACTATTCTCCAATTAGCCCAGAAACAGAATGTTATTACGGTTATCCACTCAAAACCTGGCCATTTTGACATGTTCAACCATGCTTCCCTGATAGTGACCAATTACAAAAACGCCCAGGAATTCGTTAATTTCAAAACCAAGAAACCGATCTATAATGTCTCGGAAATCGGTTCCGAAATGATAACCCTTATGAAATGTTCAGCTCTGCTCATCGTTCAGGATGATAAGGGTATCTATCTCTTTTCCCAGGAATCTGAATCATTATTCAAAAAAAGTATCACTCCGGAAATCTTTGATATAAACGGAGTTGAGGATGCGATTGTTAGTACTATTGCTATATCTTTGGCTGCAGGCGCAACCATGGAAGAGGCTGTTGAACTGGCTAGCAGGGCCTATAAGGTTATTGGTTCTCGTCAAGGCAGTGGTGTCGTTTCCACTCGCGACCTGTTATTATAAGCTGCAAAGTCCAACTCACGGCGTATCATGCCTGAAACATGGTATGCAATTTTGAACTCAATCTGGCAAGTTCTAAGCGAATCTCAATTTTACGTTTAACAATCTTGTCCAGAGTCTGATCAAGTTCATAATCCTCAAGTTCAAGAGAACTTTTAGCTTCCAGAATCACTTCGAGGGGCAGCAAATGCTTCTTCTCTCGTATTTGCGGTGTTTTCTGAGTTCGGACTAATGGCTTTAGAGATTGACTCTTCGTGTTTTTCTCACCTTCCTGTTGCTGCTTCGATTTTGCTTTCACTCCAATTCCTGAATATTCTGATTTCATGATATAGGTGTTATGCCCCTGTTTTGTCTTCTTAATGAGACCACGATCAATCATTTCATACAGATATACATTTGCAGCGTTTCTGCCTCGGGCATCAGCACTATATCCCCATTCCTTCAGGTGATCCTTGACAAAACGTGACAGGCGAACCGGGGCTTTAAAACGAGCTAAATATTCCAGAATTAATTGCTGTCGCGCGTTGAGTGTGCCCGATAGATGGCCTGAGCCCTCTTTGTTGTCTGAGATGAGGTCCTCAGCAGACTGAACATCCCGTCCCGGTATGAAAATGAAGGGGGTTCCTTTTCGCCGGACCATAGCCAATTCACCTCGTCGGACCATGTTATACAAAAATGCTGACAAAATATTCCTGCTGCGATAATCATTCTTTAATCCCAGTGACTCGATATGGGTCCGCACAAATTCATTCAGAGTGATCGGTTGCGAGTAGCTCTGTACTAGTTCAATTATCTGTTTTCTTCTCTCTTTATTTGCTTGAGCCATAATACTCAACTCCTTTTTGAAAGATACTATAGCTACTTACTCTCTTTAATGCAAACAAAACTCCCTTCTCCCAGAGTTTTTCTTCAATTATTATCTTTCAACTTGCACCAAGTCCCTCTCCAATGATATAGTGGATTCTGGCGATTTGGGACACACAACTCAACAGGAAAAAACTAGACACACTATCAAAGGAATGGGGGAACAACCCTGATGCTGTTTGCTGGTGATATTGGTGGCACCAATGTTCGTTTGGCCCTCTTTCATCATCAAGTTAGTCCGATCTGCTTCGATATCATCGAGCAATATAATAGTAATGATTTTGATCATCTGGAAAACATTATTCGGACATTCAGAAAAGCACATTCAGAACGAATAACAGGTGCCGTCTTGGGAGTTGCTGGTCCAGTTCTTGATGGTCAGGCCCGGATCACGAATCAGCCCTGGATCGTTCAAGAAAAAGCAATTTCAGATATTTTAGAGACACCAAATGTTCGACTTGTCAATGATCTCTATGCACTTGCTGCCAGTTTACCAAACCTTTCCACGCAGCAGCTTGACATTCTGCATAAAGCCATTCCCAGAGGACATTCCAGAGTAGTGCTTGCTCCCGGAACTGGATTGGGACAGGCTTTTTGGCTCGAATCAGACGCTGGACCCTTTATTATACCTTCTGAAGGAGGACATGCTGCTTTTGCCCCTCATAATGAACTTGAAGGCGATTTGTTAAATTATCTGCGATCTTCATATGATCATGTTAGCTATGAACGGGTCCTCTCTGGCCCAGGTTTGTTGAACATTTACAATTTCCTGCGAGATACCGGTCGTGAAATTGAACCGAGAGCACTCAAACAAAGACTAGCTAAGAATGATCCGGGAAAATCAATAACTGAATGTGCCTTAAAGGAAGAATACCCTATTTGCGTTGAAGTTGTGAAAATATTCGCCTCAGTCTTAGGTACTCAGGCCAGTAATCTCGTCTTGACCACTATGGCAACTGCAGGATGCTATCTTGCTGGTGGTATTTCTAATACGATTGCTCCAATGCTCAATAGAACACCCCTCATCCAGTCTTATCTCCATAAAGGGCGTATGTCTGGCTTAGTCAAACAAATCCCTCTTATGCTGATACTTGATGAGCGAAGTCCCTTGTACGGTGCTGCTCATCTTGCTCAGTGGCTGTTTATGAAATAACTCTGGATTACAGTTTTCGGCACTACAGGTTCGTTTCAGTCTTTACTGGACAAACCAGTAATAGCACAAAGAACAAAGAAGTATCAGGATGTCCACGATAATCCGGATATTTCGACGACAATCAATTTTGTCAATGAACATCATCACCGCGATGAGCTCAAATACTATTCCAAACAATATCAGATAATGCACGTTTTTCATGAAATAATACGCCGTCTGTACAGAAAAGAAAAGGTAAGGCAAGTAATAACCGAGAAATCCAAGCATGACAGTAAGGGCTAAAAAATGTATTGCCTTTGATAATTTGTATCTGACACTGCAATAAAGCCCAACAATGATCAATAGAGCATTCGTATTAGTCAAAAAATCGAATGGGACCAATTTGATCGCTGGATCAAACCCCTGTTCTTGTTGGGCATATCCCGTTTTGAGAAACGTGACCAAATACAAAAACAGATACAGCCCAGGCAATACGAAATATAACCATGACCATATGATCATTAGATATGGTTTTACCATACTTTTCAATAAATTCCTTATCAAGAACAGAAATGAAATGAGACCGAAAACAAATGCATAGTAAGGATACGATAATAATGCCGCCGTGAACAGCAGACTCGAACTCAGATAATGCTCATTGATGAGATAGAACAAACTCAATACGAATAATTCGACTGCGAAAACAGCTGGGAAACTGTACAATTCAAACAGGGAATACTGTATAAACTCTGCATTCGATATAACCAATACCAAAAAAAATGGGCCTATACTGAGTGTCGGCACAAAAAATTTAGAAAAATAGTACAGGATCACGGGTAACAAAATCATGAACGCCATCAAAAGAAGCGTGATCATCTGTCTGGAGGCTAAACCGCAGATATCACTGACCAGGGCAAACAGTCCGTGTAGGGCTTGAGGATAGATCGGCCCCCATCCCCCCTGCATAAAATGACCACTTTCACTGATATAGTCGATCATGCTTAAGTGAGCCAAAACATCTCCCTTACCGATTGGGTTGAGTGGAAAAAGACTTCCAGATTTTTGCCATATATACAGCAAACACCAGACCGTAGATAAAATGACAATTACAATCGCTTCTGCCGATATAGTCCATTTGTGTGAGGTACGTTTGAGTGAAAATCCATACTGAATCGAAAACAGTGAAATGCTTAAAACTAATAACGTTACAGTACCCAATTGCAGAGCAAAATAGCCATTGATAAACACGAGAATTAGAAGCAATGACAAGCCACAGCCAAGACTCTCAAGCAAGGTGAATAAGACGGAGGGCTTATGTGCAATTGGATTAATAGGGACACGCCAAGATACATGACGAAGCCCGATGAACAGGTAAACCAAAAGAACGCTAAAACCTAGAAAATAACCAAAATTGCGGTAACGGGCTATGAGATCAACAGTCCGCCCTAAAAGTACTGAACGCCGACAACCCGGAAGAACATATCCATAGAAGGGCACCGCAGGGACACTCCCATCCATTAAGACAAATCGGATTTTCGATTGTCCCCACTCCTGTTTTTCCAAAAAGCAATGGATGATAACATCATGCCAGCCTTCGTCAAAATATACATTCTCATAAAAACCATTATTTGGCGAAAGTTCCTGGGGCTGTCCATCAAGATACATTTTTGTTGAAGATCGGGGTGAAAGATGAAGAGAATATGTTTTTCCGGCACTAATGTACAATCGACTTCTAAAAGTGATAAAATGAGGTGCGCTTTCGATACAAGAAGGACTCACTTGAACTATCTGAGCAACCTTTTCGGGATTAATATAATTGAGCTTTCCGCGTAATGCACTCGCCCCACATACATACTCATACTCAAAACCAAAGGGTGCATAATTGAATGAGAAGGCAAATTCAGCAATATCATAAAGCAAATTAAAGAGGAATGAAGCACATGAAACGAGAAGAATTAGTTTTAATCCACCACGATAGACAGCTGATGAAGATTTGTCCAAGCAATTTTTAAAACTGCACGGGTCGTGAGAACCACGATTATGATAGGAATGGAGAATAAACATGAACAATTCTAGTCCACATTTAGCTTTTGCAGTGGCGTGCGTGGAAAATTGTTAATATCAAGCACAACAGCCTGCAAAAGGAATTGAAAACCAAAAAGGAGTGAAACAACTGCAATCATGATCGTACCTGTTGCCGTGGCAACATGAGCATAAAGGTTAGTGATCCAATGATATAAACCAAACAAGAAACCGAATAAAAAAAGTGGGATACCGAGGACTAAAAATAATGAAACAGCTGTAAAATCAGTGATAAAGTAACTGATAAGAATCCGTGAACAAAAAGCTTTGATATATTTACCAGGGAAAGTCATTAAAATGTTGAATGGTTTCAATTGACTCACTTCCTGCCCATACTTTGTCGAAATGTGAACATCTTGAACCACTGCACGGGTTTTATAAAGCTGTATGAGCATATCTGTCTCAAAAAAATAACCCGGATCGAGTCGATCAATATTTAAACGCCGCATAGCAACGCGATGAATAGCTGTAAAGCCAGAAGTTGGGTCAAAAACATTCCAATAACCCGAAACGATTTTTGTTAAAAAAGAAAGAATCACATTTCCCAATAATCGTACAAACGGCATTTGACGAACATTTTCAGGATCGTGGAAACGGAATCCTTTGGTATAATCAGCCAAACCGGCACTGATTGGGGTAATGAGTCGAGTTACTTGCCCCGGATCCATCTGGCCGTCACCGTCCATCTTGACAATAATTTCAGCCCCCTTTTCCAGGGCTAGATTATAACCACTGATCATAGCTGCACCCACACCCAAATTCTGCTCATGACGTAACACTTGCAGACGTGAATCACCGCTATGCAATGCCATATTGCTTGTTTCATCCGTGCTGCCGTCATCAACTAAAACGATCAGATCAACAATATCGGGTATCCCCGCAATTACTCCCGCCACATGATCGGCTTCATTATAAGCCGGTATCACAACAGCTATCATTTGTTTGTGATCAGATATTGTATCAATAGCCATTTTTTTCATAATCTTTCACTCTTGCTCATCAAGCTGATTTTAATAAGAAAAAACATCAATAATCGTTCCTCTTTGAGCTTTAGCTAATACTCGCTCACAGTATTCCAATAAGGCAATACTTTCACTATATACCATTCCTGCTTTTTTTTTAACAGTCTTACATGCAATCTGGGACACACAGTCACCACAATCACAATATTCGCAAGCGTGATTTAAGAAAACCCGAAAAACTTGCACAATAATGCTTTCAAGTGAAGGTATTCCAAATGGCCTTTGATACGATGATCTTCTTTTTTGGTTTTCTTTTCAAGGCGAAGATACTATAATGGTACCACTTAAAATATTCGGAGGAATAGACCACAACAGGCATCAGAAAAAGAATTGTGAGATCAAGCGATGTCCCAGAACATTATTGATCAGAAATTCAAGGTTAATGCAGAGATTGGCAAAGGTGGCATGGGTGTAGTCTATCGTGTGACTGATCTGATGACTGATCGCCAGCTCGCCCTGAAAACTCTCCCCAGTATTTTCCGGAGTCAGAATTTCCTTCAGCGATTTAAAAATGAGTTTATGACAATTGCGAAATTGAATCATCCTCATTTGATTGAAGTCTTTGATTTTGGGATCGATGAGCAACAGATACCATATTTTACTATGGAGTATATAGAGGGCTGGAGTTTTGATCTTTTTCCACATATTGAGAATCTAAAATATTTCATGCCACTCGTTATTCAGGTAGCAGACGCCCTGGACTACATCCACAGTCGTGGTTTGGTGCATCGAGATATCAAACCGACCAACATTCTGGTCTATTGTGAGCCCACTTCACACCGCTATCTGGTTAAGCTGACTGATTTTGGTTTGGCGACCAGTCCAGTAGGTAAACCGTCTGATATGCCCGGTGGAACAGTGATGTATATGGCACCTGAAGTCTTGAAAAATGAGCGGATTGATTTTCTCAGCGATCTCTATTCTTTAGGCGTGGTCCTGTATAAAGTATTAACTCGTTCTCTTCCTTTTCAGTCCTCTAATTCGGGCGGTTTGATCAAGCAACAGATTTGTGATCGTTTGATCGAACCAAAAGAATTAAATCCTGATATCCCCGATGAAATCAACTGGCTTATCATGAAATTACTCAAACATAATCCAGATGAACGTATTCAATCAGCTGTTGAAGTGCGCGAGTTTTTTTTGGATATGATGACCAGAATTAGAGAGATAACAAGTGTACCAACATTGCGAAAGGAACTCTATCAAAGTCAATTTATCGGTCGAAGCAATGAGTTTCAGCAATTGAAATCTGCATTTGAGGCGCTGCTTGAACATAAATCGGCTTCAGTCCTGATTGCTGGGGAAACTGGTATCGGTAAAAGCAGACTTTTAAAAGAGATCAAACATTACATCCAATTAAAGCATCGACTCGTTTTTCAGACTCAAATTACTCAGAGTCCCAAACAGACCTATTCGCCCTTGACTCAATTGTTCGAACATCTGGTCCATTTCATTTCGGGACGTCATAAGGACATGCTCGATGATTATTTTCCCTATCTCGAAACTATGGTCCCTCATCTACAGCCACTGGTCCATGCGAAACAGCGGACTGAAAAGCATGTTTTTGATCCCAAATCCGAGAAAATACGCTTACAGGACGGATTACTCCGTTTTATCGAAGCAGTTTCGCAAGAATTTCAACCAGTTGTTATTTTTGATGATATTCATAATGCCTCAGCAGATGATCTCCAATTCATTGAACTCCTGATATCTCGTTTTAATCGAATAGATATGTTGCTCATCCTAAGCTATAATTCAGACCTCGGTTTGGAACGAACAGCCTTACAGGCCTTCCTCCAGCACTTAAGCAATCAGCAAACCATCGAACACATTAAGCTCGAACGATTCAGCGAGTTAGAAACCAAGGACCTAATTCGTTCGATTGTTGGTGAAAAAATCGAGGATAATCTTCTCTATAAAGCCATTTTTGCCAAAACGGAAGGGAATCCACTCTATGTAGATGAATACCTGCAATTATTAGTAAACAGGCATGCCTTAGTGTGGGAAAGAACTCAATGGCAATTTTCTGCAAAAAAGACAGCGACCATTCCTGGACCAAAATCAATTCATGATATTTTGCTGTCAAAGATTGAATCTCTGGATCATGTGGAATTAAAACTTTTGCAGTATTGCGCAACATATGGTCGCGAATTTAATGTGAAACTGGTTCAGTCGGCTGCCGAATGTGATAGGAGCACATTGACCCGATTAATCGGTCAATTGATACAAAATCGGACAATTGAGCCCATTCTCAGCAAAGATGATTACTATTCCTTCACACATGGGACATATCAGCAGATTATCTATAATGATATTTCTATTAACCTTCGCACGAAAATGCACCTTCATCTGGCACAGCAGTTGGACTTACTTCTTCAGCAGAATGATGCTATCGCTGCTGGTGATATTGCTTTTCATTATCTGAACGGTTTGAATTATGAGAAGGGAATGATTTATGCCTTTCTGCATGCACGATATCTGCTCGAAACATATGCTAATGAAAAAGCGATCGAGTACCTACAAGAAATTCTCGATTACTTAAACCGCTCTCGCTCAGCACAACTTAAGAAGACCTACTTACTTGAAGCACTCAGTATGTTGCGTGACACATATAGCATTTTAGGACGCTGGCAAGATGCTTTGCTGACTATTAATAAAGCAAATAGATGTGTTTTATGCTATCAGGATAAGGCGATACATTTCTTTTATGCTGCAAATATATATTTTCAAAAAGGTGATTACAGAACAGCACTTCGGTTTATCACTTTAGCTCGACGGACCTTGCCGCCAACAGGCGTCAGTCCATTGCCTGGCAGATTAATACTTCTTCAGAGCCTGGTCCTTGAATATCAGGGGAAAACTGAGTTGGCTATCACTCAATGTCATGAAGCCATAACCATTTTTACAAAGTTACAGGATGACAATCTTCTTTCGAAAGCGTATAATGCCTTGGGAAAAATGTATGATAGCCTTGGGAATCCCTCGCAGATGATTAAATGGTTCAGTCGGAGCCTGAAATTGCGTCGCAAAGTGGGCGATCGTTTCGGAGAAGCTGCTTGTTTAAACAATCTTGCTCTTGCTTTTGCCAGCATGGCTCGATTCGATGTTGCCGTAACCTTCTGCAAAAAAAGTATGAGTTTGAATCGCGAAATTGGCTATCTTGACTGCCTAGCGAAAAATCTCTGCAATATGGCCAATTTCTATCTTAATCTTGGTGATACGGATAAAGCTCAGGAAAATCAACTTCAGGGGCTTGCCATCTATCAATCAGTTCGGGAGGGGCGAGGTCAAGCTATTGCTACCAATAATCTCGGCAGAATTAAACAAGCGAGAGGCGAATTCAGCGAAGCGGAACGATATCTTAGAGCCAGTCTTGATCTGAAACTGAAAATCGGGGACATACCATTACGAGTCAAAGGATATATTGATTTAGGAAATTTGATGAGAATGTTGTCACGCACTAATGAGGCGATTCATTGTCACAAAACAGCCCTTATCCTTGCCAGAAAAACTGATAATCGTTTATTACAGACCCAGGTTTATAGTGCTCTCGCTGAAGATTATCTCCTGCTCGAGGATATTCAGAAAGTGGAAAGATACCTTACTCTGAGTACAAAAACATCTAAAAATATTCTTAACAAAGATGTGGTGTATGATCGGGATCGGCTTCAAATACAGTTGTTGCTAAAAAAAGCGGATATCGTCAATGCATCTCATGTTCTGAAAAAAATACAGCTTACTGTGCAAAAGCATAGCGCTAAAAGTTTTGAAGGCTTTATTGAACGGCTCAATGGACAATACTTTGCTATAAAGGGTGATTTAGAAAAAATGGTTATTCATTTTGAACGAGCGATTGCTTTATTCCAAAAGACACACAACGCCTACGAACTTGCTAACACATTCAAAGAATATGGAGCAGCGATCCACTTTCACGATCCCGAAAAAAGCAAGTCTTTTTTATTGCAAGCCCAACAAATTTTTAAGAATCTCCTACTCGAACATGATGTCACAGAAATCGACCGTTATTTAACGGATAATGATATCCGAGGTATCGGACGAAGCAGAATCGATCGAGATTTGCAAATTCTGATTGAGGCGAGTAAAGCTATGATGTCCATTCCAGATCTCGATGAACTCCTGAATTATCTCGTGGATAAAGCCCTTGAAGTAGCCGGCGCGCAAAGAGCTTTCTTGGTTTTAATCGATGAAAAATTCCGCTTACAAACCAAAGTGGTCAAGCACTTTTCACAAAAGGAACTTGATAAGAATGAGCGATTCAGTTCTTCGATCATTCAGGAAGTCCTGCTTCAGCATAAACCGGTTATAATTCCCGATGCGATGGCGGACGAACGTTTTAAGGAAGAAACAAGTATCGTGAAATTCGATATTCGTTCTGTCATCGCCATTCCTCTTATCAGTCCTCGTATTCATCGTGAAATCGGAAAGCTGACTGATGAATCTACCACTCAACTTATCCGTGATCTACTTGGAGTCATTTATCTTGATAGTCAAGTCAGTTGCCACGTATTTACCGAGGACGACCTTAATAGTGTTATCACCCTGGCTAATGACGCAGCCATAGCCCTTGAAAACATGCATTTATTCAGATTAGCCACCATTGACGGTTTGACTCGTACCTATATCTTCCGCTACTTCCAACAACGCCTCAAGGAAGAATTGCTCAGGGCTTCTCGTTTCGGACGCAATCTTGCACTCCTTATGATTGATATTGATCATTTTAAAAATTATAATGATCGCTACGGTCATCAATCGGGAAATCTGGTCCTAAGAACAATTGCCTATGAAATCAGATCATTGCTTCGGAGTACTGATATTCTGTGCCGTTATGGTGGTGAGGAATTTACCCTGATTATTCCCGAAACTGATTGCTATGGAGCATTTATTGTGGCTGAGAAAATACGCGAGCATATTCAAAACCTGGAGATCAACAATACTCATGTGACTGTTAGCATAGGTATTGCTTGCTTTCCCGATCACGATATCCAGGGTCGTGGTGATTTTATCGAAAAATCGGATTTTGCCCTCTATCAGGCCAAACTGTCTGGAAGAAACCGGACAATCATTTTTAGCTCTGATGACCTGAACAACCTACCTATGAGGACTGAATCGATTACATCGAATTGATTCTTTTATCAGCAAACCTGAATATTTACGTTCACATGAAAGAACTACTACGATGAAAAGGCCATCGGCCGCAGTATCGGTCAGATCGATGAACACCTGCCCAATACTGCGGCTTCCGGATCATCAGGCCCATAGCCCATTAAGGTTGCACTGTTACATCAAACATTTCGTCCTTTCAGTGAGATCTCTGAGACTATAATATCGATTCTATCCATGTATGGATTTGGTCTGAATCAATGTGCTTGGCAAACTCGCTACAAATCTACATCGAATTCACTGTGTTTGGGATTCTGAACTTGTGACAGTCTCAGTATCTGTTTCGACATCAGCACGTGACGATAAGAATTCAAATTCGGTAATATGTACTAACAATTTTCTCTGTTTTGAGCCCTTCTCGCCTGTACATTCCTGCAATTTGATCGGACCGCGAATCCCGATCTGACTCCCCTTGGTTAAAAATTCCCCAGCTATCTCTGCTAAACGTCCATATGAAACGCAGGGAATCCAATGAGTCTTTTTCTTGAGATCATCACCTTGTCGATAAAATTCATTGATAGCAATATCAAAGGTTGTTCGGGTGCTCTCCCCATTTTTATGAACCTGAGGATCGCTACCTAATCGTCCAATACCACTGAATGAATTTAACATCATTTTCTCCTTTCTTGGTATCCCGGACAGGAAAGTCGCATCCGTGAATTACCTCGAATATCAAATCCACCTGTTCCATTACTTATTTACCGATTCATTGAACTCACATTGCCATGGCATAATCCCTAATAGCAAACACCATGCCAATGTATGTATTTCTGAACATGTTTGACTCTTAGCTTAAGGATTCAGTGGTTTATGATTAACAGTTTATTGCGTTAAGTTTTTACCTCTTTCACCAAAAGTGGTAAAAATCATGTCACCTCTTGACTTGTGCGAGCTCCAGCATGAGTTCATTAGCCAATTCCGGGCATATTTTACCTTTGAGCCCAAAAGTGGTAATTCCTCTTTACTCACTGCAACCAATAAGAGCAAAAACATTGATTTCAAGAATGCGTGCGACCCGCTCACTATGTTTGATATTTGCATAAATGGTCGCAGTTATGCACGCTTGAAGGAAAGACTTGATAGAATAAATGCCCTCTCAATCGGAATAAAATTTGGTAACACGAATGTCTTTTATGTCAAATCTGATAGTCGTACCCTTCCCCTGCCTACGGATGAAAAAAAGGAATTTCAGAATAAAATGGAAAAGGCTTTTAAAATATTAGAACTCTCTTCTGTTGCTGATTTATAGAGATTTAGTGCTAACCAATACTCTCCAAGTAATGAAGATATTGAAAAGTGGTTTAAAGAATTTGAAAGTGAAAACTATATTGATGAAGAACTCTCAAGATTAAGGAGTAGTTTGTCCCAATAAGATTAATAAAATCATATTCTTCTTTTTACTGGTGTACATTATATGTGTTCCTTATTTTCCCTGATTCCCGGAAGCGAAATCAGCGAAGGTAGTAGATTCAAGGGTTGAGCGGGGAGGCGATACTGTCATTTTCACGGTGATGTCCCAGAGCGAGTTTTATATTCTTTTCTGTTAGTCGCATGTTAGTCAGTCAAAATTAAAAGCCTTTACATACAATGAGTTAACCAAGAGGTCGTCGGTTCGAACCCGACCGCTGCTGTTTTTTATGCGCAACGTTCATGCGGGTTTTGCCCGTCTCAATCCCCTCATTTTTTCTACCCGAAACCATTCCGGAATTTATCAAGTTCGCTGCGTGCGGAAAAAGGCCCTCTTATTGTTTGTCCTAAGAGTCACTCGATTGCCCGTAGAGGTTTCTTAAATCGTACCACACAAAATCAGAATCCAGCCGCTTGGCGTCCTTTGGCTTGTTTCTCAAAAATATTCGTTTACCGATTGTATTGCCATGCGTATTGGGGAAAAGAGAGAATTTCCTTCTGGTTTCATGTGCCAGAGATTTGTGTGATTGTATCTTCCCCCATTTACATTCGCCCAGATCTGTCCACCGATCAGTCCGTATTCCAACGACATCGATCTGAGTTTGTTTATCCCAATATTCACCAACTTCAAAGGAGGCTGTTACACCTTCACGTTCGTAAATATGCGGAAGAGCCTGGCGGCACAATCGTTCAAAGCACAAACCGAAATATGGTTCCAGTGACGGGTGGAGACGGATTTGCAGCGCTTGCCGTGGACCCATGTGCTGAATATAACTGAGATTTGGAAAGATAAATCGAAACCAGAAACGAAGTAGTGGATCTTCGACAGAGTAATGGACCTGTCCATGCCTTGGTTTTTTTCCGGAAAGCGGACGCCGCCGACCAATATAACCGAGATTACTCATTTGCTGAATGTAATAGTGAAGACTCCTTTCGGGAATCCCTGTGTGTAACGCAATTGCCTTGTTCCTGACATGACCAGCAGCGATGGCAGTTAACAGGGCATAGTAATTTTCTACTTCCCTCAGTTCTTCGCGAAGCAAAAATTCCGGTTCCCGGAAGAGAGGACCATATTCATTGAGCACGGTCAATTCAATGTTTTTCTCAATGGAATATGCTTGATCGAAAAAGTTGAGATACAAGGGAATACCGCCACAGATGAAATAAGCCAGGGCTCGATTATTCAGCGACCAGCGAGGATGGAATTCAGCTGCTTCTAAATATGAAAACGGTTGTAACAGGATTTGGGCTGTCCGTCGTCCGAAAAGCGGGCTTTTTCGTCCCAATACTTCCCGCTCCATAAAGCCAACATACGACCCGCAGAGAATAATTATAATGTTACCTTTTGTATTCCAATGACGATCCCAGTATTCCTGGATAACAGAGGGTAACTCAGGACTTGCCCCTACCATCCATTGAAATTCGTCGAGCACAACAACAAACTTGGAACTGGTGGGGAGCTTTCCCGTGATTGCCTCGAAAACTCCAGCCCAATTGTCAGTCGACAGCGAAGCCAGGAGAGGCTCGTCCAGAACTCGAGCTGCTTCGTGCAGGAATTCCTTCCTCTGAAGACCTGCTGGCGCAGTTTTTCCAAGGTAATAAATACCAGGTTTTTCCTTGATGAACCTTAAAATGAGCTCACTTTTACCGACACGGCGTCTCCCATATACCGGAATCAAAGCAGACTTCTTTTGGTGATAAGCTGTTTCCAGGACTGTCAGCTCGTTTTGTCTGCCGATAAACATGCCGCGTCTCCTCTCTCTTTTGGGAGTATCTTACGCCATGGCGCACAATTTGTCAAGTTATAACTTGTCTAGATTAAACTTGACAAGTGCAACCTTAGAACCTTAGGGATACTGAATTTAACTTTTAGCTGTCACCTATCCAGGACAGACTCAACGACGATAAGAAGTTACGGCAAAGAATGACACCTATCATAAGACGAGGGGGGGCAGTCAAAGAAAAGTTGTGTGTCATTTGATTGTTATCAGATAAAACAGTTATACTCACACGGGGCCACGGAGAACGAAAGCAATATCAAATATCTCTCTTGATGATATTCAATCCTTCATTTCAGATTAACCAATACAAGTGAACCTGGACTGGGTCCTTTATGTAAGGCCATAGCAACATCAATGATTGCGTCGCCAGTCTCATTTTCATTTATCTTTTCTCCGTGCCACCGTGACTCCGTGTGAGCATGACAAGAAGCTTTATCTTTTCTCCGTGCCGCCGTGACTCCGTGTGAGCATGACAAGAAGCTTTATCTTTTCTCCGTACCACCGTGACTCCGTGTGAGATAGGCAACAAATGTATTGAGTATTGAATGTCCCTTCTCTGCTCCCTACTCCTGGTGGGCCTTACATTTTCCACCCTAGCTTCAGTTTCATTTTTTATGCCAAAGGCACAAATTCCCAAGCTCCTAGCCCGGGTTAGTCCTGCCGTGTCCTGAGCGGAGTCGAAGGGAGCGAACGAAGTGAGTCGAAGCCCGAAGGGCGAATTTCTCATCCAATGTGGTG
>JAFGSJ010000108.1 GCA_016934675.1 bacterium | reverse complement strand
CGCGTCGTAGCTCATCATGTGAGCGAAGACGGACCGCGACCGATTCTCGATCACGTACAAAGAACAAGCCGGCGATGGGATTTGAACCCGCGACCTGCCGATTACGAATCGGCTGCTCTTCCACTGAGCTACGCCGGCTGGTGATTAACAGATTTTTCAATTATCCGAGTATGTGTTTTTATTTTCTTCGTAAGCTTCCTTGATCATTTCTTTTTCAAAAAACTTGAAATTGACAATCAGAGATTGGACGAGCAGATTGGTCCTTTCCTTTTCATCGAGCTGAGCGACCACATGTTTCATTTCATCGGCCAGTTGTTGAGTCGAATAGACCATTTTCCGTTTGAGACTGATCTGATCGTGAAGCATAATCAGCAATTTCTGCAGCGTGCTGTCGATAGTGATTTTTTCGCCGTTGGTCAATGTAATGATTTTATCCATACTACTCCCGAGGTGTGGATTGTCCAAGGGTAGCGAGGGCGTCCTGGGCGGCCTGGCGAACGTAGGGCGAGCGGTCGTCAAGCATAGCTTTGATCGGATCGAGTCCGGCGGGGTCACCGACGTTAACCAGGGCATCGATGGCGCTGGCCCGAACGAACCAGACCTCATCCTGCAGGGCTTTCAGCAGGAGTGGCACCGCTTCGGTATTGCCTTTGCGACCGAGTCCCATGACCACGATATTGCGGCAGTTATTGTCCGGTCCCAGAGCGATTGCTTCGAGTTCAGACCGGGTCTGCTGATACTGTAATGAATCGAGTGCAACCAGGGCCTGGGTCTTTTCATAGATATCATCACTTGCTTTGGATTTGAGCAGCAGCGGTATGGCTCGCTGATCACCCAGATCGCCCAAGGCCTTAATCAACATGATTCGGAGGTAGGAATCGGCGAACACTTCCGCTTTCCGCCGGGTGAAATCGAGTTTTTCCAGTTCTTGTTTCAATGGTTCGAACCCGCGTGGATCGTGGAGTTTTCCCAGTGTTTCGATCAGGGCCGCCTTTGTATCGCGACCAGCCTGAACGAACTGGGCCAGAATATATTCAAGTACGACCGGTCCCTTGGCGACCAACGCATCAATGGCCTGCTGATCGTTGAGTAAATCATCATCTTCGAGCAGTTTCAACTGCTGTTTGATAAACACGGTCACGTCCTGTGCGTGGACCACGGACACCGTGATTTGGAACAGAACGAGCAGTCCGGCGACAAAAAACGGCAGGAATAATCCTTGTTTCCTTTGCATAATCGCACCCAGTCATCAGAAAGTTAAAACCTCGAGAAGAAAGTCACAGAAATAAGTTGTAGCCTGAGTACCTTGATTTGTCAAGGCTCCTTTTACCGACGAATTGTCGTGATTGATCTCAGTTGGCACTCAGCACACCCGCGATTTTGGTGATATCGATCAGTTTCAGGCCATTAGGTCCGAAGGGGAAAAGCACCTGGAAAATATTAAGCGGCCTGATCCGTTTGCCCTGGGTGAGTCCCAGGCCCATTTCCCATTCGAGACCATTCTGATCGTAGCGGGTCAGAGTGAAATGTTCGAGGGCGGGCCGCAAATCGAGCTCCATGGGCTGGCCCTTTTTGAGGACTGTGCCCGGAAGTTTGGCAGAAGCGAGGGTCTGCTCGATCAGGAGCTTGTGTTCCGGCTCGGACATGAGGAAGAGTCGGTCCCAATTTTCCGTTTCGAGGAGCGCTTGTTTGAACATTCTGGCTCGATCGGCCCTGATACAATAGGTTAGGGAGGTCAGAGCGATTTCGAAGGTCGGAAATGAGCGGGGAATAACGATCGCATCGAGTATCGCCAGTTCCGGGACGAGCTGTTTATTCCAGAGCCTGATCAGTTCGTTCGGGTCGACATGGTTCGTCAGGGTCAGATCGAGCAGTTCCCAGGTACTGCTGTAACCGACGGGCAGGGAATCGCCGAAAGCAATTTTCGGGTGAGGATTGAAGCCCTGGGTATACGCCATGGAAATTTCAGTCCGCCGCAGGGCCTGATAGAGTGTTTTGGCCAGTTCCTTATGTGACAGGAAACGAAACAGGCCTGTTTTTTGGAACGTGATCTGATAGCGGTATTCCCTGGGAATAGTGGGGACAAGCTGACTGATTGCAGCGGAAAGACCTTCGGCTTGATCGGGTTTTGTCTTGAGTTGATGCCGGCATTGTCCGCATTTGTCACAGTCCCGATCTGTACAGACCGCGGTGGTTTTACCGGCCAAGGCCCGCTGATACTCCTGCCAAAGCACGGTTTTGGGGACACCGGTCTCGATGAAGTCCCAGGGTAAGGGCTCGTCCTGCCGGTAGGTGCGGGAAGCCTCGCGATCAGGGTCGAGATGAAAAGCGGTAAAGGCCTGCTGCCAGGCTTCGGGACGATGATGTTCCGTCCAGCCGTCGAGCATGGCTCCGGCTTGGTAGGCTGCTTCGATGACCGGTCCGAGTCGACGGTCGCCCCGGGCCAGAACCGCTTCGAGCCTGGCCAGCCCCAATTCATGGTAATGCACCGCGATATCCGGACTTTTCAGCCTGTTCTTGATCAGGGAACATTTTCGCTGCAATTCGACCTGCCCGGCCTGACCCAGCCACTGGAACGGCGTGTGGGCCTTGGGCACGAACGGTGAGATCGAGACTTTCATCTGGGTCCGGCGCGAACCTGTCTTATTGAGATATTTCCTGATTTGGAGCACGAGCCCGATCAAAGCCTGGATATCATCATCCGTTTCCGTGGGTAAGCCGATCATGAAATAGAGTTTGAGACTGCGGGTCTTCGAGCGGCTGACTTCGGCGATGGTCGCGAAGATTTCCTGGTCCTTGATCTGCTTGTTGATCACCTGACGCAAACGTTCCGAACCGGCTTCCGGAGCCAAAGTCACTCCAGTTTTCCGCACGGCCTGAGTGACCTGGGCCAGTTCGGCCGACAGGCGACGCGGCCGCAGAGAAGGGAACGAAATCGAGACCTTCTCCCGGTAACAACGGGGATAAAGACGGGCTGTCAGTGTTTCGAGTGCGGTATAATCGGTGACACTCAGCGACAGGAACGAGAGTTCCTCGTGGCCGGTCAGTCTGAGCAGGTCCTGACTGATCTGGCTGACCTTACCCGGGTCTCTTTCACGGTAAGGCCGATAAATGACCTGGGCCTGACAGAAACGGCAATTATTGGGACAACCACGAGCGATCTCGACCACAGCCCGATCATGGACCGTCGTCAAATACGGGACGATAAGATCAGACGGGTAATCGAGTTCATCCAGATCAGGTATGGTCTGCTTGATCACCTGCGTTCGAACCGGATCGTGCTCCGGACCCGGAACGGACAACGACGGAACATAGACGCCCTGAATCTCAGCCAGGCTGGCCAAAAGGTCCGCCCGATTGTAACCCTCGGCCCGTAACCGGATAATCTGCTCGACCAGTCGAGGGAATACATGCTCACCGTCACCGATGACAAACAAATCGAAAAAAAGGGCAAGTGGTTCCGGATTGAAGGCACAGGGGCCGCCTCCAATGACAATCGGTGCCCGATCTGGTCGCTGGTCCGCGCGAAGGCTGACCCCGCCCAAATCGAGTATGGCCGGAATGGTCGAGTAGGTCAGCTCGGTCTGGAGTGTCACCCCGATTATATCGAACTCGTTCAGGGCCTTGCCCGTATCCAGACCGGGTAAAAGCAGGTCTTTGGTCCGTAAGAGAGCGCAATAATCCGAGCCGGGCATGAAAAAACGGTCGACCAGGACCCGTCCGTTTAAACCGAGCTGATACTGCAGAAATTTCAGGCCGAGATGGGACATACCGATATCATAATAATCGGGAAAAACCAGGGCGACACTCCCGGCCGGGTCATGCGGCTGGTCCGTTATGTTCCACTCATGTCCGATATACCGTGACGGTTTCTCGACCAGGCTCAGGAGTAAGTCGAGCTCGTGTTGTTCCATCAGCACACCTCATCTGACAAGATGATCGAATAATGCTCTCGGTGAAACTCTGCCGCTCTCCATAGCACGAACAGTTTCGAGATTAAAGCCGGATTGAACAAAATCGATGTGCCGTGATCCTGACTCATCTGTCGATTCAGATACTTCAGCGCCTCCAAAACATTAATCGATAAGACCGGTTCCATTCTGATAGCGAACCTATATTAAGGCAGGTAATGGACCAGTGGACCAGCTTGTTCGGCATTTTCTCCCCTGTTCCGGGTTATTGGATGGGTTTTAAAGGTCAGATTCACGCCTGGTAAATACTTGGCCTCCCGATGTTTTCCAGGGCTAATCGAGGGAATTGTTATTATTCAGGCGTTCTTGCTCGTCGAGGCGTTGTCTTGTGTGGCTGATGGCCGGAAACCATTTCACGTTTTCTGTGAGGTCATAGGCCTTTTGGTAGAGCTCGAGTGCGTCTTCGAGCCGGTCTTCTTTCTCGGCATAGATAGCCTGATTATACAGGGATGCCCCGCGATCGAGAGTGCTGCCGCCGTGCTCAGCCTGTCGCCACAAGGCCAGGGCCCTGTCCCAGTCATTGTGCTTGGCCGCTTTGTTTGCTTCCCTGAACAGTTTGGATTCGCCCTTGGCGAAGACACGTTTCTCCACGGTATCATACGGGGCGATTTTCTGAATCGTAAGCGGATAGGTCGCTCGAAGCGTCTCGAGTAAGAATTCCTCCCAGTTGATAATATCCTGAAAGAGATCATATCGGTCCGGACTTTCGGCCTCGACGGTCCGTTCGAGCTGGAACCGGCTCGAACCGATGACATCGAGATGCCGGTCCATGACCATCAGGTCAACGACGCAATTGATGGTCCGTTCGAGTCGATTGGTCAGGTATTCTTTCCCGTGTGGATCGGTTCGTTTTTCGAGATCGTACTTGTCTTTAATGCTGTAAGTGATGGTGCCGCCCAGAGACGCTTCAAAATCATGGCCCATGGTCAGCGTATAATAGCCATCCCGGGCCAGTTCGTTGACCAACTCGCGTTGGTGGAGCCGGGACATGTCGCTATTGGTCCGGGATAGTTCGTCGTTACGATCGCTGAGAATATCGATGATCACATCGATAAATGTTTCCTCCTGATATTGCTTCAGATTGAGCGAACCGGTAATGACAAACGGTTCGACCCGGACATAGCGGGTCTGGCCCAGGTCGATTTCCGGTGCCCGTCGCACGGTTAAACTGGTGCTGGTCGCACAACCCGCCAAGACCAAGACCGCCAGAACACAACAAAACACTTTCAGCCGATAATCGAAGATAAAGTTCACGTGCGTTCCGCCTTTCGATCAAATAAGAATAGGAATATTTTCAAAATAATAGCTAAAAAAAGCGGGCGATTCAAGGTTAATTCAGTCGATACCATTGGAAACGGCACCGTGGACCTGTTCCGGGAGTAGACTCTTGTGCTGAATGTATGTTTCAAACTGCCTTGACAAAGAAATACTCAGATTCTATCTGAACTGAGCACGGGGAGGAGGCCAGCGATAGCGGATCGAATCAGACGGGCCCGTTGCATTTCGCGAACAATGTCCGGTTCTACTGGCTGCAGATGGTTCTCGGGTATTCGGGACAGCAATGCCGGACGGCACAATGTTAAGAGGAGTGGCAGAGCAATGCCAGATCCAATGCAGAATAGGCTCTATCGTCGTTTTTTCAAACCGGTCCGGCAACATCTCGAGCGAAGGCCGATCAAGAACTTCTCCTGGATTGTCTCCTGGGAAATCACCCATAAATGCAATTTGAGGTGTCAGTATTGTAACGTGCATTTCGAGCGCACGAACCCCGACCCGAGCAAGGCTTTGGAGACGGTGGTCCGGCTTCAACCACATATGCTTCTGATTTCGGGGGGTGAACCGCTGCTTGTGCCCGGATTGTCAGGAATAATCGAGCGGATATTCCGGGAGTGTGCCCAGCCGCACCTGGTCATTACGACCAATTTATCGGTGCATAAGAAGGCGATACTGCCCCTGCTGCCCTATCTGTACACCCTGCATGTTTCGATTGATGGTGTCGAGGGCCTGAACAAACTGCAGCGAGGCATTCCCGCGGAAAAAATCCTGGCCAATCTGGCTGAAGTGGTGAAATACAAGCGGGAGCACGGACTCGAATTGCCCCAGATTTTGACAGCCACGGTGGTGACCGAACATAATTTCCGGGGAGTGCCACGTTTAGTCGAGGTGCTCTACAAGCTCGATCCGACGGTGATCATGACATTTGGCACGGTCGAGCCCCAGGAGCACCCACTCTCGCTGGTCCATAAGCCGGACTACTGGGAAGAGTTCCACCAGATATTCTGGGAAATGAAAAAGCGGTATCCGGTCGAAATCGTCGGTTTACTGGGCAATCGCCTGACCCGGGACAAGGGGTTGAAAGAACGTCCCGCGGACGATGTCAATCCCATGTCCGTCGGACCCAAATGTGTCCAATGCTATCGCCAGTTTTTCCGCACGGTCGTGTTGCCTGACGGCACGAACTTCCCCTGTAAACCCGGCCGTTATCTGGATTATTATGAAGGGCGATGTCAAGCCGCCTCGAATCGCGGAGATTGGATCGGCTATGGCCGGGAGGTCCTGGCCATGTTACGGGACATCCGCTTCGAACCGTACCGCCCCACCTGTTATTTTCCGTGTAAGTGTGAAGAATTCATGGATGAAATCATCATGGCCCGTTCAGTCGAGGAGTTACCGTCTCAAGCCCGGTTTTTCCGTGGCCGGATCGGTGGTGAGTCCGGTCGGGCGGCCGAAGCTTTTATCCGTAAGTATTTCAATCCCGGATTCAGCCTCGAGCTGTTAAACGGTGGTCCGCATGACCGTAGCTGAGATCAGGCAACTCATCCGTTACCGTTTTGATCGTTTCTGCTATACCCAACGATTGCTGGCCGGTATTTTTGATAGATCGCTGGCATTTACCGGCCCGAAGGTCGTCCAGATCGACATTGCCAACACCTGTACCAATACCTGTCTGGCCTGCTGGATCAGGAGTCCGTTGTTACATGGTACGGTCTGTGCGGACCCGATCCACTCACAACAACTGCCCTTCGGGGTCGTCGAGCGGGTCATCAACGATTTGGCGGATTTGCAGACGCAATGTATCTACCTTTCGGGTGGAGGCAACGTTTTCACTCATCCCGATCTGCTCGAGATCGTACGTTTGATCAAGAAACGGGGCATGTTTGTGGTCCTGCATGCCAATTTCGTCAACTGCAGTCAAGATGAAGCCCGACAACTGGTCGAAGCCGGGGTTGACGATGTCACCGCCTCGGTCTGGGCCGCGACTCCCGAAACATATGTCGCTACGCATCCGGATAAGACCGCGGCTGACTTCGAGGCCATGGTCAGGGTCCTGACTATTATCGGACAAATCCGGAACCAGGGCGGGGTTTTCCGGATGTACAATGTGATCATGAACCAAAACTATCATGAACTCGAAGCCATGGTTGAATTTGCCCGACAATGCGGAGCTTCGGGGGTCCACTTTGCCATGGTCGACATCCTGCCCGGTAAAACGGACTCGTTGTTACTCGACGAAGACCAGTTGGACCGATTACGAGATATGGTCCAACGACTCGATGAAAAAAGGGACCTGTATCGGAATCAGTATGGGCTCGATATTCGGGACTTCGACCTTTTCAAACAACGGGTCTTTGCCCGCCTGGCCGATTCCGGCGGCTATGACCGGGACCAACTTGTGGCAGAACGCTGCTATACAGGCTGGATGTTCCTGCGTGTACTCGGTGACGGCAATGTGAACAGTTGTCTCAAATCATGGCGTTATCCTTTGGGTAACATCTATCAAACGAGCATTCGGACCATCTGGAATAACGGACTCCAGCAGGAATTCCGTCGAAAAGCACTGTTCATGACCCATCATGAAGATTATTTCAGACTGATCGGAAACAATCCCTCCGATGACATTGGTTGTTATCGAAGTTGTGACAACATTGCCAATATCATCGAGGTCAGGGAACTGCTCGAACGTCTGCCGGAATGGCGTAAAAGCCTGGCCCGCTGTTCCCGCCCCCTGTACCGTTTGCAACATCGCCTGGTCCGTTCGAACCAATGCAAACACTGGTAGTGGAGCAGGACTATGAGACATGTCGGTTTATTGTTCCGTGCACGCTTGAGGATGATCTGGCACACACTCGAAGCGTTTAATGTCGAGATGGCCCTGAAATTGTCACTGATCTTGTCTCTGGGACTCGTTTTTATCGTGTTCGATTTCTTCTTTTTCTGGCGAATACTCAGCCAGGTCATGTCCATGACCGAACTGGGCGTACTCCGCTTCTCCTTTCTGGTCCGTCTGCTGAACATGGTCTTTATCCTGTTCCTGGGCATGGTCTTGTTCTCGAATATTGTCACCGCCCTGTCCACTTTCTTTATCTCCCGCGACCTGGGACTCCTGTTGGCCTGTCCGATCCGCTTTTCGAGTATTTTCTGGTTTAAATTTACCGAAACCTATCTCAACAGTACCTGGACGGTCCTCCTGTTCGGGCTGCCCATTTTCATTGCTTATGGGCTGGTTCTGGGAGCGAAACTGGATTTTTACCTGCTGCTCCTCCCGATCCTGGTCCCCTTTCTCTTGATCCCCACCTCTCTTGGAGTCAGTATTACGGTCCTGTTGATGCGGTTTTTCCCGGCAGAGAGAACACGTCAGGTCATCGCCTCGCTCGGCGTGTTCGTCGGCGCTGGCATTGTCGTCCTGGTCAGACTGCTTAAACCCGAGGAATTTATCAGACCGATCAGTCCCGACCGGCTCGATTATTACGATACCTTATTGCGTATTCCGTCTTCAGCTTATCTGCCCAGCACCTGGTCAGCCGAATCTCTGATGGGCCTGATCGAGCGCAACATCCCTGTTTTTCAGCAATACTTTGCTCTGTTGTGGCTCACTGCCATGGCATTGGTCTATTTTTGTTTTTTAATGACCCGTGCCCTCTATAGACAAGCCTATTCCCGCTCCATCCAGGGGGGAACGGCCCGGCCCAGTCCGGTCCGAAAACAGAGACGCTTCCGCTGGGAACCGCTCTTTGCGCCATTGAAACCGCAAATGATGGCTTTTTTTATCAAAGATATTAAACTATTCTTTCGCGAGACAACCCAATGGTCACAAATGTTTTTATTGGGAGCGATCATTTTTGTGTACCTGTTCAATATACGCTCTGTCCCCATGTCTTCATGGTTTATGGCGAATTTCGCCGGTTTCCTGAATGTGGCCATGGCCGGTTTTGTCATCTCGGCCCTGTCGGTCCGATTCGTCTTTCCGGCAATCAGTCTCGAGGGACAGGCCTTCTGGATCGTCCATAGTGCCCCGTTGAATTATCGGTCTTTCATCATTCAAAAATGTCTGCTTTATCTTGTGCCCCTGCTCCTCCTGTCAGAGTGCGTTATCGTCATTTCGAATTATTTTCTGAAAGTTGATGATTTCATGAAAATGCTCAGTATGATGCTGATCTTTATGATCACTCTGGCGAATGTCGGGCTGGGTATTGGCTTGGGCAGCCTTTCGCCGCGATTTCGGGTCGAAAACCCTGCCCAGATTGCCCTGGGCTTGGGTGGGATCGTCTATATGTTACTCAGCCTGATCTATCTCCTGGTAGTCGTCAGCCTGGAAGCTTGGCCGGTCTACATGCACTTTCAAAATCTGGTCCAGGGAACAGCCCTGACTCTTGGCACCCATTTACCCTATCACCTGGCTGTCATTGTCCTGTCTCTGATCATGTTGATCATCCCACCGTATCTGGGTGCCCGATCACTGCGCAGACGTGAATTGTAACCCAAGACTTAGCTCTATTTCTGCACTTCATGTGACACATGAAACACAGCTTGGCAGCCTCAGTCGCATTCTGAGATTCAGTTCAATAGTTGAGGGGTTGAATTGGGACGATTGAACCGAAAACGGTGAACGCTTCCTTGACCGTAAAAAAAAACCGCGCCCCGGCTCAATGCCAGGACGCGGCTTTTGTGTTTCTCTTTGGGTCAGGTCTCATCACTCGACCTGACGCACTGTAACTTACCGAATAATGAAGAAATAGTCGAGACCGTCAATAACGCCATCGGTGATAACCACCGGTGATGTAGCGTTATCGACCATCCGGTCAAAACCGAAACCATAAGGTAACTTGGTGTTGGTTTCATAGAGGTCTTGACCGTCGACCGGCGTCCAGGAAATCTGGATGTCGTTGCCGACCTTCTCCACGGTAATGGTCATTGGTTGTGAATTCAACTGACCGGGTGTACCTATGACCGGATTGGCAGCGGCATCGATACCGTTGATCGTGACGCCATCATTATCAATCCAGTTGGCACAATCAGTCCCGACGAAAGCCGGATTGATCCGTTCCATTGAAATCCGGTTTGTGGCTTCACCGGCACACCAATCATCAGCATTGTCTTCAGCAATATCGACCACGCTACCCGTCCCATTCGGTCCGTTATACAGAAT
This sequence comes from bacterium, assembly GCA_016934675.1. Classification (GTDB taxonomy): domain Bacteria; phylum CSSED10-310; class JAFGSJ01; order JAFGSJ01; family JAFGSJ01; genus JAFGSJ01. The sequence continues at coordinate 59,438 of JAFGSJ010000108.1, read as the reverse complement.
GAGTTGGCCGGGGCTGGTGTTGTTGAGACCAATACTCGAGTCCCAGATATCCATGGGCGCATCGGCACTGAAAACGGCGTTACTGTCGGTATAGACCAGATAACCCTTGGCCGGCACTACGGTCGACACTGAACCTTCGGCATCGGCGAAATTAATGATTACACCGGTATCGGCGCCATAGATCGACCAACCCGCGATATCGACATCCACGGCCGACGTGTTATAGAGCTCGATCCATTCGTCTTCAAAAGAGGCAACAGTCCCGGACCAGGCCACCTCGTTGATCACAATCGGAGTGATATACAGACAGATATCATCGATGTAAAGATTCGGTCCGTAACCACTCGTCCCCGTGAATTCGAGGTAGGAATTGGCATGTCCCAACGCGTTCGGTGGGATCATGACCGTGAACTCGGTGAAGGTTCCGGGTGTGGTATTGCCCGCACCGTCATTCGATTCGAGTTCCGCGGCTGTCTTGCTGAAAATAGTCTCTGACCAGGTCCCGTCTGTGATGACCACATCGAGTTGATCGTCAGGATAGCTCGCACTGTAGAGATGCGACCAGCGGAAGGTCAGATAGGCCGCGTAAACCGTGCCGAAATTAATGTGCGGTGATGTCAGGGTCGAATAACCCGAACTCCAGTTATAGAAGGCACAGTATGCCCGGGTATTGCCGGCATCATCGTAAGTCGCCCATGAGCGTGTCCCCGTAACCGTCCAACCACTTGGCGGGAAGGTACCTGATTCGAAACCTTGGCAATAGGGGAAAGTCACGATGGTCGGGTCGCCTTCGGTCGTAAATGACCAGATCGGACAACCAACGGCATCACCGACTACATTGTAGGGGACTACCTTCCAGTAATGAATGGCCGAGTAAGCCAGATTGGTATAGGCGTAGGAGGTTACGTTCCCCAAGTCAATCCCGTTTTCGATCGTGGTCGGATCAGTTACACCAGCACCATCGGTCCCAAACCAGAGCTTGTAGCCCGTGGCACCAACAGCAGCATCCCAGGTAAGATTGCCGTTGACGGCCACATCAGTCGCGGTATCGATCGGACTGATCGGCGTGGTGCACGGAGGAATACCAACGGTAGTGAAGGACCAGATCGCACAACCGATAGCATCACCGAGAGCGTTGTACGGTACAATCTTCCAATAATAGGGAGCATTGTAGGTCAGACCGGTATACGGATAACTGGTCAGGTTCCCCAGGTCGGTCCCGTTCTCGATCGTGGTCGGATCCACTGTGCCGCCACCATCGTTTCCGAACCAGATTTTGTAACCGGTGGCATCACCGACCGGGTTCCAGGTAAGTGAGCCATCGACTGGTACGTCAACAGCCAGATCAAGCGGTGCCACAGGCGTGGTGCATAGCGGTGGGTCTACAATGATCTGGATATTATCGACAAACAGGTTCGGACCATAACCGCTCGTCCCGGTGAATTCGATGTAGGAATTCTCATGTCCGAAGGCTCCGGCGGGAATGGCGATCTCGAAATGAGCGAAGGAACCGGGGGTCGTAGACGTCGCCCCATCATTCGAGTTAAGCGCAGCGCCCGTCAGATCGAACAGCGTCTCGGAGAAACTGCCGCCATCGGTAATGACAACCTGCAGCCGGTCATTGGGATACGATGCGTTATATAGATGTGACCAGCCGAAACTCAATATGCCCTGTGTCTCACTGGTAAAATCGATGTGAGGTGTGGTCATGACCGAATACAAGCCGGATGACCAACTCCAGAAATTACAGTAGGCACTGAGGTTGCTGTTATAGGAATAGGACGCCCAGTTTCTCGTGCCGGTTATGGCATAACCGAAGGGCGGGAACGAAGCATTTTCGAACGTTTCCAGATAGGGGAAAGTTCGAATGGTCGGATCGACCATGGTCGTAAACGACCAGATCGCACAACCCGTTGCGTCGCCATTGCCGTTATAGGGCACGATCTTCCAGTAATGGACTGTATCATAGGCAATCGGACCATAGGCATAACTGGTCACATTACCCAAATCCACACCGTTAACGATGTCGGTCGGATCAGTCACACCGCCGCCATCAGTACCGAACCAGAGTCTGTAGCCCGTGGCGCTGGCAACGGAAGCCCAGTTCAATGTACCGGCGTTGGGCACATTAATTGCCCCATCCAGCGGGGCTGTGGCTGAGCTACATTCCGGTACGGCTGCCGCATCGTATACACCGACATCATCTAGACAGATATCACTCTGATAACTGTAGGAAATCGAGTATTCATATGCCCGGAAACGCACCCTGGTCTGGGTTGAAGCATAACTCGACAGATCGATCTGGATTTGCTGCCAGGCACCATTCTGGGTCAGAGACTGCACGCTGTTATGCCAGGTCGTCCCATCATAGATATCGATCTCCATTGTCGAAGGCAGAGTATAACTACCGATCCAATACCAGAATGACAGGTTCGGTGCAGTCAGACCGCTGATATTCAGAGGCGGTGTCAGCAGGTTCGAGGGATTGGCGATCGGGGTTTCACTGTCATCGATCGCGGCGAAGCAGCCCGTACCGCTGGTATGGTCGGTTGGAGCACCATAACCCATATAGGTCACAAATAACCACGGATCTACCGGAGCATCGTTCACCCAGCCATAAGGAATAGCGCAGGTCGGTGTACCGAATGATTCCAACCAGGGGAAAACGGCAATGGTCGGATCGGTCATGACCGTGAATGACCAGGTCGCACAACCCGTGGCCTGCCCCTGATCGTTATAGGGCACGATCGTCCAGTAATAGACCTCGGACCAGGTCAGAGCATCCACTCCATCGAGTGACGGATCATAGGTCGTAGCCAGGCCGACATCCCTGTTCTGACAAATGTAATGAGGTGCCTTATCGGCATCGTCCCACCACAACGAAACCAGGTAACCGACTTCCGGCTCACCACCACCGGAGACCCAACTCAGATTGGTCGTTTCGGAGACCATGGTCGCCAGATCGGCCGGGGTTGGGGTCATGGCACAAGCAGGTGGATTGCTTGGGAAGTACTCGGTCAAGGTCCAGTCGAAAGCCGCGGTCGAGCTCGTATCTGCCCAGTATATCTTGTAGCTGGTCCCCATCAGTGAATTGAATTCGACTGTCGAGGCCAGAGTTGAAGCTGCACAACCCGAATCGTCATTATTCGAGGCCACAAGATTTCCACCACAGGCATCATAGACATACAGATCAGTATTGATGGTCTGACCGGTCACACATGAGGTAATATTCAACGAACCATTACCCGTAGCCGTATAGGTATACCAATACGGCTGGGCCGGTGCCGAATTCAAACCAACCACCGCCGTGGCCGCCGTGGCACAGCAGTCACCTATCGCCGCTGCGGTAACGTTGAACGTGATCGTAAAATCCATGGTTTCGCCGTCGACATCTTCCACAAACGCCGGAAAATAAATTGTCGTGGGACCGGGAATGCAGTAAAAAGCCATTTCGAGGGCCGCCGGGTCTGGTGTAGGACAGGTCACCCAGCCATATGTATCGGCGAGAGTGTAATTGGGGCAATCATTACAGGCGTTGTAGTAGACAATGCCCCCGGTATCCATGTCTTGCGTGCCGCAATAAGAAATGTTGAGATGATTGACCGCATTGGGTAGCGAGACAGCATACCAGACTGCCCGCCAATCAAGAATCCCGGGACAATCGATCGTAGCCCCGTTTGTCGTGCCGGTCAAGGTCTGTGGGTAAGGACCGGTTACGCTCTGGGCGTTGACGCATTCATCGTTGGCCGGCACGGTATAGACCGTCCTGAAACTCCATACCGGCCCAACTGTCGAACCACCGACTCTCGTTTCCACGATCCGCCAATAATACCAGGTCCCATTCGCCAGATTTGCCGGAGAAGTCCATTCCGTGAAAATGGTAATCGGAGCAACACATCCCTGGGCCACGATCGCACTGGCATCGAGTGTGTCGACCAGATTGAAATCGGTCGAAAAATAGACCGTATTACAGCGGAAGGTGACGGCCGGATTGGTCCAGGATATGGTCGGGATATTGTCGATCGCCACACCGACCGCTTCATCGGCCGGGACTGGATCGGTCGGCGGTCCGGGACCCGTAGCCTGGGTAATATTGACCGAATAATCCTCAGTCTCACCATATGTAGTTGAATGAGGATTACAGGGCGTCGGATCAGAATTATATTGCTCGATCACACGAAAACGTGTCGTCCCCAACGTCGCTGTCAATGGCACCGTAATATCTGTGGTCAATGTTGCATCAGCGCCCTGTCCCAGATCGTAGGCTTCGTTGGTACCGGTATCGAACACATTATCCTGGTTCCAGTCGAACCAGGCCCAGACATGCTGTGTGTAGCCGCCGGAGTCGAACGTGACCGACAACGTATAGGTCAGACCCTGCTCGACACTGGTCGAAAGCGCCGTGTAATTGCCATAACTCAGGGCCCCTTCCTGTCCAGTCGTGTTGTTGATTGTATTGAAAGTGACATTGGTGATCCAATCATCCGTGGTATTCGTATAGGTCGAGGCACAGTAGGGATCACCCAAGCCGGACAAGGGTATGTTATGGGTCGCTTTAGTCATATCATCAACCACGGTCAAGAAAGCGCTCTTGGCTCCCGCGGTGGTCGGATGAAAAATGATACTGACCGTAATCGAAGGCGGCAGGGCTGCCGGATATGTATTGGTATCCGTCAGGAGGAAATCGGCCGCATCGGTCCCGGTTATTACCGGGGGATTGGTCCCACTGGGATCGATCGTCAGCACACCTGCTCCGCTATTGGCTAAGGTGAATGTCTGACTGGTCGAATCCGTTCCGACCTCAACGCTTCCAAAATTATAGGGATCGGGTGTGCATTGGAAGGTCGGGATCGCACCCGTTCCGCTGAGTGGAATATTGGTCGTGGCTTTGGTCGCATCATCCACCACGGTCAAATAGGCTGTTTTTGCACCTGCGGAAGCCGGTTGAAAGACTATATCCACCGTAATTGAATTGCCTGAACCCAAAGCATTGGGATAGGTATTCAGATCGGTCAGGATGAAATCGGCCGCATCGACACCCGTTATACTCGGCGGGTTCGTGCCGCTCGGATCGATCGTTAATGTCCCCGTGCCTACATTGGTCAGGGTAAACGTCTGAGCAGCCGATGGGGTCCCAACCAGTTGATTACCAAAATTATACGGATTGGGCGCAACGTATAATTCCGGCACGAGTGAGGTCGTCGTGGTCAGACAGAATGAATAATCCTGAGCTGTCTGCTCCCAGGTCGCCCCATCATATCGATAGGCGATATTGTCAATCAGATCACCCGAATTCGAATAGGCCCACAAGAACCAGCAATTTGCTCCGTTCACACCCTGGATCGAAAGCCAGCCATTCGATATCGGACAACACGGTGTGACCGGGTCCAATGAAAATTCATAGAGAATATAGCCGCCGAGAGTACTACCGGTATCAACGGCATTGAGTGTGACATCCTGGGAGCAGACCACATTGCCCGTATCCGGCATGCCTGAACCGTCATCGGTATAGAACCTGATCTGAAAATCCATCGGGTCTTCACTGCATTCTACCCAGCTTCCTGAATTGTAAGCCTGGATGCCATACCAGTGCAGATCACAAATCGGACCGGTCAATTCGTCGAAATTATCAAACAGGATCAAACCCGTTTCAACATCACTGATCGCGCCTCCCCAGCTTACCAGATCAGGGTCATGTCCCAGAATAGTATCTGCCGGACACCACTCCGGTGATGCCTCGATCGTCAAATCAAACGTATCACAATTGGGTGTGGGCCAGATATCAATCATCAGGTAGTATGTCCCGACAGTCAAGGAATACTGAATAATATCCGGATTGGATGTGGTTATTGCCGTCGCCAAACATGTGCTGGCATCAAACGGACAGGAATCATCAAGAGCGATCCCGGCATAGGTGTCACCACCCAAACTTTGAATCGTAATATTGATGTCTGCGGTGACATTCAATTGAAATACGGCATCTTCCCCGCCATCATAGTATCCCATGCAGGTTGAACTGTAATCGTTCACACGACCACAGGTCGTATCAGCTAAATTATACGGTAAATCCGCCGGTATGTTGACGATGAATGGCTCGGTACAGCTATCCCCAACCGCAGCATAACTCGACACCGAACCAAGGAGAACACTCAACATCACCAGCACAAAAAAACCTTTAACACGCATGTGCTTCTCCTAGCTTGTTCTCAATAATTTGACTGTTTACATTTTGGATGATTTGCCCGGTCATCTATGCCCGGTCACAACCGGTATCTGACCGTCGGCATTTCACCACCCTCTCTTTTTCAGTCCCCTCCGAGACCTTGTGCTGTCATTCACTATGTGGGTCGTTATCACCTCCTCGCTCTCATAAACATGTTGTGTCGGTACAAAAAATGACAGTGTTGATGAATTAATTCGAGCCCATTGTACTCATGTTTATCCGCAGTAAAACATCTTTTATTCCCTCCTCGCTTTGATGAAGGAAAACGAGGTTATCATCATTGTCTGTCTGCTGCCCTCCACATCCACCTCCAGCTAAACCGAGGAGAGCGTAGTCTAGCAGAACCTTTTTCTCATGTCAAGAAAAAAAATTCTGACAGAACAAGGTCTTTATTTATATTATTGACATTTTTGACATTGATTATGAGAAGAAAGGGCAACCCAACCCGGGCTGCATGGATCATCGTAAAAACCCAACAATTGCCGACAAAGCCGGCCTGCGGAATTGCGGGTTTTCGTTGAGCAGTTCGTGACTGGCCCTCGGGATGATTATTTGATGGGCTGCCGGACACTTCCGGACAATAAAGGGTAGATTATAGCGCCAATCGACGGTCCGGTCTCGTGAACCCTGGACTACGAGGAGTGGACAGGAGCAGCTCTTTTTCCGGTCGAGTTCGAAAAACCAGCGTAACATGGCTTCGAGCCAGGCTGTCTTGACCTGCCGGACCTGGAGCGGATCATCATGACGCACGAAATGTACGAAAGCTTGATCTGATGAGTTTCGGGAAAAGCGGCGGGGAAAAGCATGCAGACGCTTGGAGATCATGCGAGCCCAGCAGCGGGTCAGGGTCCAATGGACATTTCTGACCAGGGGGGCGACCAGGACCGATCGTTCGAAGGGTGGACGCGGCAGGGCCAGCAATGTATCGAGAACAATGGCTGCCCCTGTGCTGTGTCCCAGGCCGAAAAAGGGCCCCTTCAGATGTGATCGACAGAAAGCAACGAGATCGGACAGGACCTGTCTGTATTCGAAAAAATCGTTGATCCGGCCACGTTCACCGCTTGAGAGGCCATGTCCGGGCAAATCGAACAGGACCAAGCTCAAATGGTCCTGGCAGAGAGCCTGGACTGCATGCCTGAACAGGGCTGAGTGGGTCAGATAGCCATGGACCAGGAAGACCGTGCCGCGAGGTTTCATGGGTTGCATGATCTGGCAGAAGATAGCATAGCCGGCTGAATTGATCAAACCATAGGAACGACGGATGTCCGGCAGTTCCAAGCCATAGTAGCGGCAATACTCAGTAAAAGCCTGTTCTGGTTCGGTCCGGTTTATTTCACGGAGCGGTTTCAGGGTCTGTCTGGTCTTGGCGATTAGTTCTTCAAGCCTGCTCATTGATCACCCATTTTAGGTCTGACCCGGCTGGTCTGCATGGTTTATTCATGGCGCAGGGCCACGATCGGGTCGAGACGTGAAGCCTTGATCGCCGGATATATGCCGAACAGCAGACCAACCGAGGCACAGACGCCCAGGGACAGGGCGATGGCCTCGATGGACCAGCCCATACGCCAGCCGGAGAAACGGACGATGATCAAGGCCAGAGAAAAGCCGAATACAATGCCGATCAGTCCACCTACTGCTGAAATGGAGAATGTTTCGAGGATGAACTGGGAGCGGATATCTTTCTGACGGGCCCCGACTGCCCGGCGCAGCCCTATTTCCATGGTCCGCTCGAGCACGGTCGCCAGCATGATATTCATGATGCCGATACCGCCGACCAGCAGAGAGATGCCGGCCACGCAGGCCATGACTATGGTGAATATCCGCTGGGTCTGACGGTGCTGTTCGAGTAATTTTTCCGGGACGATGATTTCAAAATCACGGGCATTTTTGTGTCTGACTTCAAGCAGATGGTCCAGGGTCTGAGCAGCACTGCTGCTGCTGTAACCCGGGCTGATCTGAATTCTGAATTCATCGATCTCATCGGCCAGAGGGGTGAAGCTGAAACTCTTCAGGGCGGTCTCGAGTGGCAGAAAAATCTGGTTCTGGACACTGCTGATTTTGACGCCCTCGAATTCGTTCTTATTCATGGTCCGGTCCCGGAGAAGACCGACCACGGTAAACCAGAGCTGATTGATCTTGATCTCCTGACCGATCGGATCGCGGTTCTGAAAGAGATCGTACGCGACCCGGCTGCCGATGACACAGACCGGGGCCAGAATACGGTTATCATAATCGACCAGAAATCGACCGGCCTGCAATTCAAGATTGGCCATGGTCCGATGCGATGGGGAAACGCCATACGTGCGGGCGTCACTCTTGCCCCAGGGACTGAAAATCTGATAACAACTGACTTCCTTCAAGGCGCTGTGCGTGCTCAGAAAGGGTAGTGTTTCCCTGACACTCTCGAGATCTCGCAGCGTCAAGCCCAGTGATTTTTCGCGAATTTCCAGCAATTTATCATCATCAAACTCACGGATACGCACGATTATATTACGCAAGCCCATGGCATCGATCATTTCAAGGGCCTCATGTTCGGCGCCTTCACCGATGCTGAGCATGGCAATAACCGCTCCGACGCCAAAGATCATGCCCAGGAGCGTCAAAGCCGTGCGCAGTTTGTGGTCCAGAAACGATTTGAACGCCAGAGACATTTGACTCAGGAAATCCATTATCTATTCCTCGGTCCGGGGTTGACTCAAAGCGACCTGATCGCCCGCTTCGAGTCCCTGGGTAATAATAGTCCGACTGACACTTCTCACACCGGTTTTGACCTCGTTTTTAACGAATGTATCGCCTTGGCGGCGATAGACGAAGGTCGTTTCGCCCTGGCTGAACAGGACCTGGTTGGGTAAAGCAATGACCCGGTCCCGCTTCTCAACGAAAATGGTGACCCACACTTGTCCACCCGGCTTCATGTATTCCGGTTCGGTCGTGTCGAGGCTGATAATTGTTTCGAAATAGTTGACCGGTTTTTCTTGATCGAGCCGTTTGGCCAATTTATCGACCCGTAGGACTGTGCCCCGGTATTCCTTCTGAGGTGCCGCTTCGAGCACGATCCGGGCTTCGAGTCCCTCGATCAAACCGCCGGCCTCGGCTTCCTGGACGTAAGCTTTGACCTCCATCCGGGACAGATCTGGCAAATGCCCCAGGACCATGCCACCCCAGACATTTTGACCGGCCCGCGGCTTTTCTCCACGCCAATTGTGCTCGTACACAAAAATGCCTTCATGGGGCGCTTTGATCTCGTTGAGTTGCAGGGACTCGTTATGTTGGTCGAGCTTGACCCGTGACGTCTGGCGACGCAATTGCAGGACTTCGAGTTCGGCATTGGTCTTCTCTTCAAACTGGGCGAGTTGTTTCTGCAAGTGCTCCAGATTCTCGTTCAGATAATCGATATTCATGGTCGCTTCGATGATCTCGTTACGGGAAAAAAGCCGTTCATCACGTGGAGCAAAAGACACAGTCAGATCGCGTTCAAGCTTGACCAGGGCCACGTTTTCGATCAATTCCTTCTTGCTGAGGGCGATATCGAGCTTTTTCTCGCGGATGTCGAGTTCGATTAAATCGATAGCATACTGCTCTTCTTCGACCCAGCGTCGTTGATCGGTATCATCGAATTTGACCAGGACATCACCTTGTCGGACCGGGCTATTTTCGGATTGGAGCCAGGCGATGGTCCGGGAGCCTCTGACCGTAGCCGGGATGCTGATACTGGTCGAGGTGACCGCCTGCAGCTCACCCCGGGCGGGTATCGTTATTTCGTAAGGACCCGGTTCGATCGTGATGCTGAGTAATTCGATCTCGACCTTGTCAGTCAGACAGGCTGACAGAGCACAACTGCAGTACAACATCGCTATTCGGCTAATCAGTTTCATGAATCGCTCCCCTGTATCCGGATGGTCATAGTCGAGTTCGGGGCAGTTGACCGGTTTGTATGTCTGGACTGGGCCGTTTCATCGTGTTGCGTCGCGGGAAGAACGATCTGGTCGCCTGCTTCCAGGCCCGATAGGACCTCGATCGTTTCGGCCGACAAACGACCCGGCTGTATCGGCACCAAGGTGGTGCTGCCGAGCAACGAATTTTTGAGAACACACGGTCCTTCAGATGTATAAATCAAGGTCCGGACCGGTATCTGAAGCACGTCCTGATCGGTCGAGACCAGAATATCCGCCTTGGCTGCCATTCCCGGTCTCAGAATCTGGTCATCGGGATCCAGGATCGAAACCGTCACATCAAAGACAATCACAGGCTGATCACGCGATTTTTCACGAAAAATCCGCCCAAGAGAAGTCAGCTTGCCATGAAAAAGCCGATCAGGATTCGCATCGAGTCTGATTTCGGTCTTCTGGTCCTGGTGGACCTGGCCGGCATCTTTCTCCGCAACCACGGCCCTCATTTCCATGTTTGTCAAATTGGGAATCTCGAGAATTATCTGGCCAAACCAGACCGTGTCACCTACCTTGATCTTGTTGCCCTCCCAATCCGTCCCATAGACCACCAGCCCTTCTGTCGGCGCGAAAATGGTCATCTTTTCCAACGCTTCCATCTGCTCAGACACTGACTTTTCAAGTGATAAGACCCTGTTTTCGGAAAAACGGATGCGCTGGGCCATCTGAGATTTCTGGGTTTCGACCCGGTTATGGGCCAGTTGTTCGTTGAGTGTGGCCAGTTCATAATCCAGCTTATTTTTCTTGATCTCGTTCAAGGAGACGTGATCATCTGAAAGGGCCGCTTTGTTTCTGGCCTTTTCGCGGGTGACCGCCGCCTGGCTCAATGACAGGGTCAGGGCGTCAAATTGTTCAGCTTCGGTTATCCGGAGTCCCTCGAGTTCCTTGCGGGCTGTCTCGAGTTCAGAACGGCGCACCAGGAGATTCTCGTTGATCGATTTCGGATCGAAACTGACCAGCAGATCACCCTGCTTGACCACGCTTCCCTCGGGGACCAGCGTCGCAATCGTGTATTGCCACATTCCCGAAACGGTCGGACAACCGATAATCGTCGAACTTGACGAATGAATTTCACCGGTGGCCTGGATCGTTATACTGAATGGGGCCCGGACCACTGTTACCTGTGCCGGCTGTTCCGTCTGACCGGTTTTAATCGGCAGGAAGACAGAAGCGATCATGAGGGTAAGTATGACCAGACAAACACTGATAATCCAGCGACGATGCCCCTTGTGTTTAGTCAAGTTCGACCCCTTCGAGACTACCGGTTCTGTCTTGAAACGCTACGGCGAACGCATTGATTCCCAGAGGTTCTATTTCTGTCTCCGCCCCCGCGTGCGGTGTGATACAATAGACATTGCCCCGACAGGTAACCCTGGCCAGCGGCACAACCAGAACATCATCGAGTTCCTTGACCTTGACCTGACAGCGGACACTCATACCCGGTCTCATGATTTCCTGGTCGACCTGATCGAGCTTGATTATCACCGAAAAATAACGGGTTTCGCCCCAGCGTGGTTTCTTTTCGGCACTGTTGCTGATCTGATAGACTACACCTTGGAATTCTCGATCGGGGAAAGCATCGAGCCATATTTTGACCGGTTGGCCTTTGGCCAGTGAAAGAACGCCCGCTTCATTGATCCAGGCCTCAACGTGCAGCGATGTGGGATCAGGAACCGTTGCCACAACCATCGAAGCACCGACCGTATCTCCGATCTGTATTTTACGATCATGCCAGGAATGAAGAGCATAAAGTACTGCTCCTGATGTATGTGCGCTCAGAGACATAGCCTCAGACTCACCCCGCTGCCTGGTCAGGTTGATCTCGGTCCGCTCGATTTCCAGGACAAGACGTTCCAGATCGAGCTCCATGGACTTATGCTCCTTGGTCGCTTTCTGCTGGGCCTGTTCCAATTCGGATTGACAACGTTTCAAAGCAATCCGGCTCTTCTGATACTCATAATCACTGACCAGATGGGCCGGTAAAGCCGCATCGATTTCTTCCTTGGCCAGGGCGACCTCGGCCTGTTTGATCGAAAGTCCAAGGTCCACCTTTTGCCTGACCTGCTCCGCCTTTTTTTCCAAAAGCTGCTTTCTTTTATCTTCGAGTGTCTTCTCAAGTTCTTCGATCTGGCCAGACAGGGCACTGTTATCGAAGCGGACCACCACATCGTCCGGCTTGACCACTGTCCCTTCCGCAACCATCCACTTGATCTGAATCTGCCAGCTCCGGGTCCGGGGCACATAAAACTCTTCGGCCCGCTCCGCCACAAGTGTGCCGGTCAACGTTCGGGTCTGGATGAACCTTTCCCGCCGGACCCGGTCAATATCATCAGGTCGACCCTGAGCACGATCGAAACAACAGACCAGCACCCAAACCACCAGGGCGTTGATCAGCACGAATGAGAACGATTTGGAGCGCGTCTGCATGACACCTTCCTTGACAACCGGAGCACTTATTCATAAGTATTCATAAGTAATAGTATTACCTTTATCATTTCAACCCAATTGTCGCAACAACTTTAATGGTTTTCGGAGGTTTTCATGGTTTTGACTCAACCCAAAGAAATAAAGCTGATCGACCTGCCTGAGGTCATAGCTCAACGATTTGCACATCAAAATACAGTCACGGTCTATGTCGGGTCGAATGCCGCGGCGCCTACAGCTTGTTTCGAGGTGTTGACCGAGGCGATTGAAAACAGACAACCGCGTTTACCGTTCATACGCATGGTCCACCTGCTTCTGCAAGGACCGGTGCCTTATGTCAAACCCGGACTCCAGGACCGGATCATGGTCTACTCCGTGTTCTCGGCAGGTGACGTCAGAAAAGCTGCAAACGAAGGCCGGGCCTTCTATGTGCCCTGCACCCTGGCTAATCTGGATGTACTGATCGATAAAGGCTGCCCCTATGAACCTGATATCGCCCTCTTTAAAGTAACCAGACATCCTAAAACCGGTGAGTTGAGCATGGGACTTTCAGTCGAATCCATGCATACGGCCATCGATCATGCCGATATTGCCATCGCCGAGCTGGACCCGTCCATGCCCTTCACCCACGGACAGAGTATCGTCGATGCCTCTTCGATCGATTATCTGATCGTCGACGATGCGGTCAAACCCGTCCATGAAATTGAACCACCCGATTTCGATAACTTGTCACCGGAAGAAAGACGTATCGGTGAACTCATCACGAAACATTTCATCAGAAACGGGGTCACTATTCAGGTCGGTATCGGCAAAATACCAGACGCGGTCATCGCCACCATTCGGAATGGCAATTTCAAGAACCTGGGTATTCAGACCGAGCTCTACGGTGATGGTCTCATGATCCTACAACAGGAAGAAATCGTCACCAACCGGATGAAAAAAACCAATAAGGGTTACAGCACAACCAGCTTGATCATGGGCTCGAAAGAACTCTATGACTTCGTTCATCTCCGTTCGGGTATTCAGATGAGACCATGCAGTTTCACCAATTCCGCGGAAACAATCCGCCAGAATGCACCGTTCATCTCGGTCAATACCTCGGTCGGTGTCGACCTTTATGGCAATGTCTGGGCTGATTTCATTGATGCTACACGTTATTACAGTGGCGTCGGAGGCCAGCCTGATTTCATCAGAGCCCTCAATAAACCCTCGTATGGCGTGCCTATCATCGCTATCAGGAGTGTCACCAATAAGAACGAATCGAAAATTGTCCCAACCCATCCGCCTGGTGTCAGCCTGACCGCGTCGGCTTATGATCCCGTAGTCATTGTCAACGAATACGGTATCGCCGATCTGAGAGGCCTGACCGCCGGAGAAAAGGCACTGGCCATAGCCAGTATTGCCCATCCGGATTTCCGCGAAACGTATTTGAAAACTATCGCGAATTCACCATTCTTTACAAAGCCGGTCGGTTTTAAACTCGGTCAGACACCACGCAATGTCATTTTATACGACGGCGATATCAGACTCGAACGGGAATGACCAGATTCATAATACGAAAGGGCCTATGGTCCGCTGCAATTGTCAGTTCGGAATGTGAAGATGACTCTGTACGCGATTACTGACCGGCTTGTTTGTTCGCTACAGCAGATGCACTTCTCCGCACCGGTTGCCTGGGTCTATAACCCGCTCGATTATGCGGCCAAACCCTATGCCACTTACCTGGAAAAATACGGGCGGGCCTCCAAAGAAATCGTCCTGGTCGGGATGAACCCGGGACCATGGGGTATGGTCCAGACCGGCGTCCCCTTCGGCACGATCTCGATGGTCCGCGATTGGTTACAGATTACGGGTCCGGTCGGTCAACCCGAACGATTGCACCCCAAAAGACCGGTCAAAGGTTTCGCTTGTTCCCGCGAGGAAGTCAGTGGTAAACGCGTCTGGAACTGGGCCAAGTCCAGATTTACAACACCACGGGTCTTCTTCGAGCGTTTTTTTATCGCCAATTACTGTCCGCTTGCCTTCTTCGATGAACAAGGCCGCAATCTCACTCCCGATAAAATCGCCCGGTCCGACCGGTCCGATTTGTTCAGTCTCTGCGACCAGGCCCTGAAAGAAACCATTGATCTACTTGACCCTCGCTTCGTCCTTGGCTTCGGACAATTCGCCTATGCCCGTATCCAGGCTTGTCTTACAGACACTACGCACGACCGTATCCTCGACTGCCTCCTCCACCCAAGCCCGGCTAACCCCAAAGCGAATCAAAACTGGGAACAACAGCTTGATCACAAATTGACCAGCCTTGGTATCAAATACTAGAACCAAACAGCTCAACAAAAACACCACATGATGGAGTCCCGATTGATCTTACAGCCGTGTAGTTTGCGGCTGATTTGCCTTTTTCTCTTCTCTGGCGTACATGAACAATGAAACAAGAAACGTAATTATCTTTTGATACTTGATAGAGGAGGTCTGACTACATGCGATTTTGGGGAAGAGTAACTCTGGTAATTGCCCTGTTGAATGTCTGGTTTGCTCCGGGTCCGGTCCAATCTGCTTCGGTGCCATATGAATGGTGGAACCGGCCGAACATCCAGAGATCTTTGGGTCTGGGCCAAGACCAGATTGAAAAGATCAATCAGTTATATAAGGCTTTCAACCAGGAGCAGAAAACCATTACAAAGAAGCTACAGCAATTAGCACCGGCTTTAAAAGATCCAGTCCTGGATAATATTGGCGAGAATGAACTGAATCGGCTCCTCGATGAATATTTCGATCTCAGGAAAAAAATCTTCAAGAAAAACATTCTGTTCCGACAAGCGGTCAAAGCGGTTTTAGGTCAAGAACAAATAACAAAGCTCTTGGCCGACTATCCTGACATTTTTAGTCTTACAATCCCCTGGGCCGATGCCTCATCGAGAATGAAATACGTGAAACAGGGGAATATTCCTCCGGACGAATAGAACAGATCGGGGCGGTCGAGTCGAGCCAGACAGAGATCGCGGGTGTCAGAGGAGCAGGTCGAGCGAACGTAATTTACTGATTGTATTCTGAATATCCAGGGTCAGCCTGGACGGATCGTCAACCATGAAGGTCTCGATCATATCCCTTTCAATCTCAGTCAATGATTTATTCTGCGATAACCGTTCCCAGATGAAGTAGGCGGTACGGTTCAATACATGGATTTTTTCGCCATCCTGACTGTAGATGACAGCCTCATTGCCGGTTTTAATGATTTTCAGGTTATCCCTGACCTTGAATGTCTGATCGTTCATTAGTTCTCCTTACTGCTTTGTTTGATTAATGTTGGCCGAGCGAGCCGCTTTGTTTGGCCCGGCGGATGGCGAAACTGAAGGCCCACAGCCCGAGAGGTAAGGTCACGAAGCTAAAAATCAACAGAAAGATGACCTCGAACCATAGTTCGTCCAGGCTGGACCCGAACATGAGTCCCTTGCGAAAAGCGTGCAGGGAATGTGTTATCGGTAAACACAGTGCGAGTTTCTGCAGCATGGGCGGAAAAACTTCGATGGTAAAATAGACCCCGCCAAAGAGAGTATTCAACATCGAGAAGAGCCAGACCACGGGATCGCCCTTTTTGATGACCATGATAAACGCAGCCGACAGGATACCCAGGCCGGAAAAGGAACTGACGGTCAAGACGAGAATGACCAGACAGGTCACACTATTCGCTTCGCCGAAGCTCAGACCGAAGAAAAGCCCGCCCACCAATAAATACAGAAAAATGCGCAGCGAAGTGAAGACCAGGTCATAGGATGCCGAGAGGGCCAGAATTCTCTGACCGGAGAGGGGAGACATGAGCATCATTTCCAAGGTCCCCAGCATCTGATCGCGGCGGAGTTTGCTCGAGAAACCGCTCAGAGCCACTGAAAAATAGCCCTGATAGGCAATACCGATCAGCACGAAAGCAAAGTAATTGCCACCGTAACTCTGAAGAAAACGAGCGGCCCCATCGCCGATGAACAGCGCGAAAAAGTAAAAGAGCATGACTTGCAGGAAAATACCGGCAAACTGGAAGACGAAGGAAAATTTATAACTCGTCTCGATCATCCAATCGCGTCTGACAAAATACCAGAAATAGCGGAACAGGTGTCTGTTCATGGTTGACCTCGTTCCGCGGGTCCGGGCCTGGTCCCCGGAACCTCAGTATGAACCAATTGTCTGAAACGTTCCCGGATACGGACCGATATGCTTTCGTCGGATGATTGGCGACGGAAATGTTCGATCATCTGTCCGGCATCGATCAACATGACCTCCTGACAGAGATGTTCGATATCATCAAGTTGATGAGAGGTGACCAGCAGCGAACATTCATCATGGCTCTGGAGTGACTTCAAAATCGTGTGGACATTATCCGTGGTTTCGAGGTCCAGACTTCGGGTCGGCTCGTCCACGATGAGTAGTCGCGGTTTGTTCAGCAGACCGCGGGCCAGGCTGAGTAATTGCTTACGACCACTTGATAAAGTGTCGAAGCGAAGGTCAAGCATCTGATCGAGCTGAAGCAGGGGGGTCAGTTCCTTGATCCGCTGCCGCACTACGGTAGCGGATAAGCCAGACAATACCCCAAAAAAAACGAGGTTTTCACGACAGGATAATCGCCAGAAAAAGCTGCGCTCATCAGCGGGAACATAACTTATGTGCTGCCTGATCGCTTCCTGGTCCCTGATCGAGTCAAGGCCGAGGACCCTGACCGAACCGGCCGTCGGGAACAAAAGGGTGGCGATCACTTTCAGCAGGGTCGTCTTTCCGGAACCATTTTTCCCGACAATGCCGAGGCTCCGGCCCCGCTCGAGTTTGAACGAGATGCCCCTGAGCGCTTCTTTCTTGGACAGTCTCGCTTCCGGCATAAGGCTCTGCAGAATGGTCCGTGGTTGAACATAATGCTTTGAAAGGTCTACGACCTCGACCACGGGCTGAACCAGATTGTGTCCTGAGCTGTTATCTACCATGAGCATGTTATGGGAGTGAACCATATAAGAAATTGAAATATGCAAATAACTGAAAGGTGATCAACGCACCGATGACCCCAAAGGGATAGGTCATAGAATAACCAACCGTGGGATCAGACACCAGGGCCGGTTGTATTTTCTGTATTAGTTCAGTGGCAGCGGCTAATGCCGGTGTGTTGGTCAGCGCACCACAGAAGGCCCCGGCAATAAGACCGACCGACAAGTGCAGCCATGTTCCCAAAATCAGGGCGAGCCCGGCGCTGCAACTCAAACTGATCAGAACCGCCAGGTTGAAACGAAACCCGCTTTTACGAAACGAGTTAAAGAAGCCAGGTCCACTGGACAGGCCTATGACATATACGAATAGAATTAATCCAACTTCAGACAATTGTTGGGCGATCTTGAGGTTTTGCTCGCCCTCCCGCCACATGCCGAAAAGTAATCCGGTAAAGAGCACTCCTGCGATTCCTAACGAAAAGCCCTTGATCTTGATCTTACCCACGACATAACCGATACCTATGATGACGAATAAGAGCAATGGCTGACTCATCAATAACAAATTGTAAAACGCCCGCATCGTTTCCTCATTGTATATAATCAAAAATCAGAGTAGACAAATGTATATCAACCTCTGTTGCCTTCAAATATTACATTGGCTGCGTATCGGCAAATCATAACCCGGACCGGGTCAGTTTTCGGACTGCTTTTCCCAACGATCCGAATAGAAAGCAAGGAGCACAAGAGGGAGAATGCCATAGGGTGAGAAGAGATATGGATTTGTCCCATAAATGATCAACAGACCGGGCAATGAAATCAGTAGAGCACGAGCAGGCATGGATCGCGGGTCTGTAGTGGCAAAAACGACGATGTGTGCGAAAGAGACCAGCAGGCGGATGATCAACAGGGACCAGACTAAGCTCCCCAGCAGACCGAGTTTCATAAACAGCTCGGCATAACCGGCCTCGAATATGTGGGGACGCCCTTGGTTGACGGCCCTATAGGTCATTCCACCAGGCAACGTGGCCCCCAGGCCATGACCCAGCCATGGTTTGCTGAGACCATATCGGAGCAATGCCCGGGCCTGCTTGATTTTCAAACTGATCGAACGGCCATGCGTTTTATGGAGCCGTCCTTCGAGTTCTCCGATAAAAATGGTCTTATTCCGGAATTCATCAGCCATTGTGATCATGCGTTCATAGTCGCGGCCAGTTTCAAGGGCTGACCATGATAAGCCGCCATCGATGGAAAAGTAAACCAGATCAGTCCCAAGCGTGACAAACAGACGTTTGTGGTCACGAGCATCCATATCCAAGGCCCGGACTTCATAGTTGGGTAATCCCCGACTACGGACGGACCAGGTCAAGCCACCATCATGGCTTTCAAAGACCCCGTCCGCTCGAGATCCCGCAAAAACATGTTCGATTCGGCTGAAATACGCAATTTCCGTCACCATCCGGGCGAAATTACGCTGGATTGCCTGAAACCAGCCGGGTTTGATCAGAGCTATCCCAGACAGAAGAACGAAGGTGATGGAGAGAGAATAGATCAGTAATTTTTGACGGGATCGCGGTTTCATACCGGGCAAAAGCAAGAGAACAGACAGGACAGTCGCTAACCAATAACTCCGTGTCCAGGAAAAAAACAGGGCGGTTACGATCACAACCAGAGCGATCAACCAGAGCGATGTCCGTTCGGACCGACCTGTCAGGAGCCGGGCCAGGCAATATCCGAAGCCAAGAACAATCAGGGTCCCACTACCAGTATAGAGCCTTGGGGGGGAAGCATCGTACACTTCAATATGCCCACCATGACCAAGAAGATCATAGAGCACATGGGAGAGTATCTTCGGGTCTAGCCAACCGGTCCACAGCAGCATACCTGCTGACGACAACAAAAATGCCAAGCCGATTACCGACCAGATACAGACCCGCAGGAGCTGATCCTGCCCCGTTTTTTTCGGGACACAGATCGCCAGGCAGAAGTATACGAGATAAAAGAGCCAGCCATCCGCATCAGCCAGTATATATGACGGTCGATTGCCTCGGACATACCCGATAACGGCCCAAATCAGTGGAACAGCCACACCTGAAAGCAGGACCAACCCAGTAGTTAATGACCAGGTCAGTCTCCGCCCTTGGGCTCGAGCCGATGATGCTAGCAGCGGTATCATCAATAAAATGAGCACGAAACATGCCGAAACAGGTAACAGGCCATAGAGTCGATGAAAACTGCCCGAAAATCCGAGTAGAATACCGAGTGCCAGAAAAAGAGAGGCCCCCAGTCGAGGTGACTGCCAGGTAATGAAAGCGAACAGGACGACCACAACCATTTGAGCACATGTCAAGACAGTGATTGAAGAGTAGGCATCGAGACAGCTCAAGCCCGCCATGACCGGTAACAGGGCTACAATTAAAATCAAAGAAATTCGCATCAATCGTCCTCCGGCACAAAAAGGAATGCGAAACATCAGGTTTTTCCTCACATTTACTGTTCGGATAGCACAGCTCATTATAACCGAACTCGTCCTGTTCGGCAATGTTTCCCTTTCTCCGTGATGGATTGTGAGCGCAGGTTGTACTTGACCGAGATGGGGATTGATGCTATCATGGCTTCATTACGCATCCAATCACGTAATTGAGGCAATAGGAGTCGTATGGTTTCGGGGAATGATGAAATAAACGTATATCTCATGTCAATAGCCACTAATACAAAGGTTGGCTCGACGATCCTGACCTGTAGACTTGAACAGGGTCGTCCGATCAGCCTGGGCCGGGGTAAAGAGAACGATTTGAATCTTGATGACAAGCGAATTTCCCGAAAACACGCTCTCATCGTCTGGGAAAAAGACGGGTTTGTGCTGACCGATTTCAAGAGCCGGAACGGGACTTATCTTAACGGAAAAAGAGTAAGCAGTGCCACGATTGAACACGGCGATCGGATCAAAATCGGTCCGTACGAGTTTCAGGTCCAGCGTATCTCAAAGCACGAAATGATGCGCAAGGTCATGATCGAGAAGATGGAAAGTCCGTCTCAGACCGGTTTTTTCGGGGACCTATCCTCTTTGACCATCGACGAAATCGTCCAGATCATCAATCAATCGCAGAAAACAGGCCTACTGACTATTCAATCGAATCAGGTCGTAAAGGGCCCGGCCCAACTCTATTTTCAGGACGGAAACATCATCGACGCCAGGATTAATGCACAGATCGGGACCGAAGCCGCATATACCATTCTACAGATGACAGCGGGTCAATTCGAGTTTGTGATCGGAGAAACGACCTCAAACAAGACCATTCGGGACTCGACCATGCACCTGCTTTTCGAGGCGGTCCGTCTGAAAGACGAGCAGAATCGCTGATCGGTTCCGCCTCTTCCGGGCAGGTTTGGGCCGGTGATGACTTCTAGGGCAGCGTCAATAAAACAGCGGCATCGTTGTAAGGTTGGGACCTGAGCGCATTCAGAAATTCTGTGGGATCGACATCCACGGATTCGCCGTTCTGTCTCGAATTCCCATAAATAGGATCATTGAATTGGCTGTGCAGACAATCGAGCCACTCCGCTGTTTCAACCGGTTCAACATTACCGTAATACGATTCGAGGATAACGGCCGACCAATCGTTGTTGTGGTGCAGGTAGAATAATGCGTTGGGGAATTCGGGTCCGGTAAAGACCGAGTTATAATAATCAGCATGGAAGCCATTACTGAAAAATGAGCGGGTTTTAGGCAGATAGACCAGTGTATGAGCGTACTGCATCCAACCTCGATAGCCCATATATAAATAGCTATCCACGCCCTTTAGATTCAGGATTGAAAGTATATTCATCGCAGAAACATCACAAGCGCCTCCCTGACACCAGTACGACTCGTCAATGTTGTAAGTATCGATACCGAGTTCCCAGTTCAGACCCCAGTAAAAACCGTAGTAGTAATACAATGCAGTTAGATAGTCGAGGTCATCCTGATCATAGTCCTCGGGGAGATGGGATCCAAGAAGATAAGTAAAGGGACTCAACACATTACTCTCGATAATGATCTCTTTGGTCAGGATGGCATCGATCGAGCCGTAGTTGTACCAACCGAGCATGGAGATCAGATCGTCCTGTTTCAGGGCCGGGACGACTGAACGCCAGATTTCATCCATACCCTCGATCCAATTGGCATCTTCTTTTCTGACCCCATACGAGTAATTGCATTTGCCGGCTAAAAGCGCCGCCAGGGTCCGTTCCTGTTTATTATCGAGCTTCGATTTCTGTTTGAGCAAGTCGAGCAGATATTCTTCGATCTGGGTGAGTTGTGGGAGTTGGCTGTCACCGAAGCGATCCACGAGCGTGGCCAGCATTTGATCGCTGCCGGTATCATCCCGCTCCATAAGCGGATACCAGACCGATTTTTCGTTGAAAATCAGGGCTATTTGCTTGGATGCGACCCGATCAGGACTGACAACAGTGTCATCCGTCATGGCATAGAGCGTGTCATTATGCCAGACATAACAGCTTTCGTCTGCGCCATAGAGAAGATAGACCGCCGCACCCGGTTCAGTCAGTCGTATCCTGCAGAAATAGAGCACGCCTTTTTCGATCTCCTTGATTTGGGTCTGAGCCTTTGGAAAATAATTGTTTTCTCGACATGTAAATATGGTCGATTTAGCAGCCATACAACGCCGGTCCAGATAACTGAACAGTTCGGGAATCAGAGTGTAAAATTCCGGGGTAGTGATCGTTTCCATCTTGGTAAGATCGATATTAGCGAAGTGAAAAATATGAAAATAGGCATCATCATAGATCGGCTGTAGTTCCCGACCCTCGACATTGTGAATGAACAATTCATCACCCTCGAGATAGACCTCGGGATGAGTGACAGCTATGAGCCTGTTCGCATAAAGGCCGTATTTATGGAATTGGTCGGGATCGGATTCGGTGAGATAGTTATACCAGACTTCGGCACGCGAGCCCGGGTCCACCACAAAGTCAACCGGTGGAATTTGGTTATCATCATCGTCATCATCGCTGCATCCGAAAATCATCAGACTCGCTGAGACAAAACAGATGAGGATGACCAGGGTGAACATTACTATTTTCGGCATATGACCTAATTTTATTGACATAATACCTCCTTTTTCGAAGTTACGGTCTTTTCCCAGGTAGGAACAAGTATATAAAAGTCCACAATAATAATCAATGAGATCAACTGATATATTTGACTGATGAGGGATCGATTTTGGGGAGTTACCAGACTTAACCGCAGCTTTCGCAGATAACGCAGATATACGAAAATAATCTGCGTTATCTGTGGCAATTCTTTTTCAACGGACAAGTATAAAATTCCGATGCAGCTAATCTGGCTTAGGCCATCGAGTGCCAGGGTGGCAGCAGGACCGGTTTTTGTTTGAGCATTTTTTTCTGGTCCGCGGAGAGGTACTTGTCGGGGAAGACGATATTGAGGACGTGTTCGTCGAACCACTGGTCAGACATGATGAAATAGCCTTTTTTCCCGACCTCGTTACCCCAGGAATTTTCGATTTTCCATTTCACGGGTTTGCCGTTGACCAGGTCCACGCCGGACAGGACCATCGAGTGGGTCAGCGTGGATTGGCCAAAATCGAGTCGTTCCTTTTTGGTCATGGAAAAATCGGTCTGAAAGACCAGGTGATAATCGTAGAGATCGTGGAACAGGATACCGTCCTTGGAATGACTGTCCTGGACCACATCGCAGCCGAACAGGACTGCTTCGCCTTTTTTCAGCATTTTGATGGCGATTTTTTTCAGTTCGTTGACGGGCAGGTTCAGCCAGACCCATTCCCGGCCGCCGACCATGTTCTGGAAATACTCCAGGCTGTAGGTTTTGTTGAAAGGCGTAGTTCCCGAGGGGCAACTGGCCAGTGTCACCACCTTCGAACAATCAAGGTTGAGATATTTTTTATAGAATTTGAGTGGTGTGGTCCCGATTTCCTGGTGATATTTTTTATCCTTGTCTCGGTAACTCCAGTCGAAGGTCTTGGGCGGCATGCCCAGGAAAACAACGAGCATTTTATAGATCGTACCGATCATGGCCGTTTTGGCAGCTCTGATCTCGGCATCCGATTTACGCTTTTGATGCATTTTCCTGATTTCAGCGGCGAATTCTCTGAGTTTATAACCCAAGCGTTCATTGACGAACCGGGAGTTTTCGCGGTTCCAGGTATCGGGCATGACTTCGCGGGGCACGAAACCGTATTTATCGATGATATTGAAGAGCATGTGCCACTCACCGCCGTCGGGCAGGGGGCGCTTCAGCAGGAAATTGACCCGGCGATCATCAAGGTCCTTGCTGCGAAGTTCGATCATTTTTTCCAGGAAGTAGTTGGCTTTTTCGAGCTTATCATAGAGCATGATATAATTGTGAGAAAACTCGAACGCTTCGATGTTGAACTTATCCTGGATCAAGGTCCGCAACCAGTTCAGTTCGGCATACATCCAGCAGGTCCCGCTTCTTTTCTGGTCCGTTACACCGGCCTTGTTCTCGACTTCATGTGAGAACGAGAAATTGACATTATTCAAGACGTCCCGGTTCAGGGCGATCTCCTGCAGGTTGCCCCGCGTCACGGCATTGATGGCTATCCTCAACGAGGGGTCTTTACGAATGGTTTCCTGAAGTGTAACAAGCTGTTTCGGACTGATTTCACCGTTTTTGGATTGGGTGGCCACGATAGTTCTCCTTACATGTTTGCCGCTACGTCATACGCCGTTTCGCGGTAGTTTTGTTCCAGATAGTATTCAGGCTTATGCCTATACCTGCATTAACCCATCATTGCTAGTAGTGTACTCCCGACCAATGGTCAGTATGAGCCCGATGGGTCCCGCCGGTTAGATTAAGTGCATAGGGAGACCGCCCGAAAAAGTCAAGTTTTACAAAATGTCCTATTGCACATTATTCAGGCTTGACAATACCGGCAATCATGTTAGAATACTATCCTTGAAACGAGAGGGAATTCAAACGAGGAAGAAGGAACCGGGTATGCAGCAGAAAATGTTTTTTAGTGTCGGTTGGTTCATGGTATTGGCCTGGGTCTGTCTGGCCGGATGCATGACAGGGCCTCCCCTTTTTTTGGAGCCGGGTGATCCTTTGCCCGAGACGCTTGCCATTAAACCATGTATCCAGAAGTGGAGTCGCCATGTGCAAAAACATGATCGCTGGTCCACCGTACTCGATGTCGACGCCGTTTTTTTGAGTTGGGATGTGCGTATGGCCATTCTGGAGAGGACGCTGGCTGACCGTGACATCGATCCCGAGACGGCCGCGGCCATGCGTGAACGGGAGCAGCAGCTTTTTCAGGGTTATGTCGAGTTTTACTTGGCGGTCATGACGACCAAAGATGAGTGGAACAATCTGGCCGAAGAGGAGCCGGCCTGGAACCTGTATCTGGTTTGCGAGGGAGAGGAGCAGGCCAGTTTTCGGGTCGAAGAGGTCGAACTCGATCCGGCCTTAACCTTTACTCATTTTCCCCAACAGTCGCATTTCAAGAAATACTATAAGGTTTCGTTCATTCGTCAACCCCGTGATCGTGCCTTGCCTCTGGTCCATAAGAATTTATCTTCATTCGAATTATTGTTGAAGGGCTTTTTTGGTCAAGCACGCTTGACCTGGGACCTCGGCTGAACATTAGTATATTAATGACTCGAATGCTACGGGGCAGAATCAGGGCGGGGAAATGGTCCGGATCGTAAAAATGAAGAAGTCAGGCTATTCTCAGAGTCTCATGCTCGAACGGCTCGAAGAAGTAGCCTCCCGATTGGATATTGTGGTGTCGTATGAAAAGGGGATCGAGGGCCCCGGCGGGTTCTGTCGGGTCAAGGACCAGGCCATGGTCCTGATCAACAAAGATCTGGCCCTCAGGGACAGGATCGAGGTCCTGGCCGATGTTCTGAAAACGTGTCAACTCGATGACATTTATATTCTGCCGGAAGTCAGGGAGTATCTGGAATGTCTCAGAAACAACGTGACCAAGAGTTAAGGTGTTTTATTGCCATCGAACTTGATCTGGCGATAAAAGACCTGCTCCGGAATATCCAGGAGCGTCTGGGTAAGTGTAACGCACCTTTACGTTTGGTAAAGCCTGAGGGTATTCATCTGACCTTGAAGTTCCTGGGTGAGATCCAACAGGTCCTGGTCGAGAGAATCAGCGGCGTTCTGGCCCAGATTATGCCGCAGTTTTCCCCTTTCAGGCTGAGTTTGAACGAGGTCGGGGCTTTTCCGCATCCGGGCAAGGCCCGTGTGCTCTGGATTGGTATCGATCAAGGCCGGGAGCAACTTGTTGCTCTCCAGAAACACATCGAGCATGAACTGGACTCGCGTTTGAAAATTGGCCGCGAAAAAAGGGCTTTCTCGCCTCATCTCACCCTGGCCCGTTTGAAGTATCCCAGTCCGGTCGACCATCTTTTTCCGGAAATTGTAAAGGATAAACAGCTCTTTTCACTAACCATGCCCGTGCACTGTATCAAATTGTTTCAAAGCATATTACGTCCATCGGGAGCAGAATATACCGTTCTCGAGACATTCACGTTCTCGGGAATGAACTAGAAGGAGAAAATTATGGCCGATAAAGAAAAAAAGAATGAAAAAGAAAAAGCGATCGAAGTAGCTGTCTCCCAAATTGAACGGCAATTTGGCAAGGGCACGATCATGAGACTCGGTGAGGCGGACATCATCAAGAATGTGCCCTCGATCTCGACCGGTTCGCTGGCCCTGGACCTGGCCCTTGGTATCGGTGGTGTGCCACGTGGCCGGATCATTGAAATCTTCGGACCTGAATCTTCAGGTAAAACCACACTCTCATTGCATATTGTAGCCGAAGCTCAACGGGATGGCGGTATCGCTGCGTTCATCGATGCTGAACACGCTCTGGACCCCAAATATGCCCGCCTGCTCGGGGTCAAAATTGATGAATTACTCATTTCACAGCCGGATAATGGTGAGCAGGCCCTGGAAATAGCCGAGGCCCTGGTCCGGAGTAATGCCGTGGACGTCATGGTAATCGACTCGGTCGCGGCCCTGGTCCCGAAAGCAGAAATCGAAGGCGAGATGGGCGATTCGCACGTGGGACTCCAGGCCCGGCTCATGTCGCAAGCCATGCGCAAATTGACCTCTGTCGTCGCCAAATCGCATTGTTTGATCATTTTTATCAATCAGATCAGGGAAAAGATCGGGATCATGTTTGGTAATCCTGAAACCACGACCGGTGGTCGGGCCCTGAAGTTCTATGCTTCGGTCCGACTGGATATTCGTCGTCTGGCGGCAATCAAGGAAGGTACGGAAAATGTCGGTTCCCGGACCAAGGTAAAAGTTGTTAAGAATAAAGTAGCCCCACCGTTCAAGGAAGCTGAATTCGACATTATGTTCGGTGAAGGCATCTCGAAAACGGGCGAACTCATCGATTTTGCGATCGATCTCGGTTTGGTCCAGAAAACGGGCTCATGGTTTGCCTTTGATGAAATCAGGCTCGGCCAGGGACGGGAGAATGCCAAGAAATTTCTCAAGGATAATCCTGATATTTTCAACACGATCAACGGCAAGGTCAAGGCTAAACTAGGCCTGGAGCCATCTGAAGCCACGTCCGATCAACCCAAGGAATAATGGGCCCGGTTGTCCGTGGTCCGGGTTGTTTTTTTTTATTGACAGAATGGATTATGATGAGTATTATTATACCAGGTTTGGCACATGGAGAGCATCTTTGTAAGTCTTCTCAAGAAGGATAGGCCATATGGATATCAATGAACTGTTAAGGACTGCAACCGAACGAAAAGCATCGGACCTGCATTTGAAAGTCGGCTCACAACCCATCATTCGGATCGATGGAAAGTTGGTGCCCATGATCGAGAAAAAGCGACTGATGCAGGAAGACACGATCCAGATGGCATTCAGTCTGATGAACAATGCCCAAAAGCAGAAGTTCAAAGAAGACCATGAAATTGATTTGGCCTATTCGGTTCCAGGCTTGGGCCGCTTTCGCTGCAATGTTTTTCAACAGAGGGGCACGGTCGGTTTAGTCCTTCGGGTCATCCCCGTTAAGATCAAGACGGTCCGTGAATTGGACCTTCCTCCCGTTCTCGAAAAATTGGCTATGGAGGAGCGCGGTCTGGTGCTGGTCACAGGGACGACTGGGAGTGGTAAATCGACTACATTGGCCGGCATGATCGATCATGTCAATTCGAACCGGACCACACATATCATGACCATCGAGGACCCGATCGAATATCTTCACCGCGACAAGAAGAGTATCGTCAATCAACGAGAGATCGGTGCCGATACCATCGAATTTGCCAAGGCCCTGAAAAGTGCCTTGCGTCAAGACCCCGATATCATTCTCGTTGGTGAAATGCGCGATTATGAAACCATTGAAACTGCTTTGACCGCTGCCGAAACAGGACATCTTGTTTTCTCGACTTTGCATACCATCGATGCAACCGAAACCATCAACCGGATTATCTCCGTTTTTCCACCGTATCAGCAGAAACAGATTCGTCTGCAGCTTGCCTCAGTCCTGAAGGGGGTCATTTCGCAACGTCTGTTGCCCCGCCAGGATGGCAAGGGACGTGTCCCGGCAGTCGAGGTCATGATTGCCACCGCCCTCATTCGAGAGTGTGTCATTGAAAAAGAGAAAACGCGACTGATCCACGATGCTATCGAACAGGGTGTCTCACAATACGGCATGCAAACCTTTGATCAATCCATCATGAAACTGCTCCGCAAAGGCCTGATCACCGAAGATGTTGCCCTGAGAAGCTGCTCGAATGTCGACGATTTCAAGCTCAAACTCAAGGGAATCAGTTCCACAGCCGATGCAGCCCTGCAAGACATGGAATCGGTCATGGATGATTCCACCTATTCATTCGATGATGATAAGGGCCCCAGCATAGTCGATGAGCCTAAAAGTCCCACGGATGATATTTTCGATTTCGATAAATGAATACCCACCTGCCGCTTTTAGCGGATAAAGTGAGGTAGATCGAGCGGGATTTCCAAAGAGAGTTCGACTAAGCCATTGTATTTGCCTTCTTGATACCAGGGTGTTTGAAAGATCAGTTTTTTCGTGCCTTTTTTTTCGATGGTGTACACATTTTGCTGCCCGGTTTCGAGTAATTCCTGGAGTTTGGTCCGGGCGGGCTCGGGATGACATGATAGAACACTTGTGCCGATGAGTTTTTCGCCACCATAGTCCTGGAAAGTTTTCACTGCTTTATCATTCATGTTCAGGATGATACCCTCTCTATCAACGACTGTGATTGCTCCGGGAAATTCCTTGACCCACGCACAATTTGACATAATGACCTCCCTTTTTTTTTCCACAGCTTTCAATAGTGCTAACGGATGGTCTATCATATATCACATGGAACAGGCTAAATCTTTATAACTGATCATTGACTCTTTTCTGTAGTTTCAGGTATAGTGACGATGTTGTGGATCGCATGGCAACCATGCGCAGCGTTTTTTACGCTCTCATTCGCAGATCGGGTCGAGAGATCAAACATTGATCGAGTAAAAGGGCCACATGCTTGTGAAAGGGGTTGATATGACTGAGCACTCATCGGATAAGCAAGCGGTGATTGTCATAATCGGCAATGAAATCCTGAACGGTCGTATCCAAGACAGTAATTCACATTATTTTTGCCGTAAGTTGCACGAACTAGGTGTTAGGGTTAACCGGATTATCACTATTCCTGATGAGCCCCAGGAGATAGCCCACGAGATCAAGACCTTGTCACGGCAGTATGATTTTGTTTTAGTGGCCGGCGGTGTGGGCCCGACCCATGATGATGTGACCATGGCCTCCATTGCCCAGGGTCTGGGCAAGCCGCTCTATGCAGATCCCTATCTCGATGCTCTGATTCGGAAGCATTTGGATGACGAACATGATCTTTCCTGGCTGAAAATGGCACTGGTACCCGAAGGAATGGAGCTGCTCGGAAAAGATAAGATGACCTTTCCGGTGATCAAGGTGGAGAACATATACATTTTTCCCGGTATTCCCGAAATATTGGTGACGAAATTCGAGGGTATCCAGGAAGAGTTTCGCTGCACGCCTTATTATCGCAAAGAAATAGAGATCAGGGTTGACGAAGCGCGATTGGTGCCTATACTGAACAGTGTGGTCAGTAAATTCCCGGAGATTCAGGTCGGTTCTTATCCGCTCTCTATGGAGCCTGATCAACGTATCCGGCTTTCATTAGAATCCAAGGACAAGGGACGCGTCGAGGAAGCCAATATTTTCCTGCAATCCCTGTTAAAGATGAGCGGACTCATATAAAGACTGCGTCTTCTGACGTGAGGAAACGGTATTCTGACAGAGATGGCAACCCGCACGACATGTTTCTGGTTATTGGTCCTGGGAGCCGGTCTTGGTCTGGTCGAATCCATTACCGGATATTTCGGTTTCAGGCTGAGTACGACTATCAATGAAACAATCCTTTTTTTTCTATTCAATATCCTTGTAGAAACGATAGTCGTTTTGGTGATATGGTCCGTTTCGCAGGGGATCATTCGGATGATTGGTCTCATCCACAAGTGTAAAGCGGTCCAGTTATTCTGGCCCTTTCTGTGCGTGTATGTGTTGTACGGTGCAGCCACTCTGGCGACCCAGGTCCGTGATTCGTTCTCTTATCAAGATAGTAAGAATATCGGTACGGTTTGCTCTTCTCAAAAGGAAAATATAATCCTGATCATTGTCGATACACTAAGACAGGACCGATTGGGTTGTTATGGTAATCCGGACATATATACGCCCGCTTTGGACCGTTTTTCACGGAAGGCCCACCTGTTCACTCAGGCAGTCTGTCAGATACCGATCACTGCACCCTCACATCAGTCATTGTTCAGTGGTTTGTATCCGTTTGAGCACGGCGGGCGTTATAATGGCATGGCCTGTCGTCCGGACTGTGCCCTGGTGGCGGAAATCCTTCGGGAACAGGGTTATGCCACGGCGGCTTTTGTCTCCTCCGCTGCGGTCGATGGGGACGTGTCCGGTTTGTCCAGGGGATTCGATTATTATGATGATCGCTTTTTTTTCTACAATTACGATCAGCGTTATATTCAGAGCATGCCGGTCCGCTTACTGGCTTCTTTGTTCGGATGGCGAACTTCGGAAATCAGGGCTGGAGAATTGAACAAACGGATCAAATGGTATCTGCCCGAGATTGCGGCACAACAGCCTTTCTTTCTGTGGTTACACTATTATGACCCGCATATGCCCTATCAACCGCAGAGACCATATGATCGATTGTACGATCAAGGTTATTCTGGTCAGTACCGGGGTGATTTTCAAACCATTCTGGACATTCATATGGGCGATCTGATCGTGTCCCACGATGATATGGTCCATATCTCAGCTTTATATGATGGTGAAGTCACCGAAGTTGATCGCTCGCTCGAAGACCTCTTTCGCACCCTCTCGATTCTTCCCGATCGAGTCATGGACAGGACTTCCATAATATTTGCTTCAGATCATGGTGAGAGTTTGACTGAGCACAATTACTATTTTTTTCATGCCGAGAAATTGACCGACCCTTCACTGCGAGTCCCGCTGCTCCTGCGTTTTCCCGAACAAGCTTCCGGACCGCTTTTCTGTTCACGTTTAGTCATGCTGCTGGATCTATATGCTACTCTTCTTGACCGGGCCGGTATTCAAGCGGAGCCCACCCGCAACTCACACAATCTTGTCTCTTTGTTGTCCTGTATGGAGAATGCTGGTGATTCCGATCGGATTGCCCTATCTGAAAACGGGGATCGTTTTTTCCTGAGTGGGGGAAACCACGATCTGCATCTCGACCAGAAGTCATTTTCGTTGCGGACTGAATCGCGGAAATATATCCGCCACCCCGGAGGAGAAGAGGAGTATTTTGATTTGCTCGAGGACCCTCGCGAATTGCACAATAGCATGAATACGGACCAGACGATCGAACAATATCGCACGCTCATGAGTACACTTGAACCCTCACTGCGGCTTGTTGTCTTCGAGGCAAACAAGCCGAGCGCTGAAGCTATCCGTCAACTTCAGGCCCTGGGATATATCCATGAATGAATCGAGTAAGACAGGGCCCGACATTCGCCGGAAACTCTGTTATGTCCTGGTAAAATACGAGGCCCGTACGGACCGGCATTATTATCACCTGTATTCCTTCATCGAGGAGCTGGCTCGGGAATTGGACCTCAGACTCATCATTGCCCAAGCCCATGAAACACCTCATTTTTCACAGGTTTCCTCGGTCCGGGTCTGTCCTGACAACCGGAACAAACGCTGGTGGCTTTTTCGTGAAATATGGCGGGCATATCGTGAGGGGTATCGCTTCTTCTATTGTCATTATACTTTCGGGCCGGCCATCTTCGCTTCACTCTTGACCCGGCTCCTGGGGGGGCGGACGTATTTCTGGCATTGTATCATGCTTGACGTTCTGCTGCGGGAGCACAATGTCAGCCTGTATTCACCGGGCTTTCTCCTGTTCCGGTGGGGCAGCATGTTCATCCAGACCCTGGTCACGGGTTCTGACTTCATGAAACAACATTACCATCGTCTCTTCCGGATACCGCTCAATCGAATCATGGTATTACCCAATTATCTTGACTTGGAACGCTTTTCACCCGGATCGGGCCAACGTGATCTGTATCGGACCAGATTAAATCTGCCCGTCAACAAGCAGGTTGTTCTTTTCGTACATGGACTCGAGAAGGGTAAAGGCGGCACGCAACTCGTATCTATTGCCAGGATCGTAACGGATTCGGTTCCTGATGTTCTTTTTGTCGTGGTGGGTGATGGTTCTGAACGGTCTGTTATCGAGCAGGAGATTACGGCCAGCAACCTGGAAAGTTCTTTTGTTTTATATGGAAGTGTTCCCAACCAGAACATCCCGCTCTATTACAAAGCTGCCGACCTCTTTATCATGCCCTCGCTCTATGAAGAGTTCTCGAGGACCTTATTGGAAGCCATGGCAGCCGGTGTACCCTTTGTCGCCTCGGATGGCCGGGGCGGGACTTATAGTTATACATCGGCGAAACAACATGATTTCATTGTTCCAAGCGGGAATGCCTCGCTCTTTGCCCAGAAGGTGATCACTCTGCTCCGGAGTGAGACGCTGCGGCAGGAACTGGTGGAAGAAGGTCTGGCCCATGTACAGCAATTCAGTCAGGATGCGGTGAGGCGTCGTTTCATCCGGCAATTTATCACGGAGCGGCCTCAAGACGGGCCAGGATCGTCCGGGCAAAATCAGTCAGGGTGTCATCTCGGGCCCCCATAACCGCAATAGTATCGCCGGTCGTAGCTTGGGTCAGCAGCCAGTCCATGGCCGCGGGCCGATCAGCATGGAAATGGGCCTTTTTGCCACGTTCCGTGATGGCTTCGACCAAGTCCCGGCTTGACATGGTCTTCTCCACCGTCCCCCCAGCATAGTAAATCTCGAGACAGACGAGCACGTCCTGATCGCGTAACCCTGTACTGAAGGTGTTGATAAGTTCATCCTTGAGAAAAAGAGTGGGGCCAAAGCCATGCGGTTGAAAGATGACAATAAGGCGAGTGCATTGTTCCTGTAATGTTTTCAGTGAGGCAACGATTTTTTCCGGATTATGGGCAAAATCATCGATGATGCTGATACCCTTGCTGGTGCCGATACGGTCCAGTCGCCGGCGTACACCCCTGAAATCGGCCAAGCCCTCTCCGATGACCGACAGGGGGATACCGACGCTCCGAGCAATGGCCAAAACAGCTAAGGCATTTTCGATATTGTGTTCACCCGGGACCTTGAGCATGATGCCCATATTGTCAATGGTAACCAGACTGCCCCAGCCAAACGTTTCATGACGAAGTGGATGAACATCGTGGTTCCGGGACCAGCCGAAACCGACCTTCTGGATATCAGGCCCCAGCGAGGCGACACACTCGCATGCCCGCGGGTCCCCTTGATTATAAATTATCGCCTGCTGGCAGGACCGGGCAAACGAACTGAAAATATCCATCAATTCCGGGAGGGGTTTATGGTCACGGGTGATGTTGAGGATGGTCCCGATCAGGGGGCGGTAATGGACCAGGCTGCCATCGCTTTCATCGGCCTCGAAAATCAGCAACTCCGAATCATCCACCACGATGCTGTCAGATCGCTCGTCGCGACTGAATCCTTTGATCAGGCCGCCACAGATCACATTTGGTTTCATGCCAGCCTGCCTGAAAACATGAGCACACATGGCCGTGACAGTGGTTTTACCGCTGGTCCCCGCGATGGCGATACTCTGCATTGATTGCGAGATTTGGGCCAGGAGCTGGGCCCTGGTTACGACCTGAATCGCATGCCGACGGACGGCCATCATTTCAGGAATAGTGTCCTCGACTGCACGTGAAATAACGACCAACATGGTCTTGCGGTCCAAAGATTGACCGTCCTGTGGAAAAATCTCGATGCCGGCCTCTTCGAGCAAGCGTTTTAACATGATGTTCTGATCACGGTCAAATGATCGGTCCGAACCGGTAATACGCTTGTTTGACTTCAAGGCCAAAAAACGGGCTAACGGATACATACCGCTCCCGGCAATACCGATGAAATGTATCCGGCCGGGCCGGGTATTGAGAATTGATGCTAGCATTGGCCCTCCCTCAAATCTGAGCGTTTTCCTGTCCTGAACGCAACCCTATCACAGCACAGATACAAATACAACTGGCTCGGGAAGGGGCTTTTTGCTTTTTTCCGGCATCTCAACTACAATGATAAAGAGAAATTTGACAATTCTATGACTCATAATACGAGGAACAATTGTTCGAGGAGGTCTCATGATGAATCACCTTGCAACACGGCAGTATCTTCGTACTCTCATGTTTTTGACCTTTCTGGTCTTGGAAACGAGTGTCGGGTATGGTGCGGAGCTGATCAGTTCCACATCGGGCTATTGTCAGCAGGAAGATGCAGTCGATGGTTTGAATACGGTCCGGAATAGCCTGGGCAATGTCTCCTGGCTTATCACCGATTTGGTCAATAATCAGTGTGAGGATTCGAGCAAAGTTCGAGCAGCAGTACGATATTGTGATGATCCTGATTTGGAGCCCGGCTTTCCGGTCCAGTGTCTTCACAGCGGTGGAAGTTATCATGCCGGTCCGGCGGTCCATACACTTGTGGGTAATATTGACACTGACCAGTATCTTGAGATTGTGGTAAGCGCATTAGCCACCGGTCCGCTTTACGCCTGGAAATATGATGGATCAATTGTTTCGGGTTGGCCGCTTTCGGGAATAGATGGAGTCGGTTATGCCGGATTGGGTAATCTGGGTGATGGTCCGGGCCTCGAAATCTTTTCGGGTCATTGGGGTACACCGGGTCAGTTGGTTGCTTATGATGGTTCTGGTTCCAGTCTGACGGGCTGGCCGATAGAAAGTGGAAATTATGTAACCACACCACCAGCCCTGGCAGACATGGATGGTGACGGTTTCTCCGAAATTTTTGTGGGCGAAGAGAATTGGAGGATCAATGCCTACCATCATGACGGGACAGTGTTAACCGGTTGGCCGGTCTACACGGGCTTGGGCACACAAGAAATTCATACGCCGGCCCTGGCTGATCTCGATGGCGATGGCGACCTTGAGATTATCACGGCCTCGGGTTCATCAACACCGGGGGTATATTTGTTTGGCTATCACCATGATGGTTCGCCTATATCCGGTTTTCCGATCCTTTTTCCGAAAGGTCATCCGGATACTTTTGCCTGTATCGGTGACGTGGATGGTGATTTCGAGCCGGAGATTGTTGTGGTCTTAAAGGAATCGGCCTATCCCTGGCGGTCGATTCTGACTATTATTGGGTCAGACGGTCTGACTGAGAACAGCTGGTTTTGTACCGATACGGTGGCATATGGGACAGCCCCGGCCCTGGCCGATCTCGATGGGGACATAATCCCTGAGATCGTCGTCCAGACCAATAATGCACTCGATGTTTGGTCGGGTGATGGAACACCACTACCCGGTTGGCCGGTAACCTGGACTGACCGTTCCCTGGGCAATTCTTCACCTGTGGTCGGGGACGTCGATGGTGATTTATTACCCGATATTGTCATCACAACCCAAGTGACCGGTTCAAGTGAATCGGGTGAAGTCAGGGTTTTCGACCGGACCGGAGTGAGTCAGCCCAATTTTCCCAAATCTCTGGCGATCGGTGCGGGAGCAACCCCGGCCATCGCTGATGTGGACCAGGATGGGCGCAATGAGATCGTGGTCAGTGGCAGCTACTGGAATTTGATCAGTGGCTATTATGATAAAGTCTGGGTCTACGATTTAGGAGGGGACGAGCATGGTCCCATTCAATGGGGCCAATTCGGTGGTGGTCCGGATCATACCGGTGCTATTCTTTCGGCAGTGACTTTGACCTTGGAGGGTGATCAATTGTCCTGGAACTCAGTGAGTGCCGCAACCGGCTACGATGTCATCCGGGGCGATCTCAACGCTCTTTTGAGTAGTGGGGGTGATTTCAGCGGATTGGCTACCAGCGAATGCCTGGCAGACAATAGCAGCCAATTGACTCTTGATTTTATTGGTCAGCCTTCTAGCGGAGAGGCTTACTGGTTCCTCGTTCGGCCGGTAACCTCGATCGGAGTGGGGACTTATGATGCAGCCGAAGAAAATCAGGTCCAATCACGTGACCAGGAAATTAACGCCTCAGTTCAAGCTTGTTCCTGAATATTTGTAGTACGTGTAACTAACAACGCGTCCGATAAAAGGTTTTCCTGATGCCAATAAGTGCTAAACAGGCCACCTTGAACCAGGATCGACTGTGGTTGTTACTCATTTTTTCCCTGGCGGTGACGGCCCGTCTGGCATTTTTGCATTGGGGCCACCTGGATGAATTGGTCTATATGAAGTATCTCAATTTGGCTCGATACATGTTCTCGGACGAATGGTGGCAGCGTGGCTACGTGTTTTTCTCAAGCCCTGGTTATCAACTGTTTATTGTTCTCTGTGAGCGGATACTGGGATTAACACCAGAAGGAATAAGGATTGTGCAATGTCTGATCGGGGCGATCCATTGTGTGCTCCTGGCCATGATCGTGCGGAAATTGGCCCCGACATCCGTAGCTGTTCTCAGCGGATGTCTGGCAGCGGTCTATGGACCATTCATTTTGCATGAAATTATGCTGAATACAACTGCCCTGGATTTCCTGGTCAATGCACTCGCGTTACTGTTCTGGTTAAAGGCGTTGGAAAGAGGCAACGCCTGGTCTTTCTATGCCGGTGCGGGTGTCTGCCTTGGACTGGCAGCAACACTACGGCCAAACGCCCTGATTATGGTGGTTATGGGCGGAGTGGGCTGGTTATTGATCCCAACGATCAGACGCCAATGGCGCCCGCGAATCGGGGGCTTGATCACGCTTGTCAGCGGTATTCTCGTTGTGCTTTTTCCGATAACACTACTCAACAGGATCACTGGGGGTGAATGGGTCCTGATTACGGCTTCATCGGGTAACTTACTGTATTCCGGTAATTCCTATTATGCAAATGGTTTGACATATAGTCCGCCTGAAATGATGCTTTTCCTGCAAAACAAGTATGCCATCGAGATGAAGAATAACTTACCAGTCGAGCATCTTATGTTCATCGAGGCAGCCCGGATGGTGACGGGTAAACAGTTATCGGCCAAAGAATCAAACAAATTCTGGACACAGGAAACCCTGAATTTTGTTCGGCATTTTCCAGTCCGAACCCTCAAGCTCTTGAGCCGGAAAGCATATTATTTCTGGAATGCCTATTCGAGTCACGATATCAGTGAAATCCAACTCCATCAAATGGTAATAAAGAAGTGGCCTTTTCTGCGGCACGCCGTGCTGGTCCCATTTGCTCTGGCCGGTATTGTGTTCCTGGTTTGGTCCGGTCAGTGGGTCCGCTGGTTTTGGTTTCTGGTCCCCATTGTGGCCTATTGGGCATCGACTGTGATGGTTTTCGCCGTTGACCGGTATCGCCTCCCGGCTTATCCCTTTATCATCGCGCTCGCTGCGTGGAGTATCATGACCGGATATCGTTATTTAAAGGAACGCCGTTTGAGACTCGGACTTCTCTTTATTCTCTTCGTGATCATCGGTTATTGTGCGACCACCTTTGAAACGGAAGCGATAACCTACAGCCGCACGATCGCAAGCACACTGTTTGAATTGGAACATCGGGGTGTAACAGCCCTGCGTCAAGGAAATTATGGTGAGGCAGAACGGATGTTTCGTAAAATGGTCGACCTGGACTCGGGCTCGGGCCAATTAGCACATGAGAATCTGGCAGTAATCGCTGAAATAAGGGGAGACGTGGCCCTGGCTGAACGGGAACGACTCCTGGCTAAAGGCTATGGTCAACCGGGTCGTGATCGAGTGTTCTATGAAAAGCAATTAACAATGAACAGGAACAATGTGGAGGCTTATGTTACTCTGGGTACAATTGCTTGGCAGGAGCACAAGAAAAAGGAGGCCCTGCATTATTTCGAACAAGCGATCAACGTTGCACCATGGTGGCCCGCAGCCCATTATAATTGTGGTATAGCCCTGCTCTACGATGATCCATCCGATCCACGGGCAGCCCTGAAAGCCCTGAATCTGTCCTATGAAATCGGTTTGAAATTTTCACCGTTGGCCGCGGATGTACTCTATCACATGGGTAGAGCGTATTACCTGATGAACGATCAACAGAACGCTCGATTGAAATTCAGGGCTGCCCTTGAAAGGGACCAGAATCATGAGCGTGCCCGGGCAATGCTGCGTCAGCTGAACCGATAATTGACATGGTCTCTGCCAGGTCTTATTGAAAAATAGACGCCGTTGTGCGTAATCGGGAATTCGACCATGGAAAGAGAGCTGCATGGTCAGGATAGATGCACGGAAAATTGTAACCCTCTCGAATAGGCCACGATAGAAAAATGGAACAGGCACCAATAAAGCCGGAAGTCTCCGTAAGTGAGATTGGACAGAAGTGCGAGCAGAGTATTATCCAGATCGGTCGGGTTGTGTTGGGAAAAAAGGAACAAATCCGGATGGCTTTAACCTGCCTGTTTGCCCGCGGCCACCTGTTGATCGAAGACATACCCGGCATCGGTAAGACGACCCTGGCCAAAGTGCTGGCCATATGTCTCGGACTCAAATTCAGAAGAATCCAGTGCACCAGCGATATGTTACCCGGTGATATCCTGGGCGTCTCCATTTTTGAGCAAAAAACAGGCCTGTTTGTCTTTCATCCCGGGCCGGTTTTTACCCAGGTTCTCCTGGCGGATGAGGTCAATCGTGCCACGCCCAAGACGCAGAGTGCCTTACTAGAAGCCATGGAAGAGCGGCAGGTCACCCTCGATGGGCAGACCCGTCGGCTCGATGAACCTTTTTTTGTGATTGCGACCCAGAATCCCCGAGAACAATCAGGGACCTATCCATTGCCGGAATCACAACTGGACCGTTTCTTGATGAGAATCGAACTCGGCTATCCGGGACGAAGAGCGGAACAAAAATTGCTGCAGTTCGGAGATACCAAGGGAGTGATCGATGAAATTGAGCCCTGCCTGAATATGGACCAGGTCCTTCAGGTCCAAACCATGGTTAATCAGGTCCACGTGTCCACGGCATTGTTCGAATATGTTCAGGACCTGCTCGATTTCAGCCGACAATCCGGCAACTTTTCGGTGGGTTTGTCTCCGCGGGCCGGCCTGTCAATCGTTCAAGCGGCCCGGTCCTGGGCACTCCTGTCCGGCCGGAACCATGTCCTGCCCGAAGATATTCAAGCTGTTTTACTCGGTGTGGTGGGCCATCGCTTACGTTCTCCGGAGGATTTACGCGAAATTCCCCGTGAAAAACTGGCCAATCTGTTTCAGCAGGTCGCAATTCCCTGAGTGGAGGTTGGTGTGGCCAGTGCCTCATTTTTTCACACTCGGCCCGAGCATGATACCTTGCCCGTGACGCTGGACCGTTCTCACATGAAAATGAGACCGACCCGGTTCGGTCTGTTCTTTTTGGCAATACTCGGGGCATTCCTGTTGGGTTCAATCAATTATAACAACAATCTCGGCTTTTTATTGACCTTCCTGCTGGGCAGTATGGCTTTTATCTCACTTTTCCATGCTTACCGCAATCTTCTGGATTTGACCCTGGTACGGGGCGGGGTAAAACCGGTTTTTGCCGGTGAGCGGGCGTATTTTGAAATAGAAGTCCGGGATGAAACTCGCGCACATTCTGCCCTGGATTTCAGTTTTAACCGACAGGATTGGTACCGGTATGATTTGAATCGCGGCAATCACAGCCTTGTCCGGGTTGGGCTGGTCATGGAACAGCGCGGGCAACATTCGCCCGGCACCCTGATGGTAGAATCCTCTTTTCCCTTGACTTTGTTCCGAGTACGGGCAGCGGTATCAACAGGTATAACCTGCTTGGTCTATCCCCGGCCCGTTGCAGGTCCTTTTGATTATGCTCATAGCCAGAACGAGGACCGGAGCGAGGGCATGTTCGAGGGGCCGGGTGTCGATGATTTTGCCGGTTTACGCCCGTATCAACCCGGAGACCCGCCTCAGCGACTGTCCTGGAAAACATACTCACGGGGACAGGGCCTTTTTGTTAAGGAGTTCACCGGTATGTATGGCGGCAGAATCATGTTCGAATGGGACCGGTTGGCCGAATCTAACCCGGAACAACGGCTGTCTCGTTTATGCGGACTGGTCATCGAAGCCGAACGACGCCAATTGACCTATGGACTCTCCCTGCCTGGCACCGTGATCGAACCTGATAGTGGTGAAAGGCATAAATTACTTTGTTTAAAGACCTTAGCCCTGCACCCGGACCCAAGCCATCAGACCACTCCTCAGCATTCGCCTGATGGACAGTTACGGAAATGAGTCGAGCCATGATCGCACCTGATCGACATCTTCCCTTGCTGGTGGCTAACCTGCTGATCGCATACCTGCCCCACGCTCTGCAATTACCGACCTGGGTGACAAGCTGGTTCTTCTTTTTCAGCGGTTTTCTATTACTGGCATCATTATACGGTTGGAATATGCCGGGTAAAGGAGTCCGCTATCTGTTGATCGGGGCCGGGTTCCTCGGCATATACTTGAATTATGGCCACATCATAGATTCTGAAGCGAGTGTCGGATTATTGGCCGTCATGACCATTCTGAAACCGTTCGAGATTGTGTCTGAACGTGACCGGATCATGACCCTTTTTATGACCTATTTCCTGGTGATTTCAGGTATTCTGAATGCGAGTTCCCTGGTCATGTCCCTGTATCTGGTCCTCTGTGTTCTTCTGACCACAACCGTTCTGGTCCATATTCAACAGCCGCATGGAAAGCTGGTCAGGCATGTGCGTCTGGCCTCGATCATTGTCCTGCAAGCATTGCCTCTAACATGCCTTCTTTTTTTCCTCTTTCCCCGGTTTCAAGGCAGTTTGTGGGGTTTGAATCGGGCCCCCGTTAGCCAATCGGGTTTTTCCGATACCCTGGCGCCCGGCGATATTTCCAACCTGGTCATAAACACGGAAAAGGCCTTTCGAGTGGAATTCAAGGGGGAATTGCCGCAACCGGAACAGCTCTACTTTCGTGGTTTGGTTTTCCTGAGATTTGACGGCCAGAACTGGCACTATGGTACATATTTAGGAGCCAGACAACGACAGCTGAAGGGCTCCAATCCGATCGAGTATTCTGTGGTCCTTGAACCACATCATCAACGCTGGTTGTTTGCTCTTGATCTCCCCGAAACGGCCCCGGACGAGAGTGTCATCAGGGAAGACCAGACCCTGTATATCCGTCACCGGGTCCATACCCGCAAGCGCTATTCTTTACGCTCACTGATGACTTATCATACCGGTGCACTGTATTACTGGGAAAATGTCAATCTGCAGATTCCCCAGGGGAGCAATCCGGAGGCTTATAATTTGGGAAGACTTTGGAAAGGGCAGGCGAACAGCATTGACGAACTGATCAAGCTGGCCCAGGATTTTTTTATCGGACATGATTTTCGCTATACCCTGAACCCGCCCTTGTTAGGACATGATGCAATCGACGATTTTTTGTTTCGATCACGTCAGGGATTCTGTGAACATTATGCTTCGGCTTTTGCTTTCCTGATGCGGGTAGCTGAAGTCCCAGCCCGAGTCGTCGTCGGGTATCTGGGAGGCGAATACAATCCCTATGGCCAATATCTCAATGTCCGACAATCCGACGCACATGCCTGGGTCGAACTTTGGACTGAAGAACGGGGTTGGTTCAGGGTGGACCCGACCAGCTTCATTGCCCCGGAAAGAATCAGGATGGGCCTGTTGAATGCACCTGCTGAAACAGGCACTGACTCTTTACTGTCGAACGAAAATCTCGGTGCTTTTGCCCTGGCTCTCAGAAAAATTAGCCTGGGCTGGGATGCAATCAATACTGTCTGGTATAACTGGGTGATCGATTATACCGACTTTCAGCAACAGCAATTCCTCAACTTACTCGGCCTGAAGACGATCCCCAAGTTGGACCTGGCACTGGTGTTAATCCTGGCCCTTTTAGTCACGACTGGCTTGGGCCTGCTTTTACTCAGAATACAACCAAAACCCTTACGTAACGGGGACAAGGTCCGGATACTGTACGATCAATTCTGTCAAAAGCTGGCCCGACAGGGACTGATCAGACACCAGGCCCAGGGCCCCGCTGATTATGCCAGACTGGTCTGTCAGAAAAGACCGGACCTGGCAACCACGGTTAACGAAATCAGTGGACTTTACATCAAACTGCGTTATCAGGAGCAGGGTGATGACCGGGATATACACCGCTTGACGACACTGATCAAACGGCTCTACCGAAAACAATGACAATACCTGTACGCTTCTCTCTTCATCAAAAAAAGTTGTCGAATTTTCATCAATGCCCTAATGAATAGACTGGTCCCGGCTTCGATCAAGACGGGTTTCCAAGCCGGTCAGGTCCTTGGTGGGCCGCACTACAATACACGATCCGCCTAACCCAACGGTGTGATATGCTGACACATAAACTGACAACTCTTTGCCTTATCTGCACAAGTATTCTCTTGGCCACGAAGGTATCGGCTCAATTCAACCAACCTGACCTTATCCTGCTCAGCGTTGATACTCTCCGGGCTGATTACCTGGGCTGCTACGGCAGTCCGACTGTGACCACACCCACCATAGACTATCTGTCCCGCCAGGGCCTGCTCTTTACCAATGTGGTTACGACCATCGGCAAAACCGCCCCGGCTTTTTCCTCGCTGTTTACCAGTCATTACCCTCCCACAACGGGCTTACGACGGAATGGGATGCGCATTTGCGATAGTCTGCCCACCCTGGCTGAAATTGTCCGGTCTGCCGGGTAT
Source organism: bacterium (assembly GCA_016934675.1). Taxonomy (GTDB): domain Bacteria; phylum CSSED10-310; class JAFGSJ01; order JAFGSJ01; family JAFGSJ01; genus JAFGSJ01. Next base: position 16,562 of record JAFGSJ010000108.1, on the reverse strand, counting down.
CAAACCGCTGCAGTGATCAGCAACTGGACTTTACGTCATGAATTGAGCGGTCTCGGACGTGGTTTCAGCGATTATTTCGAGTCCATGCCTGAGATTCGACAAGGACCACTTGCCCGGGAAAAATCTGCCGCCTTGGTGACCCGTGAAACACTCGCTTTTCTCAAGACCACTACCCAAACACCCCTGTTTTTGTGGATACATTATTCTGATCCCCATGACCCCTATCAGCTCCACCCTTACCACCTGCTTCATTATCCCAGCGACCCTATCAGGGAAGATGGTATGCGCAAGAAAAAACGCTATTCCAGTGAGGTCGGTTACTGCGATTACTGGATCGGGCAAATGCTGCTCTCATTGAAACATTATCGTCATGATCGCCCGCTTTACCTCTTTTTCTGCAGCGATCACGGCGAAAGCCTCGGCGAACACCATTACTGGGGACACGGTAAAAATGTCATGCAACCCAACCTGGCTATCCCCCTGATCGTACTTGATCAACATACCAACTCTAACTCAATTTCAACCGTGCCTGGTACGATCCTGGATATCATGCCTACCATGATTCAAATTGCCAACCTGCCATCACCCATTCAAACAGCAGGCACCAATATTCTCACCCTGGCACAGAGTCCTCGGGTTATGCCTCGCGATAGATTCTGCTTCGCCGACAAAGGCTTGAAGCTCTTCTTCCATCAAGCCAGAAAACAATATGACCCCCTCGCTTTATGCCTGATTCGAGACCGCTGGAAACTGATCTGGATCAATCATCAGGATAGCTGGCAACTCTTCGACCTCGAAAACGATCCTATCGAAACCAAACCACTCTCAATCCCCTCTTATCGCCCGGATATCCCCACTAAAACCGAACTCGAACTGTGGTACGAAAAGTTGCCGGTCTTCACTATCCATAATGATCTGGAATTGACCTCTGAGGATATCCAGCAACTGAAAAGTCTGGGTTATGTCGAATAGAAAGAGCTATCAGGGGCATTTTTACGGTTAGAATCTCATCAAAAAAGCGAACAACAACTTGACAAACACCCGATCTGGTCATAACACACTATTTAGGTATGTTCTACAGATTAAGTAGATTATTGAGATGAGGTTCGGGATGAAACTGTCCGTCAAGAGTGAATATGCCTGTCTGGCGCTGATTGCCTTGAGTGAGGTCTATGAAAAGAACCAGCTCATGACCATAACTCGGATTGCTGAACAGAAGAAACTCCCGAAAAAGTATCTCGAACAGATCTTGCTCATGTTAAAACGGAACGGCTATGTCAAGAGTTACAAGGGTCCGAACGGTGGTTACAAGCTGGGCAAGAAGCCGGAGAATATCAATGTAGCAGAGGTGATTCGGCTGATGGATGGAGCACTCGCACCGGTGGAATCCGCGAGCAAGTATTTTTTTGAGCATACACCGATAGAAAAGAGTCCAAGATTGCTTGAGACATTACGGCAGATCAGGGACTATATCTCGACCACGCTGGAGCAATTGACCTTTCAACAACTGATAGAATAGAGGAATAGTTGATGATGGGTATATGACCTTCATCGACTGGAGAAAGGGGGTGTATGTACCGGATGTAATTGTGGTCCAGGTAAGGGAGTTTGAAGTTACATTGAGTGGCTATTTTTTTCGGCTGGACCTGGACCTGATTTTTGAATGATTTTTTTTTGAAACCAATAATCGACTTAATCTATAGACATAATGGATTCAGGGACTATAAAGTGAGGCTGGGAGCAGAGTTGATAGGGATCACGTGACAAGCACATGGTCTCGCGGAGAACGAACGAAGGAGAAAGGAAATGAGAAGAATGGGGATGGAGAAAAAGATGCTGGCAGTCTTTATTGGTCTTGTTTTGACAAGTTGGATAGGTCTGTTTCAGATATGCTCGGCTGCCTCGGGTCCATGCATAACATGGTCTGAAAACAACGAGGTCTGGGTGGGAGGTTTTGTTCAGATGGTCGGATATTTTGGGCTCGGTGATGATCAGGAGGAGTATAGCGATCAGTTTGTGATTCGACGGGCCCGGTGCGACACGAGGATCAAGTTGAGCAGCCTGGTCGAGGGTCGTATTCATGGTGAATTTGCTGGGACCCCGAAGATTCTGGATGCATATGTGCAATTAAACATACTTGATACTCTTTCATTTCGTTGTGGTCAGTTCAAATCGCCCTTGAGTCAGGAGCGTCTTCAATCGACACCCAATTTATTATTTGATGACTTTGGTTATACGGCTTCATTGGCACCTAATCGAGATATTGGGCTTCAGTTATCGGGCAAGATATTTAATGGGGTCCTGAATTATCAGGCAGCTTTTTTAAACGGTGCTCAGGATGGAAGTTCGTCCACGGGAGATAGTAGTGATAGCAAGGAGGTGGTCATTCGGTTGCTGGTTGCGCCATTCACGACCAACAAATCATGTTTTCTAAACAGCCTGAAATTGGGTGTGGGCGCATCCTGGAGTGAGCATGATCAGGAGGAACCGGGCAGTGTCAAGACGTCTGGCAACACGAAGGTTTTCACGTACAATGATGACATCGTCGATGATGGAACTGTGTATCGGATAGCGCCTCAGGCCCAGTTATATCTGGGCAGTTTTACCTTGTTGGGCGAGTATATAGTCTCGGTCCATGAACTTTCGGACGGGGAAGGTCAGGAAGATGAGCTTCGGAATGAAGCTTGGACCGTTACGGTCGGATATTGTGCAAGTGGGGGCAGAATGACGGCCAAGGGTTTTGAGGTTGAAAAGCCGTTCAATGGCACGAGCGATGCCCTCGGTGCCTTGGAACTGGTTGCCCGCATACAGGGTTTTTGCGCTGATACAGATACATTCGAGCATTATGCTTCTTCGACCAAGGCGGTCGAGGAGATAATGACCTACAATGGGGGTATCAACTGGCATTTGAACAATCATGCTCGCGTGCTATTGAGCTATAGCTATTCATGTTTTGAAGGTGGTGGCGAGACAGGCGATCGTGATCCCGAACAGGTAGTTACCTTCATGACCGGCATTGATTTTTAATCCGGGAACGCGAGGGAGAGCACGCATGTCATTGATACATGAACAGAAGTAAGTACAGTATAAACCGGAGACGATTATATTTGAAATCTTGATCAAGGAGTAGAACAATGAAGGCATGTATAACTGTGAGTCTCGTTGCATTGCTGTGTTTTGGTCCGGCAGCGGTTTGGGCAAAGAGTGTGGAGATCCTCAATGTATCATATGACCCCACCCGCGAGTTTTATAAGGAGTTCAATACAGAATTCGGTGCATATTGGAAGCAGAAGACCGGTGATGACGTGGTGATCAAGCAATCGCATGGTGGTGCAGGCAAGCAGGCCCGAGCTGTCATCGATGGGTTGAAAGCTGATGTGGTCACGTTGGCCCTGGCTTATGATATCGATGCCATTGCCCAAAAGACCGGCTTGTTTCCCCAGGATTGGCAGAGTCGCTTACCCAACAATTCCGCACCCTATACATCGACTATCGTTTTCCTGGTCCGCAAAGGCAATCCGAAAGGTATCAAGGACTGGGACGATCTGATCAAGCCGGGTGTCGAGATCATCACCCCAAATCCCAAGACATCGGGCGGGGCACGCTGGAATTACCTGGCGGCCTGGGGTTACATTTTACAGAAAGAACTGGGTGATTTAAAAAATCTTGCCTCAGTCCCTCCCGAAAAACGGGCTGCAGCTGATCGTAAGGCCCAGGACTTTGTCCGTCGTATCTTCAAGAATGTTCCGGTATTGGACGCGGGCGCGCGTGGTTCGACCAACACATTTGTTCAACGTGGTATCGGAGATGTTTTCCTGGCCTGGGAGAACGAAGCTTTTTTGAGTATCAACGAATTCGGTCCGGACAAATTTGAAATCATCGTGCCCTCGATCAGTATTCTGGCTGAGCCGCCGGTGACACTGGTCGACAAAAATGCTCAGGCCAAAGGAGTCACCGAGGTGGCCCAAGCGTATTTACAGTATTTATTTTCGCCTGTTGGGCAGCGTTTGGCAGCAAAACATTATTATCGACCGGTTTATCCGGAGCAAGCCGCGGCAGCAGACATAGCCCGTTTCCCCAAGGTCGATATGTTCACGATCGATGAGGTTTTCGGAGGATGGCAGCAGGCCCAGAAAACGCATTTTAATGATGGGGCGTTTTTTGATCAGATCTATTTAAAATAGGACGACCCAGATGGTTCCGTCACGGTGGAAACAGTATAGTGTGTTACCCGGTTTCGGTCTGAGCATGGGTTATACCTTGTTTTATCTTGGTTTGATCGTACTCTTACCGCTGTCCACACTGCTGTTGAAAAGCAGTGATCTGGGCTGGGCTGGGCTGATCGAGGTCCTGCTAGACAAACGTGTTTTGAAATCGTATCAGTTGACCCTGACTACTTCGTTTGCGGCGGCAGTAATCAACGCTTTATTCGGTTTTATCATTGCCTGGTTCCTTATCCGGGTCCCGTTTCGGGGTAAGAAAATAATCGACGCCTTGATTGATTTGCCATTTGCCCTGCCGACCGCGGTCAGCGGGATCGCCTTGACCACGATTTACAGTCGCAACGGCTGGATCGGTGCGCCGCTTGAACGTCTCGGCCTGCAGATCGCCTTTACCCCGATCGGCATCACCATCGCCATGATCCTGGTCGGATTACCCTTTGTGGTCAGGACTGTTCAGCCGGCTTTAGAAGACCTGGATCTCGAGATCGAGGAAGCGGCACTCAGTTTGGGAGCCAATCGGTGGCAGACCTTTATCCGGGTCATTATGCCCCTGGTTTTACCTGCACTGCTGACCGGTTTCGCCCTTGCCTTTGCCCGCTCACTTGGTGAGTATGGTTCCGTCGTGTTTATCGCGGGCAACATGCCTCTTAAAACCGAGATTTCTTCACTACTGATCATCACCAAGTTGGAGCAATATGATTATGCCGGGGCAACAGCGATCGCGCTCGGGATGCTGGCTCTATCATTTATGCTCTTGCTGCTGATCAATGGATTGCAGTCGTGGAGCAGTCGGCGAATCAAGGGAATGTGACATGGACCGGACCGTAACACCCAATGCGTTGAAACCACCGATTGCAGTGACTATTCTGATTGGGACCGCGGCGATCGGTTTTCTGGTCCTGTTTCTGATACTGCCCCTGGTCATTGTCTTCACCGAAGCCCTGCGGCAGGGGCTGAGCGGGTGGTGGCAGAGTGTCTCGGACAGCGACTCTGTCTCGGCCATCCGCTTGACCCTGCTGGTCGCTCTCATCGCTGTACCGATTAATCTGGTTTTTGGGGTCATTGCTTCCTGGGCCCTGGGCAAGTTTCAGTTCAAGGGCCGGAGTTTCATCATCACCCTGATCGATCTGCCCTTTTCCATTTCCCCGGTGATTTCCGGGGTCATCTTCATTTTTCTGTTCGGAGCTCATGGTTGGCTGGGTCCGTGGTTCGAGGCCCATAACATCCAGATCATTTTTGCCGTACCCGGCATTGTTCTGGCCACAATTTTTATTACTTTTCCTTTCGTAGCCCGGGAGTTGATTCCGTTGATGACCGAGCAGGGGAGCGAGGAAGAGCAGGCGGCATTGACCTTGGGCGCGAATGGCTGGCAGACATTTTGGCGGATAACCATTCCCAATGTGAAATGGGCCTTGCTCTATGGCGTGATCTTGTGCAATGCCCGGGCCATGGGCGAGTTTGGGGCCGTATCCGTTGTTTCCGGGCACATACGTGGTGAGACCAACACCTTGCCTCTGCACACTGAGATTTTATATAACGAGTACAATTTTTCTGCCGCTTTTGCCGTGGCCTCGTTACTGACATTATTGGCTTTAGGTACTATTGCGTTAAAAACGTATCTGGAATATAAGAACAAGCCCAGGGGGCAGGCATGAGCATCAGGTTGGAGCACATAAGCAAGACCTTTAATGGTTTCAAGGCGCTCGAGAACATAAACGTTGATTTTGCCGATGGCGAATTGACGGCCCTGTTAGGACCGTCCGGTTCGGGCAAGACCACCCTGTTGCGGTTGGTGGCCGGTCTTGAAGTTCCGGATGATAATCCCGAGTGCCGTATTCTGTTCAATGACGTGGACGTCATGCGTCAGAGTGTCGGTCAGCGTATGGTCGGTTTTGTCTTCCAGCATTATGCCCTGTTTCGGCATCTCAGTGTCTTTGAAAACATCGCCTTCGGCCTCAGAGTGAAAAAGAAAGAGGACCGCCCCTCGAAACGTGAGATTCAGGACCGTGTATTCGAGTTACTCAAACTTATCCAGCTTGATAACATGCACAATCGTCTGCCGTCACAATTATCGGGTGGCCAACGCCAGCGTGTGGCCCTGGCACGTGCCCTGGCTATTCAACCCAAGGTCTTATTACTCGATGAACCGTTCGGATCGCTGGATGCCAAAGTCCGGAACGAGTTACGGAAATGGTTGCGTCAACTGCACGATCGTCTTCATTTTACCAGTATTTTTGTCACACACGATCAGGAAGAGGCCCTGGAAGTAGCTGATCGAATCGTGCTGACCAATAATGGGAAAATCGAGCAGATCGGCACGCCCGAGGAAGTATTTCATAATCCGGCCAACGAATTTGTCATGCGTTTTTTGGGGGAAGTCAATGTCTTTCATGGTCGGATCGACGAAACAGACCGGTTTCGCACTCAGGACGAGCAGTCCGAAGATACAGGTGATGCCAGCTTGATGATACGACCGCATGATTTTATCATTCATTTGCACGATCAGGAGAAGATCACTCAGATTCCCGCAATCGTTCGCAAAATCCAGACCGCGGGTGCCATCGTAAAAATCGAGTTGGAGGACACCGACCACAAATCGATCCTGGTCCACCAGTCACACGAAGAATTTCGCACGATCAATATCCAGATTCAGCAACAGGTGTTTTTGACGCCTCGCGAATTGAAGGTGTATTCAAACGGGAAAAGGTGGGACAAGAAGTATTGAGTATCGTACCCCAACTTGATAATATTCAGTGTTGAGACACGGGTCCGGAATTTTTAAGAAGACCATGAGATCGGTAAGATTCTTATGAGTAGCGGGAATGATATGGCTGAAAGTGCAATTTCAGACGGTTTTGAGAAGAGATCATGGCATCGTTTCATACCCATTCTATTTTATGTGCTGGTTATGGGCGTCGTCTATCAGACCCATTTCCGGTTTTTTTTCTCGAGGGGCTGGGCTGAACACGGTGATGGTCTGTTGTATCAATGGAATTTCTGGTGGTTGAACAAATCGCTTTTCGGATTGGGCATTTCGCCCTATCATTGCGATTACATCTTCGCACCGGTTGGGGTCAGTCTTGCCTTCCATGATTTCACTCCCCTGTATGGCCTGCTTTCACTCCCCTTGCAGGCCTGGTTGCCCCTGGGGGTGATTTATAACCTCATGATCGTGTTTATTATGCTCCTGTCAGCCATGGGAGCTTACTGGCTTTGCTTCGAGTTGAGTGGTCAGCGAAACGCCGCCCTGATTGGGGGGCTGATTTATGCCTTCAATCCCTATACCTTCAAGTATGGCGCTCAGATCAGCGTCATGTCGGTCCAATGGTTGCCTCTGGTCCTGTTATTCTGGTTTAGGGCAGATAAACGACAGAAACCGTTGTATGCTGCAGCCTGTGGTCTGTTTATGGCGGCCAGTTTCTACTGTTCCTTCAATCAGACTATCTTCATAGTTCTGGCTCTGCTTTATTTCATGACGGTCCAACTTGGTGCCGATCGTTCATGGAAAAAACTGAGGAGTCTGTTCCGTTCAGGTGCGATCCTTGCTCTCGTTTTTCTGGGGGCCGTGTTCCCGGTATTGATTGTTATCTGGGAACAGGTCCAACGATTCGGTTTCTACGCAGCCTGTTCGCCCGTGGCCTCCGAGATGGGTAGTGTTGACCTGATCAGGCTTGTTTTACCTGACGCCCGGCATCCACTCTGGGGGGAATGGATTAAACACATTCAGAGCGGTTTGGGACTCAATAATGAATGGAATTTCGTTTACCTTGGCATCTTACCTCTGGTTTTGTCTGCTTTGGCCCTTGGTTTCCGAGCGACGCGCCCCCAAGCCTGGTCATGGGCAGGATTGGGGGGATTGATTCTGCTGCTGGCCATGGGGCCGACTCTACTCATTATGGGCCAGAGGCCTCTGGGTTCGACCCTGGATGACCGGGCCTTGTTTCTGCCCTTTTATTATCTGACCCAACTTCCCGGTTTCAGTGCCCTGCGCGAGCCACGACGGATAATGATTGTAGTTTACCTTGCCCTGGCCGTGCTGACCACATTGACTCTGACCCGGTTTTCGAGGTTCAGGGACAGGGAGACGGGGTCTTTGTTGTGCCGGCGAGTCGTCCAAGTATGCCTGCTGCTCCTCTTGACCCTGATCATTGTGGTGGATTACCTGCCCATACCTCGTTCCACGCCGTTTCTCGAGGCTTCACCGATCTATTCCTGGCTGGCTGAAAGAAAAACGACCGGTTCACTGCTGTACATCCCTTCATATAATTTAATCAGGGCCCAGCGTCGGATCGATCATTATCACGAACGTCAGATTCTTTACTTGCAGACAGTCCACCAGAAACCGATGACGACCGGCTATGTTTCACGCCGTCCGAACGACAATCAGTTAGCATTACCCCGACCCTTCCTGTTGAACCAGATCGCCCGATTGCAGAATGGTGCTCCACTTCCCGATGGGGCCACCTTTAGCCGACTTCTCCGCGAGTTACCCTTTGCCTTGGCCTTGCTGAACGTTGACACGATTGTGCTCGATGCAGATCGCCTACCAGCAGCCAGTGCTTCACTCATGAGGACTTTCATGCAGCGGTTACTGCATTTACCGGAAACCAAACACGAGGATAATATCTCCATTTGGGAGATACCTGCAAGTATCCTCAACCCGAAAAAATACACCGTTGATTTCATACACTTTTGCAATACTGATCCGATCATTCCTCTGGAACAGGTAAAAGTAATCATTCCAGGCAGTCCGGTGATCACCCCCGAGAACAGCCTGAGACTGGCCTTACCTCCTGTCTGGCAGGGAAAACTTGAAATCGAGGTCAAATTCGAGCCACAGAACTACGAGGTCGACCTGTTGTTGACCGCACACGGTCAACAACTCTGTTACAGCACGAGTGAGTCGGGTCTCGAGTCCGGGTATCTCAGGGCCACCCTACCGGCCAGTTCCAACGGTCATCCGCATTGGATACGGATCGACCTGATCGTGAAATCGCCCCGATCGATTCTGACAAATCCGGGGCCCGGTCAGGACTTACCCCAGATAGTGACCTACAGTGCCGGCATGGATGCGGGCAATGTCGGCTGGTGTCAGATTGATGACCTGGACTTCGTGGCCGATCAGCGGGGTTACTGCCTGATTGCCCTGAACCGCGACCAACCCGATCAGTCTGAAATGAATATTTTCGACACCCATGCCGATCCGCTTGCTAACGACCAGCTCGTAGAATGGATCGATGCCTTGCCCCATGGTACCATCGTGGTTGGAATGATTTTTGACGAAGCAACTGCCAACCTCTCAGAAAGTGCGGTTAAAGCCCTTCGCAAACTCGGTTGTGCTGCTGACCTGAGAACGAAGTTCCGCTGGTCGCACACGTTCATCGGTCAAAAAGGACTCGAATCAGGGCAGGCCATCGAGAACTACGGTCCGGGCGTTTCGAGCGTCAGTTCCCGCGGTATAGTTCTTCCCCTTACAAAAATCACTCTGGAACGGATTGAAAACAGTAGCACACCATAATCCGATCGGACCAACCCCATTTTTTTATTGACAACTTTACATTGAATATGGAATATTGTCAGAAAAATGGGTTTCTGGTCTGATGAGCGTATGAACCTACAACCCGCAACTTCATTTAGTTGCACAAAAAAAGGGGGAGAGTCGATGTCGCGGAAGATGCTTTTTATATTGTTTACCTCATGGGCGAGTTTGTGTGTGGTATCCGTCAGCTTGGCAGTGACGCTGGATACATCCGGGACCTATCCTTATCCGGTCTATTGTCATGAAATCACTTCAATCGAGGCTTCTTTCAATATGGATAGAAGCAATTACACTTTTCAGGGATATTGTGACGGGAACTTCCTCAAAGGGCCCTATATCATCGCTGCCAGTTGGAAAAAGGCAGATAAAAAGGCATTGGAGGTCGTCCAATTCGTCGTGAACAGTAATCCGGATACGACCCATGAAGCATATTTTACCTCGACCTGTACTGATGATCCATGGCTAAATCCATCTGCTCAGTGTAGCTGCGTAGCTACTTCGGGGAGTTTACTTGGACTCGTTGCCCCAAACTGCCCTTTCTCGCCAACCCATCTGCGTGCGAATCAAATTGCCAGTTTGAATCAACAATATCAACAATACTTCGGAACACCTCCCGAAACGCCCCTCAATTTAACAGCCGAGACGACATCGATTACCAAAATCACCTTGACCTGGCAGGATGTATCAAACAAGGAAGAGGGCTTTTCCATAGAGCGGAAGAAAGAGGGCGAGACCACCCCGCATACTATCAATGTAGAAAAAAATACCACAAGTTATACGGACTCTGATCTGGCATACAATACCACCTATCATTACCGGATTCGCTCATATTTCAATAGTATGATGTCAGATTATTCCAACGAAGCTGTAGCCAATACTCAATTCTTTGATCCCGATTTACCCAATTATTTCAAATATCACGCTCCGACTGATTTGAGCGCCGAGTACGATACGGCAACAAAAACGATTCATTTGGAATGGAAAGACAATGCAACTATCGAGGGGGGTTTTAAGATCGACCGAAAAAAAGCGGGAGGACCCTATGTGATTCAGTATTCGGTCCCACAAAATTCAACTTCATATGATGATGGTGACTATGAATCGAACACAACCTATACGTATCGTGTCTGTGCATTTAGGGAAGGCTTAGAATCGACCGAATACTCGAATGAAGCCTCGGCTACCACACCTATAAAAGAACAAACGGGGGGGGCAAAACCTGATCAGTTAAAATTATTTCATAATGCTGGTGCTTTTTCGGGTTTTTTTCCGCCCATGAAATTCAAGATAAAAGTGCTTTCCAGTGAGTCCGTAAAGCTGATCTGGATCGATAAAAACGATAATGAAATGGGTTATAAGATCGAGCGGAAAACCGAAGGTGGAAGCTATGTCCTGATTAAAACGACTGCTAAGGACGAGGAACAGTTCATTGACCAAAATCTGCAACCGCAGACAGTTTATTACTACCGGATAAAAGCATTCACTTCGGACAAGGAATCGCCCTATTCCAAAGAAATAAAGGTCCAAACAAAAGGGAAGAAGGCTTCAGCGAAAAAGGACAAATCGGTTAAATCGAGCCAACCGTAACAGATGGGCCATAGCATTGACCAGGACAGGTTGTATGTTTTATCGCATGTGTTTGTTCTGTGTCAGGGTGTTCATTCATGAAATACAATACCTGATTGGATTTTTCTTCGATGAGGATCGATTCCTCAACACGGACCCGCAATGAATGCCGGTTCTTACAGATGGCACCTTATAGCGACGCAGTTATCAGAAATTAATCCTTGGCTATTGACCCTGCTCTCGGCTTTGTTATACTCGTTATGTTTTCCCGAACATAATCAGGGCTGGTTGGCCTGGTTTGCCTTTGTCCCACTTTTGTTCGTTTGTTCTAAGGTCCCGACCGGTAAAGCATTCATGCTTGGTCTGATCTGGGGAGTCAGTGTAAACCTGTTGGTGTTCTTCTGGATATTCCTGGTCACCGGTTTCGGCTTTCTTCAGGCATTGCCGCTGCACCTATATTTTGGACTATATGGGGCCCTCTTTTGCGCCGTTCTTGCCCTGTTTGCCCAAAAAAAAATACCGTTTCTTGTATCGGCACCGATGCTTTGGGTAGTCCTCGAATATCTGAAACATCACGCTGGTTTTTTATCATTTCCGATGGCCAGTTTGGCTCATACTCAATATAGAAATGTCTGGTTCATCCAAACCGCGTCCTGGACGGGAGAATATGGTCTCTCATTTTGGATCATCGCTTTTAATAGCGTTGTGGTAGATTATTTTGTTCGAAAGCATGGCCGGCCGGTTTTAATCGTTCTGATCATCATCGCCGGACTCCATCTCGTCGGTATGACCAGGCTCAAACAACCAGGTCCCTCGGAAACCATAACCATAGCCGTGGTCCAGCCCTGTATTTTCAGGAGTGAGCGTGCCACTGAACACACAATCCATCAGACTCTGGATCGTCTCATTTTCTATACAAAACGGGCCGCCTCTCAAAAACCAGACCTTATTGTCTGGCCTGAAACAGCAGTCCGTGATCTTCATTATGATCCAGACCTTCAGCGCAGAATTGTTACACTGGTTGATGAGATCGATCGACCCATCCTCACCGGGGCATCCGAGTTCGTTAAATTCTCTCGATCGAGTCCGGACTTGACCCGGGGAATTGTCTTTGACAAGAAAATCTATAATTCAGTCTTCTTTATCCAACCAACCAAACCGATTACTGAGCCTTACCGTAAAATGTATCTGGTCCCGTTCGCTGAATATCTACCGCTGGAAAAAGACTTTTCCTGGCCCAAGTGGCTGATCAAGGGTCATCTTGGTCTAACGCCCGGTTCAGTTCATCGGGACTTTCAACTCGGGGAAAACCTGACCCTCTGCCCCTTTATCTGTTGGGAAGGTCTGTTTTCCGACTTTGTCCGCCACACGGTTCGCAAAAAGTGTTCCATCATTATCCAAGTGACCAACAATAACTGGTTTGGTCTGTCCGCTGCCTCACAATTGCAGAACATTTCGGCTGTATTTCGGGCCGTCGAGACAGGTCAACCGGTCGTTGTCGCCTCGAACAGCGGCCCCTCACTTTTCATCGATCATCATGGCCTCATAGTTGCTTCCACGACAGCCCTCTTTCATGAAGCTCTTTTGGTGCATACAATCAGGACCTGTGGGCACGATACTTTCTATGCCCTCTATGGCGATCTTTTTGTGCTTTTGACTATTCTGGCATTATTTGGTCTGTCACTCTATCTTGTCATCCAAATGACCAGACTGAACCAGATGGCATAACTTATATCAGAGGAATTTCCCTTTTGTGAAGTGACCGTTCAAGCTTTGTACAAAGGAAGCGATTGGCCGCAGCCCCAATTACCGCCAACCCCAGATAGACGAATTTGTGGAGTGTCGCGATGTTTATCCGATCACTCCAGGCATGACCGTTCGCATAGAGCTCAAAATCCCAGATCGGAAATGGCAGAAATATTCTATTGATCAGGACCATGACCACGAGCAGGTATGCGATTTCCGCCGGATGCGGTTTCATTGTGCAGAGATGACTCAACAACAGACATTGAGGTAAAAAGAGGTAGGTCATGAAACGATCGTAATCCGATCCACCATAGAGGGCCAGAATGAGGACAAGTCCTGTGTAGGGGACCCAGGTCCATTTCTCCTGTTCGGAAAATGTCCGGCACAATTCCCTGGCCCGGGTCGGCGTCAGTAAAAGCATGATCGGCAGCATATAGGAACAGAAACCGAGGATAAAGTTTACATCCTTGCGCCAATTCAATGGATCGGTAATCAGTTTCTTTAATGATTCCGGGGCGAGGAATGGATCGATATTCTGAATAGTGTCCTTGACGTTGATGAGAAGGCGAGGCACCACGACGGCCAGTCCGGTGGTTATAATGATGACACTCAATCGAAACAGCAGCACTCGGCGGATCGTATGGTCCCCAATAAGACTCTTGACCTGCTGGACCATCAGGACAATGAGCGGTATAATGAGAAATTCGCGTATCTGAAGGCCTATGCCTGCCAGAATCACGACAGCCAACCAACGTTGTCTGATCAGCAAAGCCATGACCAGAACCATCAAAGGATAAGCGAGATGGTCAGGCTGATACACATCGAAGAGGTGAAACTTGATTTGGCACTCGGACAGGGCCACAACCAGCAGGGCTAATCCAGCAGCTTCACGATTGAATTGCATCCATCGAATGAAAAGATAGATTGAAATGAGTGTTATCCAAACCCCCGTTAAGGTTATCAACGTGAAAGCCATATCCAGAGGAATGTTTGCTTTGTTGTGCAGAAACCAGACCGGGAGCGTGGCACCGAAACGATAGGCGAATGGAGCGACCATATGTTCGGCCTGAAAACCAGACCGGGCCATGGCCATATAATGTTTGAAATCCCAACAATAGTGCTCGGTGTCAATACTGTTTGTAAAAAAATCAATACAAAGAACAAGCGAGAGGGACAGTAACGCCATTAGAATGAATTCACGGAGGTGAATGTTCTTCATGCTCTCGTTTTCCTATCGATAACGTTGGGTCCTGGATGCAATGCTGTTCCTCTCTGCGTATGGTTCGAAGCATGATAAGTCACTCTATCTGGCTTCCGGGCAGACAGTTACTCCAGGGTATGGCCCTGAACTTACCACGGACCATAGCACTCGTCAAGTACCTGATACTGTTGAGTGTCCCGGATTTACATCGGGTTTACCCAGGCGGGGTCTGCCGTGAAACGTTTTGCCAGGGTTTCTTTGCGCCGCACCGGCAACCAGGATGATTGGATTGTGAGGAGTATGAGCTGGCACATTTCTGCCCGGGTGAAGCCACACTCCTGTTCCAATGATCTGTACTCTTCAGCCAGGGCGGTTCCGAACATTGAAGGGTCGTCAGTATTCACGCTAATGATCAGTCCGTGTTGGAAGAATGTCCGAATGGGATGGTCCGAGAACGAAGCAACCGCACCGGTTCGGACATTGGACCCGGGACATAATTCGAGTGGAATCGCGTGTTCGGCAAGGTAATCAAGGAGTTTGGGGTCCTCACAGGCCGAAGTGGCATGCCCTATCCGCTCGACCCGGAGATCATTGATAGCGGCCCAGATGCTCTCGGGACCTGCCGCTTCACCTGCATGGGCCGTGGTGTGAAAACCCATGCGCCGGGCCTGCTCGAAGAGCTCGCGGAAAGGCCCGAGCGGAAAACGATGCTCCGATCCGCCCACTCCGATCCCGATAACACCTTGGTCCCTGACCTCTTCCAGTTTTCTGAGCGTGATCAATTCCTGTTCAGGACCGTAATCCCGAACGAGATCGGCAATCAGGGCAATCTCGATCCCCGTTACCCGGGACAGTCCAATTCTGACAGCCCGGGTCATTTCCTGGACCTCGAGTCCGAGCCGGGAAAATGCCGAAGGCGAGAAGAACACTTCCGCATAGCAGATGTTCTGACTGGCCATATCCCGAGCCATGAGTTCGGCAATATGGCTGAAGTCCTCATATTCCCGAAGGAACCGGTTTTTCCAGGCCCAGGCCTCGACGAACTGGGTGAAATCTCTATATTTGAAGCGGCGCTCGAGTGCTGCACGATCAGGCACGGACGCATCACCACCATATTTCTGGATCAAATCGAATAACGCCTGGTGAGGAATAGCCCCCTCCAGATGCACATGCAGTTCGACCTTGGGTATTTGCCTGTACCACGTCATGATCGTATTATTTCCTTAATAGACCCCTGTTTCCATCAGATTACCCCCCCCTATATTTTTTTGAGATAGTAAAGACGATTTACGTGATTTGTATTGTGAAGCGGTACCTCAATAAATTTTACTATGTCAAAATATGGTGAAATAATCTCTTTAAATTTTTTTTCGCTTAAATTCCAAAAATAAAGACCCGATTTTTCCTTATAAAAATCATCAGAAATGAGGTGGAAATAATCATTTTCTTCAAATTCATCCGTTGGCGAACATTCATTTAACTTTATGAGCAACTTACCGCCGTTCTTCAAAATTCTATTCATTTCCTTTAAAACAAAAATTGCATCATCTGGTAGGATATTATCAATAAGATTAAACAGAATACCCGCATCAAGAGAATCATCTTCAAATTTCTCAAGGCTTTCCACGCTTCCTACTATAAAAGATGTTTTAGTATCCATTTTATTCTGTTTTGAGGTCTGTTTTGCTAATTCAATAGCCTTGTGAGAAATATCGATTCCAATTGCTTTTTGTATTCCGAAAAACACACACCTTAACAGTATGCTTCCGGTTCCACTGCCAAAATCAATGATCGAGAATGCATCCTGAGTTAACCATTTGAGCCCTTCTTCTATTTCAGGATATGATAGTTGCTCTTGGGCATCATATCTTTTGTTGGTTGATAATCTTTCGCCAAATTTTTGCTCCCAATATGCAATTGTCGTTTTATAATTGTCCATGTAATTTTTCCCCTCATTTTTTTCAGCGCTAGGGATTAAAATAGAGTGAAACATCCGAATCCATCACATCTTTTCTTTTTTCCCCGCAAAATTTCCATATATTTACCATACAAAGAACAGGTATGCAAAATACCAAGAGAATCACTGCTGTCCAAAATAGGACAGACCTGCCCACAATGATATAGGAAAATCAAGATTTTAGCAAAGTGAAAATCAGTTTTTCAAAATGAGGTTCCCTTCATTCTCACGTTCTTGTTCGTTGTCCCACACGACAATTCTCCGCAGTAAATCAGGGCATTTTTGTACTGCGTCAACACCTGTTAACACGATGAATTCATCTGACAGGAT
>JAFGSJ010000107.1 GCA_016934675.1 bacterium | reverse complement strand
TCAGACATAGAAAAACTAAGAGCAGATGCAAAGCGGGAGTGGCACGGCCGTCCCGGCCGTGTGATCAAGAACATCCAAACATGAGCGGGACGCTCATGCCACCTCGGAACGGACCAGGTGGGTCAAAAAATGACCCAGGCTAGAGGCTTATAAGGTGCTGTTTTGAGCGATTCAAGCTCAACCCTGGGTCAAATATTGATCCAGGGTGATTGAGGACAAACCACCCGGTCGGCTCATTTTTTGACCCCACGAGCTGTTCTTGTATTGTGATCTCATCAGAGCTCGATGTAGATACCATAAGCCTTTGAACAGATTCGAGCCTGGATCGACTTGCTTTCATATCTCAGGCTAGAAGTTTGATTCTCATCCTGGCACAAAAATTGCTAAGATGATGGTAGACAAGTCATTACCAAACCTTTTCCTGGAGGAGGCCCCTATGAAGCCGCTTGTTTCCATGTTTGGAGTAGTTCTTTGTGTCTTTTTAATCGGTGTTTCCATGATCCAGATTACCTGTACGGATGATGATGACGATGACCAGGCCGAACCGACCAGCACGCCCACACCGAGCCTGATGAGCATTTCCGGGACAGTCTACGAGGGCGGTTGTAATCCTCAGGTGAGTGTTCGGATCATCTGTGCCGGTAAGGAGACGGCCACGGACCAGAACGGTCATTATTCGCTCCAGAATGTGCCGACAGGCCTCAAAACCGTCCATGCCATCTGGGATTTTTATGGCATGCCCTTGATCATCAGTAAAATTGCTGATGCGGAGCGATTCGATTTCATGTTTCGGAACGTTCTTTCGATTACTTGGGATTACGGGAACATAACGGGCACTGTATCCGGTATGAGCGAATCATATCCCCAGGATTCCGAAGTCGTTATCCAGAGCATCGGTGAGGATGGTATCATCATGCAAGATTATACCTATCAGGATCCGGCCAATTATCGATTGTCTCAAGTCCCGGTTGGGCATAATGTCGTTATTGCCTTCGAGCGTGATAATGACACGATAAACCTGACCAGACAGACCGCGGTCGATCCGGTGAATGTCAACGAGGGCGAAACTACCACTCAGGACTTGTTTTTAAGCCCCGACGGCTTGGAGACGGTTTCAGGCACATTCAGTTCGAGTTATCAGAACTATTATGGAATATATTATAGTTTATTGAATATTGTCTCGCCTCCATTTTTCTGTTATTACAATCAGGGCGGTGAAATCTATGCGGGGTATGGCGAGTTCTATCCCGGTAACGGGACCTATTCATTCCCGTCCCTGCCCGGTTACTGTGGGGCCGAGAAAGTCACCGAGTTGCTTCTTGCCAATTATGATTACACCCAGCCCTCGATTTTTAAGTTGTTTTATAACAGTAAAAAAAGAGCGGATGACAACATAGCTCATTTCACCGAATCGCCCGAGTGGATTTATCCGACCAGTCCACAACCCGGTTCGAGTAATGTCGGTGACTATCCGTTATTGGCCTGGAGTGGAAATGGGGCTCGATATCTTCTCGAAATCAACGGCTACGGTGATGATTATCTCGTGTGGCAGATCGAGACAACGACCCAGGAGTTTCAGGTCCCGGAACTGGCTGACATTCATCTCACCGATTATCAGGAAGTTGATTGTAATATTCTGAGTAAATCGACCTGGACTGCTGATTTGGCGGCGATCACGCTCCCATTAGCGGAAGAGACAGACTTCCTCAGCAGTCAGACGGAATTCATTTTCTATCCCGGGGACATACCGAATAGCACACATGTAGAGCATGACTCATTGAAACGTCTAACCGAGCAGAAATTCAGGCCGCATGTTTATCAGAAAACCGCGGATGGTCGCTTTCTTTACCGGTTACCCGCTTTGTTCGCGCAAGAGAAAAAAGGTCCTTGACCGGATGGGGTTGAGCTGGTACACATATGAGTACAGAGGACAGCGTTATGACCAAACAGTCTCAATCAAACGGTGAACACTCCCGGCGCATCTTGATCATCGAGGACGATCGCAGTATGCGCAAAGGTCTGGCCCTTGATCTGTCCGATCGGGGCTATACAGTCAGTGAGGCCGATTCATACGAGTCGGGCCTGAAAGCCCTAGCTCGACTCGATTTTGATCTGCTGATCACGGACCTGCGTCTGCCGGAGAAAGGTGACGGGATTCGGCTGGTCGAGCGGCTCAAGAAGCATTCACCGCATACACCCGCATTGATTATCACCGCCTTCGGTTCGATCGATGCCGCGGTCAAGGCCATGCGAGCCGGGGCAGACGATTTTGTGACCAAGGGTTTCACCATGGATGAACTGGTGATCAAGATTGAGAAAATTTTTTCAGGCGCGGCTTTGCTCGAAGAAAAAGAGCGGCTCCAGTCCGAAAATGTTTCGTTGAAATCCGAACTTACCCGCTGGTCGACGCGCTGGGAATTGATCGGATCGAGCCCGGCCATGCAACAGGTCCGCAGGCAGATCAACGAATTTGCCCGGACCGATTTCACGATACTGGTCCAGGGCGAGACCGGGACGGGCAAGGAGTTGATCGCCCGGGCCATTCACCGAACCGGACCCCGCCGCCTGAAACCGTTTGTCGTCATCAACTGTTCCGCTCTGCCCCGTGAATTGCTCGAAAGCGAGCTGTTCGGCCATGAAAAAGGAGCTTTCACAGGGGCGAACCATAAAAAGAACGGCCATTTCGAGCAGGCCGACGGCGGAGTGCTCTTTCTCGATGAGGTGGGCGATTTGGATTACGGTTTGCAGGCCAAGGTCCTCCGGGCCATCGAATACAAGGAATTCAGCAGGATCGGCGGGACCAAACCGGTCACGATCGATGTCCAGATTCTGGCGGCCACCAATCGCGATCTGCTGGCCGAGGTCGAGCATAAGGCCTTCCGGGAAGACCTCTATTACCGGCTCAAGGTCATGATCATCAAAGTCCCGCCGCTCCGCGAGCGGCGGGACGATATTCCCGACCTGGCCCGTCATTTTCTGCACCTCTTTGCCGAGGAAACAGGCAATGGACCCTACACGCTCGGACCCAAAGCCTTGGACCGGTTAAGGAGCTTTGACTGGCCCGGCAATGTCCGTGAATTGAAGAACGTACTCTTTCGAGCCGCCGCCCTGGCCAGAGGAACAACGATCGGTCTCGATTCGTTCGATGTGGCTATAGGGGAGACATCAGCGCTTTCGAGCGAACAGGACTTGTCCATGCAAGGTGCATCTCTCGATCAAAGTAATATTGATGCAACCTCATATCGGGACGCCCAGGACCGGCTCGAACAACAATTCGTCCGGGATGCCCTGCAGACGGCTCGAGGCAGTATCAGGCAAGCGGCCCGCCTGCTCGGCATCTCGCGTAACACCTTCAAGAAAATAATGGTCAAAGCCAACCTCGACGAAACCGATTTTATCACGGAGGACGACCCTCGAGAGCAGCCTGAATAACTATTCGAGTATTTTTTAGGAATACGATTGAAAGACGACGGTGCTCTGTCCACTCCTGGCTGAACCGCCGGGGTGGCATGAGAATGAATTCCTCGGGAATGTTGCCTATGCTTCATAAGAAATACTGGTTCGGGCTCGGTCTCCTGATCATGCTCCTGGCTTGCGGCGTATTGAAAAATCGGGACCAGGGGCCGAAATATGGCGGTACGATCCGCTGGGTCCTGCTTGTGACTCCGTCGGCTTTCAGCCCCTTCTCCAATATGCTCTGGGATTATGCTGCGGTCCAGCTTATCTTCGAAGGATTGGTCCGATACAGCGATCAGGATTTCCGGATCGAACCGGCCCTGGCTACTTCATGGCAGACCTCACTCGATGGGCTGACCTGGACATTTCAATTACGGCAGGGCGTCAGGTTCCACGACGGCACACCCTTTAATGCCGAAGCGGTCAAATTCCATTTCGAACGCATCGTGACCGACAATCATGCCTATGCGCCACCCGAATTCGGTCGAGCAGATAGGGATGACTGGTCCCAGATCACGATCAGGCAGATCGAGACACCCTCAGAATATGAAATCATTTTCAAGCTTGAGAAACCTTTCACTTTTGTACTGGACATGCTCAGTTCGGACTCAGCCAGTATCATGTCACCAGCCTCGGTCATCAAGTGGGGTGATCAGGTCAAGTATCACCCGAGTGGGACCGGCCCGTTTAAACTGGTCGAGTATGTCCCTGAACGCTTCTGTCTTCTTGAAGCCAACCTGGATTACCACGCCGGCCGACCGTATGTCGATACGGTCGAATTCTATAAACGTTCAGATATTCATTCCAGATATGGTCTCGAACTGTTATCCGGTGCTCTGGATGGGGCTTTATATCTATCACCGGTCGAGGCCGCTCTTAAAAGAGACAGTCGGATCATGATTCAAACAGGCACTGGATATAATCTGAACTATTTTGTTTTGAACCCAAGCCGTCCTCCTCTTGACAACACATTAGTCCGGCAAGCCCTGCGTTATGCCTTCGATCAGGAAGCTCTCTGCCAGCGACTTTCAAGAAATACCAATGACCCTATCGCCACAATACTGCCTTCTCCCTTTCTACCCGGGCACTTACAGCCTCGTAATCATTATCCGTATGACCCCCAGAAAGCCCGTCAACTCCTTACTCAAGCAGGTTTTCGCTCTGATGTGAATGTCACTTATATGGACACGGCTTCTTTACTTATCTCAGCTACTTTTAACCACGTCTACTATTTAGGTAAGTTCCTGGAAAAAGCAGGTGTCACACTCGACATCGATTCCGGTGTGGATTCTAAAACATATTGGCAGAGGATTGAAAGTAACGATTTTAATATTTACTTTACCCAGAACTTCTCTTCAAGTGGTAATGCTCTTCTCTTTTTGAAGTCACTCATTGATTTGAAAATCACCCCATCCGGTACATCAAGTTTTGTGAACAATAAAGAGATCGAGCAACGAATACTCGAACAACTCTATAATCCTCATTCCGACCCCGCTGCCGTGGACCGGGCCGTGGCGGAAATTGTAGACTTAATCGAAGCAGGGGCTTACTTCATCCCTTATGATAATGTCGGTAATCGAGCAGTGTACAGCACGCGACTCAAAGGTTTCAAACTCCATCCACTCATGGCCCGTTATAATTTCGCCCGGGTCTGGAAGGAGGAATGACCATGTTCAGATTGGGCGGCTCGATCCGGAACAGACTGCTTGCTTCAACCCTGGGAGTTTTTATCGTTTTTGTGCTGGCCCTTTATCTGGTCGCTACCCTGATTGTCCGGCAGAAAATGCAGGCGTCCTTGACCGAGAAAGCCGAACAGGCCGTGATAACCTTCAATACGGTGCTGGACCAGATGATCGCCGAGGTCGAAGTGCAGGCCCAGGTCCTCTCGCTCGACAACGATCTTGGGCGACATCTCGAACGACTGGATCTGCCCACGGTCTATGTCCGGACCAATACCGCCATTATCACCCACAACATCACCTTTCTGGTCTTCGGTCCGGACGGTGGCTTATTGTTCAAAGACGCTGAATTCAAACTCGAGCCCGGAAACGCTTTGTTTCACGAATTTGTGGTCCAGGCTTTGGCGCGTCACTATCCGCTCGCCCTGACTACGATTGAAGACAGGATTTGTATTGTCACTGCCGCACCGGTTTTGGATAGCTGTGCCCGGGTCCATGGCGCATTGGTCCTGGTCCGTGTCTTGGACCGGATTTTTCTGGACCAAACCAAGGAACTGGTCCAGGCAGACCTGATCTTGAGCACTGGTCCGGGCAAGTGCATGACCAGTACTGTGCTCGAAAATGCCCGCCCGGATTGGCAATCTCATCTCGAAACGCTCATCTATTCACCAGATCGGGTCCGAAATTCACCTGAAAAGCGCGACAGGATTATCTCCATTGCCGGAGATCAATACTTCTTCTGGGCAAGTACATTCAATAATCTCGAACGAAAACCCGTGGGCACTATTATCATAGCTTTGTCGATGGGACCGTTTCAACAGGCTTTCCGTCAGACCATCAGTATCCTGGCAGTCTGTGTCCTGATCGCCCTGATGATCATGGTCCTGGTCATTTTCCGCTTGTCCAGACAGACCACGGGACCGCTTCTGAAACTGGCCGCCTTGACCGGCCAAATGGGGCAGGGCCACCCCGTTTCATTTGAAACAGTCCGGACCGGTGATGAGATCGAAATACTGGCCCGCTCCTTTGAACGCCTCCAAACAGATCTCGAAGAATCCGTCCGGAAAATGATGTTGAATCGGAACCTGGCCACACTCGGCCGCTTCGCCACGGACATAGTACATGAGATCAAAAATCCGCTCGAAGGTCTGAAACTGCTGGTCAACGGCCTGAGACGCAGGGTCGGATCTGATCAGTCCGTCTCAGCCTATATCGAGGAAATCGATCAGGCCATCCACAAACTCGACAGCCTTATCCGACAAACCCTTGACTTCGCCCGCATCACCAAACCTGAGCAGGAGGACATCGAGCTCAATCCCTTCCTGGCCGAGCTGATTGCACAGAGCCGGTTTCGGAGCAATATCGTTCTGACATTGCCCCAAAGCTCGCCGGTACTGCATGCCGACCGCGAACAACTGGCCCGGGTCGTGACCAATATCCTGACGAACGCCGGGGAAGCCATCTCCGCCCAGGGCACCATCACCGTGGCCGTCCGGAACGCTGCTCACGCTACTGCTATCGTCATCTCCGATGACGGTCCGGGTATCGTTCCGGAACTGCATCAGAAAATCTTCGATCCTTTCTTTACCACCAAACCCAACGGCCACGGCCTGGGCCTATCCATCGCCTACCAACTCGCCACCAATAACGAACTCGACCTGGTCTTTCAGCCACTCGATCCCACCGGCTCCCAATTCATAATCAGACCTAAATACAACAGCTAATAATCGATCGGAAAAATATTTTTATTGTGGAGGAACAGCGCAGGGGACCAAGAGAACTGTCAAAATTACTTGTGTGATCGCATCGAGAAGGCCCCTGTTGGACTATGGAGAGACATAACCATAACAGGTGTACGTGTTGCCATTAAGGAATAATTTCTGAGAAACGCTCTACACGACTGTTTGCTCTAGATTCTTACCTGTAGTATACGGGTAACCGTAAACCAATCATTGATCTATCGCGATAGTTGTATACCAGCAGACGGTTTTTCGTGATCCTGTTCATAAGGATGATGCTGTCGTCTTTGAGGACTAGGAGCGGTTTTTGTCCCCGCCCTCCGGAAACGATGTATCGAGAAATAACCCCAACGGGGCATAATATACCAGCCCGGGGCGAAGCCCCGGGTGAAGCGATAAGAAGAGTCAGAGCCCTGTCAGGGCGAAACATTT
>JAFGSJ010000106.1 GCA_016934675.1 bacterium | reverse complement strand
GTTAAAATCAATAAATTCAGATAGTTACAGTTTCGAGAATTCCACCCCCGGCTCCCCCGCCGCGCTGGACAGCATTAAATCGACAGCTCCTTCACGTGGCTTCGTGAACTTATGTAAGAATCCTGAGACTCAATTTCATTCCGGAAGCAAGGAATCCAGCACCCAAATCTTGTCTTCGAAAATCAGGTGAACTCCGAAACCCGGACCTGCTGGACAGCAGCCCAAAGGTACCTTATGTATTGGGAACGAAACCGTACCGTGATCGCTACATGTTTTTCGCGTTTCTTGGTCGGTCTCGAACAGGGAAACATGGTACTCCCCGTATTCCAATGAAGGGAAACTGAAATGAAAAAAACACGAGCATTACTTAAACAATTGGTCCAACTTCCGGGTATTCCCGGTCGAGAGGAAGCAGTTGCCGACTTTTTATTGAAATATCCACTTGAAACACGAAACAGGGCCATGGATAGCTCTGGCAATGTCTGGCTCGAATACGATGGACCGGATAAACCGGCCCTGGTGCTCAGTGCCCATATGGATGAAATCGGTTGCCGTGTAAAAAAGATCGAGGAAGACGGCCAGCTATCGGTGATCGGTTTCGAGGGGATCGATCTGCGGACCCTGGCCAGTCATGTGGTCCAGATATGGAGTGACGCCGGTGTGTATGACGCCTACATTTATCTCCGCCAACGGACCTGGACCTCACCAGATTTTTCGGACCTGGTCGCGGATAATATCCGGCTCGACCTGGGTTTGAGAACAAGGGCACAAGTAGCCGCACTTTCGATCAAACCGAACGATCCGGTCACATTCAGTCCGGATTTTCATGATTTACAGAACGGGACCGTCTGTGCCAAAGCCATCGACAATCGCTGTTCATTGGCCGCTATTTTATTGGCCCTGGAACAAACGGTCGGGAAACGGGCCCAGCGGCCGCTCCTGCTCGGCACGGTCCAGGAGGAAATCGGCGGTTGGGGCGCGCATTCCATCGCTTTCAAGGAGAAGCCCGGCGCTATCCTGGTCCTCGATATCTGTGGGGCCGAGGTCTTTAAATTGACGGAAGCCGAACGCAGAACCATCATGGGCCGCGGGCCGATCCTGCTCAACAATCCCGGCACGAGCCGTGGACTCTATAAACGATTGAAACAACTCGCAGCAGAACAAGATATTCCCTGTCAGGATGTTGGTTACTACACGCGGGGAGCCGACCCGGCCATTCTGCAGACCAAGTCCGGCGGGCAACCCATGATGTCGATCATCATTCCCATGGCCTATTACCATGGGCCCAAGGGCTTGATCGATCTGCACGATCTCGAAGCAACCACCCGATTGCTGGTCGCCGTACTCGAGGATGAGTCCTTTCTCGACCATGGTTCACCTTTCTAATTGATAGATCCGGATCGATCAACTGATGTATATCATTCGTTCGCGGCTTGATTATGAATTCGTAATGGCATATTAGAAGTGGAACATATGCACACTATGTATTCATAGTGGAGGGCGAGCGGATGATGGATACGTCGGACCTGAGCAATCTGCGGATCGATCCCCAAGACCGCGAGGAAACCGCGAAACAAAGTCGGTTCTGGTGGTATGTCCTTGGCCTGATCGTTGTGATAGCAATCATCGGCCTTATTTTTTTCAACGGAGCCCAATCCGTCGAGACACGGACAATCTCGGTCAACTCGATCGATTCCGCCCAGAATTTCGCCATTTTGAACGCAAGCGGTTATGTGACCCCGCGTCGTCGGGCCACAATAGCAGCCAAGATTACCGGACGTTTGGTGGAAATGCTGGTCGAAGAAGGCATGGTCGTGACCGAAGGTCAGGTCCTGGCCCGACTCGATTCGGCTGATGCCCGGACGAACCTGGCCACATATCGGGCGGAACACGAAGTCGCCCAGTCCTCGATCGCCGAGCTCGAGGTCAATCTTGCGGATGCCCGGCGTAATCTGAAGCGCTATCAGGAGCTGTTCAGCACTGATGTGGTCAGCCAACAGCAATTGGATGACGCTCAGCGGCAAGTCGAAGCCCTGTCAGCCCGGCTCGAAGTGGCCCGTAAACAAGTCATTGCCGCCCGGGCGAGGGTCGAGTCGGTCGAACAGGACTTGCTGAATTACACCATTGTTGCTCCTTTCGCCGGAATCGCGGTTTCGAAGGATGCTCAGGTCGGTGAGATGGTCTCGCCGGTATCAGCCGGCGGTGGCTATACCCGGACTGGCATTGCCACGATCGTTGACATGGCCTCGCTCGAGATCGAAGTCGATGTCAATGAAGCCTATATTGCCAAAGTCCATGTCGGTCAGGAGGTCACGGCCATCCTCGATGCTTACCCTGATTGGAAGATACCGGCCCGGGTCAGGACGATTATTCCAACAGCCGATCGCCAGAAAGCGACCGTCAAGGTACGGATCGAGTTTATCGAGCTCGACTCGAAAATATTGCCCGATATGGGGGTCAAGGTGATCTTCCTGGACCAGATCAACAGCAGTGCTCCCCAGGAAAAGATTGTGACGATCCTGCGTTCGGCCCTCGTGAAAAATGATGAGAAAACTTATGTTTATCGCGTGAAGAACGGCGTGGTCGAGCGGCGGGCTATAAAAATAGGTCATGTCCGGGGCGAGTCGGTCGAGGTCCTGGCCGGACTCGAAGCCGGCGATCTCGTGGCCGTCGAAAATCTCGATAAACTGCAGGATGGAACTAAAGTCAAGATAATTCAGTGAGTTACAGAAGGTGAGGTGGCTCTTCGATGGAACAAAAAAAAGATCAAGGCAAGGTATTGATCGATATACGTAATCTTTTTAAAACGTATAGACGCGGGACAGAAGAGATCAAGGTCCTTGAAAATCTCGATTTGAGTATAAACCGGGGAGATTTTCTGGCATTCATGGGGCCAAGCGGTTCTGGCAAGACCACGCTCTTGAATCTGGTGGGTGGGCTTGATCAGCCCGACTCGGGTTCGATCTTCATCGAGGGGACCGATATCACAAAACTGCCACCCAAGAAGCTCTCGCAATGGCGCTCGGTCCACGTGGGTTTTATTTTTCAAATGTACAATCTGATCCCGGTCCTGACCGCGTATCAGAATGTCGAACTGCCGTTGCTGTTGACGCGATTGTCCAAGACAGAGCGGCGCAAGCATGTGGAGACCGCTTTATCCATTGTCGGTCTGGCTGACCGGATGCACCATTTTCCCCGCCAGTTATCCGGCGGTCAGGAGCAGCGTGTAGCCATAGCCCGGGCCATCGTTTCAGACCCGAGTCTGTTGCTGTGTGATGAGCCGACCGGTGATCTGGATCGAAACAGTGCCAATGAAATCCTGGATTTACTCAAACGGTTGGTGTCTGAGTATAAAAAGACCGTTTTGATGGTGACCCACGACGCTTTAGCTGCCCAACAAGCTCAGAATACCTATAATCTGGAAAAAGGTGTTCTGGTCGAACAACAGTGAGGCTGTTCATGAGATATTTTCCCTTGTTGTTAGCCAATTTAAGGCGAAAAAGGGTCCGGACCGCCTTGACTATCGCGTCTTTTGCCGTGGCCTTGTTTCTGTTTGGGTTACTGACCACAATCGACAATGCTTTTTACGCAGGTGTCGATGTGGCCGGCGTGGACCGTCTGGTAATCAGGAACAAAATTTCGCTGATCATGCCCATGCCCATATCGTATTATGAACGACTCAAACAGATCGAGGGTGTCGAGCTGATCTCGTATGCGACCTGGTTTGGAGGCATTTATCAGGACCCGAAGAATTTTTTCCCGCAAATGGCCATTGAACCGGAAACATGGCGGAACATGTATCCCGAGTACCTTGTGCCGGAGGACCAATGGCAGGAATTTCTCAAGGACCGCCAGGGTTGCATCGTCGGTAAGCAAACAGCGGACAAATACGGTTGGAAGATCGGCGATAAAATTCCACTGCTGGCCCCGGTCTATCATGGCGGAGAAACATGGGAATTCAATCTGCATGGTCTCTATGTCGGCAAGAGGAAATCCGATGATCAGACCCAATTCTGGTTCCATTTCACCTATCTCGATGAGCGGACGCCGTATGACAAGGGTTTTGTCGGCTGGTACATGGTCAAGGTCGACAGGGCTGATCGGGCCGATGTCGTTGCAAAAGCCATAGACGCCCGCTTCGAGAATTCGCCCTTCGAGACGACCTCGGAAACGGAGCAGGCCTTTGCCGCAGGTTTCGTCAAACAATTCGGTAATATCAAACTGATCCTGCTTTCGGTGGGGAGCGTGGTCTTTTTTACCCTGCTCCTGATTACCGGCAGTAACATGTCCCTGTCGGTCCGAGAACGTATTGGAGAATTCGCTGTACTCAAGACCATCGGTTTCAGTGATGCCCGTATTCTGATCATGGTCCTGCT
Source organism: bacterium (assembly GCA_016934675.1). Taxonomy (GTDB): domain Bacteria; phylum CSSED10-310; class JAFGSJ01; order JAFGSJ01; family JAFGSJ01; genus JAFGSJ01. The sequence continues at coordinate 16,806 of JAFGSJ010000106.1, read as the reverse complement.
CGAATCGGTTTTTTACTCACTGATCGGAGGGCTGATCGGACTCGGCCTGAGCAAGCTTTTTACCATGAGTGGCGACCCGACCGGTGGTTTGCTCCCGGTATTTTACCTGTCCCTGCCCAAAATGCTGCTGGGCGCGGCAATAGCCACCACGATCGGTCTTGCCGCAGGTCTCATTCCCGCACTCATAGCCGGAAGGCTCAATATCGTCAATGCTTTGCGGAGGGTCTGATATGACAATCCCCCTGATTTATAATATTCGAAGTGTTAAACAGCGTTGGAGTTCGACCCTGGTGGCAATCCTGGCCATCGCCGGGGTCGTGGCCGTTTTTGTGGCCATGCTGGCCATGGCCCAGGGCTTCAGAAAAACCCTGGTCTCCTCGGGCTCTGAGCACAACGCGATCATGCTCCGGGCCGGGGCCAACTCGGAAATGGAGAGTATTCTGACCCTGGAACAGGTCAAGATAATCGGAGACGCACCTCACGTCATGCGAAACGGGGACGGACAACCGCTGATCAGTGCGGAAGTTGTGGTGATAGCCGCCTTGCCGCTCCGAGATTCGGGCTATGAGGCCAATGTGCAGGTCCGGGGAGTATCACCCAAAGCGCTCGAAATCCGGGACACGCTTCGTCTGGTCAAAGGCCGTTTCTTCAATCCGGGGGTCGCTGAACTCGTGGTCGGTAAAAACGCCTTTGCATTGTATAGAAACCTGGATATCGGCAATTCGATCCGCTTCGGTGGAACGACCTGGCAGGTCGTCGGCTCGTTTGACGGGGACGGCTCCGCATTCGACTCCGAAATCTGGTGTGATGCCAATGTGCTTAACCAGGTCTACAAGAGGCCGGAAAACATCTTTCAATCGGTTACGGCCCGATTGATCAATGCGCAGAAATTGACCGAAGTCAAGGATTCCCTGACCTCGGACCCGCGTCTGTCCATCAGTGTCAAATCTGAAATAGATTATTACGCCGCGCAATCCGAGATGGTCGCGACCATGATCCGAGTCCTCGGTTTCCTGGTCGCCGGCATTATGGCAATCGGGGCCATATTCGGGGCACTCAACACTATGTATTCGGCCATTTCGGCCCGAATTCGCGAAATCGCCACGATGAGAGCCATCGGCTTCAGCGCCGGACCGATCATCATTTCATTCGTGTTCGAGTCTCTCTTCATTGCACTCATCGGCGGTATTCTGGGCATTCTGCTGATCATGCCCATTCACGGGTATACCGCCTCGACCATAAACTGGCAGACTTTCTCGCATCTGGCGTTCGCCTTTGCCATAACCCCGGCCATCATCATCCAGGGCATCATTTTTTCCTTGATCATGGGCTTCATTGGCGGACTGTTTCCGGCTATCAGGGCGGCATATATGCCCATTGTCAACTCCTTGCGTGGCCTGTAATGTCAGCCAGACTTGTCGAGCCAGACCGAGAGGGGTGAGGCGATGGACCCGTTGACCCATCTGGCCGCTGGAATTCTGATAGCCCAGGCGATCGAGCCGGTCCAGACAAGCATATCTGGTGTATTAGCGGCCGCTGTGGCCTCGCAATTACCCGATCTCGATTTTTTGACCAAGAAGATCGGCTCGAGTACCCTTTTTCTGAAACTGCACCACACAATCGGTCATTCATTGCTGGTGTTGTTACCAATCAGCCTGGCGCTGTCCTGGTTGATCGCTCTGTTTATCGAGGGTTCACACCTGAGCACTCTCTTCCTGATCATGTTTCTGACGCTCGTCTCGCACCTGTTCCTGGATATTCTGATACATGGGAGCGGTATGAGTCTCTTCTGGCCGCTCAGTCAGCGAAAAATAAGCTTGTCACTGGTCATGGGACCCAATCCATTGACGGCTTCAGCCCAATGTTACCGGCGCAGTCTTGTGGTTTGTACCAAATGTCAACTGCACGGTTCGCTGTACATGTTCGTTTTTTACCTGATTATCGGTGGGGGGCTTCTGTCCCTGGTCTTTCAGGCGCATGCCCGGAGTATTGCCCTGCTTGTTCTGGGCTTATTGGTTGTGTATCTTCTGTATTGTTACAGTCAGAAAACACGGGCTCGCCGAATCTGGGAAAACGAACATGCCCCGGATGAAGGTGAAACAGTTCACGTGGTGCCGGGCGGGTATCAACCCTGGTTATGGTTCGTTCTGAACAAACGGAGGGACACGTGCCTTACAGCTTATATCGACACCCGGTCCGGAAGTATTAGCCCGCCGCACATGTATCGCAACACGCCGGACAACTCCTTCATCCAAAAGAGCCGGGAGACCCGGACGGTCCGTGATTTCCTGTATGAAGCCATGGTGCCTCAGGTCGAGTCGATCGATCGGGGAGACCGGATCGAGGTGCACTGGCGGGAATTAGCCTATGCTTTTTCAGCCGATGTGGACCTGTACATGGCCAAGGTTGTGCTCACCCCGACCGGGCAGGTTATCAGCCACGAATTCCGTGAACGATGGTAGGTCTAACCTGAGAAACAATTATTCGTAACGGAGTGAAATGATCGGATCGACCCGGGCCGCTTTATAAGCCGGATAAATGCCGGCACTCAAGCCGACCAGAATTGCCACGCTGAAACCGACCAGGACCCAGAACACGGAAATGGTAAACGGTAATGAAAAGATGACGTTGACCAGAAACGCGATCAGAATACCGACCAGAATTCCCAGAACTCCGCCCGATCCGGACAGGGTCATCGCTTCGGTCAGAAATTGGATCAGTATGTTCAGGCGGCGGGCACCGATGGCTTTGCGGACCCCGATTTCGCGGGTCCGCTCCGTGACCGATACGAGCATTATGTTCATGACCCCGACCCCCCCAACCATCAGACCGATCGATGAGATCACAATCATGGCGATGTAGATGTATTGTGAAATCTTCTTGACCTGCTCTTTCAGGTTTTCCTGGGTCCAAATGGCGAAATCATCAGGTTTATTGTAGGGCACGCCGCGAATCCGGCGCATAACGATGGTTATTTCCTCTCGGGCCTTATCGATCAGACTGTAATCACGGGCACTGACCTGCAGAAACAACTCCTTTTCCCAGGGAAACATTTTTTCAAAGGTGGAATAGGGAATGATGATGTAATTGTTTTCGGAATGGCCCATGAAGGCAGGCTTTTCTTCCATGACCCCGATCACGTTGAACTTCCTGGCATTGATCCTGATATCCTGCCCGACAACGTCACCGTATGGGAACAATGCGTTTTGAACATCCGACCCGATGACACAGACCATGCCTCGCCGCTCCATATCGAATTGATCGATGAAACGACCCTGCCCGACAAAACGCTTATTTACCCGGATATAATCCGGTAATGTGCCAAAGAGAGCGGGCTGATTGGCCTGATTGTTTTTATATTTAACGATATTGCCTCCCGGTGCCGTATAAAAATTCTGGGGAGAGACGCCATCAACAGTGGGACAAAAATCAATGATGGCCTGTGCAGCTTCGAAGGTAATGGGTTTCCGGTTGCGTTCTTCCTCGCTGAGCTGATCATAATTGATATTGGGAGCAAACTTGGTGACATAGAGCACATTGGAGCCCATGTTTTCGATTTCCTCGACCACTTTACGATCGAGCCCGGCGATGATCGAAGCCATACCGATGACTGCGGCCACGCCGATGAGTACGCCCAGAATGGTGAGCCCGGACCGCATCTTGTTCTCACGCAGACAGGCCATGGCCAGGAGCATACCCTCTTTGATTTCAACAGAAGTGATGGCCATTTTCCTTACTCCTCGTGCGCAATCCTATTTTTCGAAACGCAGGGCCTCGATTGGATCGAGACGGGCCGCCTTGATGGCCGGGTAGAGCCCGAAAAAGACGCCGACACCGGTCGAGATCATCAAACCGGCACCGATGGCGAAACCCGATGGTGCGACCGGTAGATCGATAAGGCTGCCCAGCAGGGCAGCCAGCACGATACCAATCGTGGTCCCGATCAGACCGCCGCCCAGGGACAGGGTCAATGCTTCACACAGAAATTGCAGCAAAATGTCACGCTTTCTGGCCCCGATCGATTTGACGATTCCTATTTCCCGGGTCCGTTCGGTAACGGAAACCATCATGATATTCATAATGACGATGCCACCGACAACCAGGGCAATCGAGGAAACGCCGACCAGAACGATCCGAACATTACGGGTAATATTGTCGATAAAAGCCAGAATATTGTCGGCGGTAAGGATGGCAAAATCGTCATCATCCGCATAGGGCACGCCCCGACGGGCCCGGAGAATCGCCCTGACCTGGTCCTGCGTATCATTCAAGCCCTCGATGGTGGCTGACTTTATAACCAGGTCCAGATTCTGACGCGAATGGCCGAAGAGCTTCAAATAGGTCGACATGGGAATGGCCACGAAATTGTCCTGATTATTGCCCATCATGGCCCCACGCTTCTGGGCGATACCGATCACCCGAAAAGGAATATTATCGATTTTGATCTCACGATTGAGCGGGTCCCCCGTATCAAACAACTCCTCGATGATGGTCGGTCCGACAAACGCGACATGGTTCTTACGGTTATATTCTGTCTCGGTGAACAGCCGGCCCTCACCGACGCTCAAGTCGATGATTTCAAGCAGATTGGCCGTACCTCCCAGAATTGGCACATTATTCAAACTTTGATTACCGTATTTGACCCGTCCTGAACCACTGACCTGGGCCGCAATCTCTTCACAATCCGGGCAACCTTTCTCGAGGGCACGCATGTCTTTTATGGTAAAATTCTTTCGTTTCAGAGCACTCAAGAATTCGTCCCGGGACGTGATCATACCAAACTTGGTGATGATGAAAGTGGCAGGACCAAGAGCTTGGGTCTGTTGCTCGATACTGGACATCAGCCCTTCGAGTGCAGCGATGATCGTAATCACCGAAGTCACCCCGAAAATGATTCCGATCAAAGTCAAGACCGAGCGCAATTTGTTGGCAATGAGGGCATTGAACGCCATGATCACATTGTCAAACATATTCATGCCAGCCCCTTTTCTGGAGTTGTGTTATGTATGCGATTGATCAGGCTGGTGAATTTTCTGGGTATCGCTCTGTTCGTCGAGTCGGGTGTCTGTCGAGGAAAAACCCTGATCCTGATCAACGGATGCGTCGGGAGTCTGATCGTCTTTCTTTCTCTCCTCACGGGCAATTTTCCCATCGAACAGATAGATGATCCTGTGCGCAAATCGAGCAATATCGGTTTCATGGGTTACCACAATGAGAGTATTTCCCTGTTGGTTCAACTGGGTCAAAAGATTCATAATGTCCATGCTGGTCGTGCTATCCAGATTACCCGTGGGTTCGTCAGCCAGAATAATCGAGGGATTGTTGACCAGAGCCCGGGCAATCGCCACTCGTTGACGCTGACCACCGGATAACTCGTTGGGCTTGTGATTCGTGCGGTCCGCCAGACCGACGATGTCCAATGCCTGATGTGCCATCTCCAAACGTCGCTCCCGGGGTGTCCCATTATAAATGAGAGGAAGCTCCACATTATGCAGGGAACTGGACCGGGGCAGCAAGTTGAAGGTTTGAAACACAAAACCGATTTCCTTATTGCGGATCCGGGCTAACTCGTCTTCATCCATATCGGCCACAGCCTGATCGTTGAGAAAGTATTCTCCCCGGCTGGGTGTATCCAGGCAACCCAGCAGATTCATCAGGGTCGATTTGCCCGAACCAGACGGACCCATAATCGCCACGAATTCACCCTTGGTGATAGTCAGGCTCACCCCTCGAAGAGCATGGACCTCCTCAGCCCCCATGACATATGTTTTCCACAGATCACGTACATCTATTAGGCTCATTTTTTCGCACTCATTTCCTTGCTCTGATCAGTCTTTTCCACCTTGACCGCATCACCGTGTTTGAGCGTTCGTAATGTCCGGAAATTACCGATAATGACCTCATCCTGTTCCTGTAAACCCGAGGCTATTTCAATGTTCTGCTGATCTGAAATCCCGGTTTCAACTTCACAAAAATGGGCTTTCCCGGCCTTGACCAGAAAAACACCCTTGATGTCCTCCTTCTTCGTGGACTCTGATTGTGGCTCAGGCTGATCAGCCGCGGCAGTCGAGGACACGGTTTTCTTTGGCTGAGAGGCGGTCTCTGCTTCGAGGTCCTCGGCATTCCGCATGACAATGGCCTGAATGGGCACTGCCAGAACGTCACGATGTTCATTCGTCGTTATATCGACCGTGGCGGACATGCCCGGCCGAATGCGTTTATCACTGTCGAGCAGGACGACTTTAACCTTGAAATTCGTGGTCTGATCGGTTGAACCGAAACCTGATGTCGTGGCTGTGTTCCCGATCTCGGTGACTTGACCGGCGAAGGTCTTGTCTGGAAAGGCATCGATCTCGATCGAGGCCTGTTGCGACACTTCGAGATCAGCGATATCAGTCTCGTCAATTTCAACCTCGACCTCGAAATCAGATAAATCGGACAAAATCATCAAAGTCTTGCCCTGCGTAAAAGATGTCTGGGCCTGAGCTATTTCGCCGACCTCGACATCGACCCAGGTGATCACCCCATCCATGGGGGCTTTGATCGTGGTCTTATTCAAATTGTCACGCGCCTTCTCGAGATAGGAATCTGCCGCTTTTTGCTGCTCGATCAAGGCCTTGATCGTCGCTTCCTGGTTTTTATAGGCATAACGCGATTCCTTATAGGCCTGTTCAGACGACATCTTCTGAGCATACAGCTCTTCGAGACGTTTGTAATTATCCTTCAACTGAGCCAGTTGAATCTGAGCACCCTCGAAATGCGCGGATAATTCATTAGCCGCATACAAGGCTGATTCCATATCCTTGGTCGCCTGTAAGGTGTCCAGTTGAATGAGAATCTGGCCTTTATTGACCCGCTCGCCGTCCTTGACCGGAATGCTGACCACGGCCGCATTGACCTCCGAGGTGATATTCACCTGGGTCTTCGGTTGGACTTTACCGGACCCTGAAACAATCGAGATGACATCAACCCTCTCGATTTTCTGGACCTGGACCGAAATACCACCCTGCTTGTTCTTTGTGATCCCGATGACTACCATGACGACCAGGACCAGAACAATAACGGTAATGATCACTACCCTTTTCTTTTTTGTATGGTTTGTCTTGGTCACGTATCACCTGTTACTCTTGATGTGTGAAATTCTAAGCGAGCCCTTCTCAGGGTTCAGCCCACCCATGTCTCTGCACGATGAATGCCTTCCCCTTTTCCTTGTCCCACAATAAACCATTGAACACGAATAATATTCAAAAGCGGTATTCCTTCCAATCAAACCCGGATGCAGTCACAAAACGAAAATTCCTGCCAGACATAGTAAAGTCAGCGATACTAAATGTCAAGGAATGCGTCCGTCCATATCAGGAAAACGTTACTTCTCTTTCTTTTTTAGTTGTTCGATTTTCTCCAGCATTTTTTGAGCATTGTCGAATTGCGGGTTAATAACCAATGCCTTCTTATAGTAAGTTTCGGCCTGATCATATTCACCCTTGATCAGGTACGCTTCCGCCAGACTGTCATAAACATTGTAGGAGGCTGGATACTCTTGCATATTCGCGTTGAAAATGGTGAGAGCATCATCGGTTTTTTTCTTGTTGAGCAGAAAATAGCCAAAGGTATTCAGGACCCCTTCGTTGAAGGCATATTCCTTGGCCGCTTCCTTTTTCAGTTTCTGGTAAGTATCCAATGCAGCCTGAATGCTATTGTGATCGTGATATACCCCGTAGATCGCTTCAATGACCGATTGTTTTTGCTGAGGGACCGAGTGGGTCATTTCATCGTAGATAATTTGTAACCAGGCATCGGTCTTGACGAAATCCTGGCCATAACTGGACCACGGACCAAGGATATTTTCCTTTTTCATGGCCGCTAAGTCCTGGCCTGATTGAAGCGCTTTCTGCACAGCCTCTCCCGTCTCGACCAGAACCTGAAAAAAGTTTTTCAATTCCGATATTCCAAAAGCCGAACCATGACCGGGAATAATCGTGATATCGTCCGGAAAAATACCGAGAAGCTGCTTGATGATATGGGGGTATTCGGAATAGGAGCCACCCTTTGCCCGATCGACAAAGGGAAAATGATGACCATCAGCCAATCCACCCAGATAGACAATCCGGGATTTGACGAAGTAGACCACCATGTCCGTATCGGTATGACCGCCCGGGACCGGGATGATCCGGACCTGTTCGCCATTGAACTGCAAGGTTATCTCTGTATTAATCCCGCGATTCGGTAGTGCTTCGGGAGGCAATTCCCTCAAAACATTATCACCCGACTGGAGCTGATCCTTGACCCGCTCATGAGCTATGATTGTTGCCCCGGTGCCCAAAAGCTCATTTCCGCCGGTGTGGTCCGAGTGCTCATGTGAATTGATTACATATACGATCTTACCAGGTCCCAGTTTCCGCAGTTCTTTCAGAACAAGTTCCTCGGTCTGTTTGAATCCTGTATCAACCAGCAATATCCCATCGGGACCAATCGAAGCAATCATGACCACCGGAAAAAACTCCGTCGCCGTCAATTGATAGAGATGATCATTCAATTGCTTGACCTCGACCCGAGGCGATATGGCTCCGCCGATCTGGGCTTGAACATGTACTGCTACACTCAACATCATGATGATGACACCGATGACAGCCACTGAAACATGTCTCATACGACCTCCTCGCAGCGTGCTGCTTATTGGATTGCGTTCGATCCCTTGACTCAGACTGACTCTTCTGTTGACAACAGGGCAAAACCCGTGCCAAATCTGAAGTAATCAACCTTTTCCAACGCTATCAGAACCTGAGCACAGTTCGAAAGCGGACACAAGCCGGCACAATATGTTCAAAAGGGAACACCGTATGTCCGTTTGCGGACAGTTACCCCTCTTTCCTCAGAAACGACGCTGTGTGTTGGGGATTGAGATCAGCCCAAAGCCACGTCAAGGACCATCATGATGGTAAATCCGATCATGACTCCCACTGTCGGGAAATCGGTATCGCCTGCTGCCTGGGATTCCGGGATCAATTCTTCGGCCACGACGAAAATCATGGCCCCGGCTGCAAAACTCAGGGCATAGGGCAACAGAGGTTGGACAACAATGACCGCAAGCGCCCCTAAAACACCCCCCAGCGGTTCGACAATACCTGAAATCTGACCATACCAAAAACTCTTCAGGCGTGAAATCTTTTCTCGACGCAAGGGCATGGACACGGCCAGACCCTCGGGAAAATTCTGAATGCCGATACCGATGGCTAGGGCCACGGCACCCGTCAGGGTGGCCGAAGGAAGGCCCTGGGTGACTGCCCCGAATGCGACACCGACCGCTAAACCCTCGGGAAAGTTATGCAAAGTGATTGCAGCGACGAGAAGAATGCTTTTACGCCAATGGGAAGATAAGCCTTCGGCTTGTTCGAGGGGCCTATCCGGGTGCAGATGAGGGAGCAATTTGTCCGTCAGCCACAAACAAAACCCGCCTGACAAAAAACCGACTGCGGCCGCGAACCAACCCCGGTTCCCTGCCTGCTCCGACATTTCGATCGCAGGCGCCAGCAACGACCAATAACTGGCCGCAATCATCACTCCAGCCGAAAAACCAAGCATGGTATCCAATAGACGCCGATTGACCTCACGGGTCAAAAAACACCGGCGGCACCCAAAGCCGTTACAGCCCACGTAAAACAGGTGGCTAAAAATGCCTGCATGACCGGATGTAAGTGCCCAAACCAATCCAACACCATCGGTCTCCTGATGAAATTAAAATACTGTTAAACGGTATAGTAAGGCCAATGTCATTTATGAACAAGCATATCAGATACAATATGTGAAAGCAATGGTCCCCAAAGACACCTTGACATTACCTGCTGTTCCTGGAACTTTCGTTTTCACGCTCGATAGACATGGCCAAATGCTATCACAATAATCTGAGATCATGATACCTTCAATAAAGTATGCGCTGATCGCCTTGGAGAGTGACGGAAGTTATAAATGGTCGTATTCGATCAAATCGCAATGCAATTCATCACCGGTCCTCTCCGCCGATGGGACCATGTATTTTCCGACGCAGTTCGGGCTCCTTGCCTTCAGGGATGAGCACTGACACGGACATCGGACCCGTATTCTGTTTATCAAGAATGTCGAATGCGGAGCGCTTCGGTCCGACGCTTTGCAGAGAATAAGACCAGGGACTGTCTGCTAACTTCTCAGATTTGAAAATAGGCAGTTTCGCAGCCCATGATTCTTGTTTTAAAAAAGCTGGTATTAGCGGCTGAAAACTGTTACAATACTTCTGGTGTCTAATCCCGGGACTGTCGAAAGGAGGACGATCTGTGGAGGTTGTGTTTTTATCACGGCTCCAATTCGCGATAGCGACCTGTTTTCATTTCTTGTTTGTGCCACTGACGCTGGGATTGTCTTTTCTGCTGGCCTACTGGGAAACCAAATATGTCAGGACCGGGGATAAACTGTATTTGGGCATGACCACATTCTGGGGCAAACTGTTTCTGATCAATTTTGCTTTGGGCGTGGTGACCGGGATCACCCTTGAGTTTCAGTTCGGGACCAATTGGTCCCGCTATTCGGCCTATGTCGGAGATATATTCGGTCCACTGCTGGCCATCGAAGCCACAGTAGCCTTTTTTCTCGAATCGACCCTGCTGGGCGTTTGGATTTTCGGCTGGAACAAGCTGTCCAAGGGTATGCATGCCACGATCATGTGGCTGATCGCGTGTGCATCGACTGTTTCCGCCTTCTGGATCCTGGTCGCCAACGCCTGGATGCAGCATCCGGTCGGGTATGTGCTCAGAAACGAACGGGCGGAACTGTTCGATTTCTGGACGGTCATAAGCCAACCATTCGCCCTGCTCGAATTCGCACATACGGTCAGTGCCAGTTATGTTTTAAGCGCTTTTTTCGTTCTGAGCATCAGTGCGTATCATCTGCTACGTCGTCAGCAGCTCGAGTTCTTTACCCGATCTTTTCGGACGGCGTTAGTTTTGGGGTTGGTCAGCACTCTGTTTGTGGTGATCGAGGGTCACCATCATGGATATGATTTATCTCGTCATCAACCGACCAAACTGGCGGCCATGGAGGCCCATTGGCAGACCACGGGCCAAGCCCCGCTCTACCTGTTTTCGTGGCCTTCTCAGGCGCAGGGTCGAAACATCTTCGAATTTGGGCGGTTACCCGGGTTGTTGAGCCTGATGGCTTATCACAATCCCAAGGCGGAGGTCAAAGGTTTACGCGATTTCCCCAGGGAGGAATGGCCACCCGTGATCATCGTATATCTCAGTTTCCGGATTATGGTCGGTCTGGGCATGTATTTCGCCGGTCTTATGGTCCTGCTCTGGTTTAAACGTCGAAGCATCGAAGAGTATCCGCTTCTCTTGCGGCTCGTGCTCTATTCACTGCCCTTGCCTTACCTGGCCATCGAACTGGGTTGGATCGTGGCCGAAGTGGGCCGACAGCCCTGGATTGTCTATGGATTGATGAAAACTTCAGCCGCGGCATCACCTCTGGCTTCTCCGCACGTGCTGCTTACGCTGATCGGTTTTGTCATAGTCTACGGTTTTCTGGGCGGAACGGCTTTCTGGTTGATGGCCCATTTTGCCAGAAAGGGGCCAATGCTGAAAACATGAACAAGGTCCGGTCCAATCCTGGCTTTCGTCATAGCCACTATAAGCGTGTTCCGAAGCCTTCGAGGAGGCGGTCATGCAACTGGAAATGATCTGGTTCTTTCTGTGGGGATTGTTGTGGGCGATCTATTTCATGACTGACGGTTTCGATCTGGGGGCCGGGACCTTAATCCCATTCCTGGCCAAATCCGAAGAGGACAAGAGGATCATTCTGAATACGATGGGGCCGGTCTGGGACGGAAACGAAGTCTGGCTGATCACGGCGGGCGGCGTGACCTTTGCCGCATTCCCCCGATTTTACGCCAGCCTGTTCAGTTCACTCTATCTGCCCTTGATGATTATTTTATTCGCTTTGATTCTGAGGGGCGTCTCGTTCGAGATGCGAAAAAAAATCAACAATCCGAGCTGGCGGAGAATCTGGGATACAACCATGTTCGTGGGCAGTTTTTTACCAGCCCTGTTCTTTGGCGCGGTTTTTGCCACAATGTTCCAGGGTCTGTCCATTGATGCGGCCGGTATTCATCGGGCTCCACTGTCAGCCTTGTGCAATGTCTACGTCATGCTGGGCGCTTTCTTTTTTCTGTTTCTCTTTCTGGAGCACGGTGCGCTCTGGATAACGGTCAAGACCGAGGGCGAGCTGCACCGTCGGGCAAAAAAGTGGGCCAGCAGGCTCTGGTCCGTGCAGCTGATCGGCATTCTGGTCTTTTGGGGCGCGAGCTGGTCCTCTACGGACCTGTTTATCAATTATCTGGATCGACCGGTCCTGTTTTTGGTGCCTTTTATGAGCCTGATCGGCTTGATTGGGACCAGGATTTTTCTGGGAAAAGATTGGGTCTGGTCAGCCTGGTTGTGTTCCTGCCTGACTATTGCGACGGCCACGTTTTTTGGCCTGGTCGGATTGTATCCCAGATTATTGCCGTCTCATCTCGGTCGAGCCTGTGACCTGACCGTATTCAATGCATCGTCGAGCCCATTGACCCTCGAGATCATGTTGGCGGTCGTGCTCGTGTTCATCCCGCTGGTCTGTGCATACCAGCTTTGGGCTTATTTACTTTTCAAGGGTCCTGTGACCCGGGAGCAACTATCTCATGAAGAATCATACTGATGCGATCGTTCCGAGAAAGACAGGTCTGGGCACCGATCCAAGATGGATCGGCGGATTTGTGCGTTTCGGCGAAGTAATAGCCATTCTATTGACGGTTATCGTTGTCATGTCGCTTCCGAGTTGGGCCTTCGACGAAGGCAATTTCCAGCAGCTTGAAACGGACCATTTCCTGGTCCGTGGCGACGTCCGGCCCTCCGAAATCCAGGAAACGGCTCGAATGCTCGAAGAAATCTATACTCTGGTCGCCGGAACATTTCCGCGTATGACCGTGCATGTTCCTTTTCCGATCGAGGTCCTGTATTTTGCCGAACGTGGAGATTTCGATACCGTGACTTCGGCCCTGGTCGATCGTTCGCAATACAAGTCTGATCTGGAGTTGCCCTATGGGCATATTCGTTTATATCCGGACAAGGCCCGAATACTGGTGACCCGCTCACTTTTCGCCAAATATGTTCCTGAACTTTTCGGCGGGATAACCAGCGTACTGCTTCATTATGCCATAGAAAGTCAGCCGCTGTGGCTCGAAATCGGGCTGCCCGGCCTGCTCAATCTCACAATAAAGAATGAAGACGTTTTCATGATCGGAAAACTCAAAAAAGAGACGGTAGCTCTCTTGCGTAGCCGCGACCTGATTCCGGTGGCCCACTTTCTCCGCCTGCAGGCTAATTCTTCAACTTACAAATATGATGAAAGCTACCGGGAGCTCTTTGCAACCCAGGCAGTTTTCTTTATCAATTACCTGCTCTATGCCGATCAGAAACGGCATCAGCTTTCATTTTTGAGCTATATAGATCAACTCATAGGCGGAGCTAACAAAAACGAGGCGTTTCTGAGCGCATTCCCCGAGGGCACGATTGCTCTGCAGGCATCCCTGCGGCAATACCTGATGGGAACAGCCATCCCCTATACGATCATAAAGCGGGCCGAGATCACACTGCCCGAGCTTGGCCAGGCAACAGCTGCGACCCGGGTCGAAATGAACACTTCATTTGGAGATGAGTACTTCAGGCAGGGACAGATAGTCCGGGCAGAGCAATATTTCAGTCGTGGCCTGGCCAATGACAGCAATTCCTTGTTCAACCATTTGGGTATGGCCAGGATATTGTATTCCCAGAGTCAACAGGAGGATTTCGAGCAGCTCTTGGCTTGGCTGATCGAGCAATCCAAGGGCAATTACCCGGTCCAACGTTCACTGGCCTACTTCCTGGCTGAAATCCCCGCCAAGCAAAAGGTTGCGCTCACACTTCTGGCCCAAAATTCCGATGCGATTGCCCAAGATATCTGCACTTTGAAATATGCCGCCAACCTGGCGATCAAGTTGGACGATTATGAAGCGAGCACAACGTTTCTGAACAGATTTTTAGGTTATTTTCCCGAACATGTGACCTGGCCCGAAAAATATCTGAGCATACTCGAGCGTAACAAGGATTACGAAAGAGCTGCAGCCTTCGTTCTACAGGGTCTGACCAGAGACCCTGAATCCAAGCAGCATTACCGCGACGTTCTGAGATTAATCGAATATTTAGCCGATACGGACATCAGGGCTTCTTTTCTCTTGAGGCTCCACAAACTACTGCCTTCAGACCTGACTGTAATCCAGAAACTGGCGGAACTGTACGAACAGATCGGCAATGTGCATGCAGCCCAGGCATACTATCAAAAAGGTCTCGAGCTTGCGCCTGATAATACCTCCTTCAAGACTAAACTGGACGAATTGCTCATACGCATCTCCCAAACACCGACCCCCGAAAGCCCAGCTGAATGATCCGGTCACACTGGCAGATAAAAATGAGTATGGTTCCTCCATGTCAATTTCAGGCCCCCGCAAAACTTTAATGATTACCTGGGAGCACCTGGACCCGAGGTCAGCCTCTTGCATTCCAGGACCATTTTGATTATGGTATTGAACATTCACTAAATGTTTTGATTATTCGGCCCAGTTTCATTAAACAAAAGCTGAACAACCGAGGAGAGTAACATGACCAACGTGATTCAAAAAATGCTATCCTTATCCAAGCAGGATTTTTTGGTTTTTCTGCGACTGACACTTGAAGACAATAATGACGAGTTACATTTTTACCGGGTGTTACAGGGTCTCGATCCTCAAAACCAGGAACAGTTCTATCAGTATATTTCAGAAGAATTAGCGGGTTATTTTCGGGAACAGCTTGCCAATCTGGAAGTACCGACGACGGAACAAATAAGGGAAGCTCAAGAGGTATTGACCCGTTCGCTGGATAATCTCCAGGCCCGGATCAAAGAGTTGGAAGAGATCAATCTCAACTACCGGGAGGTTATCCGGACTCACCGGAATTTTATGAAGGAATGCATATCCGGAGAATTGGGCTTGACCGATCAGACCAAAGGCCTGCCCATCCCACCGCCCCAAAAGGAGGTAGCGCCGGGTGCCCCATTGATCGACTTGCCCGACCCAGCCACGCTGAAATTGGTGAATCCGGACATCTTCTATTGTATCAGGGAACGTGAGAGTCGGAGAAAATATACGGACGAGCCTTTGTCACTCGAAGAACTATCCTATCTACTCTATACGACCCAGGGCGTCAAGAAGGTTTTCCGTCAGGGTCAGATGACCCTACGTACGGTGCCTTCCGGTGGGGCCAGACATCCCTTCGAGACCTATCTGGCCGTCAATAACGTCACCTCGTTAACCCCAGGTCTTTATCGGTACCAGCCCATCGAGCACAAACTCACCTTTCTGTTTACGCCCGAGCACATGGTCGAGAAGCTGAACGAGGGTGCGCTCGGACAGATCTTCGTGGGCCGTTCGCCTGTCGTCTTCATTTGGAGCGTCCTACCCTATCGCGGTGAATGGCGCTACAGTATATCGGCCCATAAGATTATGCTGCTTGACGCGGGACATCTGTGTCAGAACCTTTATCTGGCTTGCGAATCCTTGGGGCTGGGCACTTGTGCGATCGGGGCTTACTCACAAACATTGATGGATGAGTTACTGAAACTGGACGGACATGACGAATTTGTCATCTACCTGTCTCCAGTCGGAAAATTGAAATAGGTCAGGGATTATCTGGCGTGGTGACGATTTCCTGGGTCAATCCGCTGAACCGGACTGCTCTGATTCCGCCACCTTCACAGTAAGTTGGGTCCATCTGACCCGTATCACCATGAACAAAATCCTTGACGGTCGGCATGCCTTTTTCACTGTCCGTTCGGGTCCAATACCACCAGGCCCCGCCCTCTCGAAAAACAGAGGGAACATGGATGGATCGACGATCGAAGGCACTGCTGAAGTATTCCTTGTTATACAGTGTTTGTATGTCTTCGAGTGAGGGAATCTGCCAGTCATTATAGCCGCCGGTCTTCAGTTTCATGACATAGTCGGCAGAGGCCGGAAAATCGAGGCATCTGCCGAGATCGGCATAGGAATCCACTTTAGTCCACATCAGGCCGCTCTGGCGGTCCATGATGGTTTGATCACCCAGATCAAGGAAACGGGCAGCCCCCGTTTCGGTGCCCGAAGCTTGTTTTTCGCCCTTCAGGCTTTCAACGAGTGTCCGGGCTTTGGCTATTTCATTTGCGGCTAGTGCATTTTCTTTGAATTCTGCGATAAAAATATTGTAGTCCTTTAAAGTATGAGCCATGAGCGTTTTCTGCCATTTGAGGGCGATCCGCTTCTGTTCATCGAGCTCCGCCGTAGTGAGGCCGGCTGGCTTTTGTTCGGCAGATGCGACCTGACCCTCGTCCGGTGTACTGTCCGGAGAAATCTGGGTCAAGGCGACAGGTGAAGCCTGGCCTGTCGGCATCAGACCAAATCCGAAAAACAGAAAACAACATGTCAGATATACTGTTCTGCTAAGTAAAAATGCTTTCATGATTGCTACCCTGATGAGATGTTCTAGATCTATTATACACTATTCTATCCAAAAACGCACATTCAGCCTTGATTATACTCTTTGTGTGCTCTTTGCGTCTTTCCGTAAACGTGAACGACCATTACTGAAGACACATTGTGGTAAGCATAAAACTCTTCATGTTACCGTTTTGATATGAATGTGGTAGACGCGAACATGATCTCTCAAAAATGATCCACCACTATTTTCGTCGCGTCGC
>JAFGSJ010000105.1 GCA_016934675.1 bacterium | reverse complement strand
CGGAATGTGGAAAAAAGTTACAAAAAATGTGCCCCACACGCTCACCGAAAGGATACAAACTTCCAGTCTCCAGTCCTAGTCTCCAGTCCTAGTCTATTTCTGACTGTCCCAGTCTTCCCCCGCATATTGATATTTTCATAAGTTGTCTTAGTTAATCATGGCGGTTAACCCTGATATATAAAACAATGATTGATCAGGTTTCCGGAGGAGAACGGACAAAAATCCGGAACTTAAGTGAAAGTCGGAGCGTTAGTATACACTGATATAAGTGATAAGTGAGAGAGCCGATTTTCGAGCTCGAGGCTCAGCTCGAGAAAGGGACGTTGGAGTAACTCGATGAAGGTGGTATTGCACAACGGTGAATTCCGTAGACAACTGATCAGGATACTGATAATTGTTCTGCTGGTCAGTCTGTGGGCGGTCCTGTTTAATATTTTTTCGAGTAACGGCATCTCTTTTATCGGCAAGGAAGAGGATTTCCGAGTCAAACCGAAAACCGGTGACATTTTCCTTCAATCAGTCCGTGAAAAATTCGATTATGGTTTGGCCATTTTCGTGGATTGTCGTTCACGCGAGCAATATCGGGAGGGTCATATTCCCGGGGCCCTTTCGATAACCCCCTTAGACATGGATGAAATGTCTATGGGTTTTTTACATCATTGCACTCCGGATTTGGAATATATCACTTATTGTGACGGGACCGAATGTGATTCGAGTGTGATTGTAGCCAATCGTTTCAAGGCGATGGGATATGACAATGTTCATATCTTTTTCGGTGGATGGATAGAATGGATCAAAGCCGGTTTTCCGATCGAGCAGGGAGAGCCCCTTGATTTGAACAATAATAATGGTACTGTTAATAGGGAATTATCAGAACAGGATGAGTTCGGGCCTGATTATGAGATCGATTACGAGGTCGAGGGAGAATGAAACATATGGATACGATCAAGAGATGGGGGATGCATCCGGCTTCGATTTTTGTTTTTCGTCTGATTATCGGGGCAACCTTTATGTATGCCAGTTATTACAAGATATTAGACCCGCATGATTTTGCCAGATCGATCTATAATTACCGTATAGTTCCGGCTTCACTGATCAATATCATGGCGGTGATCTTGCCCTGGATAGAAATGGTCTGTGGGATTATGCTGATCATGGGTCTTTTTATGCGTGAGAACGCATTTATCCTGACTGTAATGTTGCTTGTTTTTTCGGTTGCGATCGTTTCGGTCATGGTTCGCGGCATCGATACCGAATGCGGTTGTTTCAAGAAAAACGGAGTCGAGACGCAGCAGGTGATCAGTTCAGCCTCGACGGGCAACACCCTCTTATCGGACAAAGCCGGCTATCCATTACTGATTCGAGACTTGATAATGGTCCTGATGGGCCTGGCTATCTTTGTCAGCAAACCATCTGCGTGCGAACTCGATTTTTGCTGCAGAAAACGGACATTTTTCTTTGCATCGGAACATCCTGCTTGATGTTTCTCACATCGACACAACGTTTCAGATGATCAGTCCGATCCGGACTTTGAAACAACAATTGTGCCGCCACTTACTCCTGTTATAGTTCGTCGTCCTGATCATCCTCATCGTCATAATCGTCATCGTCATCGTCGTCGTCATCATAATCGTCTTCATCGTCATAATCATCATCGTCATCATATTCAGAGTCATCCTCGTCATCGTCAAGATCGAAATCGTCATAATCCTCCCAGGAGTCATCATACATATTCAATGTATCCATGGCGACTCCGGCAATGTCGGCATCTTGATGATCGAGATATTGTTCGATGTGTTCGATTGCTTGTTCTGGATTGATGAGGACCGAGACCTCGATGGCGGCACACAGGATTTCCTTCGGTGTGTCTGAAGCAGTCAGCAAATGTTTAATATGTGGCCAGGCTGCTTGAATTTCCCAGTTACCGGCGGCTTCCAGGGCATGATAATGGAGATACAAATCCTGACTCTCCAACGATTCCATGATGTACTGATCGAATCCAGGAACATAATACATACAAAAAACAGCAGTCAGTTTCCATTGTTCATCGTTTTGATTATAGGCCTGTTCGATTGCACCGGCGACCCAGGATTGTGCGGCCCGGGCAGAGCATTCAAGAGCCCGTCGGCGCACGTTTGTTGGTGTGCTTTGGTCCTGAAATACATCGTGCAATTTCTGGCGAATCTGATTATACGTTTTTTCAGAGATAGGAATATCCTCGGGTTCCTCGAAACCTTCCTGATTGGCAAATTCAAGGACGGGAGCCAGGGCGAGGGTTGCTTTAGCCCTCATTTCCTCAGTTTCTTTAGTATCGGTTATTAAAATCAGCAATTGCTGGACCAGATCGTCATTGATGGCAACGAGATCACCGGAATATTCTATCGCTTGGAGTTTATCCTTTTCGCTCGAGGACTTGTCTTTCAGAATTGACAGAAGCATCGCACCCGTTTCTTCAGGCCATTCCCATGGTTCTATATTCGATAACTCATCGAGTTTCATGTTTTTTTCCTTTCATGTTGATGAATACAGTCTATGTTCTGTGGAAAGTATAACGGTAACTGTCAGTAAACACGGAGAACAGTATCTGTTTTGATTCGGTTTCATGGTTTCGAACACATGACCAATAATGCAATTCAAAAGACCTGTCAATTACCAAAATGAGAAAAACGAAAAATATTTCTATGGGTATTGTCACAGGGGAATACGGTTGCGAATATTAAATCTGGAATGTTTTATGACATAGAAAAGGAAGCTGAAAAGGAACAGGGCGGCTATGAGTCCGGCCCAGCATGGTAAGCCCAGGGCAGCGGGCAGATAACCCAAGAGCAATGCCGCGATAGCCACAATTAGACTATAGGGTAATTGGGTCCTGACATGGTCGAGATGATCACAACCTGAAAAGATTGAACTCATGATTGTCGTATCCGAGATGGGGGAACAGTGGTCGCCGAAAATGGCTCCATCCAAAACAGCACCCAAGCAGATCATGGTGGTCAGGCCATAACTCGATCCGTCTAAAATAAAGGCTAGGGGTATTGCCGTGGGAATCAAGATGGCCATGGTCCCCCAGCTCGTCCCCGTGGCAAAGGAGGTCACACCGGCTACAAAAAACAGGATTACCGGAAATAGTGAGGCAGATAGCACTGAACCGATCGCTTCAGCCAGAAATTGTCCGGTCAGTAAGGCATCGCAACTGTTTTTCAATGACCAGGCCAAGACCAAAATTGTAATTGGTAATAGGCTACCTGTGATCCCCTTAGTCATTGCCTGGAAAATGATTCTGGCTGATAATCGCGCTCCCGTGAAAGCCATAATTACCGCGCTGATTAACCCGATCAAAGCTGAAATTGCCAAAACCATGATATTGTTTTCTGAATTGCTCAACACTTCCTGCCAGACTGTCAATTTAACCAATGACCAAGGGTCCTGATATAATTTGTCGAATCCGCCTCCATCAAACCACAGACCAGTCAACAGAACAGTAAAGAGGGCAACCAGAGGGATAATAGCCGTTCGCGCTCTTCCCTGTATCTGAACAGCTGCGATCTCGATATCAGGTTCCCGTATTTGGAGTGTCCCTGTGGAGCAAGGCACCGGCTCGACTCCGGAACCGGTGTTTTCTAGCCTATGCATAGCTCCGAAGTCCACTCCGCTGATTACATTCACCAGAACAAAGAGCAGACACATAAAACAGTAATATCTGTAGTGAAGTGCATCAAAGAAAAGGCTGTAACCACTGTGCTCCAGAGGGAGTGTCTGGGCGACATCATTGAACAGGCCTACCTCATAACCGATCCAGGTGCTGATAATGGCAAGCCCGGCCACAGGCGCACTGGTCGAATCTACCAGATAGGCCAATTTGGCCCGACTGATCCGATAACGGTCAGTGATTGGCCGCATCGCTGAGCCGACCAGCATAGTATTGGCATAATCGTCGATAAAAATGACCAGACCCATGATCACCGTGATAAACTGGGCCGATCGTTTCGAACGGGCATATCGTTCCAGCCAATTGATGATTCCCTGTAAACCGCCTGAGAACAGTAGAACCGAAATCATGGTCATAACCAAAACCACAAATGCCAGTATCTGAATATTGGTCCAATCGCACAGCGAGGCGAGGATAAATTGAAAACCCTGCCCGAGTCCTCCAGTCCAATTTTCGAGTCGAAGAGGGTCAGCAGGCACCTTTACCAGAAGCCCACCCAACAGGACCGCCACAAAAAGGCTGAAATGTATCTGTTTGAGTACAAAGGCCAGAATGATGGCCACCAGAGGTGGTATGATACTGAACCAGTAGACCGTGGAATCCTTGCCATGACTTGGCCAGTATGCAATGAGTGAAATCAGGATAAATACGATAATCCCGCTCAGTATTTTCATCATCGTCGGTTTGGCCATGGTTTCCTCGTATTTCCAGTTTTGCAATTGTAAAGAATGCACGCGTCACTGTCAAGCTCCAGAGCATGTTAATTGATCTGTTGACAATCGGAGCAGGTGCAATAAGACCAATGTGAATTATATTCATTGGTTTGAGGAGGCTATGGGGCGATCAGCCAGGAAAAAGAAAACAGCTCAACAGCCGGCTTCAGTGCGATCCGGATCTGCACGAAGTGCCAGACAGGTTCCATATTGTTCCGGATGGGCGAGACCTGTGACTGGAAAGGGGCTGTTTATTCTGATAATGGTCACGATCATGGTGGTCACTGGGCTGAGTTATATGCCCTGCCTTACAGCAGGTTTTGTCAACATAGACGACAACCAGTATGTAACCGAGAACTTGCTGATCAGGGACTTGTCCTGGTCCGGGATTCATCGGCTTTTCAGCAGATTTTATGCTGCAA
This sequence comes from bacterium, assembly GCA_016934675.1. Taxonomy (GTDB): domain Bacteria; phylum CSSED10-310; class JAFGSJ01; order JAFGSJ01; family JAFGSJ01; genus JAFGSJ01. The sequence continues at coordinate 6,272 of JAFGSJ010000105.1, read as the reverse complement.
ATTATCATCCCCTGACCGGATTATCAAACGCCCTTGAATACCACTGGTTCGGACTGAAACCATATCCCTATCATCTGTTCAATCTGGTCCTGCATATGCTGAACAGCCTGCTGGTTTATGTACTGGGCCGACAATTACTGAAGCAATGGCAATCCGCAATGGTCCTGGCCCTGCTGTTTGCAGTCCATCCGCTCCGAGTCGAATCGGTAGCCTGGATTTCGGAACGTAAGGATGTACTCTACAGTTTTTTCTTGTTGCTTGCCCTGATTTTGTACCAGTTCTATTTGAAAGAAACCAGCAGAAAGGGCTTGTTGGTCGGAACTTTTTTCATGTTCGGGTTGAGTGTGCTTTCCAAATCCGCGGCGGTCATTCTGCCCCTGTTGTTGTTTGTGCTCGATTATAGAGAGCGGCGCCTATTCAGTTGGGTTTCAGTCCTCGAAAAACTGCCTTTTTTACTCTTGTCTGTGGTATTCGGGATCATCAATATTCTGGCGCAGCAATCGGGTGGTTCTCTCTCGGATTTATCTCATACTTTTACCTGGTTCGACCGGATTTTTCTGATGAGCTACTCCTTGTTTTTTTATCTATTCAAAGCGTTTGTACCAACGGACTTGTCCGTACTGCATTTTTATCCCCAAAAGTCCGGCGGATTGCTTCCTTTCGAGTATTACCTTTCAATTCTGGTCCTGGGAGTGATAGTGTATTTCGGTATCTATCGCTCACGTTCTCGACGCCGGATTTTGGTGGTCGCAGGTATGTTTTTCATTATTCCGCTCGTTTTGGTACTTCAGTTTATCCCGATCGGACAGGCTATCGTGGCAGAGCGTTATACTTATCTGCCCTATTTCGGTCTGTTTTTTTTCTGGGCGGTTCTGGGCGATCATTTCCTGGTGGAGCAGAAAGTGCCCAAAAGGAAGCAATGGTCGCAGCTTTGGCTGATTGCCAGCGTGCTGATTATTATAGCCTATGGCGTCATGACCCATAACCGGGCACGAGTCTGGCATGATAGCCTGACTTTGTTATCTGATGTCATTACTCACTATCCCGACCACTATTATGGTTATTTTGTTCGGGGGAGTGCTCATACCCAGAACAATGATTTACAGGCCGCTCTGGCAGATTATAACCGGAGTATCAGCTTGAATGCCGAATTTTGGCCGGCTTATAATAATCGGGGACACACGCTCAAGGAACTGTCTCGTTATGAGGAAGCATTAACTGATCTGAATCGGGCCATTGAACTCGATCCGTCTGTCCCGGATTTTTTCAATAATCGTGGAATCGTCTATTCGAGAATAGGTGATCAGGATAGGGCGATTACAGATTTTGATCGAGCCATCGCCATCGAAGCCACATTTTTTCGAGCATATTGTAATAGAGGCGTTTCCAAAGGGCAAAGCCATGATTTGAACGGAGCGATCCAGGATTTCAATCGGGCCATCGAGCTTAATCCCTGGTACGCTGAAGCGTTCAGTAATCGTGGTAACGCCTGGGCCCTGCAAAATAATTATGAGAAATCAGTCCTCGATTTCACCCGGGCGATCGAGTTAGACCCGGCTAATTCGCGGGCGTATTTCAATCGCGGTCTGTCGTATTTAAGACTCGACCGCAGAGACCAGGCCTGTCAGGACTGGCGGCAGGCCCAGGCATTGGGTAACCCCGCTGCAAATGATGTCCTGAACCTACATTGCCGTCAGCATTGATTTCAATCATCTCAGGCTGGTTATATCGTTGAATTCGCTGAAAAGGTGGGCCGTTTCCTGATCGCTGGTGCGAATTGCCTCAATGATGAAGTTTTCGGCAAGTCGTCCGATGAAGGGGATCGAGACGACCACGCTGCCCTGATGGACCCGCTCGGTCCGGCCCGGACCAAGTGGTCTGAGTGTGGTTATTCCACTGGCTTTGATTTTATCGACCAGGAAATTCGGGGTGATCTGCCAACGTGTCTCGTAGCGCTCGAGGTCGGTAATGCTGTGCTCGATGTAACTCAGTTCATGATTTCCGACCACTTTTTTGAGAAGGGCCGGTAACTCTATGTCCGAACAGATTTCAAGGTCGCGTTTAATGATCGGGCCCTGCTGGACCATGTCAAGTACTTTTCGTCGTTTGAATGAAGCCTGACCGGTCATAAACTGTTCGAAATCGGAAGCGAAATAGACTTTCAGATAATCATCGATCGAAACTGAGAACTCCTGTGAAGTGCTGAAATCCATGCTGTATCCTCCTCAGTGCGCTATCAGGTCCATGTGCGTCCTTTCCTGATCATTTCATTTGAGCCGATTTACTGTATCCGGGCAGAATCAGGGCGATACCGGCCAGAAGAACTACTACTCCTGCACAAAAAGCCACGAAGAAATCACCCCAGCGGGTATAGACGGTGATCAGGTGCTCAGGCCTGATCCGGATTGTGCCGCACAGACTGGTCCGAGTAAAAATCTCTGTCTGTTCCAGAATCTGGCCCTTTTGATCAATGATACCGGTAATGCCCGTATTGGCGGCTCGGACGACTGGGCATCGGTTTTCGATGGCCCGGAATACGGTCATGGCAAAATGCTGATAACTGGCGGCTGACCGTCCGAACCAGGCATCATTGGTGATCGAAACCAGGAAACGGGCCCCGGATTTGGCAAATTTTCTGACCAGGTCGGGGAAAATGGTTTCATAACAGATATACAGACTGAAGGGAGGCAGTGTCCCTTTGAAAACGGTATATTTTGAACCGGCACTGAAATCACCCGTGGCCCCTTCAGTCATTTTTTCGACGAAAAAGAGCAGCTTTTTCAGGGGAACATACTCACCAAAAGGCACGAGGTGTATCTTATCATAACGATCGAGAAACTCACCCCGATTATCGATCAGAAAGGCGGCATTATAAAATTGGGTGTTTCCTTCGGGGCTTTCATCCATATCAGGCGACCCAAGCAGTAATTGACAATCACATTCACAAGCGAGCTGGGCGATTTTAGCAAAAGAAGATGGGGAATAACGGAGCCGGAAAGGTACAGCCGCTTCCGGCCAGACAATCAGGTCCGGCGAAGCACTCAAGCAAGCGCGGCTCAAGTTGAGATAGGTTTCGAGAGTGGTCTGCTTCATGTGCGGGGCCCATTTTTCCTCTTGTCGGTAATTACCCTGGATCAAACAAACCTTGACTTCATCAGCTTCCTGGTTATCATGCAAGCGGAACTGGCCGTATCCGACCGTCATCAAGACCAAGGCCAGTACCAGGGCAAACACGATGATCTTGGTCCGGCGGGCCCATTCACCGAAAAACAGGTCGAAAATCAGGCAATTGACAATCACTATTAGAAACGACAGACCGTACACGCCGACCAGGTCTGCAATCTGAATGAGCAGGGGCTGTCGATAGAGAGTGTAACCCAACAGGTTCCAGGGAAAGCCTGAGATCATATAGGTCCGGATATATTCGAGTAAGACCCACACAAAAGGTGCAACCAGGGTATGAGGCAGGCCCAGCCGTTCAGTCAACAGCCGATTGAACAGAAAAAAGAAGCTCCCATAAAAGGCCAGGTAACAGACCAGGGCAATCAGGATCAGATAGCACAGCGTAGCGGACATATTGCCATAATTCAACATGGTGATGACGATCCAGGACATGATCCCATAATAATACAGAAAACCGAACAGATAACCGAAGCGGAAAGCTGTGCCGTTGGAATGGCCTCGGAGAACAATGAACATCGGGATCAACGCACAGAATACGCAGAATTCCCACGGTAGATCAGGCAAATATCCGCTTAGAGTCTCGCCAACCGGGAAGGACACAATCATCAGTGTCGCAGCAACAATTATCAATGCGATTTGAATCAGAAGCTGTTTCATCGTTTGTATTGCACATCCTTCATCAGATTGATACACTGAATATATCAATGTATGGTGCTCTTTGATAATTTTCAAATGGCACTTTGGCCGACATGTAGTTACAAGTATTATAGGAGCGTGAAGAGCAGCACTGTCTCCTGGCATCACCAGGAGAAAGAGTGCGCATAAAAAAGCCCTTTCCGCAACGGAAAGGGCTTGGTAGTATTCAGGAACAGATTTAGTACATCCCGCCCATACCGCCGCCGTGAGGCATAGCCGGAGTATCTTTCTTTTCTTCGGGCTTGTCAGTCACCAGGGCTTCGGTAGTCAGCATCAGGGCCGCGATCGAAGAAGCGTTCTGTAGTGCCGTTCGGGAGACCTTGGTCGGATCGATGACACCGGCTTTGACCAGGTCTTCGTATTCTTCAGACTGAGCATTAAAACCCATATTCTTTTCCAGGGTTTTGACTTTTTCGACCACGATTGTGCCTTCCCAACCTGCATTTTCCGCAATCTGGCGGAGAGGTTCTTCGAGGGCACGTCGGATAATGGTGACTCCGGTTTTCTGATCACCTTCCAATTTCAGTTTATCCAAGGCTTTGATCGCTCGAATAAAGACGACGCCCCCACCGGGAACGATGCCTTCTTCAACGGCAGCTCGAGTCGCATTCAGGGCATCCTCGACCCGCGCCTTTTTCTCCTTCATTTCGGTCTCGGTAGCGGCGCCTACATTCAGGACCGCAACCCCACCAACGAGCTTGGCTAAACGTTCCTGCAGTTTTTCACGATCATAATCCGAGGTCGATTCCTCGATCTGGGCCTTGATCTGACGCACGCGCCCTTCAATGTCACTCGATTTGCCCGAACCCTCGACCAGGGTCGTGTTGTCTTTATTGACCGTAATCCGTTTGGCTCGACCCAAATCCTGCAACTTAATGTTTTCGAGCTTGATGCCCAGGTCTTCAGAAATGACTGTTCCACCTGTCAGGATGGCGATGTCTTCGAGCATGGCTTTCCGGCGGTCACCAAAACCGGGAGCTTTCACCGCACAGGTATTCAACGTACCACGCAGTTTATTGACTACCAGCGTGGCCAAAGCTTCTCCCTCAACATCTTCGGCAATGATCAATAAGGGTTTGCCCATCTTGGCTATCTGTTCCAATACGGGCAACAGGTCCTTCATGTTGCTGATTTTCTTTTCATGAATTAAGATATACGCGTCGGATAAAACCGCTTCCATCCGCTCGGAATCCGTGACAAAATACGGTGACAGATAGCCCCGGTCGAACTGCATGCCTTCGACCACATCCAGCGTTGTCTCGATCGCCTTAGCTTCCTCGACCGTAATGACCCCGTCCTTGCCCACTTTTTCCATGGCTTCGGCAATAATCTCGCCAATGGTCAGGTCGTTGTTAGCCGAAATCGCCGCAACCTGGGCAATTTCATTCTTTCCTTCAATCGGTCGCGATAACTTGCGAATCTCTTCGACCACAGCCTCAACTGCTCTCATAATTCCCCGTTTGATGTCCATGGGATTCATGCCGGCCGTCACACTCTTGATTCCTTCTCGAAGAATGGCTTCGGCAAAAACCGTGGCAGTCGTGGTTCCGTCACCGGCGATGTCGCTCGTCTTCGAAGCCACTTCACGGACTAACTGAGCCCCCATGTTCTCAAAAACATCTTCAAGCTCTATCTCTTTTGCGACTGTTACGCCATCTTTGGTACTGGTCGGTGAACCAAACTTCTTATCAATAACTACATTGCGACCCTTAGGACCCAATGTCACTTTGACCGCTTTACTCAATACACTCGCACCCTTCAATATCGCCCGGCGTGCTTCCTCATCGAATTTCAATATCTTGGCCATACTCTCTTTCCTCCTGTTTCTTTTCACGATTCCAATTGTATGTGTTTTTCGCTTGACCCAGCTTATTTCTTACTATCCCTTGATCACTCCCAATACATCCTCCTCACGAATGATCAAATACTCCTGATCATCAATCCGAACATCATTACCCGAATACTTACCAAATAAAATCCGATCCCCGACCTTCACACTCATCGTGGCCCGCGAACCATCCTTCAAAACCTTGCCCGGACCTACTGCAACCACTGTCCCTTCCTGCGGCTTCTCCTTGGCTGTGTCTGGGATTATGATCCCACCCTTGATCGTCTCTTTCTCCTCGGTTCGTTGCACCAAAACACGGTCATGTAACGGTTGAAGCTTCATACTCTCCTAACCTCCTGAGAATGGATGTTTGTCTCCAAGGGAATACGGAATTCCTGATCGGAACCAGCAGTTCGAGTACAACGCCGACTGACGCTACCCACTGCTTTTCCGTCTCCCCTTCCTACATACACTGCGTCGGACCAATAACAGTTTTTTGTTATAAAATCTGAGTCCTTCATTGTAATATAATATATACCATGGGCTGGGTTTGGCAAGAGGGCTT
>JAFGSJ010000014.1 GCA_016934675.1 bacterium | reverse complement strand
TGGATCATTTTTGAGAGATCATGTTCGCGTATACCACATTCATATCAAAAGGGTAACATGAAGAGGTAACGCTGCATGATTAAATCGACTGGCCCTTTACGCGGCTTCGTGAGCTTTAACTGTAGCCCGAAACCCCATTCATTCATTCGAGTCCAAGGGGATAAAGCCGGATTTTATCGGGGCACTTTCCAGTGAAGAATATTTCCCAAGCTTTAGTAAAGATCATTACTCACACGGAGCCACAAAGGCACGGAGAAAAAAGGGTGATTGTCGTTGAGTTTTATGTGCCTGTTCACCTTCCTCTGGCAGAGAATATCATTGACATACACATTAATAAGTAGTATTATGTGTATAGTGAGAATTCACAGCAATCAAAGTCAGAGGAGGTAAATGGTGAGCAAAAGAACCAATATCGTACTTGATGAAGAATTGGTCGAATCCGCACTCAAGGCAACCGGGCTCAAGACACGCAGGGCATTGGTGGACTTCGCGTTGCGGGATCTACTTCGCCGCGAGTCTGTGAAGAAAATCTTGGAATTGAAGGGAATGATAATGTGGGAAGGCAGTCTTGAGGAGCTGCGAGAGGGGCGGAGGTTCGATGATCCTGATTGATACCTCGGTCTGGATTAGTTTTCTGGCTGGGTGTGAAACACTTCAAACCAAGACCATGGAAGCGTTGATCGAGAGGAGAGAGGACATCTGCATCTGCGGTCTTGTCATGACCGAGCTGTTGCAGGGAATTCGTAACAGTGAGCAGTACGAAAAAACCAAGGTCATTCTGTCCGAGTTGCTGTATCTGCCCATGACCCGTGATATCTTCATCGACGCCGCAAACATCTACCGAGTCTGCCGATCACAGGGCTTGACGATCAGGAGTCCGATTGACTGCATGATTGCAGCAATATGCATCGCTCATGGTGCGAAGCTCCTGCACAATGATCGGGATTTCGTCCTGATCAGCGAGCAGTTCCCTCTCAATTCTCTTTGAAGAGCAAAACAGTGGTCATGGATCGAGACTACACTTGTCGTATTTGGGTGGATAATTCTCACTGAAAATTCTTATCATTATTTTCTTCATGGTGACCTACATAAAGAGACAGGGTCTTACCTCTCATCATCAAAAGAGGAGTTGCTTTTGGTTGTTGACTGAAGTGTCAGTGCTATCGGCGTCAAATGATGTTCGGGCCTGACCGGGATGGTCTTCTTTTCTCGAAGAGTAAGGATGTGCTCATTGGACCAACCCTGTTCTTCGGTAAAGATCATTAGTCACACGGAGCCACAAAGCCACGGGGGAAAAAGTGTCGGTATGTTCTTTGTATTCCGGGGCGAATACATGGAAAACAATCAGTTGCTGCTATATTTTTCTTCGATTTTTTTGATTTCCTTTTGGAACCATTGAACGAGTTTTTCCGTGTCCTGTTCGAGTTTTTTCAATTTTTTACTGTCAGCTGTTTTTTTGATTTTTTCTTGGAGTCTTTGCCATTCTTTCTCGAATTCTTGTTTCAGTTCGCTCATTTCGTTTCGAGCTTTTTCCGAATTTTCGAGATGTTGACTGATGGTTTGGGCGGCCTGATCGGCTTTAGCCTGGAAATCCCGGACCGATTTCTGGAATGATTGACTGATTTCTCCGAGAGTGTCCGACATCATCGAGTGGGCGATATGCGGATATTTCAGGTAATCCAGTGGGCCCCATGAACGACTATCCAGATAAGTGTGTGCAAAACCAGGTTTTTCTTTGACGAATACCTGCATGCCGTCTCGGGTCCTGACCAGATGAAAAAAGAAACAAAACGCGGCTGAAGCCATGATCAGGATTACGAATACTGCTAACAGGACTTTTTTCATTGATTCATCTCCTTATAAGGCAATTCGAAAAAGAAAGAACTACCGATCTCCTCCTGGCTTTCGACCCAGATCCGACCGTCATGCGCTTCAATAATGCTTTTAGTGATCGAGAGGCCGAGTCCCGTGCCTCTTTCTATTTTCGAAAGCTCGTTATTGACCCGGTGAAACTCTTCAAAGACCTTTTTCAGATCAGCGGCGGGGATACCGACTCCCGTATCTTTGACCTCGCAGCGGACCACGGAATCTGTCGTTCTGGCCGTGACAGTAATGGTTCCACCTTCCCGAGTATATTTGATGCTGTTACTCAGCAGATTCAGCATGACCTGGGTCATTTTATCTTTGTCAAACAGAAAGCTGGGAATGGAGGCAGGCAGGTCGCGATAAAGAACAATTTTCTTTTTTTCAGCCGTGAGTTGCACGTTATCACAGGCTGTTTCGATGACAGTTTTGAGATCGTTTGGCATTTTCTCCATCTCGACCTTGCCTGATTTGATTCTGGACAGGTCGAGCAGGTCGTTAATTATCCGTCTGAGTCGATCGCTTTCCTGAAAGATGATTTTGCTGAACTTGACCAAAGACTCTCGAGGTTTCGTTTCTGCTTTTTTCATCATGAGTTCAGAGAAACCGCTGATCGAGGTCAGAGGTGTTCTTAACTCATGGGCGACCATATTGACGAATTCATTTTTTTTCTTATCGAGTCTTTTCAGTTCTCGATTTTCCCGTTCGATCCGTTCTTTTTCGATATTCTCTTGAAACAGGCGAGCGTTGCGTATGTTCAGGGCGCAATTGGTTGCAATGATTGAGAGCAGATTCAGATTTTCCTGATAATACTCTTCTCCTGAGATTTTCTCACCGAGACAAATTCCGCCAATTACCTGGTTATCAGCAAGTATGGGAGTCCAGATTTTCAGGGGGACTGATTGCAACCATTGACAAAAGGTCGTGTCAGCACAACCAGCATCCTCGAGGCAACTATCTGAAATCAACTGTGCTTCTTTCACTTGGCTGAATGATTGAAAAGCAGCAATGTCAATCGGTTTCCCGTCGAGTGTGAAATCAATCCCGCTGCTGGCGATCAGTTCCCAACACAGCTTGTCATCATGATAGATCGTTATGAGACCCTTGACAATCCCAAATGTGCCCATGGTCATGGATAGAAAGACCTTGAGCATGGTTTTCAGGTCCTGGGTAGTCGTCGTCTCCCGGGCAATATCGTACAGCACTTTCAGCTCGAAGATCTTCTTATCCAACTCGAATTTCTGTCGTTCGAGCTCATCGAGCCGATGCTTCAGTTGCTCATTTTCAGTTTGAATGGCCGCACTCGTCTCATTTTTCACGGGACCGTTCCCTTTTCATATCTGCCAGGGCATCATCCACTGTGGGATAATAGCGGGAATACCTGGTCAATCCAATCATGGCAAATATTTTCTGAAAATATTCCGACAAATTTACGATATTCAATTGCTGTTGTTTCTGCCTCATTCTGGTCAAAAGATTAATACAGACGGCAATGCCCGCGCTATTGATGTACAGGACTTTCCCGAAATCAAGGATAATGCTGTCCAGATCATGTTGTTCCATTTGCCTGTAAGCATGAAAGACACTCTCTTCACAGGCATCGGTAATATCTCCTTCGAGAACAATGATAAGTGTTTTTTCTCTTACTTCAGAATGACAGGCAAAAACCGGTTGGTCCATGGTTACAATCCGTTCGAAGGCCCCTCCTTGATGAATGGATACATACTGTAAAAAACCTGAAAAGATTCTACTCGTTCACGAACGGTTTGTCAAATAGCTTCTCAAGTTGATTCATTCCGTGGGTGAACTATATATGGTTTGTTTGAAAAATATCTGTTTTTGAAAGGAGCATCAATGTTTACAACGAGTGATTTCAGGATTGGATTAAAAGTTGAATTGGAGGGTGAGCCCTACATCATAGTAGATTTTCAGCACGTTAAACCGGGTAAGGGGACAGCATTTGTCCGAACGAGATTGAAGCATTTATCGACGGGCAATGTGCTCGATAAGACATTCCGTTCGGGTGAGAAATTCGAAAAGCCTGATCTTGAAGAGAAGGAGATGCAGTTTCTCTATCAAGATGGTGACGAATATCATTTCATGGATACGACGAGTTATGATCAGACCTTTATGACCCGTGAGCAGTTGGGAGATCAGGTTAATTACCTCAAGGAGCAGATGAGCATCACCGTGCTCTATCACAATGGTCATCCGATAGGAAGCGAGGTCCCCAAACACGTCGAGCTTATGGTGGTCAAGACTGAGCCTGGTATACGCGGTGATACGGCTACGGGAGCAACGAAACCTGCTCAACTTGAATCAGGAGTAACGGTCCTTGTTCCCCTTTTTGTCAATGAAGGGGAAATCATACGGGTTGACACTCGAACCAATACATATCTTGAACGTGTCCAGAAATAGACTTGATTTGGGCAGAACAGAGAGTATCGATTTCAATGGTTTTTCAAAAGGGATTGCAGCGAACAATCTGGTCAGTGATGGTCCTGGTTCTGGTCATGTCACAAGTCTGCTTGAGCCAGGAAAGCATGATTGAACCCCTGACCACATTTGCCTGGGAGAATGTGATCGATCTTGCCATAGTATCACCGGAGCAGATTTGGGGGGTGGGTTTAGGTGGTCTGCTTATTGTATCCGAGGATGGGGGGGCAAACTGGACTCGACCTAATCTGGATCGGACGCCTGAGTGGTTCAATGGCGTTTTTTTCCTCGATCGTTTACAGGGTTGGATTGCCGGCAGTGAGGGATCGGTGTTCAAGACAGGTGATGGCGGTCGGACCTGGGACCGGACTACCATCGAGGGGGCTTATTTAACGGATATCCTTTTTCTCGATGGAGCCATCGGTTTGGCTACTGGTCTTGATGGATTGATTTTTCGGACCGAGAACGGTGGTCACGATTGGCAGAGAATCCAATTAGCCGAATCGGTTATCGTCAATAAACTGTGCGCTGTTTCAGTTGATGTGGTCGTGGCAGTGGGAGGTCGTGGCCTCGTTTTCCGTTCACAGGACCGCGGTATTTCCTGGCAGACAGTCAATACTCCCACAAGCGTGACTTTATATGATCTAAGTTTTGTCGATGAAAAGCAGGGCTGGATAAGTGGACGCAATGGGATAGTTCTCTATAGCGCTGACGGCGGTAGTCATTGGGAGGAGCGGTCTGTGCCCTATGCGGAAGAACTCAATGCCATCTGTTTCCTGGACCAGAAAACAGGCTTGACTGCTGGCGGAACAATCGAGAAACAAAACCATATCTTTTATACTCGTGATGGTGGTTTGACCTGGACCGGCCTGATCGATCCTCATCACAAATGGTGGAAAGCAATCGAGTGCTTTCCGGGGGGGACCTGCCTTCTGGCGGGGAATGACCTGATCGCCCGGTGTTCTCTCCGTGAGATCGTGAAACGGTTGAAACCATGATCCGATAAAGGTCCGGATTCAAAGGACCGGCCGTATGATATCTCCTGATAATGTTGCCCTTTTTGTGCCCTGCCTGGTCGATCATTTTTATCCTGAAATCGCTGATCATGTCTGGGCCCTGTTGACCGCAATCGGTTATAAGGTGAGTGTGCCCAAAGAGCAGACCTGCTGCGGACAGCCTGCATACAACGCCGGTTATCGTCATGAAGCGACTCGCATTGCCCGGCATTTCATGAAGGTTTTTGAGGAATGTGCCTGTATCGTTGCACCATCCGGTTCATGCGTCAGCATGGTCAAAAACCAATATCAATATCTTGACTTCACATCTGATGAAATAAGCCGATGGCAATCCTTGCGTTCACGTCTTTTTGAGTTCTCCCAATTTCTGGGACAGACATCGGCCGCACAACAGATCGAGGGCTCGTTTCCGCACCGGGTTTATTATCATGCCAGTTGTCACGGTTTGAGAGAACTCGGGCTACGGACAGGGCCTGCGGCTCTTCTGTCGAAACTCGAGGGGATCGAACTGGTGGACCAGACCCCCTCGCGCGAACAATGTTGCGGTTTTGGAGGTATATTCTCCATGCATTATTCCGAGCTGGCTGCCTCGCTCGGATCTGATACGTTACAGTATTGTGTCGAGCGGGATGCTGAATATGTCGTTACGCTTGATGCGGGCTGTATGCTTCATCTGTCAGGAACATTCAAGAGACAGGGCTCGACCATTGAACCTATTCATCTAGCAACGCTCTTATACCGGGCCATGGGACTCACTCCAACACGATGATGCCTACACGTCTCAATTTTCGCACACAAACCGTACAGTCATTGGCTGATGAGAAACTGCAGGCAAATCTGGCCCATTCCTTGAGCCAGTCATGTCAGAAGCGTCGTGTTATGGTCGAGAGTCTGCCGGATTGGGAACAGATGCGCGACAGGGCAGCACATATTAAGAATGCCGTCATTGCCAATCTCGATCGGGAACTGGCTGCTTTTGCGGATAAGGCGGAACGAAAGGGGTTCGAGTTGCTTTGGGCCCGGGATGCCCGATCAGCCCGCGACCATATTGTCGATATTTTGACCCGTCATAAGGTCCGCACTGTGGTTAAGTCAAAATCAATGTTGACTGAAGAAATCGAGCTGAACCAGTTCTTATCAGAGCATGGTCTGATCTCGATCGAGACAGATCTGGGTGAATATATCGCTCAAATCTCCAGACAGAGGCCCAGTCATATCACAGCGCCTATCATTCATCTTTCACGCCGGGATGTCGGCCGGATAATGCACGAAAAGCTTGGCATACAATACACCGAGAGTCCTGAAGAGCTTACAGCCGCCGCCCGAAAGACTTTACGGTCTGCTTTTCTTTCAGCCGATGCCGGGATAAGCGGGGTCAACTTCGGTCTGATCGACGAAGGCAGTCTGGTTGTGGTGGAAAATGAAGGTAATGCCCGTCTGTCTCTGTCACTGCCTCCGGTCTATATTGCGGTTATGGGAATTGAACGACTGATTCCCTCGATGGCGGACTTGTCACTCTTTCTGACCTTGTTGACGGTCAGTGCGACCGGTCAAAGAATCAGTAACTATGTATCGATTATCAATGGTCCCCGCCGGACAGGGGAAAACGATGGTCCTGACAAGGCCTATCTGGTCCTGGTGGATAATGGTCGGACTGATCTGCTTCATGATTCACGCTACAGGTCCATGCTGACCTGCATCCGTTGTGGGGCCTGTCTGAATATCTGCCCGGTGTATCGCAAGGTTGGCGGTCATGCTTACGCGTCGGTCTATCCAGGACCAATGGGTATGATTCTCAGCCCCTTGCTTTTCTCGAGGGAGTATTATCGCGATCTGCCTTTTGCCTCGACACTGTGCGGCGCCTGTTCCGAGGTGTGTCCGGTCAAGATTCCGCTGAACCAGCTTCTGCTCGAATTGAGGGCCGATCTGATCCAATCGCGACAGAGACCATGGTGGGAGCACCAGTTGTTTCGTTTGTTCGCTTTATGTGCCAGTCATCCCAGGCTCTATCGACTAATGGCATACTTGGGTAGCTCTTTTCAATTTCTGTTCCGGTCATCTGACGGGGGGCTGAACGTTCCGCGTTGGTCAGATCAGCGTTATTTTCAACCCCTGGCTCGATCGAGTTTTCATTCATTAAAGCATGGTTTACGAAGAAGGAAGAACAGATGACACGGCAATCTGATCGTGAGGACATCTTGACGCGGATTGAACGGGCTTTAGGTCAAAGCAATCGTTCATCGTGTGGCCGGCCGGTCTCAAAGAGTGTGACTCAGTCACCGGAACGTGATTGGCTGAACTGCCTGGCCGAACAATGTCAGCATCTGGGAACGACCTTTGTCCGGGCCAATTCTTTCAATCAGATCATCCAGACAATCATGAATGACATAAAGGCTTCCGGTTTTGAGCGGATCGGTTTGGGTCTCGATCATCGGAATTGGCCACACAATGGGCGGGAACTGGTCACGGCGGCCACAAATGGACCCGGTTCCTGGTTGATTTACGAAGAGGGGGTCCGGATTCAATCAAAGGCCAGAATTGAACAACTGTCGCAGTTGGATGTGATCATCACCGGTGCAGACGCAATCATAGCCGAAACGGGGACAGTCGTGATCAACTCGGGCAGGACTGATGGCAGGCTGGGCTCGTCACTGGCACCGCATCATTGGATCATTGCCCCCGAGTCTCTGATCATACCGACTTTATCAGCTTATTGTTCGGGACCGGACCGGCAGATCGAGCTGGCCGAACATTCCTGTCTGTCCTTGATAAGTGGCCCAAGCCGAACGGCCGATATCGAGAAGCAGATTGTGATCGGGGTACACGGACCAATTCAGGTCAAACTGTATCTCTACGTTCAGGAGCGTGGGTAGACCAGGAAAGGGCCCAGAGCGAGATAATCAAGCTGACTCTGAACAAAGGCCCGAATTGCATCGTCAGGTGTGCACACAATCGGTTCTTCATGCATGTTGAAGCTGGTATTGATCAGCGAGGGAATGCCGGTCAAGCGTCGGTAATGATCGAGCATGCGGTAGTAACCAGGATTATCGCACTCGCGGAGTATCTGGGGCCGGGCTGTCCCATCAACGTGGACCACAGCGGGTGAGGTCCGTTTCATCCAGGGTGTGCAGGGGAAGGTGATGGTCATGAACCGAGCAGCATTCCAGGCCCCCTCGAGCTGCTCATAACATTGGTCTGCGTATTCATACAGGGTCACCGGTGCAAAGGGCATAAATTCCGTCCGGTTCAAGCGTTTGTTGAGCCAGTCATTGACAGTTTTGTCCTGGGTATGATACAGGATACTGCGATTGCCAAGGGCTCGGGGACCGTATTCAATCCTGCCGTCATAACGAGCGATGACCTTACCATCGGCCAGGAGTTCAGCCACTTTTTCCTCGATACTCTCCGGTTGTTCATATTTCAAACCGGCGGTCTGGATCGCTGCTTGCATAGTCGCAAGGGAAAACTCAGGACCTAAAAAGACCGTTTCGAGGGGTCTGGGATAACCCGTACCTCTCCGGGCAGCGCTGGACAGGGCTGCACCCAATGATAATCCTTCATCCCCCATGGCCGGTTGAATGAAGATATTCTGAACGCCGGCTTCTTTTATCTGTTGATTGAGTTTGACATTGGCAAAGACGCCCCCAGCCAGAGCAAGTGAAGGATAGGGACCCGGTCCAAGGTTCTTGCGGATCAAAGCCAGGGTCCTCGTGACAGTAATATCCTGGACCGCAATGGCCATCTCTCGCAACGAATATTCCCCGAAGCTTTTTTCTCTTTCCTGCCGCAATTGTTGTTGACCGGTCCGATTGAATAATAAAAAACTGGCATAATTCAGGGCATCATTCGGCGATTTCCTTTTCCAAAGACCATCCAGGAATTGTTCGAGTTTGTGACGACAGGCTTCATTCCGCTCCTCGTAGGAGGCTAACCCGGTTATTTTGCCGGGGTGCCTGCCTCCATGAAAACCAAGCATGGCCGTCACTATCTGAAAATTATAACCAAATGGTGCTTCATTGAAAAAAAGATTATTCAAGGTTTCAAGCCGGGCGCCGCGGCCCCATGAAAACGTGCAGGAATAACGATCATCGCCCTGGCCATCCAAAGTCATCACCGGTCCCGCTTCGAACCCTGAACAATAATAGGCCGATGCAGCATGAGCACTGTGATGACTGATGTTTTCAAGTGAAGTCTGAGCTTTCATCAACCAGGGTGCGTGCTGTCGTGATCCCGTTTCAACAACACGGCCACGCTTCAGGGTCTGAAGATAACCGCGCCATAAATAAGTCCAACTTGGCGGCGCCAGACCTTTGGCCAGGGAACGGAATGTTAACTCAATATCCCGTAGAGGTCGTTTGAGTTTTGAATCTCTCACTGTCACACAATGATAATGGTCACCGAATCGCTGCCTTATATATTCCAGGGCCCGATGGGGAATGCCGGCCTGGTCCTTGACCCGACTGAAACGGGCCTCTTCCATGGCAAATAAAATCTCACCCCTGCCCGTAACCAGACTGACATTGCAGTTATGACCCGGATATATTCCCAGTATCAATTCTGTGCGGTCCATCAATGCCTATCCTGAAAATAGTTGTTTCTTTGAACAAGCTCGTGAACAGCTTCCAGAACATCTGCGACTGAAATGCTCTCGAGACAGGCTTTATATTCTGTGTTTAAACAGTTTGTTTCATCACATGAATAGCGACACAGAAAATCTTTTTCAACTACCTTGTGACCATAATAATACGGTCCGGTCTCCATCGATTTTGAGGGGCCGAAAATTGTGACCGTGGGAGTCTGAACGGCAACTCCGATATGCATAGGCGCGGAATCGTTGCAGATCAGAACTGAACAGCGTTGTAATACTGCGATTAACTGCCTCAAATTGAGTTTTCCTACCAGGCTCCGGACATGTGGACTATGGTTCCATTTTTCCAGGTCAGACACCGAAAAATCATTTGTTTCACCCAACAATATGATCATACAGGGATAGCGATTGATCAACTCGTCTGTCAAGGCCATGAATTTATCAAGATTCCAGCGCTTGAGTGGGACCCGAGCTCCCGGATGTAGTGCAAAACAAAGTGGACGGTCAGATGTCGGCATGCCCTGCATGATCCTTTCAGCTTCGTTTTTCTCCTCGGCAGTGACATACAGATTGATAGCAGGAGTGTCGTCCTGTGAACCGAGATAGCGGACCACGTCAAGATGAAGATCGATTTTATGCTTCAAGTAACGATAGGGGATCGCATCAGTCAACATGTAGTGGCCGCCTCCGAAGTCAAAAGAGACCCTTCGTTTGACCCGTCCCAAAAACAGGATCAGAAATATGTTTCTGATATCAGACCTCATGTCAAGTCCAAGATCATAGTTTTCTTTACGAAAAGTATAAAGAAAGAAAACATAGTTGATCACAGACTTGATCGAAAAACCGTTATACAGCCAGGGTGCATCAAAACGGAGTACCCGGTCGATATCGGGATTGCCTTCAACCAAAGCAGATGTTTTAGTCGAGGTCAACAATGTTATGATCGAGTTGGGATACATCTGGCGAAGCAAGGGAAATACAGGCAGGGTCAGGATCACATCGCCGATATATCCGAACCTGACCACCAGAATAGTATTCGCTCCAGGTTCTGAATCAACGGGCCTGAAAAACAATCGTTTCCGAAAAAAGGAATAGAAAGTGAAACAGGGATTGAATAGCAGATCAATCAATTTGACCAGGAGCAACTTTTTTCTGTTAATGATTTTATACATAATCTGCAAATGGGCTGATGACAATGATGTTTGCGAACCACGTTAACATGATTGAGTGAGATTAACACTCTCTTTCTTTTTTATCAACCGGTCCTTTCGTTCGAGCTGAAGACATCAATATAGTTGAAAAAAGCCGGTATTACTATTTTGCAGAGCAGTCGAACAAAAAAATAATTCGGGTAATGCACAAATATGCTATGATCAGAGTCTAATGATTCAGAGAGAGTAATCGCAATCGGTCCATTGCCTGGTCTTTGAATGTTAGATCATCAGTCATAATATCTGCCCGGATAATGGTTTTTACCCGTGTGAGCGGATCAATGACGAATGTGTTTTTGCATTTTTATAAGAATGATCATATTAGAACTTACTAATAAAGAGGATGGTTGAATGCTGCGTTCTATTTCGATATAAAAGTTGCGTTTCCTTTGAAGAGGGAAGAATTGATCTGATAAGGAGATTACTATGAAAGGCTTACCAATTTTTCTCATTATGGGCGTACTTGTCCTGGGTCTGCTGCTTGGTGACCCGAACGGAGCAACTGCGGGCAGTGGAGACAACTTATTGACTCTGACGGGGAATCCGCCGATGCAGGCCAAACCTCCCGAAACAACTGACCCCAAGACCCCGGTCGATGAACGTGAGCAGGATCGAATCGACCCGGGGAATATGATTCCCGGGATGAAAGAAATCACTGCCGACGACCATTCATTTCCACTTGATCATAATCCTCCTGCTTATCGAGAACCCATGTTTCAGAATGATGCAGGGATGAAATTCGTGAGAATTTCACCCGGTTCATTTCTCATGGGCTCACCGACCAATGAACCCGGGGCCAAAGAGAACGAGGAATTACATCCATACAGTATTACCAAGCCTTTTTATATGCAGATAACAGAGGTTACCCAACGTCAATGGGAAATGGTTATGGGACAAAATCCTGCCTTTTTTCAGGACCTGTGCGGTCCAGACTGCCCGATTGAAAAAGTGAGCTGGTTCGAGGCCCAGGAATTTGTCGAAATCCTCAATCAGAAATACCCTCATCCCCACCTGGTCTACCGTTTACCCTATGAAGCTGAGTGGGAATATGCAGCCCGGGCCGGGACCCAGAAGGCACTCTATAATGGAGATCTGCTTAATCCCTATAATCAGGACTTCAAACTTGATAAAATCGCCTGGTATTGGGACAATAGCAATAAAAGACCACACCCGGTTGCTCAGAAAGAGCCGAATGCCTGGGGCCTGTTCGATATGCTCGGCAATGTCTGGGAATGGTGCCAGGAATGGTACGATGTCCGCTACATTTACGGTTTGATCGATAATGTTGAAGAACCGTCTGGTGATAAGCTTCGCGTCGTCCGTGGCGGTGGGTGGTACAGTTTCGCCTGGAGGAATAGATGTGCTTCACGCGATGGGGCGGAACCACATCTCCAGAACGGTGATGTCGGATTCAGACTCGTTGCCGAGCAACGTCCGAATAGTACTACCATCGATCAAACCGCAGATTGAGTTACGAAATATTGAACTTGCGTGTTCAGTTAGAAGTATTGTTTCAACAGGCGGATAAACGAGGCGGATGTCAGATATCCCCACACAATACCCACAATGAAACCAATGGCGTGAGCAGCATTGGCGACATTACCGACCAGGCCGGTGAAACATATTCCAAACCAGATAATCATCATGATAACGATACGTTTATCGAGCGTAAAATGAGCGGTGTGATCATATTTACTCCTCATCCAAATAAAGCCAAGCAGGGCATAGACCACTCCGGACATACCGCCGAATAGCGGCCCGGATACCAGATATTGCCCCAGATTCGAGCATATCGCCGTGACGATTATGAAAATACTGAGATACCAGGTGCCGAGTCGATCTTCGACCATACTGCCGAGATCGTTGAGCCAGAGCATGTTGAAGAGAAGATGTATGATTCCAAAGTGAAGGAAGATCGGGGTGAGTAGCCGCCAGAACTGACCGTGTTGAATTTCAAGCAGTCCCCTGGACCAGCGGATGTAACCCTCTGATGACGTCACATCAGCTATCAGGAAAAACCTGAGAAAATCGTAATCTGCTCCAAACCTGGTCAAGAGACTCAATGCGACTGAGATGATGATCAGGACCAGGGTCATCCCACCTTGAGGTATAAAGGAACGATAAAAAACCTGAGTACGAACATCAATATAGTGGTTCTTGTGCTGTTTGTTTTTCGCTCTTGACTTTCTGATTGCGTTCGCTTTTTTGGCAATAACTGCGGCATCAATCAGGCCAGGATCATCACAGTACCGGTTGAAATATTCACGGGCCCGTTCCAGATCATCCTCTGATTGGACCCAAATCTCATACTCTTGCTCCGAACCTGTTAAAACCTTGTTCTCGATTTCTTCAGTCAACAGGAAATCTGAGAATAAACCCGCATTCTTGTTCGAATCAAATTTGCCTATAAAACGCACTCTGTTAACTCCGGTATTCTTTTCGCAGTATTTAAGCACAGGGCATGCGTTCAGAAGAATACTTGACCTGCATATTCTTGTCAACTGTTTTGAATCGAATCTGGCTATTTAGGTAGATATTTGCGGACAGTCGATTCAAAAGGTAAGGAACAGAGATCAGATGAGTGAAGTGCTCGATCATGGCTCTTTATGTTCGGGCAGGTTTTCCGAGGGGACAAGGCGAATTTGAAGCTGGAGGCTGATGTCATCTGAGCCATAGAAGGAGCCGAAGTCTTGGGCATCACAATTATTCTGGACATACTCGGGATTGAAATGATTGGTCAGGTTAATGGCGCCGCCCTGGGCCAGGACATCTATTTTCTTGCTGAGACGGAAGCGTCGGCTTAGCAGCGCATCGAACCTGAAGTAATCAGGAAAGCGAGCGCCATTTTTTGCTCCGACAATATTCTGGTCTTCATCGACGATAGAATAGGGGTAACCGGTCCTGTATTCAGCCAGGCAGGTCAGATTCATTCCCCAGAAAAGAGCAGTTGAACTTTGGAAGAGGAAGCGATGAGGAGAGTCCCAGGGAAGGGCTGTCCAATCGTTACTTGCATCTAGGGGATCGGGATTATCACCTTCAGGGCTGTTCCAATCAGAACCATTTCCGAAAGCACGTGACCAGTTGTAGTTAAAGGTGAAGATGAAGTCGGGTCTGATTTTCATTTCGGTAGAGATGTTGATACTCGAGTAGGAAGAACTGTTGGCATTGGTAAGAAAGAGAATCTGGTCGGCACTGATCTGTTGGTCCAGGTCAGAGTTCGCGATGTCCTGCAACTCATCATGACCTTGTTTCTCGAGATATCTCAGTTTGGTAAGCAGCCACGCAAACCAGTTCTGTTCCCACTCGACAAACCACTGATCACCGTAGGGTGTTTTTAAGTCAGAATCGAGCAAAGACAGGGTCCGAGTCGGTCCCTGGGTAATTTCACCCGTCTTTTCATCATACAGGGTTTCATATTGGCATGGGAAGTCTTCGTACGCCGCGACTACAAGGGGAATTTGATCGTAAAAACGCCCCCAACCAGCCCTGATAATCATGTGCTCGGTTCTGAACGGGTGTAGCATCACACCCAGTCGTGGTGACCAATCTCGATTGTCGAATAGTTGATCTGTTTCAAATCTGAGACCGGCATAGATGGTCCAAAAATCATTCAACTGCCAATCATCCTGGACAAAGAGCGAGGAAGACACACGATGGATGTTGAAAGTCGGTTCACCCGTGAAGCTCAATCGTCGGTAAAGTTGACCGGCTGCATTATAATACTCGATGACATTATTAAAATAGTGCTGACGATAATCGGTCTGTTCGAGTTGGAAGCCGGTACGGAGTTGATGTTCACCCGACATGACCCGATGGTGTGTAAGAACGGCTGCATAGCCATACCGATGCGATACCCGGTCCTGATCGTTATAATAATTACCCCGACACGTATCGGGATAGATCATGAACGGTTCTGAACCTTTGGGCGTCAGAGCCAATCTGACCTGATGATATTTCAATCGGCTTTCGAGCGTTGTGCTCTCGGAAAATATCATGGTGTCGATCAAGGTCAGGGCCAGACCATTTTGTTGATAATCGACCGTGGTTTCCTTGGGGCGGTTGAATGCCAGGAAACGGTTATTTATCCAGAGTGGGAAGGTCAAGGCGGTCAATTTGGTCTGATGCCGAGAATTCCGGTCCAGGCTGAGTCCGAGAAACAACTCGTAGCCCTGTTGATAACGTCTGTTTTGGCCAGGTTCCAGTTCTTCAATTCTGGTTTCACCGTAACGATATTCACTCGAAAAGGTGAGCCTGAGTATGTCCGGATAGAGAGGTCCGGAGAGAAAGAAACCGGGATTCCAGGATGTAACGCCCATGACTTTCAGACCATCATAATCGAGTGTGGGGGAAAAACTGTAGACTGATCCTGTCCAGAATTCCGAGCCGTTTGCGGTAATAAGATTGACAACTCCGCCTTGGGCCTGACCATATTCGGCGGAATAGCCGAAAGGTATAACTTCGAGAGAACTGATCGCGTCAATAGGAATATTGAAACCGAAAGTGCCTGTTACTGGGTCTGTGGTGTTCTCGCCATCGATCATGAAAGCTATCTGTCGGTTACGTGAACCCATTCCGTGGAAACCGCCATCAGAAGTCCGAGTTATTTCCGGGGTCAAGGTCAATACATCCTGATACCGATTATCCTCGAGGGGTAAGTGATCGATTTGTTCTGTATTGAGAGCAGAAGCCTGGGGCAAGGCCGATGACTGAATTTCTTGAGCGGTAACCACAATCGTGGACATACCGGCATTGGGCAGGACCTTGATATTGTGTACAGTGACATGATCTGCATGAATCCGGACCACTTGCTGTGATGTTTCCAGGCCAGCCTGCTCTGTCCAGATTTCATAGAAACCTGGGGCCAGCCCTAAGAAGCGAAAGCTACCATCCTGTCCGCTCACAGTTGTTCTGTAGGTTCCAGCCATGGTCGAGCTTCGCACATTGATGGTCACATCTGCCAGCGCTAAACCCTCCATAGTCGTAACGATGCCATGTAAACTACCGGTGGTTAAAGCATATACCCTGGTTCCGGAACCGATCAGATTCCACATCCCGACACAGAGAATAAGCATTATCAGCCCGGGGATCGGGGGAACCGCCGACAAGGAATGTTCTTTGTTCATGATCGTCCTCAAGAATGACTCAAAGAAATAAGGATTGCTTTTTTCAGAGAACTTTATACTATTCATGTATAATACCGTCACGGTGATGAAGAGTAAAGAAAATATCCATTTTAGGTTGATATTGACCAGGAGGTATTCATGGAGATAACCAGTTATTCAGTCCGAGAACTTGTGAGTATGGTCAGAGAATACAATCTCAGTCGGGGCATCGCTTATCTGTTAGCCAAGGGGCACAGGATCAGTGGCAGTCTACTGGGACTGTATCTGATCGCTCATATTTATACCATGGCAGGTCTGACTGATCCGGCTAAATTTCAACGCGAGATGGACCTGTTGAGTCATCCGTTTTTCATGTTTCTCGAGTGGTGTCTGGTCATACCTCTTGCTTTTCATGCATTTAATGGGGCCCGGCTCATACTGTTCGAGCTTTATCATCAGCATGAAGACGCTCTGCTCATCCGTTGGAGTCTCACTTTGAGTAGTATTTTTGCATTGTTTATGGGTATCTTGATGCTCGTGGGAACTGAAAGTGTTTCGACGGGAATGTTTTGGGCTGGAGCGTTTATGATCATGCTTCTTCTGGTTTATATCATCTGGCGGAGTGTCTGGCCCACCTTTAATAAAAACATGTGGAAACTTCAGCGAATTACCGGTGCCGGCTTGATATCACTTGCATTGGGCCATTATTTCTTCATGCATCTCAATGTAGCAACCGGGCACCACGCCGAGACCATTATCGCCCGGATGCAGAATCCCTTCATCATCATGATTGATTTTGTTCTGCTGACGCTGGTGATTTTCCATGCCTGGTATGGCGTGCTGACAATGATTACAGATGATCTTGTCAATCGTCTTGCCCGGAATATCACCACGGGTTTGTTGACTCTGGCTGCACTTGCTCTTTATATTGCCGGCATTAATCTTTTGATCCAGATCGTCAGCCTCTAAAGGAGGTCCTCACATATGACAGTATCAATCACATTTGCCCAGAATCTGAATACGGACGTTTTGATAATCGGGGCCGGTGGCGCTGGTCTGCGAGCAGCGGCAGCGATCAAGGAAAAGTCGCCTCAGACCTCGATCATTGCCTTGACCAAAGTGAGTAGTGCTCAAAAAAGCCATACCACAACCGCGCAAGGAGGGGTCGCAGCAGTCGATCCCAAGGACCCCTACGATAAAATCATCTTTCATGAATATGATACCTGGAAAGGGAGTGATTGCAGTTCGGACCAGAACGTGATCAGACGCGTCTGCAGCATGGCTTGGGAGGAAATCGTCTGGTTGGAACATAACGGGCTCCATTTCTCACGTTCAGCCGAAGGTCGGATCATGAAGCGTCCTTTTGGGGGACATACCTTGAATTTCGGTGAAAAAAAAGCATTTCGAGCGTGCTATGAAGCGGACCGGACCGGGAAAGGTATTCAGGATACTGTTTACTATGTCGCTCTGAAAAATAACGTCCAGTTTTTGACCGAGACTATTTTTACCGAATTGATCCTCAAGGATAATCGCTGTTATGGTGCGGTCGTCTATGATTTGAACGACGGTGTCTTTCGCGAAATCCGGGCCAAAGCGACCATTATTTCGACTGGAGGCAAGGCCAAGATGTATCTCGTCACCTCGAATTGTCGTCAAAATACTGGTGATGCGTTAGCGATTGTATTGAGACAAGGCCTCCCCATCATGGATGCTGAAGCTGTTCAATTTCATCCAACCGGTATCGTCGGCCCTGGTATTTTGGCTTCAGAAGCCCTGCGTGGCGAGGGGGCCATTTTACTGAATAACAAGGGTGAACGGTTCATGGAACGCTATGCTCCCACGATCAAAGACCTGGCACCGCGAGACCTGGTCTCTCGATCGATCATGACTGAAATTCAGGAGGGACGTGGTTACATTCATCCCGCTCATCACATGCCCCATGTCATGCTGGATATGCGACATCTGCCCGCTGTGGTCCATGACAAGAAGTTGGTCGAGGTCAGCAGTTTCTTTAAAACTTTCCTGGGCATCGATCCCAAACATGATTTGTGCCCTGTTACCCCGACAGCTCACTACCAGATGGGGGGAATTCCCACCGATGTCGATGGTCAGGTCATGCTTGACGAGCAACACATGATTGCCGGCCTTTTCGCGGTGGGTGAGTGTGCTGCGGCTTCTTTGCACGGACATAATCGCCTGGGCACAAACTCCCTGCTCGAACTGATCACGCTCGGTCGGGTTGTGGGCGAAAATGCGGTCGAGTATATTTCTCAAACTGGCCATGAGCCATTGACCTATGAGTGTGAATACACCCGGGCCATGTTCACTCGGTTGTTATCCAGCAAGGAAGGGAAGGAGAGTCAGTTCAGGATCAGACGCCAATTGACCGAATTGATGAACCGGTGCGTCAGCGTCTTCAGGGACGAAAAGCTACTGACTGAAGCCATACAAGGTTTGAAGGAACTGAAAGAAAAGGCGAATGCAGTCTCCGTTCAAACCGATCATCTGGTCATGAATCAAGAACTCCTGGTGCTATGGGAACTGCACAACCTGATCGATGTTTCGATGACCATTACTGCCAGTGCACTGGCCCGAAAAGAATCACGTGGTGCCCACTTCAGACTCGATTACCCCCAGAGAAGTGATGATTATCACTACCACACCTTGTGCTGGTTGGACGAGAATATGGACTATCGTCTCGGCAAACGACCCATCGATATGTCCATCCATGAAGCTGAAAAGGGCGATGTCAAGAAGAAATTCGGGATCATCGAACGTAAATACTGAACTGCATTCAAAGAGGCCAACTATGAAACACGATAAATATACCTTGTCCCTGATTATCCAAAGATACGCACCGGAAAAGGGTGCATTTCGTTCCGTATATGAAGTCACGGTCTCCGGTATTATGCGGATGACCGACGTTTTTCGGACCATCAATGCCGAGCAGGACCCGACCCTGGCCTGGCGCTCGAGTTGCGAACATGCCCAATGCGGCAGTTGCACCCTGGTCATTAATCGGGAACCGGTCCTGTCATGCAAATTATTGGTCGAAAAAGCCGTCGAGCATTTTAAAACAGCGACACTGAGAATCAGCCCTCTTCCCGGCGCACCTGTTCTGAGAGACCTCGTCGTCGATTTCCGTTTCTTCGAGCAGATGATCAAGGATAGCCACCCTTGGCTCATCAACCCTGCTCCGCTCCCGGCCGATGGTGATGAATATCGCCTCCCACCGGAAGAACTGGCCAAATATGAAGAGGCTACACGTTGTATCAACTGTTTTACCTGCCGATCAGGCTGTCCGACCCAGAACCAGCTCTCTTTCGGACCTAATCTGATTATGCAGAATTACCTTCGTTTACTTGATCCACGCGAAAGCGCAAAAAAAGAACGCCTGGCTTATCTCTTCGATGAGCGAGGTCTGCCGCGCTGCCGAACAGGTCGATTCTGCTCGATACGATGCCCCAAGGATATCCCGGTCAGCGAATTTTTGGCTGAAGCCAAATCCTATCGAGGGGGCGCTCTCACGCTAACAGAGAAATGACTTCTGCACGAGCGTACATCTGGGGATTCTCCTGTTCAGAATTCTGGGGAGCACAATACTTACAGGTTTCTATGCAGGCCTGGAGGCGGGGAAGCTTCTGTCCAGAGTTATACCGGGGAGTAACTTATTGTCAATAAATTGAAATCCATCATTTTCCCCAAAATCTGTGGAAAAGCGAACTAACTTATTGTGATGCAAATGGAATGAATGTGAACCCTTACCAGCTAACCAATCAGACCCTGTTTGAGCTGGGTAAGGCAACCTTAGTCCTCAGGCGGAGTTGGTCATTCATATGTGCAGTGGCGCTCAGGACGGTCTACTCCCAATCAAGACAGAGACAGGCAATATTGAACCACACAGCGGAAAGGTGAATTGATGAATCTCTGGGACCTTTTTCTCAGGACATTTCATTTCGGAACGCCGATTATTTTTGCGGCAATTCTTCATGGTTTCGTATTGAAATACGATTGGTTTCAAGGGTTGAAGAAGCCATTGGACGGCGGTGCCAAGGTCCGGGACAAGCCCTTATTTGGAGCAAACAAGACCTGGCGGGGATTGTTTGTTTCAGTGGTCGGGACCGTTATTTTTGCTTATGTCCACAGGCTCTTATTTGATATGTCGTCGTTTTTTCATGGGATTACGATTGTTAATTACACTGTCGTTTCTCCTCTCCATGTCGGATTGGCCCTGGGAGTGGGTATGATTCTGGGAGAACTACCCAATAGCCTCCTGAAGCGACAGATCGGCATCGGTGCGGGCCAACAGAGATCAGACTTCATTGGGGTCCTCTTTAGGTTGTATGATCAGCTTGATCTCTTGGTCGGAGCATGGCTATTGATGATGCTTGTCCCGCATTTTTCTGTTCTGGGACATCTTGATGTAGTCTTTTTTTCGATTTTCATGACGCTGGTTCTCCATATACTCATTGGATATATCGGTTATGCTCTGGGCATGCGACAAACTCCCCATTGATCGTTAACAGAATCGTGGAATCACCCCGTCATGTTTCCGGGTCTGAGACATGTTTCGGTGATTCTGCTAGACATTTGCTTTTTCATTTTGTAGAATAGGCCAGGGAATTTTTGCACATAACAATGCAGCGAGTGCACTGTTACGTATTGAACATTAAACAATACGCTTTAGCCTTCGAGGTCATGTATGGATATGATTGATGATGCCAGACAGATTGTCCAGACTGAGATCCAAAAATTGCAACATGAGTTGCGGGTAGTGCTCCCACAAATGATTCAAAAGGCGGTCGAACTGGGTGATTTAAGCGAAAATGCAGATTATAAGGCTGCTCTCGAACGCCAGGAATTCGTGAGAATTCGGTTGGGCCAGTTATCGAAACGCTTATCCGATCTATCGATGATCAACATTTCCTCGCTCCCGAGTGACGAAATTGGCTTGGGTTCTGAGGTTAGAATAAAGGACTTGGATACGGATGAGGAAAAGGTCTATCGCTTGGTTATGGCTGAGCAGACCAAGCCGGAAATCGGTTACATTTCAGTACAATCACCTATGGCCCAAGCCTTACTCGGAAAGATCGACGGGGATGAAATCCAGGTCCGCACTCCACAAGGTTTGAAAAATTTCGAGATACTGTCTTTTCTTAGTATCCATAATTTCAAGGAGAGCAAATGAACCAAGGAGTTGATACTGTTGTTATCATCAATCAGGATGCGCTGGGTTCTGATGCCTTGAAATTTGTGCTTGAGACGAAAAATGTCGTGGTCTACAGTTATGTTGTACTCAAGGATGCTTTGAAACATATCATCCTGACGCCGCCGGACCTGGTCATCATCGATCAGCTCCAAGCTGGCATTAAACCAGGTGATATTGTTGGTGGTATTCGCCGTAAGATCAAAGATTTCCATCAACCCTTTCTCTTTGTTTTGGACCCGCCTTATACCGAAGAATCAATCGAATTTTACAATCCCAATCTTGATGGTTACCTTTCGCGACCTTATGCACTCGATCGGATGATAGAATCGGTGTTTACTCTTTTGAAAAGGCAGGATTCCTCTCTGCACCGAGCAGCTGATGATCTTGGTGATCATGTATCAGACAGCGGGCAAGTTTCTTCGCCAGAAGCCGTTCAGGAACAACCCTCGCCCACACAATTGAGTCAGCCTGACGGGCTCGATGTTGACCAATCACTCGAATTAGTCCCTTCACAGGATGACCAGGTAATGATCGGTGATGAGCGAGAAGATGAGCAAGCCATTGATGAGCAGTCACCCGACACAGGGGACCAGAACTCTCTCGATCCGGCACGAAAAGGTTACATGGGCACCATTTTGGTCATTGATGATGAACCTTTTATCATCAGGATTCTCAAAACAATTCTTGAAGCGGAAGGCTATCGCGTTTTAACCGCTGATAACGGCCTCGAGGGCATGAAAAAATGTAAGGAGATCATCCCGGATGTCATTCTGGTTGATCTGATGATGCCAGAACTGAATGGATATGAATTCATCGAGATCATGAGAGCGGAAAAGGAGTTTGACAATGTCCCGATTATCATCCTGAGTGCACGTCCACTCACAAAAGACCAGGGGCACGCTTTTAAATTGGGAGCGAATTTTTACATGCAAAAACCAATCGAAAAGGAAAAATTGCTTCATGTCCTTGATAATCTCATCCATGAAAAATGACTGATTGTTCCGGGTGAAGATCATTTTTGGATTCTATATTCATGAACACGAGTATGAGAACACGAGGAGAAGATTGAAATGCCGAAATTTGCTTCTTTTACTGTTGCACCATCATTACCGAAACGTCTGGCATTCTTGGAGGCAATCGCCAGGAACATGATGTGGTCCTGGAATCATGACGCGATCGAGCTTTTTAGAAGAATTGACCGGGAAAAATGGGAAGAAGTGAATCATAATCCTGTCCAGCTACTCGGCATTATAGCTCAAGAGCGTTTTGACGTTTTGAGTAAGAATGATTCCTTTTTGAGTCATCTTGATCGAGTCTCAGAGTATTTCACATCATATCTCAACGGTCCGACCTGGTTCCAGAAAAATTATAAGGAAGATAATCCTGATATGCTCATCGCCTATTTCTCCATGGAATATGGCATCAATGAGTGTTTGCCTGTTTACTCCGGTGGCTTGGGGGTCTTGTCAGGAGATCATTTGAAATCGGCGAGTGATTTGGGATTACCTCTGGTCGGTGTTGGCTTACTCTATCAGGAAGGTTACTTTCAACAGTATTTGAATATCGATGGTTGGCAACAGGAATCTTATCCGATTAATGATTTTTACAACCTGCCGCTGACCCAGGTTTTAGATAGCGATGGCATGTCGTTGAAGATATCGGTCCAGATCAATAATCATCCGGTTTACGCTCGTATCTGGAAAATTCAGATCGGTCGTATTCCACTGTTCCTGCTGGATAGCAATATTCCCGAGAACAGTCGTGAAGATCAGGATATAACTGATAAACTGTATGGTGGCGACTCGAACATGAGAATCAAACAGGAGATACTCCTGGGCATTGGCGGGATACGGGCATTATATGCCATGGGTTTGTATCCCACAGTCTGTCACATGAATGAAGGGCACTCCGCCTTTCAGGTGCTCGAAAGGAACCGGCAATTGATGCAGCGGATGAAAATACCGTATAAAATTGCGGCACAGGCAACCGGTGGCGGAAATGTCTTTACGACCCATACACCGGTACCGGCTGGTTTCGACGTTTTTTCCGAGGAGCAGATCCGCTACTATTTCATGGAGTATGCCCAGGAATTGGGTTTGAAAATCGAAACATTGCTGAAGCTGGGACGTGGCACAGTAGATGGTCGAAGTACGGGTTTCAATATGGCTATCTTGGCTGCGACCCATTCGCCTATGATCAATGGGGTCAGTAAATTGCATTCTCAAACTTCTCGGAAGATTTTTAAAAACGCTTTCGGTTCCATACCTGAAGAGGAAATATTCATTACCTCAATTTCCAATGGGGTCCATTTTCCATCCTGGATTTCTCAGGATACAGCCCAGCTTTTTGATCGTTATCTCGGGACCCTCTGGAAAGAACAACCAGAAGACCAGAGTGTCTGGGAACGAGTCTATGAAATACCTTCCGAGGAAATATGGCGGACCCATGAACGTCGCCGTGAACGACTGATCGCCTTCGTCCGAAGGAAAATGTACTATCAATTGCTCCAGCGTGGTGCTTCCAAGAGTGACCTTGATTCCGCCAACGAAATTCTTTCACCGGATGCGTTAACCATCGGATTCGCACGACGATTTGCCACGTATAAAAGGGCAAACCTCATTTTACATGATCCGGCTCGATTGAAGAAAATGATACTCGAACGTGACAAGCCCGTCCAATTCATTTTCGCCGGTAAAGCGCATCCTCACGATAATGCCGGCAAAGAATTCATCAAGCAAATCGTCAATTTTGCCCGCGATTATGATTTACGGCGGTACATTGTTTTCATGGAAGACTACAATATGAATCTGGCCCGATATATGCTCCAGGGGGTCGATGTCTGGCTCAATACTCCACGACGTCCCCTTGAAGCCAGCGGCACCAGCGGCATGAAGGCAGTTCCGAATGGTATCCTGAACATGAGTACTCTGGATGGCTGGTGGAATGAGGGTTTCGACCATAATGTCGGTTGGGCAATCGGTTCCGGTGAAGAATATAACGACACCGTATATCAGGACGAGGTCGAGGCCAGTGCTATCTATAAACTCCTCGAAAATGAGATCATCCCGACTTTCTACACTCGCGGTCGTGACGGCCTTCCCCGACAATGGATCGACATGATGAAACATTCAATGGCCAAACTCGGTCCCACCTTTAACACGCATCGTATGGTCATGGAATACTTCGAACGCTTTTATTTAAAGGCACATCAACGACTCATGTTCCTTCAAAAGAACGATCTCCAACAGGCACATGAACTCAGTAAATGGAAAGATAAGATCAGAGACAATTGGGAAGGCCTGGCAATTCTACGGGTTACAACGAATTCAACCGAACACTTAAAAGTCGGAAATAAACTTAAAATTCAAGCTGAAATCAATTTCGGTCTACTCGATCCTGATGATCTCAATGTGGAAGTGTATTTCGGACAACTTGACTCGAATGATACTATCAGAGTCGGTGATACCATGAGTATGCAATTGATTCAAAAAAATAGTGAATCCGTTGGATTGTATGAAGCTCTTTTACCTTGTAAGAAAAGCGGACGGATCGGCTTTACGGTCAGGGTTATTCCGGACGTACAACGCCTGACTGTCAAGCATGAGATGCTCCTGATCAAATGGGCCGACTGGGCCAAACAACAGTAATATCCATGGACCAATCCAGTCTAGAACAATCGAGACTTCGGGCGGGGAGAACATGTTACGGGTTGACTTACTGGACCACCTTGCTGAATTACTGAACATTGATCATTTCGATGACTATTGCGTCAACGGATTACAGGTCGAGGGAAAACCTGAAATTTCCTGTGTCATCACCGGAGTCAGTGCTCACTTGACCTTCCTGCAAAGGGCCATCCAGGCTGGAGCGGATTTGATTATCGTTCACCACGGTCTCTTCTGGAAAAATGACCGGCATCCCTTTCGCTTGATCGGACCTAACCGAGACAGATTGAAAGTGCTTCTTGAGGCCGAGGCCAATCTGTGTGCCTATCACCTTCCACTCGATTGCCACCCTGATCTTGGAAATAATGCCCTTATCTGTCAAATACTCGAATTAACCAGACTGAGAACGTTTGATCTTGGCTATCTGGCTGCGCCGCAATCGCCACGACGCCTGACTCTCTTGCTGGATCACATAAAACAAAGGATCCATCAGGAACCAATCGTGCTTCGCTATGGACCGGATCTGGTCTCGAATGTGGCTGTCGTGTCAGGCTCCCCTGGCAATCAGGCCCTGATCGATGCTAAAAATGCCGGGGCCGATACTTTCCTCTGTGGCGGTATCAGCGAATCAACTCCTTATCTCGCTGAAGAATTGGCTATGAATTTCATTAATGCAGGTCATTACAATACGGAAACTTTTGGCGTGAAAGCCCTCGGCGAATATATCGAGAACACATTCGGACTCCAACATCAGTTCATTCGAGTTACTAATCCAATATAAACGAACATCGCCCGGTCATACTCGAATTAATGAGCATTCAGTAATAATGTTCCTGATGAGACCATGACAGTAGCGCCGCCCACTTTACATCCTACAGAGACCCCGTTCTGGAAAAATATTTCACAGCACAACTCCCCCTGGTTCATTAAACCGCTAGCTTGAAGGACATCGATCTTATTAATACCCGGTGCACATTGGCCTTCTTTCAAGAGAAATACAGCGGCGGCAATGGCTTCATCACAATTCGTGGCTTTTGAGATCACGGCTTTACTACGGAACGTCCTCTGCACAACCGGTGACTCCTTTCCTTGGATTTGCCTCGAAATGAGGGAGATCGATAAGTTGGTATCCTGATAAAAACGGTCAAGGGAGGTGGAATCAAAAGACACAGCCCGTATTATTTCCGGGCTAATGGGTACAAGAACGCATGCGGCTTCAAGAGCTAATCGGATAGTGCTCCCAGCCATGATGGGCATATGGGCCGATCCCAACAGAATCTCCAAGGCATCAAGGATTGTGCGTGGCACTTCTCTTAAGGTCGGGACTGCTATGGGACAATAGACCTTGTCAACTTCTCCCTGACGGCATCTGATTTCAAGAGCGATCGAGTCATGAGTCGGTAACTCGAGTCGATAGAAAAGTGAACCATTGATAGGTCTGGGCAGGATTGTCTCCTGACTGAGGACCCACATACAGGCGATCGCATCCTGAATAGAAAAATCAACCTCTTCTTCTTCCGTAAAATGACGTAATCGGTAATTTGCCATGGCTAACTGAAAGGACGGTAAAAGAAAGACAGAGTTGCTCTTCAGTTCCGTGGCGATGAGCTGCATGTCAACTTCTGTCAAATCGGTGACATGAGTCAATACGACGATCGGATAACCCTGAAACAACTTTGTTGTGAAGGCATCGACATGATAATAATTCAGTGAGTGCGGCATGTCGTTAAATCCCTTTGGCAATGCAAACAACCAATGTCTCGACCAAGATCATGAATGTCTTTATATAATAACAGACTTATTCCATTCCTGTAAAGAGAAAAAAGGGAATTGACAAAAAGAACTCGGCGTACATAGAATGAAGGAATACCCGATACTATTAAAAATGATCCGGTGACTAAGAGATGGTGAGAAAACCAGGCACGAAAGCAGGGTGTAAACGTAGTCCAAGCAGGGCAACACAGGCACACTGCCATGACAGGATGCGGAAACGCTTCGAGCAATACTATCCGTCGCGCTCAGGAAGAACACATAGGCTTGATCAGATCGGTCCGGTTACAACTTCAGGCACAGTAAGTGGTCGTTTATTACACTTCGAGAAACGTTCACATGATTTTTTTGGTTTTATCGAAGATGAGAGTGGCTCGCTTGTCTTTGTATTCCGCCATGGGGCTCAACCAGAGTTATTCTCTCAGTGCAAGTCACTCGAAACGGGTGATTTTGTTGAAATAACCGGTAGTCTTACCGATTCTGTTTTCTATGCCTCCTCGATTCAATTATTGACCCCGTCATTAAGAGGTCCCTTTCTGAAAGCCAGGGAACTCAGATCACTGTTGCATATGCGTTCACTCGCAATTAAGCTCATCCGGCAGTTCTTTGAACATAACGGTTTCTTGGAGATAGACCCACCTCTGTTGGTCGCGTATCCGAACCTTGAATTGCATCAGGAACCTTTCCAGACAATGTACCGTTCTGAAACAGGGCAATCGAGAAGACTGTATCTGCCCTCTTCGCCGGAATATTACCTTAAAATGGCCTTAGCTGCCGGAATGGATAAAATATTTGCCCTGACCCATTCCTTTCGCAATGGCGAATATACCCTCTTTCATCAGCCTGAGTTCCTGATTCTGGAATGGTATAGAGCTTATGGCTCATATCTGGACATGATGACTGACCTGGAAGACCTGCTCCTTTGTCTGAACCGGGAGCTTCACGATAGCACGGCTTTTTGTTACAAGGGCCGGACCATTGATTTGACGAAACCCTGGCAGCGATTGACTGTCGCAGAAGCATTTGAAAAATATGCCGGTATTTCTCGAGATCACTGGGAGGATGTCGAACTCTTGCAAAAAGTACTCGGTCGCAGGATAAGTTGCAGCTCTGATCCATTTAATGATTGGGAAGATCATTTTCTGGCGATATTCCTTGAAAAAATCGAGCCTGAGTTGGGTCGAGGCAAACCCCTCTTGCTTTATGATTATCCGGCACGCCTGGCAGCTCTTTCAAAGTATAAGGACAATGATCCGGGATTGGCTGAAAGAGTCGAACTCTATATCGAGGGTATCGAATTGGCCAATGGCTATACTGAATTGAATGACCCTCATGAGCAGCATCAACGTTTCGTGCTGGATCGAGAACGTAAAGTTGAACTAGGCTGTCAAAAACTGCCAATAGATGTTGATTTCTTGAAGATAATGGAGCACGGGATGCCGCCGGCAGGAGGCATAGCCCTGGGACTGGACCGCTTGCTTATGCTCATGACTGACCACGACGATATCGAGTCTATTATCCCTTTCCCCTTAAAACATATACCTCACACCTAAGTGCATACTGAAATTCAATGTTTTTGCTGCTTTTCGGAAAAATAAGACTCACAGTAATTTCAGTATCTCCGAGAAACTTGAGTCGTCGAGCATTTGCTCGAGTTTTTGCAGCATTTGCTTGATTTCGAGTGTTGAGCGAGGTGAGAACATTATTCTGAGGGCATCACCTTCGAATGAAGGTGGTGGT
Organism: bacterium; assembly: GCA_016934675.1. Taxonomy (GTDB): domain Bacteria; phylum CSSED10-310; class JAFGSJ01; order JAFGSJ01; family JAFGSJ01; genus JAFGSJ01. Next base: position 15,589 of record JAFGSJ010000014.1, on the reverse strand, counting down.
TGAATACTCAGTCCCGGTGGAATGTGTGCTTTTTTTATAATCATGCGGAATGCCTGTTCATGGCTGGTCAAGAGGGGATAGCGTCGTTTTTTCAATTCTGAGAGAAGCGCAACCGTTTTTTCTCGTTTATTCATGCGGGCATGAGTCAGAATACATTGCAGGGCTTCCACCGCAAGTATATTGGTCAAGGATTTCCTTTCAATCAAGGCGAGTTCGGACAGGAGTTTGAGTATGGCATCCGTCTCTTTGTTATTGGCACGTGTTGCCATGAGCAGATGATACATACTCGTACGGTCCCGTGGGGATAATGGGGCCAGTAATATAGCTTGCGTTTCGGTTAGTTCTCCTTGAATCAGGCTTTGTAGAATTTTTTTGGAAAGCAACAGTATCTGATGATAACGCTTGATGCTTTCCGGGTGAGGTGGCAAGCCAACCATATGGGCGCAGGTTTGGTTGATCATTGCGTAATTCAAACCCAGGGCGGTGAAGAGATCGATGGCATATGCTTTTTCGAATATGGTCAAGTTGCGATGGGCTGTATTTTCTTGAATCCAGAAAGAGAGGAGGGCGATTGCATCGACCTCTTGAGTAGCCAGGATATATGCCGAGCAGGTCCTTTTCCGACAGCGGTGTAAAGCTTGAAAACGAGTAAAACCGCTCATAATGGCATAGCGTTCTCTCGGCCCGGGCATGAGATAAAGCGGTGTGCTCAGACCGATCGCCCGAATAGATTTTTGCAGGGATTGCACAACATGCTGACGGAAGAGCATATTTTTCTGCAGCCAAAGTTGTTCTGTTTGGGAATCAATCTTTTTCAACTCGATTGAGACCGGGCCTTGCCAAGTCACATGTAACCGCCCCGGATTTTTCAGTGTCTTTATTCTGCCGGGTAGGGCCTGGGACTCGTTTTTTTGAATAAGATCACGTAAATGAAACATAGATTCGGGGCTCCATCATCTTACATGCTCAGCTCCGTTAAAGCAGAGTCGAAAGAAACTCAGCGGATCACATTCCTGGACTATTTTTTTCAAGTGGCAAGGTAATAATAACTTCGGTTCCGAGACAATCCTTGATTTCATCCGGGACCAGGTCAGGGCCTGATTGCGATAACACAGACGAAGTCGTCGCCTGACATCGTGGTCTGATCAAGATGGAACCGTCATGATCGGTAACGATTTTATATGCGATCGCCAATCCCAAGCCAGTGCCTTTATCCTTTGTGCTGAAGAAGGGATTGAAGATTTTGGTATAATCTTCATATCGAATGCCTGTTCCAGAATCACTAAAGCTGATAACGGCCGTATGCTCGTCAGTCAGACCGGTTGTATCCGAAAGTGAAATGGCGATTGATCCCCCCGTTGGCATTGCTTCGATGGCATTCAACAGAATGTTCGTAAAAACCTGATTAAGGGCATTCTTCTGAATTCTGGCCGATAAAACAGGTGGGTCCGCGGGAAAATCAAGTCGTATGTTTTTTATCTCCATCGCTTTTCTCAGAAAGTAGAGAGCGTCCTGAAGCACAATCGTCAAATCGCAGACTTCTCTGTCTTCAATTGTCGCTGGTCGTGAGAAATCGGCCAGACGCTGAACGACCTGTTCGATCCTGCTCGTATTTTTTTCAAGCATCTCGAAATCGTCGGAGAACGCATCGTCCCTGATATTTTTCTTGATATGGTTCAGAGAGTATTTCAGGACCATCAATGGATTTTTGATTTCATGAGCAATACCGATCGAAAGTTGGGCCAGGCTCGATAAACGATCCAGGACCATCAGATTCTGCTCGATATTCTTCATCTTTGATAGTGAATCCGTCATTTGATTCAATTGCTCATTCAAGTGCTGAAAATCATCATCTTCCTTATCTTCGAGGCGTTTCGAAAAGTCCCCTTCGGATACCTTGCTCGTAAATTCTTTCAATCCAGCCAGATATCTGTTCATTTTCTGGTTTGCCAGATAGTAAAAAGCGGTAAGCATGACACTGACGAGTGTTAAAATCGCTATGGTCAATAAAGTGAAGGTTTTCAAGACGAGATTGTCCTGGGTCAAGGAATAGATGAGTCCGATGATAACATGGGCCTCATCCTGATCACGCAGGGCGAAGTAATAAATCTGGTACGATTCATCCAAATTCACTCGGCGGGTAATACCCCGGTCTTCAACTAACAACTGGGTCAATTGTTCTTGCGAAAGGCCCAGCTTCGCTGAAACAACACCAAGCTCGTTTTTTTTCAATATGGTCGAATAATACGAAGATGTGCCCAGCATTTTCCCGTGTTCATCATAAATCAGCCATTCAACATTTGAGCGAAGATAACGATTGATATAAGGATAAATCCTTCGGGATACGACCAGGTTAATAGTCTGACCAGGTCGAATAGTGACTATTTTCTGCGCAATCCCTTCGAAGTAATTGACCCGGTCAACATTTTTTATATTCCAGGAAAACCGGGGCTTTTCCGTTGGTTTCTCGAGGGATTGGGCGAGCGGTACCAACTTGATCGACAGTGGAAAATCGAAATTCAACGGGGGTATCTGTCCTGTTTTTTTCCACCACTTTTCGATAATTTGAAATGCTTCGAGTATCTGCTTCCGTTCAGCTTCATAAAAATAGAGTATTTTATTGGATTCGACAGAAAGAATATGTTCGATTTTTACTTCATTCTGGTCGGTGATTATCTTGATCGCCGCCCAACCGAGACAAATGAATGAGACATAAAGAGTAATTATAAAAGGTGTGAGTGTTCTCATTTGCACATGCATAAATATTCAATCTCAGATCGGGTCCCGATCAAACGCACTTAACATGACATGTGAAGACCATTTTGAGGTTGGACATCAAGAAAAAAGGCAGATGTAAAACACCTGCCTTGGCCTCAATCACATCTGGTTAACCCTTGGAAATCTTCGCGTCATCGTACCGAACGCAGTCCCGAATCAGGAAAAGCTTTTCAGGGCCTCTTCTTCTTGGGCAAAATCTTCGAAAATCGAGATCAATTTAGTAATGGTCAGAAGGTCCTTTATCTTTTTGGTCAATTTGAGTAATTTAAGCTTTCCCCCCTTATTCGTAACTGTTGTATAACACCGAATTAATTCACCGATACCAGCGCTATCCATGTACTTGACGTTTTCGAGGTTGAGCAGCAATTTACGTTTGCCTCGATCGAGTACTTCCGTAATGATATTCCTCAAGGCCTCATCGCCTTCACCAATGGTAATCTTGCCACTGAGCGAAATAATGGTAACATCTCCAACATCTTTCTGTTCACATTTCATAGAAACCTCCTACTAGAAATGAAAAAATCTTCACTCGAACCGTGGGGGTCCGCTTCTTGTCCAGTTTATACATTAATACTTGATTGTTCGTATGCTGTCAAGTCCCTTGTTAATGAACCGGTCCGTTTGCAAGACTCGAACTCAATTCGCCCTTCTGTCCGGCTACGCATTCATACGCAGCGAAGGTGTCGTTGACCCAAAACCCGTTGCAGTCAGGGACCAACCGTTGTGTTCTCTACAGTTGTCCTGAGCGATTGAAAATCGATTTTGCCGTTTGGAGTCCGAGGTATAGTCTCAAGAACAATGAACTTTTTAGGAATTTTATAGTCAGCGAGTTGCTGGGCACAAAAGGTGCGGAGAGCATGCTCATCAAGTGTACAATCCCGAGCTAAGACGAGAAAAGCATACAATTGTTCCTTATGAGAATGTTCATGGGCGATGATCACAGCATCAGTAACGGACGAAAATCGGGTCAGGACCCTTTCGATCTCACACGAGCTCATCCTTTTACCCCGATATTTGATAAGATTACCAGCCCGTCCTAAAAGGACAAAACCATCTCGGATCAGTTCGCCCACATCACTCGTTTCTTCCCAATCAGACTCGCCCTCGAAACTCGACCAGGGAGATTGAACGGAGATAAGCCCCGTCCGTGGATCGCATCGGACTTGAACCTGCGGAAGTGGCTTCCAGATTGATTGATCCTCATAATACGCGATGCCACCCGTTTCGGTCGATCCGTATATCTGCTTGATCGTACAACCGGTCCTGGTGAAAAAAAGCTCGAGAAATTCATCCGACAGGGGCGCTCCTGAACAGAAGAAACGCATTTTCAAAAATTCCTGATCGTCTTTGAGACCATCTAAAATATACTTATATTGGACCGGACTCGCGACGATGAGGTCCGGTCTGATGCGCTGGATTTCATCAGCCAGATTGATAAAATGCTTTTCAGCAACGTAATGAGAAGTGCCTGCTTTAATCAGAGGAAGCATAACTCCAAACAAAAAACCATAAATATGAAAAGAAGGAACAAAAGAAAGAGCATTCATCGGACTGGCCTGGGCTACGAAGCGACTCAACATATCCAACTCCTTGAAGAGCTGTCGCGTTTTTTTATACACGACTTTCGGATATCCTTCGGATCCGGATGTCAGAAAAGCACAACAAACAGTCTCGGCATCAGGAACAACGAGCGGGTAATCGTGCGATTCCTTCGCTTTGATCGCCTCGATCACAACGCTTCTGGCTTCCCAGTCAGCATTGGTCCCGGATTCTAACAAGATGGACAGACCACGCTGATCATCGACCAGAAGATCGATCTCCTTCTTGAATGAAGGATCAAGTAAAATCGGGATAACTCCCTTTTCCCAAGCAGTTATCAGACAGCACAATAACAGGAATGGAGAATGAACCGCGACCCCGATTCGCTCACCCCGTTCTGGCATTACTCGTTTGAGTGCTGCACTGCTGGCCCAGATATCGGAAACGGAAAACGCTTCATTCTTATAGGTATAGATTGTATGATCGTGACGAGTAAAAAGGGTCCGAATGCTATGTATTGAGTTGGACATTATCATCAGTATTTGAAGAAATAGCCAATGTTTCTGCACCTTCCGACTCAAAATCGAAATCATGTTTTCGTGACAATTTCGGGTCTTTTTTGAGCAGAATGGTAATACTCCCTAAAAAAGTTATATAGGTAAATCCGCACCGCCGACAACTGTAATGCTTGATAAATGGGATTACATGCATCCAGGACTCACGAGCGATACGGCGGCATTTCTGACGATCACAACCGGGACATCGTCGACCCAGAACAATTTTATGCAATGGATAATTGTATCGCGACATAGACTAATGAGTTCCCTCCTCGCCTGTACTGAGAATTTTGACCATATCAAGTCTAGGTTGTTTGTTTGGAGACCCGATATATCAGGCAGAATTATGCCTGAATTCAGGGTCCTTCTCGTTAAAAATAACCGCAGAAAAAATTTCAATAGTTGTGCCCTTTTGCCACGCATCAGGTGGCAATCCTGCTTTCAAACAGGTATGTTCGAGAAAAGAAAGGCGGTCCCAACCGTGTTCTGTTGCGACCTGTGGTAAGAGAACACCCCGATGGAAACCGCGGGTCAGATAGAGGCCATGTTTTCCGACTTCGATCTGTTCGATTGATTGTATTTCCTGCAGCGGTGATAGAACTGAAATCTCAAGATCGAGTTCCGGTAACTCGAACGCCCGGACTGGGGAAAAACGTGAATCCTCGAATGCGGCAGATCGGGCCATCCGCTTTACTTGCTCCCATAAAGGCCGATCAGCGGTAAATGTTCCGATGCAACCGCGCAAGTGCTCCTGTTTGTGTAGGGTAACAAAAACGCCAGCGTGCTGTTGAAGGGCAGGGCTCATCATTTGGGCATCATGTTCCGGTGCGGATTCCCGCTTGATGGAACGTTCGATAGCGGTCCGTGCCAGACTTAACAAGCTCTTCTTATCAGTGATAGTCAATTCGATCATACGGCATACCCGTCAATTTCCCTTCTAATCATTCATCCTCATGAAAAACCTGGGCTTCAAATATATAAAATTCCGCACCTTCCTGCCAGTCATTCTGACTTAAACCCGCTTTCCTACTCAAGTGAGATAGCGTGGTCGTTTTGTCCCAACCCTGCTCAGGAGCCACTTGTGGCAGGAAAACGGCCTGATGCCAGCCCTTTTTAAGAACAATGCCATGCCGACCAAGTTCAAATTCAGACAGGGCTTTGATCTGATATGGCACAGTCAATACCGAGATTTCTATCCGGATTGAATCAAGTTCCGATGCCTGAACAGGTGAAAAGCGAGGGTCTTCAACAGCAGCGTTGACCGTATTATCCAAGACTGCTTGCTCTAATGATGCTTGAGGGAAAATATGGCCGATGCAGCCCCGTAACTCCCCATTCTTCTTTAAGGTGACGAACACACCTCTCTTTTCCGTATAGGGGTTTTGTTTCTGTGAGGCTTTTGGTTTATCCCCTCCGGAGACGATGCGTTCAAGTGTAGTCCGGGCCAGTTTCAACAAATGCGATTGGACCTCGGCATCCAGTCCGGCCTGGTTACGCATCTCTCGAGAATTCGGATCAGGCGATGGGGCTGGCTGTGTTTTCTCGGTCCCATTGCTCAGGAAGATGACCGCAGAATAACCCACAACCCGGTCCTTGTCTCCAACAGTGGAATCTCCGGAATTGGCATATTTTAAGACTTCCACATGTGTTGCCCCCTTGTTTCGAACATAATTCATCAGGGCCATGACCGGTTGTAATGCACAGAGTGTGCAATGCACGTCGTTAATACCTTTTCTGATCGAGGCATGTTCATGATTGAGCAGGGCTTGACTATCTAAAGTCTTAATAATTTCCAGGGTCTGATGATCAATCTTTGTGGCCTGATTGTAAGAAGGGTAATGGGTCATATCAGTACTAATCAGAACCAGTGTTTTATCCGGATTTACGATCCGAGTCAGCGTTGCGGCTAATGTTTCGGCAAGTCCCTGGTCCGTCCCTAAAAGAATGGGCACGATGGTGAAGGAATCAAGGACTGTCTGCAAAAAGGGTAATTGGACCTCGATGCTGTGTTCATCCTGATGCGCGGCCCACATGAAACTATATGGCCCTCCTTCATTTAATACTTGCTCCGCCAGTCCTTTATTGATTTCAACGAGACCAAGAGGGGTTTTATAAAAACCTGCTGGGAAAACAGAAATGCCTTTCAGACCGACTCGATAGGCATTATGACACGAACCGATGATAACGACAGTCTCGATTTTCGAACCCTGTAACTGTTTGTAGGTATGAGCAGCAACCGGTCCGGAGAAGATATAACCTGCATGCGGCACAATGGCGCCCACGATCGTGCCATCAAAACTTCGCTTGGGCACATTGTTCAGATAACCCAGGACCATTTGTTTCAACTCAGAGGGGTCCGAGGGGTAGAATGTTCCGGCCCTGACAGGTTCACGAACCATGGTCGGGTCTGATTTTGATGAACAGTTGCTCTCCCAGATAATTGTAATGAAGAAGAGAATCAATGAAATGCATAGTAACACTCGCAAGCGGACCATATTAGATCACCTCCCTCGACTTGAGGACTTTGCGGACCTGGTCTTCTGTGAGAATAGTCATGAAATATGCTCGTTCCCGGTGAGCTGTTAAGAGTAAATCTGCTTGGAGCAAGATACGTTGACTCGAGACTGAATTGTCCGGTGCGCTTCTGAGATGGTTAAAAAGGTCTTGATGGTTATGTAGTAAGGCTGGGACCGTTGGTAACAGACACAAACCGGTAAATTGCTCGACTGCGGTCATGTAGGCTGAGCTGAGAATGTTTCCCATTTCGAGGACCATGGAATCAATGAATGATTGATCATGTGTATCAGCAAATTCAGCCATATACGGATTGTGCTCGATGATGATATCAGGCGTATTCTGTGATAAAGAAATAAGAAGTTGGGCCGAAAAATCTCCTTGGCCATGTATGATAATTGAATATCTGCAGCTATTCGAGCTGAAAAAAGCTGATTGCTCGAGTTGGGACACCAATACCAGTGAGGGCAGTGAAATCATCACGGGAAAAGGAATGATCGTGGCCATCCTGTTTGCCACAGAGCCGACACAGATGGTCGTCAGTTCCTTTAAATAATCAATTTCAAGCCTGCTCAGTATCATAATGACACGTTATGACCTTCGATATGCTGCGATAATTCTAAGAATACCTTGAAGGACAAGCCTTCGTTTTTTCAATCTTATATACGTTATTTTCGATGAAAATACAAGCCGAAGAGGTATTCATGACCCGATTCACGAGGGGGTCGACCAGGACAATATTCAGAATATATCCGGAAGTCACAATCAGCATCGTGAGTCTGAAGAGAGCGGGGTATCCGGGATTAGATCAAATTGAAAACATCCAGGATCAGGACAACCCCGCCATCACCGAGAATGGTGACACCCGAGAGTCCCCGAATAGTCTCGAGCGGTTTGTTCAGTGCTTTCACGACAACCTCCTCCTGACCAATCAAATCATCGACAATAATACCGTAAGAATTTCCCCTGATTTCGGTCATGATCAATTGATAGGATAGCCGCTCAGCTCGATCGTCATTGCCCAGACCGAGTAAAGTACTCAAGCGGAAAACCTGGATCAATTTTCCACTATACGAGAGTAAGAGTTTATTTTTCTTATGGACCAGATCGGAAGCCGGTATCTCGAGGGTTTTGCTGATCTGGTTGATGGGAATGGCGTATCGAGCACGCTGAAAACTCATGAGTAAAACCTTGATCACGGCGATCGTGAACGGGATGCGTAGAATGAAAGTAGCGCCTTGGTCCGGCTGCGTATCAATTTGCAGCAATCCCCCGATTGATTCAATGGTGTGCTTGACGACATCCATACCGACACCGCGTCCGGAAATTTCAGAAACCTCGGCAGCCGTTGAAAAACCGGAGCGCGTGATCAACATGAGAATGTCTTCCTTGGAATAGGTGGTCAGTTGCTCATGAGTCAGGAGTTTTTTATCCAATGCAACCCGGATGATTTGCTTCGGATCGATGCCCTGACCATCATCGTCGATTTTGATAAGGATGTCCTCCTGCTGCTTTTCAGCGATCAATCTTATTTTTCCCATTCGCGGTTTACCTTTTTTCTGTCGCTCTTCGGGAGCCTCGATTCCATGATCGATGGAATTGCGGAGAAGGTGGACCAGGGGATCGCCGAGTTTCTCCAGGATCGAACGATCGAGTTCAATCTCGGAACCGATAATCTGAAAATCAATTTCCTTACCCATTCTTTGGCTGATGTCACGAACCATCCTCGGAAAACGCTGGGCCAGGATATCAAAAGGCATCAAACGGGCTTTCATTAAGAGCGTATGAAGATTGAGTATGAATAATTCCTGCTGCGATAAGGTTGCGTTTAAATCTCGATCATCATACTTTCGAGTGATCTCTCTCAATCGACTCTTCGAGATGATTAATTCACCGACAAGATTAACCAACTCATCGAGCAGGTCCGTGTCGATCCGGATAGAAGATGCGATTTTTATTGAATGGGGACGATCAACAAGGGCAGGGGCGGTTTTTGTTTCTTCGAGCCCTAATTCTTTTTTTTTTGAGTAGTTTTAGGAGTTTTGGCAGGGTTATCGGGGGCCTCACCATCGACAATCTGGGCTTCGAGTATTTCGTCTTCACCAGATTCCAACGAGGTCAATCCTTCTTCAACTGTTGTATCCTGGGCTTCAGTAATACCGGATTTCAATGTCTGTTCCTGATGACGGACCTGTTCAAGCATTGCCTGGTGAGGGTCTTGTATCTCCCGGTCCGCAGCAATATCTTCAACCATGCTTTCCAATGCATCTGTGCCTGCAAAAATAACCGATAAGGCAGATTTCGACAGGCTGACTTCCTTTTTTCTGGCGATATCCAGCAAGTCTTCCAGTGAATGACTCATTTCCATTATGGGTGAGTAGCCCATCGACGCCGCCATGCCTTTGATAGAATGAAATTCCCGAAACAGAGTATTGATCGAGGCTTTATTGTCAGGAGCTTTCTCAAGATCAAGCACGAGAGCGTTGATGTTTTTGAGATGTTCTCGAGATTCCTCGATGAACATGCCCTTATATTTTGACATATCCATAGAACACTCACTGCTTTAAGATTTGGTTCACAACTTTCAGGACCATTTTGGGTGAAAATGGCTTAATAATGAAATCCTTGGCTCCAGCTTCAATCGATTCTGTCACTAATGCCTCTTGTCCGAGAGCACTGCACATCAGGATTTTGGCATTCGGATCGAGCTTAATGATCTCTTTCACCGCTTCAATGCCATTCATTTCAGGCATGACAATATCCATAGTCGTGAGATCTGGATGGCATTCTTTATACTTCTTTACGGCCTCACGACCATTTTCTGCCTCACCGGCGATCTCAAAACTGTTTTTCTGGAAAATGTCCTTGAGCATGGATCTCATGAAAATCGCATCATCAACAATCAGGATCCTCACAGGCATCGATAAGCCCCCTTATCTGGTAAAATAGTATTCGTTTATTCTAGAGCATCAATTCGTAAAGATAGTTCTCCAATCTCTTCTTGTCCACAATCGATATAACCGAAGTATTATACTCGACCATTTTCTGCACAAACCGATCATCCCGATCCGAGCCGGTTTGTGCCGGTAATTCCTTCAACTGCTCCATCGAAACCGAATAAAAATCATAGACATGCGAAACCATTAAACCCACTTCAACCAGGTCCGAATCGAGCACGATTATGCGTGAGTTACTGTCCAGATTTGTTTTCTGCAACCCCATCAACAAGGCTAGATCGATAATGGTAATGATCCGTCCACGATGATTGATTACACCCAAAATATATTCCGGCGCTTTGGGAACACGGCATATATGCTCAACCTCAAGAATGATCTTTAAACCTTCAATTTGTAACCCATACTCCTCATCCGACGAAGAAAATAACAGTATCTGCAGGGTGACCTCCCCTAACTTGAGCCCGTTTAAGTAATGCTCGACCCCGAATGCTCCACCTTCTCAGGAAAATAACCACGCTCCCGCCGAGAATTGTTCGTTTCCAAAATAAATGTGGCAATATTTTCCTGCAGTATCCTGGCCATTTTCTTCATCTCCTCGGCTGATAATGCAATCTCATTGATAACCGCAGTCTGTTTTTGAGCAGCCGATGAAGCTTCCTGAGAATTGTGGGCATTGTCTTCTGCTACATGCGCAATATCATCCATGGCCTGAACAATCTTTTCTGAACTCAAGGTCTGCTGACGTGTAATCTCCGATATCTCCTGCACCTTTGTGACCGTTTTTAAAACAACGGAAACAATTTCCTCCAAAGCGGTCCCGGTCTTGTTCACCACACTTCGAGCATCACGGACCTCGGCTGTCCCCTCCTCGATCGTGGTCAAGACCAGGTTACTTTCCTTGTTAATGTCCTCGGACAGGGCCGCAATCTGCTCCGCAAATTTCTTGGCCTCCTCAGCCATCTTTCGGACTTCTTCAGCTACCACCGCAAAACCACGACCATATTCTCCCGCCTTGGCGGCCTCTATTGTAGCATTCAAAGCCAATAAATGGGTTTGCTGATAAATCCCGGTGATCATGATCACGATCTTGCCGATCTCCTGGGTCCTTTTCTCAAAACCTCGGACCAATTCCGACGATTTCTCGATTTTATTATATGCTTCTTCCATCTGCTGAGTGGCTAACTTGGCATCCTTGCCTCCCTTTTGGGCGGCATAACCCGTTTTTGTCGCCGATTCTGAAGCACTCTGGGCCATACTCGCGATCATCTCGACCGATTGGGCCATCTCACGCATTAGTTTCGAAGTGCTGTTGATGAAATTGACCTGCTCGCCCGCACCGATCGAGATCTGACCAACTTTCGAGGAAACCTCTTCGGCAAATGAATTCACACCCTCGACCAGATTATACAGCGAGGTCGCATGCTCGGAAACCTTCGTCGATGCCCCTTTGACATCTTCGACAATATGCTGCAACTTCATGACCATCCGATTGAAGGCCACAGCCAATTCACCAATCTCATCCTCCGATGTGACCCCGATTAATGTACTCAAATCTCCCTTCGAGATCTGCTGGGCCATATTGACCAATTCATTGATCTTGGTCGTGAAAATCTTGAGAATAACTACCGAAAAAAGTACCGTTAATAAAAAAATCAACGAGACCGAGATGATGAGACTCGAGATGAAGGGAAATTGGACCGATTGTAAGACGGTAAAAAGGATAATCATAATGATACCAAAAATGAAAAAGGAAAAACGAATTGTCTTTCTCATGATCCCATCACTTCCCTGTTAACGTTTCGTATTGTAGCTTCTGTTTGTATCTTTGTCTTTTCTTCATCTTACCAGAACACAAATATAAAAGTCAATAAACAATGTGATCTCTCTTGATCTTTGCATGATAAAACGATAAACTTAAGCGTAAATAGTGACCATGGCAGCAGACAGCTACTCAACTCAGGAGGACAATCAATGACCTGCACAAAAATCGTGGTATCTGGCATAGCTATTGTTCTTTTTTTATCACTGGGTATGACTACCGCTCATGCTCAGGAAATCGCGCTGGGTTTTCATGGTGGTTTTATCAAAAGCAGTGGCATTATGGATACTGGTTTTTATATCGGCGGTCAGTATCGATATAAATTATCACCGGCCTTCGGTTATGAGATAGCTCTCGATTATCGGGATGAAACCTCAAGTGAAAATCTCGAATACAAAGGTAAATCCTATCATGCGACCACTATTGCCCGGAGTTATCCGTTAACCGGAACTTTGATCTTTACTATATTTGCCGAGAAGCAATTACCATTAAACCTCTTTGGTGGGGTGGGTTTATATTTTTATACATTGACCTTCAGACCCGAGGGACAAAGCAGCGAAACGGAGAATGATGTTCGGTTCGGTTATCATCTTGGAGCAGGGACTGAATATGAGATCAGTCTTGGGGTTAAGCTGGATGGCAGCGTCCGGTACGTCTTTCTCGATCTGCAGAACGAATATGGTGATGTAGTCCTGTCCGATCCACAGTCGAACGCATTGATGCTCTACCTGGGCTTGAATTTCTATTTCTAACATTTTGAAAAGCCCATCCAGGCATAGCCCCGGGTCAACCCTCACCAATCGCATCAGTTTTGCTTGAAGCGTCGGACAGGACATGGTATACTCAATTATGGAGCACAGTGCCTCCTGACCGAGAGGGAGTAACAGAGCATGCGTCTCGAGTGTCCCCGATGTTCTTTTTCGTTTACGATTGATGAGGCCAGTCTGGCAAGTACCAGGCAGTTGTTCTGTCCGCAGTGCAACCAGATCATCACACTGCCCCTGAAGTCAGTTGAGGTCAAACCAGCACACGAGATATTGACTACATCCAGAATGGGCACACTCAAGCTCGATCAATATGGTGAGTTGTCCTTGCCTGTAAACAAAAAAATTTCACTGACCTTGTTTGCCGGTGGTCAGAGCGGCAGTCAGCGTTACGAGATCACGGCACCGCTCACCCGGATTGGCCGTAAAATCGGGGACATCCTGATAGACCATCCCTCGATTTCACCGCAGCATGCTGTTCTCGAGGTCTATGATGATATCTTTATCATCCGCGATCTGAACAGTAGACAGGGCACGTTTGTCAATAAAGTCAAGGTTTCGAGTCATGAGTTGCATTCGACGGACGAGATTAGGTTGGGTAAATGCTTATTGCTCTTTCTGGTGACTGAGCTGGATTACCTCAATAGCGAGGTCCCGCCTGAACCAGACCACATTACGACAGTCCGAGGACCAGACTCTCCAAGTCAGTCGTCGGGGATGCGTGAAGATACAACCGATAAAAACAAGGTCCCTGGAGTGCAGTCAGGGCCGGAAGAAGCACAGCCTGGTCTGGGAGCCAGACAGGGACACGACCTCAAGACCACCATTGTGACCGCCAGCATCAAACCAACTGGCCAGGCCCTTGGAGCGATCGGATTGCGTATTCTGACCGGACCGCTGGCGGGCAAGGAACTCAAGCTCAAAAAAAACCTGATCGTGCTGGGCCGGGGCAATCAGGCTGAAGTGACCCTGGATGATTATCAGGTTTCACGCAAGCATGCCGCAATCGAATTGGTCAGTTACAGGACCGCTTACCTCAAAGATTTGTCCAGTGCGAATGGGACATATCTGAATGGCTCCCTGATCAGTTCCTCGCGACTGTTCACCGGCGATATTATTCGTCTCGGTTCTTCCGAGATCGAAATCCAGCTTCTGCCCGGATAGCGGCTTGTTTCCCAAGGCCAGCCAATTACCTGTGCTCGTTGTAAAAACTTTCCCGTCCAATCATTGTGCAACCGATAAAAAAAAAGAGACCGGGATAACCCGGTCTCTTTTCAACAATTTCGGTTATCGGAAACTACGGACACACACCGGTATCGTTCACCTGTCGTTCACCGGCGGTCGCAGATCCGGCTGAACCCTGGCCGGCACCATTGACCCCCACGACCAGGTAGTAGTAGCAGTCGCCTACCGTGGCAGTTTCGGTCAGAACCGTTGCGGACGTATCGCTCGAACTCGCCCCGGTCCAACGGATACAGAAATCGGTGGTACTGGTTAACAGATCAGGAAGATCGTCCAGCACTCCCCGATAGAGCACATAGCCATTGGTAGCGGTCGCTTCTTCAGCCCAGCTTATCGTCTCGGTCCCACTCCAGCCAATGGGCGTGATCTCCGGTGGAACGATCGTTGATTCTTCATCGGTCGCCGCGACGGCGGTCGAGTCGGCATAACAACTGCCATTGATCGCCCGGACCACATAATTATGGCTGTTCGTGTCGCCCGGATTATACAAAACCCCGGACACATAACCGGTTACAACCAGGCTGCTGTCTCGATATAAATTGTGCGAGGTCGCAGGTGAACCGGCGTTGAAGTTAATAAAAATGCCGTCCTGGACCAGAGGATCATTGTCAACGATACTCGTGATGACCGGCACAGTGGTGACGCCGTCATTGACATCGGTCCCAGCCACGGCGTTCGAGTTGGCATAACAACTGCCGTTGATCGCCCGGACCACGTAACTGTGACTCGAGGAATTGCCGGGCACATAGGTGTACGGACTGGTGATGCCCGTCACCGCCTGCGAACCATCCACCCACAGATTGTGACTCGCAGCACCCGAACCGGCCGTAAATGTGATCGAAACGCCGGTCAATGCACAGGCATTCAGGTCCGTTACCGAACTGATCACGGGCGCACCGGGCGTGAGTTCCCAGGTCCCAATCGAAGCGGTCCCATCGGTAATATCGACACAGGCCCCCGCATCCGATATCTTACAGTTATAGCTGTGCGATTGGGCCGTCGCATAGTTCCGGGTCAGGGTGGCATTGGTCGCTCCACCGATGTCCGAACCGTCTTCGGTCCACTGATAGCTGTAGGGGGAGGTCCCGCCGCTCGGCGTGGCCGTGAACACGATATTGTTCCCGGTACAGACCGTGGTCGTCCCGTTCGGAGTCACAGCCACGGTCATCGAGCAACCACCCGTGCAGACCGTCATGTTGCACGCACCGGTTTGAACACCTGAAACCAACACATTATCAAGGTCCCAGTTCCAGCCGTTATAGGCCACATACCGGAACCGGACCTGGCAATTGGTGTTACCCGCATAGGCCAATAATGAAATCGTGACATGGGCCATGTCCGAAGTCGTGCTCGAATAGGTCACCAGGTTGGTCCAGCTCGGGTTCTGGGTTGAACGGAAATCGACGTAGCCATACTCAC